>JACQFI010000098.1 GCA_016200135.1 Planctomycetota bacterium
ATCGGGCGTGCATGCGAATGCGGGGATGCCCAGCGTCGCGAGCGCCGCCGCGTTCTCGTGGTCGTAACACGGCGCGCCTTCGTCGTTGAGCGCCAGCAGCGCCACGACCTGCGCGCCGGAGGCCACCAGCGCGGCCGAGCGCTTGAGCATTTCCTCCCGGACTCCGCCTTCGATAAGGTCGCTGATTAAGACGAGAATGGTCTCCGCCGGCCGCCGCACGCATTCCTGGCAGTAGGCCAGGGCGCGATTGATATCGGTGCCGCCTCCGAGCTGAACGCCAAAAAGCAGTTCCACGGGATCGTGGACTTTCTCCGTCAGATCCACTACCGAGGTGTCAAATACCACGATGCGCGTGCTCACCGCCGGCAGCGAGGCCATGACCGCGGAGAAGATACCCGAGTACACGACGGACGTACCCATCGAGCCGCTCTGATCCACGCACAGAATAATGTCCCGCAGGCTGGAGCGCCGCCGGCCGTAGCCGATGCGCGTCTCGGGGATGACGGTCTTGTACTTGGCCTGATAGTGTTTGAGATTCGCCCGAATGGTGCGGTTCCAGTCGATCTCGTTGTGCCGGGGCCGGCGATTGCGAATTGAGCGATTCAGGCTGCCCAGGATCGCCTGGCGCATGGGATTGGCCAGCTTCCGCATCAAGTCGTCCACGACTTTACGGACCACGAGGCGCGCCGTCTCTTTGGATTTCTTCGGCATCACCTGGCCGAGCGCCACCAGATCCGCCACGAGGTTGACGTCGGGCTGAAGGGCCGCGAGCATTTCAGGCTCGGTGAGCATCTGTTTCAGATCGAGGCGCTCCAAGGCATCGCGCTGCATCACCTGCACAACGGAGGAGGGGAAGTAGGTACGGATGTCGCCGAGCCAGCGCGCGACGTTGGGCGCGGAGCCGCCCAGGCCCGCGGAGCGTTTTTTGCCGGCGGCCTCCTCGGCTTTCGCGGCGCCGTACAGCGCTTCCAAGGCGTCGTCCATAGCCTGCTCGCCCTTGGCGAGCGCGCAGGCAATGCCGTCGGCGTGCTCGCCGCCGAGGATCAGCCGCCAGCGGCGCAGGCGGTCCTCGCCGTCGAGACCGGATTCTGCTCTTGGCGTGTTCATGGGTTCAAGGCGCTCCTAGACCCAGCAACAGCCGCACCAGCGGCAAGACCGCTTCCGCTCGCGCAGCGTCGAAGGCTTCCCGATCGGGTTCCGGCACATGCCCCGGCTTCTGGCCCGGCGGCGTCCCGCGTTTGAGCCGCTCGCCCATGTTGCGCCGTTCGGGCGCTGGAAAAGTGCTGAAAGTCCGGCGCAGCAGCGGCAATACCCGCACGAACGCGTCCGGCGGAAGGCCGGCGACCCACGCGTCCAGCACCTGCAAAAGCCGTTCGTCGTGGATGAGAATCTGGCCGCTTCCGCGCAGAAAACCGTCGATCCAGGCCGCGCCCGGAGCGGGATCCGCCGTCACTGAGAGCGCCAGCGAGAGCCTGCGCGCGGCCTCTTCCGCCGGCAGCGCCGCCGCGTCGAACAGCAGGCGGACCGCGCGCCCCGCGATCAGCCCGTGCAGATTGGGCAGGTCGGCCAGTCTCTTGAGAACGTCTTTCCATAGAGTCCGGAGGTTGTCCTGCTCCAGCAGCGTGATGGCGGCGTGGGTGCGCTCGATGCGGCCGAACATCTCCGCCGCGGCCTCGTCGTTCAAGGAACCGCAGGCGACGGGAAGCCCGACGCAGGTGCGCGCCACCAGGCCGTCCACCACGCCCGCCACCATCTGCGCATCCGTTTGGCGCACGTTGCCGTACCGCAGCACATCGGCGAGCGGAGGCAGCGCGTCCATCAGGTGCGAGACGTCGGCGGCTACGGCCGAGACGGCTTGCAGCCTTACCATCAACCGCTCGGCGGCTTCGGGCAGGTCGCAGAGAAATACGCGTTCGAGCAGGCGCGTGAGGGACGGAAGGTCCGCGGCCGTTGTCGCGCCGTCGATCGCCCGTGCGCTGGAAGCTTCCCGCACCGTGTTGCCCCAGCGCGCGGCGTCGATCAGGGCGACGGCGAACTCGGGCTTCCATTGCAGGCGCCAGCCTTCTTTGAAGGTCCCTTTGCCCCGTGCGCGCTGCGTCTCGCCCCACGGCACTCCCAGCAGGTTCAGGCGATGCAGCAGCCGGCTGCGGTCCAGATCGCTCTCCTTGCGCAGATCGAATTCCACGCTCTCCTGCGAAGCCTGGGGCGGCAGGCGCAGCCGCTTCTGCTCGCGTTCCAGATCCTGTTGCAGGGGAACGATCGGAGTCGATTCGGGCACCGCGCCAAGGACTTCGCCGACGATCAGTTTGTCGTGGATGAGCCGCAGAGGGAGGTCCGAGCCGAGGCAGAAGATCGCCTGCACCGCTTCATTCATTTCAGGGAGGCCGGGCAGGGGCCTGCCGCGCAGGCTCGCCAGGGCCTCGGCCAGCCGGACGGCTTCGATGGTCTGGGCCGACGAGGCTTCCAGGTCTTCGCCGCGCAGGAGCCGGGCCACGCGCGTCAGCCAGTGCTCCGCGATGCGGTCCTCGTGCAGCCAAAGGTGTTCGTACCAGCCCGGCGACGCGACTCCCGCGCCGTATCCGCTGCTTGCCGACAGGCGCCCGTAGGTCCACGGAATCCAAGTGGTCTTGACCTTCGTGGAAGGCAGGCCCTTAAGTCGAGCCGCATCGTCGGCGGCCGGATGTCCCTGCGGATCGAGTTCCGGCGCATGCCAAGCGCCGCAGACAACCGCAATGCGTTTGAAGCCTTCCTTTTGGGCCTCGCGGATGACCGTGCGCATGCAGGCCTCGCGCGCTTCCTCGCGGCGGCGTTCTTTCGCGTCTTCGAGCGGCGGCAGTTCCTTGCGCAGCGCCGTGAGGGCCTCCCGAATGGCGCCGAAGAGCTCGCTGCTCTGACGCCGCTCCTCGACCATGTGCTCCCACCAGCGCTCGCTGTCGGAATACCCGGCCGCTTCGGCGAGCCAGAGCAGCGGGTCATGGCGCGGGTGCGGTTCAGACTTCTTCTCCATCGCTTCGGTCGCGCAGGCTTCTTCGCCGGCCGGGGCCGCCTTGGCTTTTATGGCTTCCGCGGCCTTAGCCGCAGCTTCCTCCCGCCGCTTTTCCTCATCCATGGCCAGTTGAACGGCGAAGGGCAGGTCCATGAAACGCAGGGTAATTTTACGCTCGAGTCCGTAACGCAGGGCCTGCCATTCGGGCGAGAAGTGCGCGAAGGGATAATACGCGGCCTGCCGGGGCGCGTCGGGCACGTAACCGAGCAGCGCCACCGGAGGTTTCATCTGCTCGTGCAGCATCCATTCCAGCACAGCGCCGGCGTCGGAAGGCCCTTCGACAAGGACGCAATCGGGCTGCAGTTCCTCCAACGCGCGCCGGAGGCTGCGGGCCGAGCCCGGGCCGTGGTGCCGAATGCCGAAAATCTGTAGAGCAGAAGCGCCCATGCGCACGCGTTCCTTAAGCCGCGGTTACAACTCGCGGCAGGCCCGGTAGAGGTCCTTCCAGCCGTCGCGCTCCTTGACGACGGTCTCCAGATACTCCTGCCAGACCACGCGGTCTTGAACGGGATCTTTCACCACGGCGCCGGTGAGGCCCGCGGCGAGGTCGCGCGCGGTAAGTATTCCGTCGCCGTAATGCGCGGCCAGCGCGCGGCCGCTGTTCACTACCGAGATGGCTTCCGCGGTGCTGAGCGTGCTGGAGGGACTCTTGAGCTTCGTCTTGCCGTCCGTGGTCTTGCCTTCGCGCAATTCGCGGAAGATCTGCACGACGCGCCGGACTTCGGCCAGCGCCGGGATTTCGCCGGGAAGTTCCAACGCCCGTCCGATCTGTTCGACGCGCTGCCGGACGATCTCCACTTCCTCCTCGGCTTTCTCCGGCAGCGGGAGGACCACGGTATTGAAACGGCGTTTGAGGGCGCTGGAGAGTTCGTTGACGCCGCGATCGCGGTCGTTGGCCGTGGCGATGATATTGAAGCCCTTCACCGCCTGGACGTGCTCGTTGAGTTCGGGAATCTGCAGCGTCTTCTCGGAAAGGACGGTGATCAGCGCATCCTGAACCTCGGACGGGATGCGGGTCAGTTCCTCGATGCGGGCCATCTTTCCTTCCTGCATCGCTTTCATGATCGGGCTCGGAACCAGGGCCTTGCGCGAAGGGCCTTCGGACAGCAGCCGCGCGTAGTTCCAGCCGTAGCGCACGGACTCTTCGGACGTTCCGGCCGTGCCTTGGATCAGCAGAGTCGAGTCGCCCGTGATGGCGGCCGCGAGGTGCTCGGCGACCCACGTCTTGGCCGTGCCGGGCACGCCAAGGAGGAGCAGCGCCCGGTCGGTGGCCAGCGTCGCGACGGCGATCTCGATGACGCGGCGGTTACCGATGTATTTCGGCGTGATGGTCTCGCCACTATCGAGCTTCCCGCCCAGAAGATAGGTCGCCACCGCCCATGGCGAGAGTTTCCAGTTGGGCGGCTTCTGTTTCTCGTCGGCCTTGGCCAGCGATTTCAGCTCCGCGGCAAACTGCTGTTCGGCGTGGGCGCGCAGGATCTCAGCCATGATATTCTCCTCGGCGGTTAGCTTTCGTTGATTGCCTTCAGCATGTCGTGTCGGAATTGGACCACGGACAGGAGCTCGTCGACGCTTTCTTTCCAGTCATTCCAGTACTTCCCTTCCACAGGCCAGCCTTCAAGCGCCTCAGCGAGGACCTCTGCGGGAATGGCTCGCGGGAAAACGCGGAGCACCGCCGCCAGTCCCCAATGCGTCTCGCCTTGGGTTTCCAGCTTCAACGCTTTAAGGACTTCCCGCGCGAGCGCGGCGGTCCATGGCCGCGGAGACCCCTGGAGCAAACCGGCCAAGCCCTCTCCGCCTTTCTTTCCTGCCAGCCGGCCACCGTTCTCTTTCAGCTTTTGCCTGAAGATGCGCGCAAAGCTCTCGGGGGTCAGCGCGGCGGCCAGGGTCTCCGGAGTGTGCGCAGTCAGCTTCTCCTCTTTGAGCGGCGACGCATCCATGAGCGCTTCAATCCATTCAGAATCGCGAAAAGCGCTCGCAGCGGCGGTCCAGCCCAAACGCAAGGCCGCCTCCCAGTCCGTTGCCGCGGCCCACTTCAACAATGTGGCAGGGGGTTGCTGGAGCGTCTTACTCCAGAACGAAGGCGGCACTTGGCCCAGCACCTGCAGCAGCAGGAATGCCTTCTCGCCCATCTTGACGCCGGCCGCGCCTTTGGTCTCAATGCCGTCGCGCTGCATCTCCTGGCCGCACGCGGAGGGCGGGGCTACCTCAAGGACCTTCTTGAGCAGTCCTTTCACCGCGAGCAGCGGGCGCACGCGCTGCACGGCGCGCGCCCTCAAGCGCGAATCGGGCAGACGCAGCAGAAGGCCCAAGGCGGCCTGGCGGATCTCCTTGCGGCGATCATCGAGGCACTCTTCGAGGAAAGGCTCGTCGTTCATGGAGAGCCCCGTCTCGAAGAGCTCAAGCGCGCTCGCCCTTTCTTCGGCGGAGTCTTCCTTCCACGTCGATTGCACGGCCGCACGCGCCAGGGCCGGGTTCTTCTCGCGCAACCCGAAAACAAAGCCGAGGCGCTGCGCCGTGCCCGCCGTCTGCCAGGCAAGCAGAAAGCCTTTCTCGTCGACCGCCGCCTCCGTAATGGCCCAGTGCCAGGCCTCGTTCTGTTGCGCCAGCCACTGGCCGCGCAGGCCGAGCACCTTACGGATAGCTTTTCGCAGCGCGTCCTGTTCTCCGCCGAGGTCGAGCAACGCCGGCAGCCGTTCTTCGGGCACGCGCTTTCCCGCCGCGGTGCACGCCGCAAGCCATTCGGGCAGGACTTCGAGATGGGTGCCGGCGAGCATGAGCGCCAGATGGCCGGCGGAACGTGGTCCGATGCGGGGCAGATCTTTTGCGCCAAGTGTTGCGTCGGCGGATCGTTCTTCCACGGAAGCGCGCTGCGGCAGGCGGCCGGCGCGGAGATAGAGCGCCACAGCGGCCGACGCGGAGAGCACCGCACCTTCGCGATCGCTGGCCTTGAGCACGGCGAGGGTCTCGCCGAGCCGGCCCGCGGGCGCAGGCAGCCCTGCATTCTGCCGCTCCGTTCCAAGCAGTGCGATGCGCAGGAGCTCTTCCCAGGCCGTCTGCGCGATCATGCGTCGGTCCTCACGTAGCGCCCCTCGGCGCGCGCGCCCAAGGGCAGCAGGCGCTCGCCGTTCCATTCTCCGAAAATCGAGAGCGGCGCGCCGCCGCTGAGCGCCAGCAGACGCCAGCCCTCGCCGCGCGGCGAAGCGAGCGGCATCCACGCGCCCGAGGAATCGCGCACTCGCCATGCTCCGTCCCCGCCTTCAGGCCGGGCCGCGCGCAGGAGCACCGGGAACTCTTCCAGCCAAGGATGAGCCGCGAGCGCCTTGGCGTATGCGCTGGCGGCCTCTGCGACAGATTCGAAGCCAGGAGCGTCCTCAGCTCCGCGGGCCTCGCCGTAGCGTGTGTTGATCAGCGCGCGCAGGGGAAAGGCCGAAGGGTAGAAGACCAGTTCGGCGTCCAGAGTGGTCCCCGCGGCCAGCGTGACATCCAGGGCTTGGCCGGGAGCGGCGAAGTTCAGCAGAAGCGCTGCGCGATTAGTCCCGCATCCCCACAACCACGAGCGCTGCACGCGCAGTTTCTCTTCTTCCGTCACGCGCTGGCCCAGGACCATCCAGCGATCACGGAGACCTTCCTGGGCCGAGAGATCCTCCTGGCTCACCGTCCAACCGACGCGCGCGCGGACGTCGGCTTGCACTTCGGCCGGCAGCGCGTCCAGCCGCCGGCAGGCTTCCGCCAGGAGATGGATGAGCCCCAACCGCTCCAGCATCCGTCCCTGCCAGCCCTCGCCGCTCGAAGGAACCCCGGCCAGGTCGCGCACCATCCGCGCGAGGCCGGGCGCCTGGGCGTCCACCAGCCGGGCCGCGGGCCCCTCGTAAAAACTGTAGGGTTGGGCGTTGAGCGTCGCGAGGCCCTGGCGGACGCAGTCGCGGAGCCAGCGCTCGAGATCGTCCAGTCCGGCCAGGACGTTCTTCTGCCGTTTGGCGGCCCGCTTCTCCTGTTCAGCCGCCCGCCGAGCCTGCGCCTCGGGATCGTCGCCCTGCGCGGCCACAGCTTCCTGCTTGGCTGCTTTTTTCTCGGCTCTCTGTTGCCGGGACGCGAGCCATTCCTGCACCCATGGCGGCGCGTCGCCCGGCTTGAAGAGTTTCGGCTGTTCGGCAAGGAGCAGGAACAGGCCCAGCGAGTGCTTGCACGGAAATTTTCGGCTGGGACAGGAGCATTTAAAGGCGGGCTCGGCCAGTTCGATCCGCGTCTGATAGGGATCTTTCCCGGAGCCCTGGCATTCGCCCCAAGCGGTCTTCTCGTCGCGCCCGAAAGAGACCCACTTCCTGGGCGAGGCGAGGTCCTTGCCCGACTTGGCCGAGGACGCGTCCGGCGCTAAGGCAAGAATCTGCTCGCTCGTCCACGCCATAGGGATGATCCCGGTATTCTTACGTCCACCGCCTGTTCAGTCCTGCTTTGAATTTCAGGACGAGCGCTTTAGCCATAGCGCTTCCCTCCACTTGATTTTTGAGTGTACGAAAAGCTAACTCCAGTCCAGAGTCAGGAAAAGCCGAAAACGCTCGTAAGAATTGGAAACCTATATAGGAAGGAGAACTCGAGACGGGCAAAGCTTAGCGAGTATAGATTCATCCCAAGTTCAGGGAATCTTGGATAGCCTTGCATCCATAGGGCGCGGAACCTAGCTGTGGAGGGCAGAGTTTGCAAGAATAGCCCAGAAAACTTACTTCACGTCGCGCAGGCTATTTCTCTGGGGTCGCAAGGATGTCCTTGCGCTTGCAAAGTACGCTGATGCCATTAACAATCAGTCGCGCGAATGCCTCGCAATTCGTTTACAGGCCTCGCGCCACCGTTTTTGATCTATGGGATGCCAGAAACGATGTACAAACGAGTTTCCAACGCTCTTCGGTTTGCCCATCGTAGGCACCTCAGTAGGGTTGCCCAGTCAACCTTACAAAGTCCATCCTTTACAACGTACATCCAAATCATAACCCCTTACGCCACCTTAGCTCAGCGGTAGAGCAATGCTTTCGTAAAGCATAGGTCCTGGGTTCAAATCCCAGAGGTGGCTCCACTTCCTCCGTCCGTGGCCGGGCGGATTTGGAGCGGCTTGGGTTTGCGCGCGGCGGCTTCGAGCGCTCACGCGTTTGCGGTATGTGGCGGAGGCTCGTTCAACAAGGTCCAGTACAACTGCAGTTTGCCGACGGCTTCGACGAATTCGTTGAAATTGACCGGCTTGCGGATGTAACTGTTCGCGCCCAAGCCGTATCCGCGCAGGAGGTCCTGTTCTTCTTTGGAGGATGTCAGGATCACTACGGGGAGTAACCGGGTCCGGTTGTCAGCGCGGATGCGCCTGAGGACTTCCAGGCCGTCGATTTTCGGCAGATTTAAATCGAGCAGAATGACGGTGGGCTGGATGCTGGTATCGCGGTGGGCGTGAGCGCCTGCGCAGAAGAGGTAATCGAGCGCTTCCTGGCCGTCACGCACAACGATCACTTCGTTGGTGACGTTGTTCTTCTTGAACGCCCGCAGGCTCAGGACTTCGTCGTCCGGGTTATCTTCGACCAGCAGGATAATTTTATCTCTCATGGGCGTTCCTCCGCATTAGGAAGGGTAAAATAGAACGTCGTTCCCTGCTCGAGGGCCGATTCGGCCCAGATCCGGCCACCGTGCCTTTGGACGATGCGCTGCACCGTCGCCAGTCCCACGCCCGTGCCCGGAAAATCGGAGGCCTTATGCAGGCGGTGGAAGACCGTAAAGAGCTTGGCGGCGTAGGCCATGTCGAATCCGGCTCCGTTGTCGCGCAGAAAAAAAACGCTCGCGCCGTCCGCCTGCGTCTTGCCGAATTCGATGCGCGCGCGCTCCTTCTTGGACGTAAACTTCCACGCATTCCCCAATAGATTATCCAACACGATGCGCAACAGTCCAGGATCTCCTTTCGCGATCAGCGGGGCGTCTACGGTCACCTCGACCTGGCGTTCGGGATTCTGCCGCCGCAGGTCGGCGAGAACCGCGTTGGCCAGTTCATGCAAATCGACCTGGGATGGGCGCAGCGTGCTGCGCGTGACTTTGGAGCGGCTGAGGAGGTCGTCGAGAAGCTGGGCCATCCGCTGGGTCGCGGAGCGCACGCGCTGAAGGTGTTCCTGGCCCGTTTCATCCAAGCGGGGTCCGTAGTCTTCGAGGAGCACCTGGCTGAAGCCGTCGATGCCGCGCAGCGGCGCGCGCAGGTCGTGCGCGACCGAGTAGGAAAAGGCCTCCAACTCTTTGTTGGTCTCCTGCAGGTCGCGCGTTCTCTCCTGCACGCGCACTTCAAGCTCGTCGCGGGCCTGTTCGAGCGCGGAGTCGCGGGTCTGGATCTGGGCCAGCATCTCGTTGAACTTTTCGACCAGGAGGCCCAATTCATCCTCGGCGTGCTTCGCGGCGCGCAGCGAGTAGTCCTTCTTGGCGCTGACCTGGCGCGCGATGTCCGCCAGTTCCACGATCGGCGCCAGGAACGGTTTCTGCAGAAGCGACGAAAGGAGCAGGGCGGCCAGCGCGGTCGCCAGCACCACGCCTGCAAATACCCATGCCGAGGCTCCGATCCAGTTGCTTAAGGTGGAAAAGTCGGAGCGCACATAAATCGTGCCGATGCGCTCCTGCTTGAGCATGACCGGGCCGATGAGCGTCAGATGGGACGCCTTCTCGAGGCCGTCGGAGCCGGGACGCTCAGGCAGCGTATTCTTATCGTCCGCGCGCCGGTAGGAAGCGAAGAGGCGGCCCTCCTTGTCGTAAAGGCCCGCGGCCTCGATGGCCGGTTTGGCGGAGAGCGCCGAGAGCGTGTCGTTCGCGGCCTGGGGATCGTCGAACGTCAGCGCGGCCGTGCAATTTGAGGCCGAAACGCGGGAGATCGATTCCAGGTCGCGCTCCAGCAACGCTTCCATGGCCGAGTATTCGAAGGCGAAAAGAACGGCTACGGAGGCGAGAATGGCGGACACGCAAACGATCATAATGGTAACAACGAACTTCCACTTGATGGACAGATCACGCAGGCGCATGCCTATTCGCCCTTGGCGCCGACGATCTTGGCCAATCTGAGCAATTGTGCCCCGATCTTGAGTCCGGCTTTCTTGGCAGAGGCCGGATTGATCTCGAACCCGACTTTCTCATCGCGAATGACAAAGCGCACCATGCCTCCGGCGTCGATGAAGGCATCGGATTCGCCCACCGTAAGCGTGGGCGAACCTTCCAGCGCCTTGAGGGCGCCGGCGAGTTGCTCGCCTTTCATCCCGATAAACAGAACATGGGCCTCCCGCGCGTCCTTGGCCTGCTTGTATTTCCGCACCGAAACCTTGTGTCCGTCCACCTCGCGATTCTGCACGGTCTTTTCGAGCAACGGGCCGAACGGATTGTCGCCCAGCACTCCAATGACGATCGGGGTGTCTTTGTCGCCGAGCGCCGCCGCGGGCCATTCGGCAAACTTGATGAAATTCAACAGGAAGCCGGCCTTGACTTTGTATTCCAGGGAATCTTCGGCGTAGGCCGAGACCCATGCGCAGAGGAAGAACACCAGGATGGCCATCCGGAAACGCATACGGTTTCTCTTAGCGCCGTGGTTAGAACTTTAGCGTCAATTTCAGGTAGACGTTCCGCTCGATTTCCGAACTGCCCGGGCCGAATTCTTCATGGCGTGTTTTCAACAGATTCTGGCCCCCGACGCTCAGGTCCAAGTGCTCTGTGGGCCGCCAGCCCAGCCGGACATCCAAGCGCGTGTAGCTTGGCGAATCGATCGCTTCGTTTTTATTCGAGTCGAACCCGATCGACTTGAGGCGGTTGTCAAAGTAGACGGCCGTATCGAATTGCAGGTTATGGGGCAGGTCGACCAGCGAGCGGAACTGGAACTGATGCTCCGGTGTTTGGCCCTCGGCGATCTCGGCGTCCTTGGCGCGCGCGTTGCTATCCTTATGAAGGAGGATCTTGAGGAATGAATAGCCCGCGCTGAACTTCACGCGGTCGATGGGATCCCAGTTGGCCGAGAACTCGCCGCCGTACGTCTCGCCGCGCATGTCCGCCTGCTGCGTGATGGGAACGGTGATGTGAAGGGGCAACGGCAGGCGCTCCACGAAAAAGGCGCCGGCTTCGTTGGAGCGCAGGCCGTGGTACTGGTTGAAGAAGCCCGCAGCGTCGAGGGAGAAACGCTTGTGGAGCTGTGCGCGGCAGCCGAGTTCGTAGGAGTACTCCGCTTCCGACGGGATATCGCGATTTGGAAAGAGCGCGGCCACGATGGGCGGAAGGAAGAAGAAGGGCTTGGAGGCCAGCAGATTCGCGCGGAGGTCGGTCTCGGTCGGCGCCGAGGTCCGCACCGAACGGGAGACGGAGGCCCATACCGTCTGATCTTTCGCCGGCCGCCAGAGCGTTTTGACGCTCGGTTGAATCTCCCAGCCGGTGAAACTGTTGTGCTCGAATTTCGAACCGACCGTGACGAAGAACGTGTCCTTCAGCACCGTAATCTCGTCCTGTCCAAAAAAGCTGAAAAGATCGGTCGCCCGGCCGTCGGGATCGAAAGCGGCGGTGAAGGTCTGGTTCAGGTTTTCTCGCACGCGCCGATAACCGAGGCCGTAGACGATCTCGTTGCGGCTCAGCTTGATGTGATGGCTGAAGTCGAGGTCGAGCGTGTCGATGTCCTGGTCCAGCTTCAATTCGTCGCGCTCGGTGTGGTCGTAATAGAGTTGCAAGGACGTGTTCGAGGTGTCGGAAAGATTGTGGCCCCAACGTACGAGCGCGTCGCCGCCGGACATGCTCGCGTCGTGCGTATGCCCAACCTCGAACGGCGGCGTCAGTTGCGCCAGAAGCTGCTTCTCTTCATGTACGCCTTTGTAGTAGTCGCCCTCGACGATCACCGAATCGGTGCGCGAGGCTTTGATGTCGAAGCGGGTGCCGCCGCGCGCCACGCTCCAGCCATCGTGCGCGGCCAAGCCGCTGCCGGCCAGGCCCAGTTCCTCCGCCTTCGAGTATTTCACGAAGAAACGGTAGGTGGCCGCAGCGCCGATCTTGCCGCCGTAGCGCACGGAATCGATCGTCGTCTCCTGCGTGCCCGCCGATAGGGCGGCCGTAACGCCTTGCGTGTCCTTGGAGTGCTTGGTGATGATATTGACGACGCCGTTGACCGCGTTCGCGCCCCAGACCGTGGCGCCGGGTCCGCGAATCACTTCGATGCGTTCGATATCTTCCAGCATCGTGTCCTGCACGTCCCAGTACACGCCCGAGTAAAGGGGCGAATAGACGCAGCGGCCGTCGATCAGCACGAGCAGCTTGTTCGCCAGCCCGCTCTGGAATCCGCGGATGCTGATCGCATAGGTGTGCGAATCGATCTTGGCCACGTTGACGCCTGGGGCCATCCGCAATGCTTCCGCGATAGAGGTCACGCCCGAGCGCCGAATGTCTTCCGCCGTGATAACGGTGATCGCGGCGGCGGTGTCGGAAACCTTCTCTTCCTTTCTGGACACGGAGGTGACCTTGATATTCATCAGTTCTTCGATGGAGAGGTCGCCAAAATCGGACTTCACCGGCGGCTTAACGGTGCTGGTCTTATCTGGTGTCAGGTCTTCCGAGCGCGCCGCAGACAAAGCAAGCGCCAGGCTTGCGGCGAGATATATCCATAGGCAGCGCATGCGCATTTTATAAACCCCTTGCCGCGTTGAAGTAAAACCAGATGCAAAACTAGGGCATTATTGTCCAATTCTTGTATCACTCTTGGTATTCACCGCCAGACGAAAATAGGATGAAGAGGCAAAGGGATGTATAAGAACGCAAATGGTATGCAGGTTGGCCGGAAGGACACTTCCATTAAGGCGGTCGCGGAACCCGTCCCATCCTTACCTCCATCGGCGCGACACCGAAGAATTTCTTGAACGCGCGCGAAAAGTAGAACGGGTTGGCGAAATGCAGTTTCCTTGAGGCTTCCGCGACGGACGTTCCGCCCCTGCGCAGAAGATCCCACGCGAAATGCATCCGCTTTCGCGCCTGGTAGGTGTGCGGAGTGATGCGGAAGATCTGGTGAAAGGAGCGATGGAAGTAGATCGGACTCAGGTGCACGCTGGCCGCGATCTCTTTTAGCGGCGGATTGCGCATGAAATGCCGGTTCATGAACTCGATCGCCGGAAAGAGCACATAGATGGACTGTATATGTATCCGCTGCGCGTCGGAGACGGGGTTCGCCGCCTCGAGCAGATCCGAATACATCCGTGTCAACATCGCCTGCGTGCGGTATTCAAGGCTGAGGGGGCGCGACTTGAAGAGTTCATCCCAGCGCGTGTAGTCGGGCTTCCAATAGGACCACTTTTCCGCGGGCCAACTCATGCCTTCCTTGAACTGTATGATCCGCAGATCGATCTCCAACGATTCAGGCCTGAAGTGCAGCCAGTCCAGCAGCATGCGCTTCTTGCACGAGAAACGGATCCATTGGTAGCCGGGCAGGAGGTAGACGAATCCGGGCCGCAGCGTCCACTCCCGGCCGGCTATGGCGTACTTCGCCTGGCCCGACCTCGGAATGTAGAGGTGATGGCTATCGGCATAATACCCGGCGCCGCTGTTCCATTGGGGAGTACAGACGTGGTAGCCGCCGTCAATCAGTGAGGAGGCGTAAGTCTCCATACCGGCCATTTTAAGCCGCACATGAGCAACCGAAAGGTAAGAAAAGATATGTAGATGCATCTTTTTCGCCTATTGAACCGTGGTATACGACGGTAAGGAACCATAGAGAGGGGTAAACCATGCGCCGTGAGCTTTCTAGAAGCGTCTTCCTGGCCTGCGTCCTGCAGGCGGCGGTTCTAGCCGCCGCGGATGACCCCAAGCCGACCGGCTGGCGCAACGACGGCAGCGGTGTCTATCCCGATGCGACGCCGCCCATCTCCTGGGAGCGCGTTGGCCCGGTGATGAAAGGACTGCGCTGCCAGGCAGCGCGGCCCAAGGCGGAAGGCGAGAGCGGGACCTCGATCTCGAAAGGCGTCATTACCGACTGGCTGGTGCTCGGGCCGCTGGACGTCAAAGACCCGAAAGACCCCAAGCAGGCGCTGGAGGAAGAGCTCTTTCCGAAGGAAGCGGACGTACAGCCCGATGCCGGAGAACAGGCCGCGGGCGTCCCGTGGAAAGTCTTCAAGACCGAGAATCACTTCGCCGATTTCGAGGCGGTCTTCGGCAAGGATGTTCAACAGAAGATCATCTATGCCCACACCTACATCTACGCTCCGGTCGCCGGCACGCTCACGTTCCGGCCGCGCTTGAATTATATAGGTTCCAAAAGCCTGACCGCGAAGTTCTGGCTGAACGGCAAGCCCATCATTGTGCGGGATTATAAGTTCACGGTTAAGAAGGGCTGGAACAGTCTTCTGGCAAAGGTTTTCAGGAATGAATGTAGGTCGCAATTTTACCTAAAGCTGGACCTTCACAGCTCCGAGCCCTGCGAATACGAGAGCCGCAATATCGCCTGGTCCGTGCCGCTCCCGTTCAGCGCTTCACCGCCGATTGTGGTAGGCGACAAACTCTTTATCTGCTACGAGCCCCACTTTCTCGCTTGCTTCGATAAGGCCAACGGAAAGGTGCTTTGGGTTCGCTCGAACGGCTATAACGATGCCGCGGACGCTTCGGAAAGGTTGAACCATCCGGAGATCAAGGATGCGGACGCGCTGGCCGCCAAGGTGGAGGCGATCGACGCGGCGCTGCTGGCGAGTCCGCCATCCACCAAAGCGCCCGCGGTGCGGGATGAGCACCTGAAGGAAATGAAGGACCTGATGCTTAAGGTCGACCCCGTGAAGTACAAGCCCAACGCCGAATCGGTTGGGAACGCCGGTTACGCGGGTATGTCGCCGTGCAGCGACGGTAAGTATGTCTACGCATGGTTCGGCACCGGCGTGACCGCCTGCTACGACCTGGCCGGCAAGCGCCAGTGGATTCGCGTGGACAACGCGGGCTGGCAGCATCACGGCTACGGATGTTCGCCCATCTTGGTGGATGGCAAGGTGATCGTTTACATGAAGGGGCTCGAGGCGTTCGACTGCAAGACCGGCCAAGTCGCATGGCAGACGACCTGGAACACGGGACCCATGTGCATGTACGGCACGTGGGCCAAGGTCATGGCGGGCAACACGGCCACGCTGGTCTCGCCGACGGGCAACTGCGTAGCGCTCGCCTCCAACGGACAATTGATTCACGGCGCGTGGCCCAACATCGGCTGTCTCATCGCTTCGCCGGTCTCCGAGGACGGCATCGTCTACACACTTCCGCAGTTCGGCCCGCTTGGGCGCATGGAGATCTCGGCTGGCGGGCCGAAAGGCGCGACCGTCAAGAACCTGAGCCCGCTGGATATCTCGCCGCCGCAGTTCCCGTTCCTGCATATGGGCAAGCACGACTACGCCGCTTCGCCCATCTGCTACAAAGGGCTGCTTTATTGCGTGGACTCCGAAGGCGACCTGATCGTCGTGGACGTCAAGAAAGGCGCGGTCATCTATCAGCGCAAGCTCGATATCAACGCGCTCTTCTGGTCCACAGGCTCTCTCCATGTGGCCGGGGTCTCCGCCAGCCTCGCCATCGCGGGCAAGTACCTCTACGTGCAGGGCAACATGGGCGACACCCTGGTGCTGGAACTTGGCCCCGAATACAAGCTCGTGGCCAAGAACAAAATCGAGGAGAGCGGCCAGAGCGCGACTTGGGACGAACGCCAGGAGTCCTTCATCATCAATCCGGTCTTCGACGGCAAGCAGATGTATCTGCGTGGAGAGAAGAACCTGTACTGTATCTGCGAGAAGTAGATCGATTTAGTCCTCTGGAAGTTCCACGTTACGAATTCTTCCTGAATTGCGTGCCGGAACTCGGCGCGCAGTTCGTTTATACCTGCGAGGTCGGCTTGGAAATTCCGCGTCGGGCGCCCGTCATTTCGCCGTAGTTCGGTTTAATTCGGCTGAATGCGATGGCCCTATCCGGCGCAAGGAGATGATCCATGGCCCGGCCGAACGCCGTTCCTCCCGAGTACGACGAAGACCTCCCGGACGAGCACGACGAAGAAACGCATAACGCGGGCCTGCCCTCGGGCTGGGCCTTCGCGCACACGCCCTGGTGGTGCCTCTCGCTGGCCTTCCATCTGCTCGTCATCTTTCTAGTCGGCCTCATTACGATGACCGTCAACTCGCTGGATCCCGACCAGAAGGTTGTGACTACGATCTTCGAACATCCGCAGACCGTGAGCAAACTGGAGGTGCGAGCGCAGGAAGCCAATACGAACGCCCTGCTCTCCAAGTTCACGCAGGAAGGCATCGATAAGAACGCCGAAGAGGCCGCGAAGTTTATGCTGCCCAAGGAGGTCTGGGACAAGGTCAAGGTAGGCGATCACGACGAGACGAAGAACGAGGACCTCGAAGACACCAAAGGAGCGCATGGCGTTCAAGAGGCCTCCGAGTACCTGCCCATCGATACGCGCGACACGCAGGCTGGCGGTGGCGGCACGGATGGCGCGGGCCTCGAAGACGACATGATCGGTGCGTCGGGGAAATCCACGCTGGGCACGGGCGGCGGGTTCGGCGGCGGCATGGGCATGGGCACCGGCGCGGACAAAGGTCCCGGAAAAGCACTCTGGGGCTTTCGAAATAAAGCCGGCCGTGAATGGATGGTGAAGCGGTTCAACACCAGTTCGGACAAGCTCATTACTTCCGCCAACGACTCCCTGCGCTGGCTCGCCAAGCACCAGGAAACCGACGGGCATTGGGACTGCGTGAAGTACGGCGGCAAGCAGGCGGACGTGGCTGTGACGGGGCTGGCGCTGCTGGCCTTCCTAGGCTCGGGCCACACGGAAAAGGTCGGCGAGTACCGGGACAACGTCAAGCGCGCGGTCTACTGGCTCGAGTCCATCCAGAATCCCAGCGGCGCCTACTACAAGCAGGGCGAGACCCACGGCATCGGGTACCACCACGCCATCGCGGGGCTGGCCATGGCCGAGGCCGCGGGCATGTCGCACATCCCCGATACCGTTAAGTCCGCGCAGAAGGGCGTGGACTACAGCATCGAGAAGCACCAGCAGGGCGAGAACTCCGAGAAACTCGGCTGGCGCTACGGACCCAAGAGCCCCACCGCGGACCTCTCGGTCTCCGGCTGGTTCATCATGCAGCTCAAGTCGGCCAAGATCGCGGGCCTCAAGACCGATCCCGCTGCGCTGGCCGGCGCGATCCGGTTCCTCGACAGCGTCGAACAGAAGGGCAACCCAAACGACGTATACGGCGGCCACCGCTATGGCTACACCACGCCCGGCGCGGCAGTGCGGACCACGGCGATCGGCTGCCTCTGCCGCCAGTTCCTGGGCTGGAAGCGCGACGAACTGCAAGGCGGCGTCGACTTCTTCGTGAAGCAAGGCGGCGTGCCCAAGTGGGACGGCAACGGCGGCAGCGTCGATCTCTACTACTGGTACTACGGGACCCTCTGCACCTTTCAGCAGCAGGGCGATGTGTGGAAGGAGTGGAACACGGCGATGAAGAAGGCGCTGCTGGATAACCAGCGCAAGGGCGGCGACGAGGACGGCTCCTGGGACCCCGTCGGCGCGTACTCGGAATACTGGGGCCGCGTCGGCCAGACGGCGCTCGCGTGCCTCTGCCTCGAGGTCTACTACCGCTACCTGCCGATGTACAAGCCCTCGGACCGCTGAAGAGAAGCCCGATGCAGGGAAGGGGAGCGTGGCGCTCGGACGCCGCGCTCCTCTTTTTTTATTTAGAGGTGCCGGGTTTCACGAAGGGCACTACGGCTTCTTTTCCGGCTGTGGCGCAGGCTTGCCTTCCAGCTTCGGATCGTGGAAGAGGACATCAGGCGGGATGATGCCTTCGCCAAATCCGTCTTTCAGCGCCCAATATAGCTTGCACGCCGCCCCGCCGCCGCCCTCGAAGTACTCGAGCTTGAACTCATGCAGGCCCGGCGCGAGGTCGATCTCGCCCGCGATTCGAGTCGAGGGATGCGTGGTCCAGTCGTTGGTGAGCTGCTTGCCGTCGACGAAGATGCGCGTGCCGTCGTCCGCAGAGGTCGCGAAGGTATAGTGCCCCGCCTTCTCGACCTTGACCGCGCCCAGCCAGCGGAAGCTGAAGTTGTCGCTTGGCAGGCCCTCGCCCGGCGCGCCGCCACCCCAATCGTACTCGACCTTCGCATCGACGCGCGTCTGCAGCAGGTCCTCGGGCTTGAACTCGTTGCCTTTGTAGATCATGGCGACGAGCCCCGGCTTGATCGGGTTTAGCGCGGCCTCGATGGCGGCGATGCGCTGCTTGAGCGCCGCGGCGTTCTCGGCGTACACCTTGGTCTTTGCGTGCTCCCGCTCGAACGCCAGGTACATCAGGTGCGCTTCCTTGAGCTGCTGCGCCTTGAACTTCTCCTCCGCCGCGACCCAGTCGCGCTTCGCGCGGACCTCGACCTCGCCTTTTTCAAAGATCTCCAGCCGGTCGAGGTAGGGTTGGGCGGTGAGTTGGCCGGAGGCGAGGGCTTGGGTGAAGTAGGCGCGGGCTTTGGGGAAGTCGCCGGAGGCCAGGAAGAGCAGGCCGCGGCGGCGCAGGTTTTCTTTGGCGGCCTCGCCGGCGGGCTTGGGGGCGTAGGCGTCCACGTCGGCGGCGTCGAG
>JACQFI010000107.1 GCA_016200135.1 Planctomycetota bacterium
ATGGCGGCGCCACGAACTTCCAGGCGTTCAACGCGCCCTTTATCGAGATCTCCAAGGGCTGCGGCATGGCGAGCGTCCGGAACAACGTCTTTAGCGGCGCGTGCGTAACCAATCCGATCAAGCCGCTCGTGAACCGCAAGGACGAAAAGGATTCGGAGCCGCGTATCGGCTATGCCGATTACAACTGCTTCTTCAACCCGCAATCCCCCAAGGCGGAACTCTACGCATCGGGAATCGTGGAAAGCAAGGACGCGGGCGCGCACGACATCAAGGGCGACCCCGGCTTCGCCCAAGGTCCGTCCGCTCAGGTGCTGATCGACATCGGCGAAGCGTGGGCCGGCAAGCTCAAGGTCTCGCAGATTCTCGCGCAATATCGTGAACGCTACGCGCCGAGCGCCACCAGTCCCTTGGCGAGCAAAGGCGATCCCGCGGATGGCAAGGAGTCCTTCATCGGAGCCATCGGCCAGAAGGGCTGCACGCGGGCGGACGACTGTTTTGGAAAGTTCGGCGGAACCGATGAGAAATCTGGCAGCAAGCGCGAAAAATAAACCTCGCGAACGTCAGGCGCCCCACTGGTCCACGGGGATGCCGTACTCCCATTCGGCATACCAGAAGGTCTCGCGCAGAGAAGGATGGCGGGTGCTCCAGACTTCCTGGCCGTCCTTATCGTAGCGGTGCAGCCAGTGCGCGCCTTCCTCGTCGCCTTCCACGGGTTCCACCTTCAGTTTCGCGACCCGCTGCGAGAGTTCGTCGAACTGCGGCTTGGCGGCCTTGCTGTTCGCGCGCGAGCGGTAATAAAGCGCCACGGGCTTCTCCGGCGGCTTGACCGGGAGGGAGAAGGCGGGCTCGGGTTCGGCGGATTTCTTGCTCAACCTCGGATTCCCCGTTGCTGCTGCTGAGCCGCGATGTACTTGTTACGCGCCCACCTTAATGCTAACCAATGGGTACTCATAGAGGAAGTCATGCACGTTGCAACCGCCAGTTTACTTTTAGCGCTGAACTCTCATGGGTGAGCGGCTTTGGCTCCTATTTTCGTGAAGGCAGAGACTCGGATTTCGTCTTGCATTCACAGAAGGTCGGATAAGAAATGGAACCTTGCCAAGCGGGCAAACGTCTCCATAAACAGCGGTCATGCTTAAACGGGCATGCATAACCTAAATTTTTGCAAACAGAATGCATCTTGAGAGCTACGGCGCGGCTGACGTGACGTAAAGGATGCGTCTTTTCTCGCGCTGGGCCGTCCAAGTTGGGTAAGAAAAAAGGAGAAGGGTATGTCCTCCGGGACAGGCGACGCATTGATTGTGGCCGAGGGGCTCTCGAAGTACTACGGCTCCTTCACGGCCATCCAGGATGTCGGCTTCAAGGTGGCGCGGGGTTCGATCACCGCGTTCCTTGGGCCCAACGGTGCCGGAAAAACGACAACCCTGCGCATCCTCACCGGGGCGCTGGCGCCAAGCGCGGGCAAGGCGTACATCGCCGGAAACGAGATGAGCACCGAGCGCATCGCAGGCAGCAAGGTGATGGGCTACTTGGGCGAGGCCGGGCCGCTCTACCCGGACATGACGCCCGCGGCGTACCTGCGCTACGTCGGGCAGATCCGGCACCTGAAAGGCGGCGCTCTGAAAAGCGCAGTCGAGCGCGTAGCCAAGGACTGCCAGCTTGAGGAAGTCTGGAGCAAGCCGATCCGGCAGCTCTCGAAGGGCTTCAAGCAGCGCGTGGGCTTGGCCCAGGCGATGCTGCACGACCCCGAAGTGCTGATCCTCGACGAACCGACCTCGGGCCTTGACCCGAACCAGATCTTTGTCGTGCGCGACCTAATCCGGAACTTCGCCAAGAAGAACCGCGCGGTGCTGCTCTCCACGCACATCCTGCAGGAAGTCGAAGCGATCGCCGACCACGTACTGCTGATCAGCGAGGGCCGGCTGCGCTTTCAGGGCACGCCAGCGGACTTGGCGAAGGACGGCGGCCTGGAAGCGCGCTTCCGCGAACTCACGAAAGGGGTGGCGGCATGAATCTCGACGCCATCTGCGCCATCTGGAGAAGGCAGTTGGGCAGCCTGCTGCTCAATCCGCTGGGCTACGTCTTCATCCTCGTCTTCGTGGCGATCACGGTCGGGCTGCTCTTCTTCCCGGACGCGTACTTCACCCGCAACATCGCCGACCTGGAACCGCTGCAGCTCTACATGCCGTGGCTCCTGGTGGTCCTGCTGCCCGCGCTGGCGATGGGAAGCTGGGCGAGCGAGCGCGAGCTCGGCACCGAGGAACACCTGCTCACGCTGCCGATGACCGTGGGCGACGCGCTGCTCGGCAAGTGGCTGGGCGTGGTGAGTTTCTTCACGCTGGCGATGGCGTTCAGCCTCTCCAACGTCTACTGGGTCTGCCAGCTCGGGACGCCGGACTGGGGCCTGGTCCTTGCCAACTACGCGGGCTGGTGGCTGGCGGGGCTGGTCTTCACTTCGCTGAGCATCCTCGCGAGCACGCTGGTGGCGCTGCCGGCGATCGGGTTCGTCCTGGGCGTGCTCTTCTGCGCGAGCGCGATGGGCTTCTTCTGGTACGTGGAATGGTTCGATCCGTTCAACCGCGGGCTGGTTCCGTTCGGCGGCGTGGTACTTTCGGCCGTGGCCGGCAGCCTGGGCCTGGGGCTCGCCGCGCTGCTGCTCTCGAGCCGCCGCTGGCCCAAGACGCAGTACGCGACGATCGTGGCGCGCGGCGTGATCTTCGCCGCCGCGGCCATCACCCTGAGCAACCTCTCGGTGCAGGCCGACCGCAAGGCCGTCGACTACGATGCCACCAACGAGAAACTCTCCAGCCTGAGCCCCGCGAGCGTGAAGATCCTGGGCGAAGTGAAGGACCCGGTGACGGTCGTTGCCTTCATCAGCAAGCAGCTTCCGGAAGACCTGGTGCTGAAAGGCAAGGAAGTCGAGAACGTCCTGAAGACGCTCGAGCGCGAGATGGGCGCGCGCATGAAGCTCTCGCTCTACCGGCCCGCCGACCCGCTCGACGAGGCCGGCACGCTGGCCACGCAGCAGTACGGCTTCACGCCGCGCAAGGTGGTGATGGAGACCGCGGCGGGGCGCGACGAGACGGAGGCGTTCCTGGGCGTGGTGGTGCGGAGCGGCTCGCGTACGGAACGCATCGACCACTTCGACCCGGGGCTCTCGGTGGAGTACGAAGTCCTGCGCGCGATCCGTTCGGCGAGCACGGCCAAGAAGAAGATCGCGGGCGTCGTCAGCACCGACCTCAAGCTCACCGCCTCGTTCGACTTCAGCTTCGGCCAGCCGCAGCAGACTCCGGAATGGGAGTTCGTCGGCGAATTGCGCAAGCAATACGAGATCCGCGAAGTGAGCCTGGATACGCCGGTGGACCCGGCCATTGCGGTACTGCTCGTGCCGCAGGGTTCGCGGCTGAGCGAGGAACAGATCCACCGGCTGCACGATTACATCTGGGAAGGACGCCCGGCGCTGCTCACCGAAGACCCGCTGCCGATCTTCCCGCCCGGGCCGGACATCGCGTCTTCGCAGGGCAAAAAGCCGCCGAATCCCATGATGGGCCAGCAACAACCCCCGGCTGAGAAGGGCGACCTGCAGCCGCTGCTGCGCGCGCTGGGCCTGCAGATGGACTACAACCAGATCCTCTGGTCGGACTACAGCCCGAGCTTTCAGTTCCGCAACGACTGGGAGCACAGCCTGGTCTGGTCGAATAAGAAGATGAAAGGCATTCAGGAGACGGACGAGACCGTCGGCATCGACGCGCTGCTCTTTCCCTGGCCCGGCGCGATCCGCATCGCGCCGGACAAGAGCGGCGAGATCAAGGTGACGCCGGTGGTCCAGCCGGTGGTGGATTCCGACTGGGGCACGAACGCCTTCCAGGAACACCTGATGCCCGGCATGATGGGCCGCGGCTTCAGCAAGGTAAAACCCAAGTCGTACATCAAAGACAAAGGCGAGCGCGCCTCCATCGCCGTCGAGGTGGAAGGCAAGATGAAGCGCGTCTATCCGTTCGAGAAGAAGGACGAGGCGAAGTCCGGCGAGAAGACGGACGAGAAGACCGAGGCCAAGTCGGACGCGAAGTCCGAAGCCAAATCCGACGCGAAGAGCGAGGCCAAGACCGATTCAAAGACGGACGCGAAGAGCGAAGAGAAGTCCGGCGACAAGAAGGACGCCGAGAAGAAAGACGAGAAGAAGGAAGAGCCCAAGGGCCTTGGGCAACTGGGTGAAAAATCGGTGCACGTGATCGTGATCGCGGATTCGGACTTCGCGCACGACCAGTTCTTCCAGTTCTACCGCAACGAACAGAAGCGCTTCTCCGCGGACGCGCTGGCGGACCTGCAGACGCTGCGCAACGTCCAGTTCATCGCGAACTGCGTGGACGTGCTGGCCGGCGACAAGGACCTGGTGGCCCTGCGCGCGCGGCAGCCGCGGCGCCGGCCGCTGGTGGCGCAGGAAGAAGTCGTTAAGCGCACGCAGAAGGAAAAGCGCGAGGCGGAAACGAAGGCGAAGGACGAGGCGAAGTCGATGATGGACGCGAAGCAGAAGGAGTTCGACGAGCGCATCAAGAAGATCGACGAAGCGAAGGAGTACGATGAGAACACCAAGGAGCAGTTGAAAGAGCAAGTCCGCGAGACCGCGCAGCGGCAGCTCGACGTGGACATCCAGGACATCAGCCTCAAGCAGGACCTGCAGATCCGCGACGCGAAGATCGAGCAGCAGCGCGAGATCGAGAAGGTCCGCAACACGATCCGCGCCGGCGCGCTGCTCACCCCCACCCTGGTGCTCGCGGCGCTGGCCTTGGGCGTGTTCGTCAACCGGCTGCTGGGCGAGAGCCTGAGCATTCCGGATTCGCGCAGGAGGAAGGACGAATGAAAACCCAACTCACCGCAGCGCTTGTTGGCAGCGTGCTCCTGGCCATCGGCACGACCCTCTGGACGTGGTGGCCGCACAAGACCGAGGCCGCCAAAGAGGCGGAGAAGACGGGCCAGCTCCTGACGCTCGAGGGCAAGCGGATCGAGCCCGAGGACATCACCTCGCTGCGCGTCGCGAGCTGGGACGCGGAGTCGAAGGACTCGAAGGTCTTCGAGGTCGCGCGCAAGGATAACGTCTGGGTGATCCCGACGAAATACGACTACCCCGCGGACGGCGGTTCGCGCGTGGGCCGGACGGCCGGCGGCGTGCTGAACATTCCGCGCGGGCCGCTGGTCACCAACGACCCCAAGTTCTTCGCGGACCTCGGCGTCGTCGATCCGCTGAAGGAAGGCACGGCCGATCCCGAAGGGCGCGGCAAGCGTGTCACGCTCAAGGACGCGAGCGGCGCCGTGGTCGTGGACCTGATCGTCGGCAAGAAGGCCGAAAAGGCCGACGTGAGCTACGTGCGCGAAGGCGCCAGCAACGACGTCTACACCGCCAAGGTGGACGTGGACATCAGCACGAGCTTTAAGGACTGGGTCGAGACCGACCTGCTCAAGATCGTTTCGGGCGACCTGCGCATGATCGGCATCCGGGACTACTCGATCGACATGGACACGCACGAGTTCAAGGAGCGCGCGTCCACGATCTTCACGCGCCCCAAGGACAAGAACGAGTGGTCCTGCGACAAGACACCGAAGGAGAAAGTGGTCAATCAGGAGACGCTCGGCAAGCTTTTAAGCGAAGCCACCGCGCTGCGTCTGGCCGACGTGCACCCGTTCGTGGACGACATGCTCGACGACTGCGGCATCCTGCGCTCGCGCGAAGGCGCAGTCTTCGGCAAGGAAGGCATGATGGTGCTCGGCTCCAAGGACGGCCTGCGCCTGCTGCTTGGCATCCAGCAGGTTGACCAGCTTGAACGCCAGGTCGTTCTCCGGACCCAGGGGCCGCACCGTCTTGCCGTCCCTCTTAAAGGAGGTCGGCTGCGCGCCGGTGTGAGTCGGCGTCAGCACCGTGTTCTTGCCGACGATGGTGACGTTTATGCCCAAGTGATGGCCGCCGAATTGCAGCATCCATGGTTGCGTCTCCGACGGCTTGCCGAACAGGGCGAGGTAAAAGTTGTCGGTTCCAAATCTCATTTTGTTGTCCTTGCCCACGAGCTGGTCATCGGCATTCATGATGTCGGTGACCTTTTGAAAGCCTTGCTTGCTCAGCACGGCGGCCACGGCGTCCAGGGCGGCGGCGCGTTGCGCCTTGGTGAGTTCGCCGAGCCGCAGGCCGTTGCGCGGCACCATCGTCACCGGCAAGTTGGACCAGTCGGGTTTTTTGCGGCTGTCGTACTCCAGAAGTGCCTTGCCGCGCTGCTGGGCATCGAGCGTCTGCAAGAACGCGTCGGCCTTAGCCACCGCGTTGGCCGTCGCCTTGTCGTCACCCGTCGCCGCGGCGCCAGGCTGGGACGACGGGCCGGGTTGCAATGCAGGCCACACCGTTGCGCGCGAGGCGTACACCGAGAAGCCGATCGCCAAAGCGGCTGCAACGGCGGGCAGCATTCTAATGCCGCGCTTTCGCCTCGTGCCCTCGTGCGCCACTAAGAACGGATGTTCGCTCATGGTGTTCCCCGGATTCGTGATCGATCCTCGTCGCAGCGACTGAGGAACGAGGAAAGATGGAGTTGCTGATTGCCCCAGCGCGGATTGTAGCCGACGGTGCGCTGGTGTCAACTTCCGGCGAGAAGTGAGAATTCTACTAGGACTTGGGTCCAATCGTCGAACCGCCGCTGGCACGTTGCTGAAGCATGGCGGGCGCCCCTGCATAGCGGACCGTGGAGGCGCCGGACGCTCGGGCGTTGAGATCCTGAAGGGCCGTGACTTCGACGCGGGAAGCGCCGCTTACCTTGGTCTTCACCGACTGAGCCTTAAGTCCGGCGGCGAGCAAGCGCGATGCGCCGGAGCACTCGACTGCCAGGTTCTCGGCGTGTCCGCTCAAGGTGCATTTGCTGGCGCCGCTGAGCCGGAGATCGACACGGTCGCCGCTGCCCGTCACCGTACACGTGCTCGCCCCGCTCAGTCTTACATCCATTCGGTCGGCATTTCCGGAGAGGGCGCAGGAGCTGGCGCCGCTCAGTCCGAGCCGAAACTGCTTGCCGTGGACGCCGGTGAGCGTCGCCGTGCACGCGCCGCTGGCATCGACGGCTTTCACTGCCGGCGTCATCGCGCG
>JACQFI010000108.1 GCA_016200135.1 Planctomycetota bacterium
CTCCCCAACGCCAACACGATTCTCGTGTTGGCGTTGGGGAGGGGGAAGATTTTTGTATACCCTCAACCCAGGGTAGCGTCCCCAAAAGCTGGGACGCGACCCTGGGCTATCACCTGTTGGCCTTTCAGGCCAAGCGAACGGCGCGACGAGGCGATCTCGCATGTTCAGAGGAATTTAGAGAACTTGATCATAGAGGACCAAACTTGATGCGCGCGATGGTAAGGTTAGATTGAGTGCTCTATCACCGATACCAGCCAGGAGTTTAATGTGATGTCGAAAAATGAGGACTGGAAGGCGAATGAGTTGACGCCGCAAGAAGCATTTGTATGCGGAGTATTTAGAGGCGAGTCCGGATATGAAAAAGAAATGATGATTCCAGACGAGAAAATGCGGAGTATTTCAAGATCCCTTTTCTGGGGATGGTACTGGACTAAGCGTATGGAATCTTTGGTCAATATCTTGGACAGTAAAGCAGTTCACCAATTGATGCAAAAACAGGAACTTCTAACTCAATTTGACCTTGGAAGTGCAAGTGGTCGCCTCTTGGGACGTGCCGCTTACCTGATCCTCGATGTTGGAACCAAAGCGGATATGGCCAGAAGAGCGTGGGACCTTTGCCATGCGCAATCACAAATAATGAAAAAATACGGAAGAAAGGACATATTCATGTTCCAGGCATTGGCCAGCACGCACTATAGCTTGCTGTCTTACTGTGGAACGGAGGCTGATTGGGTTGGAGAGGCCGGAGGCATTACCACAATCTTTGCAAGTTTTGACGACAAAAAGTTCACCAAGTGCTTGCCCAATATCGTTAAACGGATCAACGAAATTAAAAAAGATCCATCCTTGGTTTCGGAGATCGCACAATCGATCATCATGTTCGTGAGCGTTCTTGCGAAACGGTTCAGAACAACCGAGGATCAAGGTCCCTCACCACTTGCACGCCTTGGCTTTGATGAACGCGTCCAGGAATGCATTGAGGCTGACCCAAATCTCAAGAAAACCTTGATCGAGGCGCAGGAATCGATGGGGCTAAACAACTTTACGGCCGCAGCCCGTGCGCTATCTCCGGCGATTGAAGTGGCCGTTGAACGAAGGTTCAAGCAGGCCCGGATTAAGGCAATTAAAACTGAAACTCTGGCCGACAAGATCAAATTGCTGGGGGCCTCAAGCGATAGTCAATGCCGCGAGTTTGCGCAGCTCGCGGACGTTTGCCGCCTTATACGAAATAGAGACCAACACGAAATGGAATCCTCGACGAAGATTGAAGCGCAGTTCATGTTTTCGGCCGTGTGTCTACTGATTAGCACTGCTTACAGATAGGACGGACCGAATCTCGCCCCGTAATTTAGAGGTGCGTTGGTCATGGAAATAACGCCCGAGAAGTTTTGGCTCGACTACCGCGAGGCCATGCGGTCTCGTTGCCAATCCTTATCTTTTCAGGAACGATCCTTAACGCTAACTTCGTCCCCGAATTGGACTGGCCTGGCCGTGA
This sequence comes from Planctomycetota bacterium, assembly GCA_016200135.1. GTDB lineage: Bacteria > Planctomycetota > SZUA-567 > H5-PLA8 > H5-PLA8 > JACQFI01. The sequence continues at coordinate 1,496 of JACQFI010000108.1, forward strand.
GTGTAGCCGAATCGACCATGAAAGCCTATAAGCTGCGCGTGGATAGGGAGTATATGCGTTTGGACCTTATGGGGTACGTTCGGCGGCAACCAGAGGACGGCAATTTCGATATAGAAATTGCGTTCGAGCACGAGAACGATCCAGAGACTTATCAAAAGGAACTCTGCAAACTCTGCCATATTGTTTCAACCCTAAGAGTGCTTGTAGCTTACTACCGAGGGAGCGTCGAGGCGGCCCAAAGGTCGCTGCAGGATAAGATCGCGGAGATGGGTGAACGGATGAAGCGAGTTCCCAATAGCAGTTGGTTGTTCATTCTCGGCCCCATAGACTCGAAACGGAACCAAATCCCCTGGTTCGCGTTTACGTGCGAGCAAAACGGTACCCTTGTTCGATTGAATGATACCAGTCCGTTTCTGCCGGCGCGAGAGATGCAACTTATCTAACCGTCATTGTCCAGGTAGGAAATTCTGAATCGCCGTCGCCAATCCCGCATAGAAATTCGGTGACAAAGCATAACTTACAGCATGTGCTGCGACGCTTAGCTTGAGTGCTCTATACCCGAGCATTCAAAACAAAAAAGCCGGAGAGCAATTCGCTCTCCGGCTCTTGAAACCTGATTCCTGAATCTTGTCGTTAGTGCGCGCCCTTGGCTTCGGTGCCGCAGGGGCCGCCGCCTTCGGCGCCGTGGTACTGCACTTCGTTGCCCTGCATGTCGAGGATCGGGAAGTACCAGTGCGCCATTTCGCGCATGGATTCGGGCGCGTAGTGGCAGATCCAGCTCCGGCGCCAGCGGTCCTTGGACATGTTCGGCGTAGAGCCGTGAACGACCGAGCCGTTGAAGAAGAGCGCGTCGCCGGCCGCGAGATTGGCCGGGACGGGGTTGCAGCCTGCGGGCGGGCGGACGAGTTCCGTCGAGAAGCTGATCTCGAGGTTCGCGCGCTCGGGGCAGGCGACGTCCATCGTGTGCGTGCCGGGGCAGACCTGCAGGCCGCCGTTGTCCGGGTCGGTGGCGTCCAGCGCGAGCCAGAACGCGATGCAGCTCTTGGGGCGGACCTTGAGGTAGAAGTTGTCCTGATGGAACGCCTGGCCCTTCGCGCCTGGCGGCTTGAAGTACATCATGCTCTGCGTCGCGACGGGTTCTTCACCCAGCAGCGCGCGGAGCACGTCCGCGGCGCGCTTGTCCAGGAGCCAGCCGAGCGAGGGCTTGTCCCAGCGGTGCGGGTGCATGATGCGCGGGTAGAGCTTGAGCGGGTCGTTGCCGGCTTCTTCGGGCGAGTTGTAGAACGTGTAGCCCGGGATCGCCTTGCGGGCGTGCATGTCCATGAAGTAATCGACGATGAACTTCACTTCCTCGCGCGAGAAGAGGCTCTTCTTGATCAGGAAGCCGTCGCGGTTGTACGCGGCGAGCTCTTCCTGCGTGACCGCCGGTGCTTCCATCGCTACGCTGCTCATCGTGGCCCGGTCCTTTCGAAGCGTTGAACGATTCCTGTACGAACTTGCTGCCAATGGTGAAGATATGTACCCTGTATCCAGGGTATGTGGAATGGCCTTGACCGCCGTTCACATGCACGATACTGCTAAATAAGTGGTTAGGAGCGAACATGCCGGCGAGACGCCGGCGCTCCCAAAGGGCTGCGCCGCCTCGGGCGCGTTAGACTTCTTTGGGTTACTTACCGCATAATCTTATGGCAAATAAAGGCTTACTTGTTTCTGCGCGCATTCCAGACACGCCTACCGGGCCGCCGGGGCTGCTGGTGAGCGGGCACTTCCGCGAGCGCCTGCCGTACCATGTGGTTCGGAGTAAGGGAACGCAGGATTGGGTCCTGACCTTCACGCTCGAAGGCAGGGGCCTGTACTTGCAGGAGGGTGTCCGGATGGAGGCGCTGCCCGGCGACCTGGTGCTGCTCGAACCGGGCGCGTACCACGATTACGGCTGCCTGCCGGACGAAGTCTGGGACTTCGTCTGGGCGCACTTCATCGCACGGCCCGCGTGGATGAACTGGCTGGCGTTCCCCGCCGAGGGCAAGGGGCTGCGGCGGCTGCCAATCGCCGATCCGGCGGCGCGCGAACGCATCGGCAGGGCCTTCTTCCGCTGCTACGGCGACGCGCAGACGGGCAGCGGCGGCATGCCGGAAGAACTGGCGCTGAACGCGCTCGAAGAAGTGCTCCTGCTGGCCGCGCGCGAGCAGGCGCTCTCGGCGCGCGAACGGCCGCTCTCGCCCGGCATCCGCCGCGCGGTGGAACGCATGGCCGAGCAACTCGCCGAGGAGCACTGCGTGGAGGAGCTCGCGCGCATCGCGGGACTCTCGGCCTCGCGCTTCGCGCACCGTTTTAAAGAAGAGACCGGCGACAGCGCGATCGCGTATCTGCTCAAGCTGCGCCTGCGGCAGGCCGCGCGGCTGCTGGAGTTCTCCGGGCGGAGCGTGAAGGAAGTGGCGGGCGACGTGGGCTTCGAGTCCCCGTTCTACTTCTCGCGGCAGTTCAAGAAGCACTACAGCGTGAGCCCGCGGGAGTATCAGAAGGCAAGCCGGGCTTGAACGGCGAACAGCAAACCCCGAAGACACGAAGAAGTGAAGACGCACAAAGAACGGAACGGGGGGCGTAATAACCAAATCGGATGAACGGCTCTGTTGAAATCCCCGCGCTTATGTAAGGAGGGGTAGGGTGAGATTATACGAGCAAAGAGGATCGCGTGCGTAGGGGGGCAGGCGAGGCTGCGCAGCGGAATCGTCTAAAGCAGCAGAACATGCGCCGCCGCCCATGTGCAAAATGGCCGCGAACACGTGTCATCTAAGGGTTATTGTAGCAGGAACTTGCTGAATTTCCGCAACCCCATCGGCTAGACTGCGTCAGATACCTTGGACTTTAAGGAGCGGAACCGATGCCACTTGAACGCAAACCCGCCACGCCCGAAGGCGAGCCCGGGTATCCGAGTTCGGACGAGTACAACGCCGACCGCCGGACCTTTCTCTGGTTCGTCGGCGCCGCGGCGACAGGCGCGGTGGGATACCTCTCCTACAAAGCGTTCTCGCAGCCGCAGAATCTGCCCGCCGGAGTACCGCCGCCCGTCGCGGTGAAGGGCGGGCCCGTTCCCGCGCAGCCGCAAGTCGCGCCTCCCGGCGAGGCTGCGGTTGTTACGCCGCCTCCCGCGCAACCGGAAGCGGCGGCGCCCGGCAAGATGGCCGTGCAGGTCCAGCCCCAACAGCCGCCGTTAGCGCAGCCGCAGGCCCAGATTCGCGGAGATACGGCTGTCGTGCAGCCCGCCCAGCCTCAGGTGGCCACGCCGGGCAACGTGATGGTCAAAGATCCGAAGGTCGCGCAGCCGCAAGTGGCCGTACCCGGCAGCTTGCCCCCGGCTCCGCCGCCCAAGCAGCCGGCGCAGCCTCAGTCCCAGGCCGAAGGCGGCGTCAAAGCGGTCCCGCAGCCCAAACAGCCCGCACTGCCCCAAGCTCAGCCGCTAGGCGATGCAATGCCCGTCGCGCCCGCGTTGCCGAAGGCAAACGTCAAAGGCGGGGCCGGCCTGAAGCGCGTCAATCGAAACCAGCAGAGCGCCTGAGGAGCCGGATATGGAACTGACCCTCGTCCTCACGCACGCCTGCAACCTGGGCTGCCCCTACTGCTACATGGGGCGCAAGTTCGGGCGGCGCATGCCGCAGGAGATTGCGGAGAAGTCTTTGCGCTGGACCTTCGACCGACTCCAGCCCGGCGACGAGCTCCAGGTCGGCTACTTCGGCGGCGAGCCGCTCATGGCGTGGGACCTCCTGCAGAAATATCACCTCCGCGCGATGGAGCTGGCGAAAGAGAAGGGCCTGCGCAAGCTCGTCGGCGCCGTGACTACCAACGCGACGCTGCTCGACGAGGCCAAGATGAACTGGATGGTGGAGCACGGTGTGGTGATCGCGGTGAGCCTGGACGGCATCCAGGAGACCCACGATGCCACCCGGCCGTTCGTGAACGGGAAGTCGAGCTTCGAGGCCACGCTGCGCGGGTTGAAAATCGCGCTCGCCCGCGCGCCGCTCACCGAAGTGATCTGCGTGATCGATCCCACTACGGTGGGCCGCATGGCCGAGTCCGCGCGCTTCATCCTCGACCAGGGCGTGCGCGTGCTCTCGCTCTCGATGAACTATGCCGCGAACTGGGACGAGGCCTCGCTGGCCGTCTACGAGCGCGAGATCGAGAAGGTAGGCGACGAGTTCGAGCGGCGCTTCCGCGCGGGCGAGGACATCTACATCGCGAGCATCGACTCGAAGATCGCCGGACGTCTGAAAGGCGGCCTGAAGGATTGCGACCGCTGTTCGTTTGGCGTCGGCGAGGTGGCCGTCGCGCCCTCGGGCAATATGTATCCCTGCGAGCGGCTCGTGGGCGAGGACAACGATCCGAAGTGGGTGATCGGGCACATCGACCGCGGCGTGGACATGCCGAAGCTGAGCGGCATCAATCATCGGCGCGTGACGCTTGATCCGACGTGCCAGGCCTGCGCGATCAAGGACCGCTGCATGAACACCTGCGGCTGCTCGAACGCGTTCAGCTCCGGCGATTCCGCCGTCCCCGGGGCGTCACTCTGCCTGACCGAGCAGATGCACGCCCGTGTGGCCGACCGCGTGGCCAAGCGGCTCTTCTGGGAAGGCAACCCGGTCTTCCTGCGCAAGTTCTACTACGAGACGCAGCCGGCCGCGCAAGCGCCCGCGCTGGTGGACCTCGCGAACTTCGCGGCGGCAGACTGAACTATTTTGGATTTCCGATTTACGATTGGGGCGAGGCTGAGCCTCGCCTCTTTCTTTTAAGGCTTCTTGTCTGGCGGCGAGAGCGAGATGGTGGCGCGGCCAATGGATATCTTGTTGCGTACGGTCCAGACGGCGAGTTTGCCGTGGGTGAGCGGGTCGGGGTCGGTGAACTCGAGGGTGAGGCGGCGGTCGAACCAGAGCTGCAGTTTGCCGTTCGCGACGACGGCCAGCACCGAGAACCACGGATGATGCAAGGCGTGGCCGCTGGGGAGATTCTCACCGGCCGCGGTCGCGACCACCTTCTTGTTCTTCCAGATGCGGCAGCCAGTCCCGTCCGCGCCGACAGTGAAGAGATAGCCGTCGTCCATGTTGCGCCCGTTGCCGAAGACGCAGAGGTTCAGGTCGCGGCCCTGTTCTTCGCCGTACTGTTCCTCCGCGCGCGGCGCCATCAGCGCCTCCAGCGCCACGCCGCCGGAGGCTTCGTGCTTGTACCAGAGCGCCGCGAGCTTGGGCGAGGCGCCGCCGTACCAGTGGTACTCGGGGCTGCACGACCAGCGGCTGATCTGCGACCAATCGCCGCTCGACGCATACCAGTCCGTTACGCGCCCGGCGAACTCGAAGTCGCGCATGCCCGGCGCGTGCAGCGCCAGGTCGTGCTCGGGCGGCCTGTTCTCGGGAAAACGCACGGCCGCGAAGCCGCCGTTCGGATTGGGCGCGATGCGCGCGGCGGGCTTGCCGTCGACTTCGAGCGTGCCGCCGGCGAAGAGCGGCAGCGCGAGGTTCCAGCGCCCGGCGTCCTCGGGGTCCGGCTTGAGCAGCCATTGCGGCGAGTAAACCGAGAGGCGCTCGAAGCAGCGCTGCCGGTAGCGTTCCAGGCAACGCTCGCTGGACTCCTCTCCCGGCGCGACGTCGCGGCCGGGCTGGAGCGCGGCGACATCGATGGCGCGGAGGTCGTCGAAAAGGGCCTCACCGTCGCGCACTTCCACGCCGCAAGGGCCAAGTGTCTCGGGGGCGTCGGCGGATTTAAGAGCCTCCACGCCATCGACGAAGCCGTAGGTGGTTCCGCCGCGCTTAAAGAGCACCAGGCGCCGCCAGCCGCCGGGGTAATCGGGCACGGAGGCCTCGGCCAGGACCTTCTCCTTGCCGTTGCCGCCGCGCACGGAGAGTTCCGCGGCTTTGCCGCCATCCTTTAAGAGGAGCGTGAGGCGCTGGCCGCCGTAGATCTCCTGCCAGACGCCGGCCGCGCCGCGTTCGAGCCGCAGCGAGACCATCGGGCGGCAGTCCTTCCAGCCCGCTTCGCCGATGGCCGCGCGGGCCGTGCCCGAGCCTTCCAGCGCGAACGCGCGCTCGCCGCCGTCGCTGGGGCCAGTGGTGTTGATCGAGCCTTCGAGGACTTTCCAATCACCCAACTGGCCCGCGTTGCGCATGAAGTCGTCGGAGGCCAGCACGCGCCGGTCTTCCTTGGGCTGGTAATTGAACTTCTCGAGGCGCATCGTCGCGCGGCCCGCGATGGCTTCGCGCAAAATGTTGACCACGTACGGATCGATCTTGCGCTCGCGCCACATGGCCGCGAACGCCGCGGGAAAGGCCATGTAATAGAGTTTGCCGCCGCCGAATTCGCGCACCAGCAGCGCGCCGCCGCGCTTGCGCCCGTACGTGGAGGCCGCGCCAAAGATCTTCGCGCCGGGAACGGTCGTGGTGAGCGGCAGCCCGTGGCAGCGGACATCCTGGTGATAGCGGCGGTCGCGCGGCACGTCCTTGAAATAGAGCGAGTCGTCGGCCAGGAGCTGGATGTTGCCGTAATCGCGCGCGCCGCGGCACATCAGAAGATTGTCCGGATCGTCCTCGGCGGGGTAATCGCCGTTCGGCGGGTCCTCGACGATGGCGGTGCGCCCGGATTTGAGAAAGGCATAGAGTGTGCGGTAGAACGCGCCCGGTCCGGCGGATGGACTCGCAGCGCCGGCGATCAGCAGATCGATGCCATTGAGCTTCTCGATGTCACCGGTCTCGTCCTCGCGCAGGCGCACGTACGGAATGCCCAGCGAGACGAGATGCAGCTCGAAGCCGTCGCGGTAGCAGCCCGCGATGCCCACCACGAATTTCTTGAGCGGCAGCGCAGGCGGCTCAGGGATCGCGGGCGCGGGCGGCGGCGCGGGCTCCACCACTGTGGACTTGGGTTCGACCGCAGGCATTTCCGGCGACGCGGAGGTTTTCTCCTGCACAATCGTCCCGGAATCCTGCCGCGAGACGGTGTCCATCGCGCCTTGGGGTTCGAAGGAATCGTCGTTGCAGAGCAGAAGCTGGTCGAGTTCGATGCCGTCCTCGCGGTGCAGGAGCTTTAACGCGTGGCTGCCCGCGGAAAGTTCGGCGAGGGGCCCGCGCACCCAGTGCCAGGCGGCGTAGGTGCCGTCGTTGCCGACGAGTTCTTCCGGGCCGCCGTCGAAGGAGGCGGCGACGGAGTTCGAGCAGCCGTCGATCCACCACGCGCGGACCCAGAGGCGGTAGCGCCCGGGGTGCTCGATCTTGAGCGGGAAGACGGCGGAGCCTTCAGGGACGTCGGGCGGCTTGCCGGCGCCCAGGTCCACGCCCAGGCATTTGCCGCCGGAAGCGGTGGGGTGCTCGCGCACGCGCATCGGCGCGGCGATGTTCCCGGCGCTCTCGGCTTCCATTACGTGCAGTACGCGTCCGGAGCCGGACAGATCGGCGGCGGCGAGGTGCGGTTCGGTGTGTTTTTCGCCAGGGCTTAACAGCAGCGCGGCGGTGGCGGCCAAGGCGAGGATCAGCAAAGCCGCCAGCGCGCGGCCTTTGGGCGGTTCGCCGGAGAACGGTTGAAGGTTGGGCACGTCGGACGAGATGGTGGGTTCCTCCGTCTGCTACTGTTTATAGTAAACAGACGAGAGAAATAGAAGTGACGGGACGAGGGAATATTCGATGGTGATTTAGCTAGGTTTAACTATCGGGAATTAAGAGAGGGGCGGCCTGCGATCCAGGCCGCCCCTTTTTATTTGTCGTCAAGGACAAAGCCTAACCCTTGGTCAGCTCGCGGTACTTGTCCCAGCCGTCCGGGCCGAGAATGCGGCGCAGCGCGGCGATCCAGCGGACCTGGGGGTCGTAATTCCGGCAGGCGGCTGCGGTCTGCATCACCTTGGTTCCGGCGGCACGGCAGGCGTCCTCGGTCTTGGCCGCGTCGTAGGCCTTGCGCGCATCGTCCTGCTCGTGAGCCAGGCGCGTGATCTCGTCGTTGATCTCCTTCTTCGCGTCGGCGATGCGCGTGCTCTGTTCGTTGGTCAGCTTGAGCCGGTCGGAGACAGCGTCGAAGGCTGTCGTATCAAGCTTGCGGATGTCCGAAGCGGGCGGCATCTCAGGCTTCTTCCATTCGTCCTGGCCATCCTTCCGGTCGTGCTTCTTGCCGTCGTTGCTCAGCGAGGCGCCGCGGTCGAACGGTTTGGTGCCGCTGCCGTTGCCGACCACGCCCGCTGCCCAAACGCTTTGCGTGTACGCGAGCCCTGCGAACAGAATCAGTGTGCAAACAATCTTCACGGCGTCCTCCTTATCGTGGTCTCAATTTCGATCGGCCTTCTGGCCTCTTACTAAACCGGCAAAAAACCTTTCAGTAACGGTTTGACTCCAAAATTTTGTTTCCGATCCTGCTTTTTTTTAGATACTTTTGCATTTGAATTGCGGATGCAAAGCGCCACGAAGGTAACGGAAAATCCAAATAATTTTTGCTGGGCTAAGTCAAGAATGTAGCTCGTGAAATCAGATGAAAGATGCCTTTGGAAACTTTTCTCTTTCTGCCTGTTCGTTCCTAGATATCCACCGAAAATACCGTCACCTTGTGTGGAATAGTCATCTCTATTGAATCAAGTTAGCGCGGAGAAATGAAGCGCTCCTGTCAGCATGAGGGCCTGACAGGGGCGTTAAGGCACGATCACGAATGGAGGGTTAGAAGTCGCCCTTCTCCGGTGCGGGCGGCGGCTTAACCGCCTGGGTCTGCGGGTGGAAGCGCATGTACATCTGCAGCATCTGTTTGGTGTTTGGGCTGGCCTTCGTGTTGGCGAACTCTTCGAACTTCTTGACCACGCTGTCCAGCTTAAGCTGCATGGCCGTGTTGAGCAGACCCGCGGCCAACTGCGCGTCGGTGTTCTGATCCATTGCGTCCACTAGCGCGCCGATTTTCTCGCCAAAGCGCTTCTTCACGTCCTCGGGCGGCTGTTCCATGACGGTGCCCGTGAACTGCGGCTGGGTCATCACGCGGCAGAGCGAAGCGCGGATGTAGAACGGGTATTTGGCGTCCGCGACGATTCCTTCGAGTTCTTTCAAGCCCGCGTCGCGGTCGGCGGCGGTCAGGCAATCGGCGCAGGCCTTCAGGAGCGCGTCGGTGCCGAAGTAGCCCAGATCGGCAAGATTGCCGTTTCCGCCCGCGAGCCAGACACGGGCCAGCGGCGCGGCGCCTTCGTACTTAAGCAGCGAGAGCGCCTTGAGGGCGTTTGCAGCGCGGCCGAGGTCCAACTGCAGCTTCAGCATGCGCACGCGGTCGGCCATTGCGGCCTTGGCGTCGCCATCGATCTTGACGCCCGTGAATTCCACGATTTGCTTCAGGGCGTCTTTGACGCCGCCCTTCGCGTTCGCATACAGCGCCCAGACTTCAAGCTGCGCGCGCTGGGCGGGCTGTAGCATCTGGAGCGCCGCCTCGAACTGCGCGCTCTTGACGCTCTCTTCGAGCGCCGCGCCTTTCTGATTCGCGGCGCCAAAGCCTTTGGCCGCGAGTTCCATGAGTTGGGTGTCCTTCTGCGCGATGCCTTCGGCGAGCGCCGCGCGGAGTTCCTGGAGCTGCTCCGGAGTCGCTTTTTCGTCCGAGGCGCGGAGCGGCGCCAGGAACGCGAGATTCGAGAGCAGCAGCGCCGCGCAGGCGGTGTTCTTGACGGAGATCATGGTCGTTCCTCTTTTCCCGTTTTCTTTTCGATGGAAGCCTCAAAGGCGAGGCCGGGCGTGCGCCGGAGCCGCATGGCAGCCCCGGCGCTGCGCCCGTGTTTCGAGTTACCGGCCGCCTTGGGGCTGGCCGGGATTGCCGCCGGGGTTGCCGCGGCCCCAGCCGAAGCCTCCGACCGGGTTGCCGGATTCGGTATCCTTGCGCGCCTTCTCGGCGGCCGCGGCCTTCTCGGCCTTGCGCGCGCGAATATCCTTCAGCACCGCTTCCACATCGTCCTTCTCTCCGGCGCTCGCCAGAGGCGCGGCCAACAGCGCGGCCGTAAGCGTGAGGCCTGCCAACGTCTTGCGATCCATATCAGTTCCCCTTTCGGACTGCGTGTTCTCAGGATGGAGATGTTCCGGGGCGGCGCGGTCCGGTTCCACGACCGGAGCCTTCACGTTCGCCGCCGCCTTTGGAGCCGCTTCGACCGACTGTTCCACCGCCCGGGACCCGCCGCCCTGCAGAGCCAAGGCCAGCAAGGCCACCAGCGCCACCGTTGTCAGCACCGCCACACCCACAGCCTTGAGCGCCACCGAGCCGCCGGTCATCGTCCAGACCGAAGGATCGGGCGGCAGCGGAGGCTGCGTCGGCACGTTCGCACAGGCCTTGCCCGGCAGCGCGCCGTCAAGCTTCGAGCACAACGAAGCTGGAGCTTGAAGCGCGCTCTCCTGTGCCAATTGCGCGGCGAGCGCCGTTACCGAGAGCGCGATGCCGGCGCGCGTCAGGTCCTCGCGCAGGCGCTGCAGCGTGCGGGCCAACCGGTCGCGAAGCGTCTGGCGCGGTACCTCGAGCACCGCCGCCGCTTCGCCCAAGGGCAGGCCCTGCTGGCAGCAGAGCACCACCGCCGCGCGGTCTTCTTCGGTGAGGCGCAGGAGCGCTCCCCGCAGACAGGCCCGCGCTTCCTCGCGCTCCGCCGCTTCGAGCTCCGGCGGATTTGAAGGTTCCTCGTTATTACGCGACATGGCTTCCACCCGTTGCTGGCGCCGTTGCCGGTGGCGCGTCTGGTCGATGGCACACTGCACGACCGCGCGGTACACCGAGCGTTGGAACTCCTGCGCGTTCTCGAAACCCTGGGTGCGGCTGAGCAGCTTCACGAAAGCGTTCTGGACGGCGTCCTCGGCGTCGAACCCGTGGCCGAGGATGCGGTACGCGGTCGCATACGCGCGGTCGCGCTGGGCCTTGAGCAACTCGCCCAGCGCCGCCGTATCGCGGCCGGTCCGCCAGCGTTCCAGGAGCGCTTCGGTCGCGTCTCCAGCCATTCCATTGCTCCAATCTTGCGCAGGTGAAAGTCCAACCCGGCTCCCGGGCTGAAGCCTTCTGTAGGACACGCGCCGCTCACTGCCCGGCGGACGGATTTTTCCCGCCAAATTTCGAATTCATCTCGGCTCTCGAAGTGCAATGCGGTAATCAGGAAATATCTGTGACCGTAGAAAAACGCAGGCTGTTTAAGCGCGTTCTAGGCGGATGGACCGCCTGAGTCGCATAAAGCTGCTTTTGAAAGACCGCACGGTTAGCGCTTAATTTTCCAGAGCGGATTCGGATCATTCGGCAGTCACAAGAATCGTCTCATGGGAGTGGGTGAGTGCGATCGAAAGAACCATTAGCTGCACCTTGTTCCCAGAGGCAACGCTCAGATCTTGACAAGATTCTTGGCCGAACTTGGCTTTCGCGTCGCGTAATAGAGGGGTGTTCTCCCCAATGGGCACGTTCATGGAATCTCACCAAACAATGCAGAACCGCGGGAAGTTCCTGATGATGGCGTTTGGCGCGGGCGGGATGGCGGCGGTGGGGCTGGCTGCGTTGTGGCGCAGAGGCGGGACGTCAACCGCGGCGCTTCCTGAGAAGCGGAACGCGGCGGAGCTCGAAGGGCTGCTGATGGCCAAGC
>JACQFI010000103.1 GCA_016200135.1 Planctomycetota bacterium
GCTGCGGCGCATCTGCGCGCATGAGCGTCACGTACGGCGCGACGAACTCCCATTCGTCGTCGCTGATATCGGATGGGTATGCTTTTCTTTCCATCCTCTCTTCATCGGCTCTTTCCCTTCAAAAGTGCATAACACGCTCTATGCGTATATGCTGTAAACGGCCAACCCGATTCAAAAAAACCGAAGCGGTTTTCCCTTACACTCAAGTTTAGACTAAGAAAAATTGCTATTTCTAGGAATACAATCATGAAAGTTTTTGATCCGAATCTATTCTTCACTTTAGGTCTTCCTATATCTAACTATTTTTAACCACCTTATTATTTTTTATATCTAAATCCTAGGCACTAATACTTCACTCCGGCAACACCGCGCTCTGCTCCCGTGCGCCAAATCCTGAGACGCTGAAGACATAATCTCGCTCGGCCGCGTCCGGGGACTTGGGCTTGCGGTATTTGATCAGATACACACCCGGCGCCAGCTCCGTGCTCGCGGGGGTCGCGCCTTCAAAGACCGCCGTGGCCGGCTGCGCGCCGGCCGCGGGATAGATGCGGAACGCCGCGCCGGGCGTCTTCGAACCGATCGTCACGCGCACGAGCGCCGGCGCTTTCGGCTCGCGCTCCGGATCGGCCGTCTTGGCTTCTACCTTATCGGGGGCCTTCGTCGGATCGGCCTCGCGGATCATGCCCGTCATGGCCGCGCCCAGTTTCTCCGCGGTGCTCTGCAAGAATTCCTTCAGGCGCGCCGGGGCGAGCTTGGCCGGATCGAGCTTGAGGATCTCGGCGAGCTTCTTCAGCTCGGCCTCGCGCTGCGCGTCGGCCTCCGCCTTCTTGCGCGCGGCCTCCTCGCGCAGCGCCTTGACCTCGCGCCGCGCCAGGAACGCCTCGGCGTTCTCTCCGTCGAGCTGCAGCGCCTCGACGAACTTCTCGTCCGACGCGTCCAAATCGCCCTTGGCCAGCAGCGTGCGGCCATCGATCACCAGCCGGTTCACTCGCCGCGAGCGCTCGCGCCGCTCGGCCATGCTGCCCAGCACCGCCAGCAGCACGAACCCCGCCGCCGCGCCTTTCCAGCTCCACAGGCCCTTGCGGCGCAGAAAGCGTACCAGCCGGTTCCCGCGGCCCGACCACGCCACCGGCGGCGGCTCACCTTTAAGCAGCGCGCGGACATCCTGCAACATCTGGTACGCCGACGCGTAGCGCTTGGCCGGGTCCTTCTCCATCGCCTTGATGCAGATCGCCTCCGCCTCGCACGAGACCTTGGGATTCAGCAGATGCGGCGGCTTGGGCTCGTCGTGGCAGACCTTGTAGAGCACCTCCATCACGCGCTGGCCTTCAAAAGGCGGGCGGCCGGTGAGCATCTCGTACAGGATCGCGCCGAGGCTGTAGATGTCCGAGCGCGTCCCGATCTTCTCGCGCTCGCCGCGCGCCTGCTCCGGCGGCATGTAGCTCGGCGTCCCCAGCGCGACGCCGCTCTGCGTGAGCCGCGAACCGGCCGCGTCGTCGCGGGCAAGGCCGAAGTCCACGAGCTGCGCGTCGCCGAGCGCGTCGATGAGGATATTACCGGGCTTGAGATCGCGATGCACGACGCCCTGCGCGTGGGCGAAATCGACGCCCTCGATCACCTGCGCGAGAATCCGGAGCGCCTGCTTCGCCTCCATCGGCCCGCCGCGCTTCAGCCGCCTGGATAAATCTTCGCCGTCCACGTACTCCATCACGAGATACGGAATGCCGTGCTCGGTCTGGCCCGCGTCGAGCACTGGGACGATGTGCGGATGGCGGAAGCGCGCCAGCGTGAGCGCCTCGCGGAAGAGCCGCCGGCTCATCTCGCCTTGCGCCGCGAGGGAGAAGCGCTCGCCCATGGCCGGCGTGAGCAGTTTGATCGCGACGGGCTTGCCGAGCGTCTCGTGGCGCCCCCTAAAGACCACCGCCGTCCCGCCGCGCGCGATCTCGGACTCGACCTTGTACGCGCCAACTTTTTCGGGCGGCCTATCGAGCAGGTGCCGTGCCGCCGACTGACTCAGCGCGGGCGTCTCTTTGGCGACCCTCGTCGCCGCCGCGCTGTCCGCGGAAGCGCCCCGTTGCCCGATGCCATCGGTGGTTCCCGCGCCACCCGCTTCAAAAGCACCGTCGCCCTTCGTCCGGTTCAGGGCAACATCCGCCGCGCCGCCATTCGCCGCGCCCGGTACCGTGAAGACGCTGCCGCATTTCCCGCAGCGCGCCCGCGCGCCCGAAGCCAGGCCCGCAACGCTCAACGCCGCTCCGCAGTCCCCGCAACGCAGGTGCGCGCGCGATGCGCCGTGCCAGAGCCGCCAGAAGACGCCGCTCCGCGCGGCGCGACCCGCCGCATGCGAGCTCGAACCCGCGCCTGTACCCAGGCGCGTGCGGCTACTCGATGTTAAGGTGAGTTCCTCAGACATGCCGCACGCCGCCCTCGCCGCGTTCAACCTGGCCGCCCATTCCGATACTATACGGGATTCTACCAGAACCTCTCACCGCCGCGTAGTTGTGCGTTGCTCCCGTGGCTCCGCCGTCTCGGCGGAGGTCGCTGCCATGCTACAGCCAAGCCCCGCAGTTGCGCGAAAACAAGGAGCCGCTATAGTGCCACTTTCGGCGTTTTCCGAGTACCGAAGGATCCTTCCTTCACAGGGCGCGGAACGGTGGGTCAGGACATAAATGTCCGGCCTTAGGCGGCGCACAGGCGACACCCGATGACGACACTCCTTAAACTCGACGAAGCCTACAAGGCCTACGGCGAACGCAACCTGCTCGACGGAACCTCCGCCGAATTCCAGGACGACTACAAGGTCGGCTTCATCGGCCGCAACGGCGCGGGCAAATCCACGCTCGTGCGCATCCTTTTAGGTGAAGAAGAACTCGATAAGGGCGAGATCTCGCGCCACCCCAAGCTGCGCCTCGGCTACCTGCGCCAGCACGATCCGTTTCATGATGGCGAGACCGTCCTCGAGTTCCTGATGCGCGACACCGGAAAAGAGGACTGGCGCTGCGGCGCGGTCGCGGGACAGTTCGAGATCAAGGGCCCGTTCCTCGAAGGCCCGGTGCGCAGGCTCTCCGGCGGCTGGCAGACACGCGTCAAGCTCACCGCGATGCTGCTGCACGAGCCGAATTTTCTGCTGCTCGACGAACCCACCAACTTCCTCGATCTGCGCACGCAGCTCCTGCTCGAAGACTTCCTCAAGGAATTCCAAGGCGGCGCGTTGATCGTCTCCCACGACCGCGCCTTCCTGAATGCCACTTGCAGCCACACGCTCAGCATCGCGCGCGGCAAGCTGACGCTCTACCCCGGCAAGGTCGACGCGTTCTTCGAGTTCGAACGCCAGCAGCGCGACCACGACGAGCGCTCCAACGCGGTGATCCTCTCCAAGCGCCGCCAGTTGGAGACCTTCATCGCCAAGAACCGCGGGCATCCCAACACGGCCTCGCAGGCGCGCTCCAAGGCCAAGCAATTGGAAACGCTGAACGTCAAGATCTTCGACAAGGCCGAGAAGACCGTGCGCATGAAGGTCCCGGACGTCGAAGCGCGTTCCGGTCCCGCGCTGATCTGTTCCGGCCTGTCCATCGGCTACGGCGAGCACGCCGTGGCGGCGGATATCGCGGCGGAGATCGAGCACGGCACGCGCGTCGCCGTCGTCGGCGACAACGGCCAGGGCAAGACGACCTTTCTCCGCACCGTCGCGGCCTCGCTCGAACCGTTGAAGGGCGAGATGAAATGGAGTTTCGGCTGCGACATCGGCTGCTACGCGCAGCACGTCTACACCGGCCTGCCCGAACACTACACCGTCAAGGAGTACCTCTGCACCGAGGCCGCGCCGAACACGTCGACGCAGGTCGTCCTCGATATGGCCGGGAGTTTCCTCTTCCGCGGCGACGATGTCGACAAGACGATCGCGGTCCTCAGCGGCGGCGAGCGCGCGCGGCTCTGCATGGCCGGCCTGCTGCTCAGCAAGCACACCATCCTGATCCTCGACGAACCTGGCAACCATCTGGATGTCGAGACCGTCGAGTCCCTCGCCGACGCACTGAACCGCTACAAGGGTACGGTCATCTTCACCAGCCACGACCGCAGCTTCCTTGAACGCATGGCCACGTCCGTGATCGAGGTCCGCGACGGCACCGTCACGAACTATCCCGGCGACTACAACGCCTATCTCTATCGCATCCGCAAAGAGATCGAGGACGGCGCGCGCGACACCAACAAACCGCGCCCCGCCGCGGCGGTCCCCGAGACCGAACAGAGCAAGGCCGAACGCAAGGCCCGCAACAAGCGCCTGCACGAACTGCGCACGCAGCTCGAATCCGTCGAGCGCCAGCTCGCCAAGTACGGCGAGAAGAAGGACGGGCTCGAAGCCCAGCTCCACGCCGTCACCGACCCGAACGAGTCGGCGAAGCTCAAAGAGGAGCACATCGCGCTGGTCTCCAAGCTCGCCGGCATTGAAGAACGCTGGGTCACGCTCACGCAGCAGATGGAGAAAGAGAAGGCGTGACCGCCGTCTCCGGGCGGCCTACGGTATAGACGGCGACTCGTTTTTCTGTTTACGCCTTCACCACACCCTTGATCTCATACAGCGGATGCACGCCGGTCTTCCCGCGGACGTGCACCTGCACCGTCTTCCCCAGCGTCACATGGTCCTTCACGCGCTCGAAGCATGGCTGCGAAATCAGGAACTCCGTGCCCGCCGGCTTGTTCTCGGCCTCAACGCGGCTGGCGAAATTCACGGCGTCGCCGATGGCGGTCACGCGCATGTTCGTCTGCGAACCGATGGCGCCCACGACCGCCGTGCCCACATGGATGCCGACGCCTATGCGAAAGACGCGGTTGTACAAGTTGCGCACGTACGGGTTGTAACGTCCAGCGACCTCGAGTATTTCCTGGCCCGCGCGGACCGCGCGCAGCGGCGCGTCCTTTGGGTCTTTCAGCCCGAAGAGCGCCATGAAGCCGTCGCCCATGAAGTTGTTGATCGACCCGCCATGCCGTTCGACCACGGGCCCGACCTGGTAGAAGTAGCGGTTGAGCACGTGGATTAGATCGTAGGGCGAGAGCGCTTCCGAGAAGGCCGTGAAGCCGCGGATATCGGAGAAGAGGATCGCGAGTTCGCGCTGCAAGCCCGCCGCGCCGACCACCGTGTCCTTGCGCAGCAGGCTGGTAATCTCGCGGTCTTCCTGGTCGAGCACCAGCCGCCGCACGCTTACCGGCCCCATGACTGACGTCTGGCAGGCAAGCCGGATCTCGGGCGCGAACTGGAGCAGCACGCCGATGCGGCGCTCGTCGGCGGTGGGCTCCGAACAGTGCTCGAGCCCCTCGCGGACCATCACGCGGCAGGTGGAACAGCGCCCGTAGCCGCCGCAGCTCTGTTCGTGCGGAATGCCGGCGCGGACCGCGGCGGAAAGGATCGATTCGCCGTCCTTGGCCTCGATCTCCTTGCCGTCGGGCTGAAACGTGATCCGCGCCATCGTCACCCTCGCGCCACAAACGCGCCGCGCACTTCCTGCACTCCGGCCGCGCGCAGCGCCTTGGCGCACTCGCCGGCCGTCGAGCCCGTCGTCATCACGTCGTCCACCAGGATCGCACAACCCTGCGCATAACGCGCGGCCTTTTTCGCATCTGCGGCGAAGGCGTCGCGCAGGTTCTCGCGGCGCGCGTCCGCGCCGAGCGTCGCCTGCGGGCGCGTGGGCCGAAGTTTGCGCAGGAGCCCCGTCTCGACGCGAATCCCCAAGTGCTTGGCGGCCAGCCGCGCGACTTCCTCGGCCTGGTTGAACCCGCGCGCGGCGAACTCGCGGCGGTGCATCGGCACGGGCACCAGCGCCGTCTGCTTTGCGTCTAAGCCTTCGAGCATCTGCGTATCGTGGACGCGCTGCGCCAGCAACCGCGCGAGCAACGGGAGCGCCTGCAAGCTCCCCGAGAACTTCAGGCCCAGAATCAGCGCGCGCAACGGGTCGTCGTACTGCGCGACCGCGCAGCTCTGCGCCACAAACACCGGCGGACGCCGCTCGCAAGCCGGGCAGGCTTCGACGCTCCCCCGCCCCGCGCCGGCGCGCTCGCCGCAGCGCCGGCAGCGGTCCGCGCCCACCCATAGAACCTTGCCCGCGCACGCCCCGCAGATCGCGCCGTTGCCGTGGACCTCAAGCGGCAGCCCGCAGGCCATGCAGTGCGGTGGGTAGAGCAGCCCCGCGGCCGATTCAAACACTCCCGACGTTAGTGCTCGCGTGCGCGAACGCTGCGCGAGAGCCGGTTCGAGGATTGCGGCGTAGACGTTCAAGCAGCTCGCAGCTCCTGGCTCACGGCTTTTGGCTCACGGCTCTCAGTGCTCGGCTCCCACTGCGAGCCGAGAGCTGCGTGCTAGGCGCCACTCACCACTCGCACATACACTTTGCGCGCCCGCGGCCCGTCGAACTCGCACAGGTAGATGCCCTGCCACGTGCCGAGCACCAGCTTGGCCTGTTCGATAAAGACCGTCGCCGAGAACCCCATCATGCTCGCCTTAATGTGCGCGGCGCTGTTGCCTTCGGCGTGCTTAAAATGCGGCTGCTCCCACGGGACCATCTTCTCGAGCGACTCCAGCATGTCGCTGCGGACCGTCGGGTCGGCGTTCTCGTTGATCGTGATCCCCGCCGTGGTGTGCGGAATGTAGACGAGCGCGTGCCCGCGCTTCGCGCCGGACTTGGTGACGACCGCCTGGACCTCGCGCGTGACCTCGCGGAACTCGCTGTGCGCGACCGTGCGGATCTCGAAGGCTTCCATGTTGCAACCGATCTTAGTACGCAGGGCCCCCGAGGCCAGCGCAGCCAAGGCGCCGTACCGTTCGTGTCACACCCGCCCAACTTGACTCCGCCCGCGGTTGAGTTATGGTGTGCCCCTGTACGGCTTCCCGCTTCCATCGTCGGAAGCGGGTTTTTGTTATCCGGAGGCAGCGCAGGAACCCTTCGTGTTCCGGCGCATTCAGGAGAAGGCAGGGTTACGTCATGGCAGGTGCATCCCATCCCCGGCGCATGAAGGTCGCGGTAGTCGGCGCGACCGGCGTGGCCGGACAGCAGTTCCTCACCGCGCTCGAGAACCATCCGTGGTTCGAACTTAAGCGCCTCGCCGCGAGCGAACGCTCGGCGGGCAAACGCTACAAGGATGCGCTCAAGGATGCGTCGAGCGGCGCCACGCGCTGGTTCTGCAACGCGCCCTGCCCCAAGCCCTACCTCGAACTCCACGTCGAAGAGGCCTCCAAGCTGGTCCTCGACGACATCGACATCGTCTTCACGGCCATCGAGACCGAGCCCGCGAAGGAAGTCGAACCGCTCTACGCGAAGAAGTGCCCGGTCATCAGCACGGCCAGCGCGTTCCGCTACGAGAACGACGTGCCGGTCTTCCTGCCGGGCATCAACGGCGATCACGCGGCGCTGCTCGAACTGCAGCGCAAGAACCGCGGCTTCAAAGGCTTCATCACGCCGGGGCCGAACTGCACCACCGTCGGCCTCGCGATCAGCCTCAAGCCGCTCTACGACGCCTTCGGCGTCGCCTCGGTGATCATGACCTCGATGCAAGCCGTCTCCGGCGCGGGGCGCTCGCCGGGCGTGCTCTCCTACGACATCACCGACAACGTGATCCCGTACATCCCCAAAGAAGAAGAAAAGGTCCAGAAGGAGACGCAGAAGATCCTGGGCGTGCTGGCTAACGGCGAGATCCAGCCCGCGCCTTTCGGCGTCTCCTGCACCTGCACGCGCGTGAACGTGCTCGACGGCCACCTCGAGTCCGTCTTCGTGAGCCTCAAGCGCCAGGCCTCGCTGGATGAAGTGAAAGAAGTCTGGAGAAAAGGCTACCAGGAGTTGCTGGAGCTCAAGCTGCCGACCGCGCCTCCGGAGATGATCCATTATACGGAAGAGCCCTTCCGTCCGCAGCCGCGGCTCGACCGCGACATGCACGACGGCATGACGACCGTGATCGGCCGCCTGCGCGTGGACCACGTGCTCCCGCACGGCATCAAGTACGTCCTGCTCTCGCACAACACCAAGATGGGCGCGGCCAAGGGCGCAATCCTCACCGCGGAATACCTCATTCGCCGCGGCGTGATAAGCTGAACGGCCGTAGAGCGTGACGGCGAAGATCGTGACGGCGTGGAGCGAATAGCGAAACAGCAACAGCCCAGGACCGTTCGCTCTACGCTGCACGCTCTACGCTCTACGCTCTACTAAGGTAGTTCGCTCTACGAAAGTGAGCCTATGTTTCCCGCACGGACGCTCTTGGTCATGGTGCTCGCACTCGCCTGCGCGGCGCGCGGCGAAGAGCCCGCGCCCGTGCCGGACGACGTCGAGGTCCAGCGCCCGGACAACACGGTCGTCGAGCACACGCCCGGGCTGCGCGTGCTGACCTGGAACATCCAATACGGCGAAGACCAGGGCGAGAAGGCCAACGGCTGGCCCGACCGCAAGCGCATCCTGAAAGAGCTGCTCCTGCGCGAGAAGCCGGACCTCCTGTGCGTGCAGGAGGCGCTGAAGAACCAGGTCGAGTTCATCGAGAAGCTCTTTCCCGAGCACAAGCGCATCGGCGTAGGGCGCGACGACGGCAAAGAGGCCGGCGAGTTCTGCGCGATCTTCTACGACGCGAAGCGGCTCGAGGCCACCGAGAGCGGCACGTTCTGGCTCAGCGAGACGCCCGACAAGCCCTCGCGCTGCTGGACCGACAACTACAACCGCACCTGCGTGTGGGCGCGGTTCCGGGATAAGCTCGAGAACAAGAAGTGCCTGCTCTTCAACACGCACTTCCCCATGAACAGTGCGGCCCGGCTGAAGAGCGCGAAGCTCTTCACCAAGAAGATTCGGGAAGAGAAGTCCAACGATCCGATCGCGCTCGTGGGGGACTTCAACTGCGCGCCGGGCAGCAAAGAGTGGCGCTTCTTCGCGTGGGCGGGGCTCGTGAACAGCGAGACCGCCGCGGGCGAGGCCTTCCTGCGCAAGACCTTCATGTATTCCGGGGTGCCCATCTCCACGCTCGACGCGATCTTCGTCGGCAAGGGCTGGGGCGTGCGCGGGCACAAGGTCGTCGAGGACGCCGTCGAGAAGCATTTCGCCTCGGACCACTTCGGCGTCGAAGCGCTGCTCAGCCTGAGCGGGCCGTCCGTGCGCATCGACAATGTCGACCCGAAAAAGCTCGGCTTCCAAGGCGACCCGCTCGCCGAGCCCGAGGAGAAGACCGGCGCGCCCGCTAAAGACGACGCCGGGAAGACCGGGCAGCGGTAGCCGCGTTTTCCGCAGCGCAGCCTGCATTCCACCTCATCGACCCCTTTCTTCGTATGGCACTCGGCAACCAAGGCGGCCAGCCACGGAGCGCCGGCCTCCAGGCCGGCAGGGTCGCCGGCGTCCTCGCCGGCACGTTTGTTTGCGGCCGGCAGAATGCCGCCGGCCCTGGCGGCCGGCGCTCCAAAACGACTCCGCGGCCAGCTACGGCTCCAGCCCCACGACCTCGCTCAGCGTGTCGTCTTCGTTGCGGACGCGGATGCACGCCTGCCAGCGGCCTTCGAGCTGGTTCAGTCTGAAGCGCATGCGGCGCTCGCCTTCGTCGAGATGCAGCACCACGCGGTCGCCGCCGCGCGTCACGGGCATGGTCCCGTCGTGGCGGAAGAGTTCTTTGCCGTCCACCCACAGGATCATCTGGTCGTCGGACTGGATCTTGAAGAGGTAGTTCCCGGTCTTCGGCACCTTGATGCGCGTGCGCGCGTAGACCGTGGCGTTCTGGCGCGGGTGCTGGCTGTTCTGGTCGAACTGCATCCCAAAGTCCATCACGCCGAAGGTATCGTAGTTCGCGTCGCCGAAGGGCGTCCAGGCGCGCTTCTCGCCTTCCTTGACCTCGCCGTCGCCATCGAGCCGCACCGTCTCGTCCGCCCCGTGGTACGGACCGGGGCCGAAGAGCTCCCAGGCCCACGGCCGCAGCAGCGGCGTGTGGTACTCGGCTAGCACCTTGCCGTCCTGCGTCAGGCTCGCGTAGAGCAGGTGCTCCTTGCGCGGCAGCGCGGCGAGATCGAGTCCCGCAAACGCGAGTTTGAGCGCCCCGGTCTCGGGAAGCTTCGCGAGGTCCACCTCGCCCTCGGCCGCGACAAAGTCTCCGCCGTCCTTCCCCGCTTTCTTGAGGACGACTTTGAGCGCGGCCTTGCCCTTGGCTTCGCGCACGCGCCGCAGCACGACCCGCGCGTCCGGCGGAAGCTTGGGGCTGAACGCCATGCCCGCGTAATCGAACGAAAGCAGCACCGGCGGCTCGGACTTCGCGCGCCACGAGGTGCCCACACCGGTCTCCAGGTTGGTCTTGAAGGCCGCGCCGCCGTCGATGGGTTTGGGGCTGAGGATGAACTGGTCGAAGCGGATGCCGTCCTCGTGGATGAAGACGTGCATGAAGTGGTCGCCGGCCTCGAGGTGCTTGGGGTTGTCCTTCATCGGACTCCAGAGCCAGCGGAAGGGCAGCCGGTTCTCCATGCCGCCGACGTACGGCCCGCCTTCGTCGAAGGCGACGCAGACCGAGTTGGAACACTTGGTGTCGGTGGTCCACATGCGCCCGTAGACGTAGTAGTCGCCGGTCTTGGGCACCTTGATGTAGTAGCGCAGGAAGGTCACGTCCTGCGTTGCGCGCTCGTTGTAGAAGTCGCCCATCTTGAAGTTCGTCTGGCCCGGCCCGTTGGCGACGCCTTCCTTGCAGTGGATGTACGCGCCGCCGGACGCCTGCGGGTCGGCGTGCGTCTCCCAGCCGTAGTTGGTCGCGCTGAAGTGCTCGGCCTCGAAGACGTACGCATCGGCGGGAGGCTCGGGAAAGTCCGGACCCTTCGGAACTTCGAACGCACTCGAGGCGAGCAGATCGGCGGGGCCGGTGGGCTCCACCTTCGGCGGCTCGGGCAGCTTGGGCTCGGCCACATCGCCCGTCTTCGCGTCGCTCTTCTCCTCTAAGGGAAGATTGGGCGGCGGCTTTCGATGAGTGGCCTCGTAGAGCTTGGCGTAGTCCTGCTCCGGCGGGGGCAACTCGGCGGCGCGCGGCGGGATCTCGTAGGACCACAGGCCGTGCACGGGCGAGCCGCGCACCTGCTGGAAGTGGCGGCGCTTGCTGTCGTACTCGTAGAACTGGTTGCCGTCGGCGGCGAGCTCGTCGGCGCGGACGTACTTGCCTACCAGTTCGTCCAGCGCGTCCGGCAGCACGCCGTGTTCGGACTCGTAACGGAGCAACTGGTCGCGGACCTCGAACATCTGCACGCGCCGGCGCTCGGCGGCGATGCGGTCGGGCCGGCCCAGCACGAAATGGATGGCGGCCACGCCCACGCTCAGCAGCCCGGCCGTCACCAGCGCGCGCAGCAGCCATCGTCCCGTCATAGAGCCTCCACCGAACCCGGATGTATGGTCCTGCAACCGCGCCGCTACATGGAGGTCACATCTTTACCATCTTCGCAGGAAGCCCGTCACGACGCCAGCCGTTCGAGGCGCCGTGGCTCCGCCGTCCCGGCGGAGGTCACAGCGGCGTCCCGCCGCTGGCTGGGCTTGCATTGGCTAGGTCGCCGGCAGGCCCATCGGCGAGACGCCGATGCTACGACAGCCTGCCCGGCCGTATGCGCGCCTCGAAGATGGGGTACTCGAAGCGCACGGGCGCGGTCTCGGCCTGCCACCACTTGCGCGCCAGTAATAAGAGAAGCTCGTGGTGGCAGCGCTGGTCCTCGTGGCACTGGCAGACCAAGCACACGTCCTGCTTGCCGGAGAGCTCCGCGAGCCGCCGCAGCGCCGCGATCCCGTCCGCGCTCAGACCGAAGCGGCGCTCGTACCCGGCGGAATGGAAAGCGTAATTATGGTCGCCCTTCAGCTTGCGCTTGAGGGCCAGGAAGTCCTTGAAAAGCGCAGCCTCCGGCGCGAGCTCGCGCAGGTACTCGTCGCGCAGGTCCTTCGCGAGCCCGCGCGGGTACTGCCGCATGGCCACGACGACGTGCGCCGCCGCGCGGCTCACCGCGCCGGACTTCAGATCCTCGACACTCGCTTGTAGCAACATGTGCTGAACCTGCTAGAGTTTTCGCCGTCACCTGAACATAGCCGCGCTCCGCCAACCTATATCAGGAGCTCTCCTCATGAAAGAGTACGAACCGCTCAACCTGCGCCGGCATTGCAATGCCGGGGCGGAACTCTTCAAGCCCGCCAAGGCCGCGATTCCTTCGGGCAATAAGCTCTGGCACGGTATCCCGTTCGCCCTCGCTTCCGGCAAGAAGTGCGTCGCGGCCTTTGGCGAACGCATCCGCCAGGGCATGCAGTCCGTCGAGATTCCCATCGGCAAGACGGCGCGGCACGTGATCTTCGCCCACCGGCTGCTGGACTCGAAGCTGCGCGAGGGCGATCCCGTCGGCCGCGCCTGCGCGCGTTACGTCTTCGTGTACGCGGACGGCCACGAGGAGCCCGTGCCGATCCGCGAGCGGCTCGAGATCGCCGTCATCCCCAGCGCGTGGGGGCAGTGGCCGATTCTTGCGTACCCCGACCACAAGGACGGCCTCGTGAAGCGCTACGAGGGCAACTGGGGCCACACCGGCTTCCGCCAGAGCGAAGCGACGCAGGGAACGGGTCACGATTTCTACCTATGGGCCTGGATCAACCCGCGGCCGGAGAAGAAGCTGCAGTCCGTCCGCATCGAACCGCGCGGCCCGCGCTTCTACATCGGCGCGATCACGCTCGGGCATCTGGAGGAGTTCCCCTTCAACCGTACGGCCAAGTCCGAAGTGAAGATCGTGCTGCCCAAGCCCGCGGACGCGAAGAAACCGTTCAAGCTCGAAGTCGAGGTGGACCGCGGCGTCGCGACCTATCCGTACGCGTTGCCCAAGCAGAGCGCGCAGGCGTTCCTGAAGGACGATTTCCGCGGCTGGGGCGAGGAGCAGAACTCCAACGCGAGCCCGGCCTACGTCGAGATCGCCGCGACGGACTCGGCCAGCGTCACCGTCAAGCAGGACGGCGAGAAGCTCGGCAGCGTGAAGTGGGGCGAGCTGAAAAGGAAGAAGCGCCTGAAGCCCTCGAAGCGCCTCGAACTGATCCTCGTGGACACCGGCCGCAACTGGGTGCGCACGAAAGTGCTCGACGACGCCACCGGCCAGCCAGTGCCCTGCCGCGTCCATTTCCGCTCGCCGGACGGCATTCCGTACCAGCCGCACGGCCACCACACCTACGTGAACAGCAACCTCGGCACGTGGCACATCGATATCGGCGGCGACGTGCGGCTCGGGCAGATCACCTACGCCTACATCGACGGCAAGTGCGAGGGCTGGCTGCCGCGCGGCGAGGTCATCGTCGATATCGCGCGCGGCTACGCGTACGAGCCCATCCGCGAGAAGCTCACGCTAAAGCCCGGCCAGCAGGAACTGACCTTCCGCCTGAAGCGCCTGCGCGACATGAGCAAGGAGCGCTACTTCAGCGGCGACACCCACGTCCACTTCCTCTCGACCCAGGGCGCGCACCTGGAAGCCGCGGGCGAAGGGCTCAACGTGGTCAACCTGCTGCTCTCGCAGTGGGGGCACCTCTTCACGAACACGGAAGAGTTCACCGGCAAGCCCAGCACCGCGCACGGCGGCGAGACCATTGTCTACGCCACGCAGGAGAACCGGCAGCACATCCTCGGGCACCTCACGCTGCTGGGCCTGAAGGAACCCGTGAACCCGTGGTGCTCCGACGGTCCGAGCGAAGCCGAACTCGGCGGCAACCTGGAGACGACGCTCTCGCGCTGGGCCGACGAGTGCCACAAGCAGGGCGGCACCGTCGTGATCCCGCACATCCCCAACCCGAACTGCGAGCCCGCCGCGCTCATCGCGACCCAGCGCGCCGACGCTGCGGAGTGGCTCGTGCAGGACAGCTACTCGCACCTGGAGTACTACCGCTACCTGAACTGCGGCTACAAACTGCCCATCTGCGGCGGCACCGACAAGATGAGCTCCGACGTGCCCGTCGGCATCTACCGCACCTACGTGAACATCCCTGACGGCGAGACTTTCAACTACGATACTTGGTGCAAGCACCTGCGCGGCGGCAACACGTTCCATACCGGCGGGCCGCTGCTCTCCTTTAAGGTGGAAGGCCAGCCCATCGGCAGCACCATCAATCTGCCCGGCAACGGCGGCGAAGTGGAAGCCGAGATCTCCGCCGTAAGCGTGCTGCCCTTCAACTGCCTGGAACTCGTGCTGAACGGGGCCGTCGTCGCCCGCGTCGATGAGAAGGCCGGCACGAAGTCCCTCAAGCTCAAACAGAAGGTCAAGGTCGAGAAGCACTCATGGCTGGCCGCGCGCTGCGCCGGTCCGAACTACTTCGACGGCAAGCACCACCACGACGGCTGGCAGCGCCGGATCATGGCCCACACATCGCCGGTGTACCTGGCCGTCGGCGAGCCCTGGTGGATGTTCGACGCGGGCACCGCCAACTACATGCTCACGCTCCTGCACGCCGGCATCGACTACCTCCACAAGCGCAGCCAGCAGTACCAGCCCGGCACCGTGACCCACCACCACGGCAGCGACGAGCATCTGAAGTTCCTTGAGGAACCGTTCCAGCAGGCGATCAAAGCGGTGCACGAGCGGATGCATAAGCTGGGGATCCCGCACTGAAAAACTACACCACGAAGGCAAGAAGGACACAGAGACCGCACAAAGAACGGCACGCGGAGACTTTCTAAACGGCAAGACGGCCGACACCCCAAGGGATGCCGGCCGTCTCTCGTTTAAACCGTCCTGAATTTAGAATCGTTCTTCGTGTGCCGTTCTTCGTGTCCTTAGTGTCTTCGTGGTGCCGTTAGTCGTTGTCGTTACGGTGTGGCCACGCCCGCCCGTGGCGCCGGCGCGATATGGCCGGGCCGCGCGATGGCGCCCTCTTCCGGCTTGGCCTGCGTGAGGATCGCGCGGCAGACGGCGTTGAGGTAGGCCTTCGCGGAGGCTTCCACGATGTCCGTGCTGAAGCCCCGGCCGTGGACGAGCTGCCCGTTGAAGTCCACCTTCACGTTCACCTCGCCCTGCGCTTCGCGGCCCTCGGTCACCGACTGGACCTGGTAGTCGAGCAGCTTGCCCGTCATGCCGGTGATGCGGTCGATCGCGTTCGTAAGGGCATCGATGGGGCCGTCGCCGATGGCGGCGTCGCGAAACGTCTGGGCCTGCTCGCCCGTACCTTTGCGCAGGATCACCGTCGCGGTCGGCACCGCGCGGTTGCCGCTGGCCACTTGCAGCAGGTCTAACTCCCAGACCGGCGCGGCAGCCACGAGCTGGTCCTCGACCAGCGCAACCAGGTCGGCGTCGTAGATGGTCTTCTTCTTGTCGCAGAGAACCTTGAACTTCTCGAAGGCCTCCATCAGGCGCTTGTCGTCCAGCTCGTAGCCGAGTTCCTTCAGCCGCGAGCCAAACGCGTTGCGGCCCGAGTGCTTGCCCATCACGAGCTTGCTCTGGTCCACGCCCACGTCGGCCGGGTGCATGATCTCGTAGGTGGTGCGTTCCTTGAGCACGCCGTCCTGGTGGATGCCGGACTCGTGGGCAAAGGCGTTCTCGCCCACGATGGCCTTGTTGCGCTGGACGTGGATGCCGGTCGTGTTGCTGACCAGCCGCGAGGTCCCGAAGAGCTTCGGCGTGTCGATGCCGTTGGTGAAGCCGAAGTAATCGGCCCGCGTGCGCATAGCCATGACGATCTCTTCGAGGGCCGCGTTGCCCGCGCGTTCGCCGATGCCGTTTATGGTGCACTCGATCTGCCGCGCGCCCAGTTTGACCGCGGCGAGGCTGTTCGCGACGGCCAGGCCCAGGTCGTTGTGGCAGTGCACGCTGATGACGGCCTGCTCGATGTTCGGCACCTTCGTCTTGAGCGTGTGCATCAGCCCGCCGTACTGTTCGGGCACGGCGTAGCCGACGGTGTCGGGGATGTTCACCGTCGTCGCGCCCGCGGCGATGACGGCCTCGACAACCTCGCAGAGGAACTCCGGCTCGGTGCGGCTCGCGTCTTCCGGGCTGAACTCGATGTCCTTGCAGTAGCTGAGCGCCATCTTCACGGCCTCGACGGCCTGCTTGACGATCTCTTCCTTAGCCTTCTTGAGCTTGAACTGCCTATGGATCGCGCTGGTCGCCAGGAAGACATGGATGCGCCCATGCTTGGCGTTCTTCACGGCGCTGGCCGCGCTCTTGATGTCCTTCTCCAGGCTGCGCGCGAGCCCGCAGACGATGGGCCCGTCCACTTCCTCGGCCACGGCCTTGACGGCATCGTGGTCGCCGGGGCTGGCGATGGGAAAGCCGGCCTCGATCACGTCCACGTGCAGCCGCGCGAGCGCCCGCGCGACCTGGAGCTTCTCTTCGAGGTTCATCGTGGCGCCGGGAGACTGCTCGCCGTCGCGGAGCGTGGTATCGAAAATGAGCACGCGGTTGCCCGCGTTGATTTCCTGGGGGTTGATGACCGTACTCTTATTCATGGGTGCAACGTCCTTTCGTGTGCTCGTCCTATGCGGCGGGCATCGAAAAACCCGCGCGCGCCTTGCATGCGCCGTGAAGGCAACCGCCATTCAAGATCGGCAGACAGTATACGGAGTCTTAAGGGAAGTGCAGGGAAAGCCGGTTAGCGTACGAGGCACGCGCCCGCGGGTCTATTTCCGCGGGCGGTTAAGCCTCCGTTCGAGGGTACAGCGGTGTGGGTGCGGCTCATCGTGGACATGGGGCGCTATTGAAGCGGATTAAGCGGGAAAGTCAACGGGAAATTCCCTACTCCTGGTTGCATATTGGGCCTCGTCGGCCAAGAGCGGCCAGCGCAGGGAGCGCCAGCGTCTCGCCGGCACGTTCGCGAAGGCCGGAGCTTCGAACGGCGGGCGCTCTGCGAGCCCTAGAACGGCGACAACTGCCCCGCCGGCAGATGCACTTGCTTCTCCTTCAGGTGTGCGGCGATCTCGCGCTGCAGGTCTTCCACGCCGCGGGCGTCGTCTTTAAGGAAGTGTTCTACCCAGCGCCGACCGTACTGGACGTGGTTGCCCTCGTCGGACCAGTCCACGTCGGCAAAGAGCTGCGTGCGGTGGTCGCCGGCGTCCTCGTAGCGCTTCACCCGCGGCTTCTTGCGCGGCATGTAGAAGACCTCGAGCCCCAGCGTCAGGTAGCAGAGCCGGTGCAGGAAGGGCAGGTCCTGCGACTGGTCGAAGAGGGACAGATTCACCGCGCTGGGCTCGACGCCCAACTCTTTTAGCCGCAGCACCCCGAACTCCGCGTGCCGGACCTCGTCCCAGAAGTGGTGCGAGAGGTCGTGGAAGAACTCCCAGGGCGCGTCGGCGTGCCAGGCGTCGAAGAGGATCGTGGCGACGAGCGCCGCGGCGTAGAACTCGTTGAAAAAGATCTGCATCTCGGCAATGCGGCGTTCCTCGAAGGGCAACTCCATCCGCGACTGGTAGCTCTCGAGTGAGGACGGGGCGATGCGCTCGTCGAAGGCCATCTCACGGACGCGTTCGAAGCGCGAGGCGAACGGCAGCGCGCCGTCGTGCGGAACTCTTGGCTCGAGGCCGCTCACGCCGCCCGCCGCAGCGAGCAGCGCGGCAAGATGCTTGGTCCAGACGCGGGCGTTCGGGCTCTCTTTTGAACCAACGGCGCGCAGGGCCGTGAGCTGGTCTTCCAGGTCCGGGAGCAGGCGGCGCAGCAGGCGGACCTCGCCCGCGTTGGCGCTGCGGTCGGCGAGGTCCAGATGGTCGCGCGCGGCGGCGGCGAGTTCCTCCAGGAGCCAGCGCATACCGGCGACGAAGCTGTCCACATCGGGCGCATGGACCAGTTCCTCCCCCACCCGCGCGAGGGCGGGCTCGATGTTGGCCTCGCTGTGCCCGCCGCGGAGTTCCTTCAGGCGGCGGCGGATGGCGTCGGTGCGGTCGGCGTGGGACCAGAGCAGGTGGCCGAGCGCGAGCTTGGTCTCGTAGGCGGGCGCGCGCAGGAACCAGCCCGCGAGCGCCGGGATGGCGCTGCGTTCGAGGAAGGCATAGCGGCGGAGCAGATCCACCGTGGTCTTAACGTCGATGCCGTTCATCCGGCGGGTATGGACGTAGGTATGCAGGGCCGTGGGCATGGGGGGCCTCCTGTAGGTTGGCGAAAATGTAACACGGGAACGTAAATGTATCAATATATATTTTTTTGTTACATATAAGAGGCATGGGTTCGTGCCCACGTTCGCTCACTTCCCAACTTTACGTTTTACGCATTACGTTTTACGCTGTCGTTCGCTCTACGCACTACGCGCCACACACAAAGGAGATCTTATGCCCCAGCTAGCCCTGCGTATCGGCGTCGTCGGCGCGGGCGGGATCGTCCGCAGCAACCACATCCCGGGCTTTCGTGCGCAGCCGGAATGCGCGGTCGTCGCGGTCTGCAACCGCTCGAAGGAGTCGGGCGAGAAGGTCGCGAAAGAGTTCAACATCCCCGATGTGGAGACCGACTGGAAGAAACTCGTCGCGCGCAAAGACCTCAACGTGATCGTCGTCGGCACCTGGCCGTACATGCATAAGGATGTCACGGTCGCGGCGCTGAAGGCCGGCAAGCACGTGCTCTGCGAGAGCCGCATGGCGCTCAACGCGGCCCACGCCCACGCGATGCTCAAGGCGGCCAAGGACGGGAAGAAGAAGCACGGCCTCGTGACCATGCTCTGCCCGCCGCCGTTGGGCTTTCGCGGCGACTATGTGATGAAGGAACTGGTCGCGAGCGGCATCCTGGGCAAACCGTATCAGCTTTACGTCCGGCACATCGGCACGGGCGCGCTCGATTCGCACAAGCCCATCTTCTGGCGGCAACAGCTCAAGTATCAGGGCTTGAACGCGCTCACGCTGGGCATGCTCAACGAACCCGTCGAACGCTGGTTCGGGCCCACCACCAAAGTGCTGGCCGCGAGCAAGATCTTCACGCCCAAGCGCCCGGAAGCGCCGGGGTCGAGCAAGATGGTCAAGGTCGAGCGCCCCGACGCGATCTCCGCGCTGGCGGAAATGAAGAACGGGATGCTGGCCACGTACATGTTCTCGGGCGTGACGCTGCATCCGGGGCCGAACGTCGTCGAGGCCTGGGGCTGCGCGGGAATGATCCGCTACGTGCTGGATGGCGACCGCATCTTCTGCGCCCGCTTGGGCGACAAGGAACCTGCCGAGATTCTCATCCCGCCGGAGAAGGCCCGGACGTGGCAGGTCGAAGCCGAGTTCGTCGCCGCGATCCGCGAGGGCAAGCCGGTCTCGCCGAACTTCGAGGAAGGCACGGCCTACATGGAGTTCACCGAGGCCGTCGAGCGCTCCTCCAAGAGTGGAAAGGCGGTGAAGTTACTGCTGTAGAAGGTTACGCGCACTGTCTATACAACGCCTGCGACTTTCAAAAGTGCAACGAAGTGTACACGTAAATCTTTTCAGAATAGGCACCTAAGAAGACTCCGCACGTGCTGCACATGTCGTATCTGAGCTAATTATTTAATCGCGCGGACCTCTGCTATATTCTGTCCAATGTTGCAGTTAGATTAAGAAAAATAGCGTCCAACCCTTGCTAGGGCTTATCGTCTAACGTTGGTAACCTTAAACTTGGAGCCCTGAGACCAAGCTATGGCCATGGCACCGAGTCCCGAGCCGTTCAAGACCATCTGTCTTGAGAAAGGCTATCTTACGGCCGCAAAAGCGGACGAGATGGTCAAGCTCCAAGTTCATCTCGCCGAGACCCTCGACCTGCCCTCGGAGTTCCTCGACCTCTGCAAACAGAAGAGCGCGCTCACCGAACCGCAGATCGCGGAAATAAAGAAAATCGCGGCGAACGCCAATGCCAGCCGCAACAAACCCGCGGTGAAGGAACTGGCCGGCTTCGAGATCCTCGGCAAGGCCGGCGAGGGCGCGATGGGCGTGGTCTACAAGGCGCGCCAGAAGTCGCTCGACCGCATCGTGGCGCTCAAGATTCTGCCGCCGGCCTTCGCTAAGAACAAGATGTTCGTCGAACGCTTCATCCGCGAGGCCCGCGCATCGGCTGCGCTCAACCATCCCAACATTGTCCAAGGCATCGATGTCGGCGAGGCGCAAGGGTTGTACTACTTCGCCATGGAGTTCATCGACGGCGACACGGTGCATCAGCGCTTCAAGCGCGAAGGCCCGCTGCCACTGGAGGACGTGCTCGAAGTCGGCCGGCAGACCGCGCTGGCGCTTTCGCACGCCCACGCCAAGGGCATGATCCACCGCGACATCAAGCCCGACAACCTGATGCTGGCGAAGTCCAGCGCCAGCAACAAAAAGGCTTTCACCGTCAAGGTGATGGACCTTGGCCTCGCGCGCATGGTCGTCGACGACGCCTCGATGACCGAGTCCGGCAAGGCGATCGGCACGCCGCACTACATCTCGCCCGAACAGGCCCGCGGCGAAAAAGAACTCACCCCCGCCTGCGACCTGTACTCGCTGGGGTGCACAATGATTCACATCGCCTCGGGCAAGACACCGTACTCGGGCGAGACCTCCGCCGTGGTGATGTCCAAGCACCTCGTCGAACCGCCGCCCGATCCGAAGAAACTCAAGCCCGACCTGCCCAACGACGTCGCCGCGGTCTTCCTCAAGCTGCTGGCCAAGGAACCGGACGAACGCTATCCCACCGCCGAGGCCCTCGCGCAGGACCTGGAACTGATCCTGCGCGGCGAGAAGCCCAAGTTCGTCTCCGTCAGCCGCTCGCACGGCAAGAGCACCGGGCCGGTGCGGCCGGTGACGGGCCGCGCAGGCGGCGTGAGCGTCACCACCGGCAAAAAGCGCCCGGTGGACTCCAAGGACGATACCGGCGACCAGAAGAAGGGCATCGCCAAGGCCAATCCGCTGGTCCTGGCCGGAGCGGGCTTGGGCGTGCTCCTGGCCGTCGTGGGCCTTGGGTTCGCGCTCGCGGGCGGCAAGGCGGAACCGAAGAAGGACCTCGCGAAAGAGAACACACAGAACAAGCCGCAGACGCCGCCGCCGAAGGGTCCTTCGGCCGAGGAACTCGCCGCGCAGATCAAGGCCCGCCGCCAGGCGGACGAGGCCGCGAAGCAGAAGAAGCTCGAGGGGCTCCAGCAGGTCGCGCTGGACCTGGAGAAGAGCGAGCCCGAGAACATCGACAAGCTGCGCCAGGCGTGGATGGACGTGCGCACCGAAGGCATCGACACGCCTTTCCAGAAGTCCGCCGACGAGAAGATCGACGCGCTCGACTCCAAGCGCAAGGCCGAAGCCGAGAAGGCGCTCCAGGCCGCCATCGCCGCCGAGCAGGAGAAAGCCAAGGGCGGCGATTACGACGGCGCCCTGGCCGGACTCGCCGCTGCGCAAGCGAAGTTCGCCTCCGCCGACGCCAAGAAGGCGCTCGACGAAGTCGTCAAGGCGCTCGGCGAGAAGGCCCAGGCCGACGGCGCCAAGCGCCTTAAGGACGCCGCGGACCTGCTTGCCGCGGGCAAAAGAGAGGACGCGCTGAAGGCCCTCGACGAGGCCGCCAAGTTCAAGTTCAAGCCCGTCGCGGACGAGGCGGCCAAAAAATCGAAGGAGCTCAAGGACGCGCTGGACGCCGAACGCGCCGCTGGCGAAGTCGCCGCGACCGAACGCTTCGCGCAGGTGGTCGGGAAGCTCGCGGAGCTGGCCGCCGAACGCAAGCTCGACGACGCCCAGTCCGAGCTCACCAAGGGCCTCAACGACCGCGTCCTGGCGCCCAAGTCCGACGCGCTGCGCATCGTCGCCGAAGGCTTAAAAGGCTATGCGACGCTGAACAACCTCATTGCCAAGCGCCTGGCCGCGACGGGCGGCAAGGGCCTGACCATCTCCAGCGGCAAGAACGTCTACTACAAGCTCGAGAACGACCGCCTCACCTTCAAACCCACGCCGGACTTCCCCTCCGAGAGCAGCCGCGGCGTGGAGTACTTCCCGGTCAAGGATCTCGTCGCCCTGGCGGGGCTAAAAGACGACGGCGCCGCCGAAGCCCTGAAGGGCGTGCCCAAGGAGGAACTCGTCGCGTTCGGCGCGCTTATGGCGCTGCTTAGCGAGCCCGCCCACGCGCGCACGCTCTTCGATCGCGCCAAGGCCGAAGGCGGCGAAGCCCTCGCCAAGCGCCTCGACGACATGGACGAGGCCCTCGAGATCATGCAGCACGGCGCGGCGGAAGGCACCGCCTCGGCGCAGTTCAATCTGCTGCGCACGCAGGTAAGCGCGCAGAAGTGGAAGGAAGCCCAGACCGCCCTGGACATGCTCAACGGCGAGAAGCTCGGCGGCACCGCCTTCATCAAGGGCCACGCCCAGGAACTCGCCGCGCTCAACATCCAGGTCGTGAACGCGTTGATCGACGTGGAAGCCGAGAGCGTGCCGCTCGAAGAACTCTTCAAGGGCAAGGTCCGCAGCCTCTCCGGCGGCGTGGTCGAGCTCCAGTACGACTTCGAGACGCCCGAGCAGCTCGAGGACTTCAAGAGCACCCTCGGACGCTGGGACCTCAAGGACGGCCGCCTGCGCTGCCAGCATCCGCCCAACGACGGCATGACCTGGTTCAAGGCCGCCTTTGCCGGCGATACCTTGGAAGTGAGCTTCGACGGCGAAGCGCCGCGCGGCGATCTCAACTGCCTCCTCGGTCCCGACATCCGCCAGGACACC
This sequence comes from Planctomycetota bacterium, assembly GCA_016200135.1. GTDB lineage: Bacteria > Planctomycetota > SZUA-567 > H5-PLA8 > H5-PLA8 > JACQFI01. The sequence goes on from JACQFI010000103.1 coordinate 22,567, forward strand.
CTGGGCGGCTACAGCTTCCGCTTCGGGCGCACAGTCAACCAGTTCTCGGAAGCGCTCACCGCGGGCGACAAGAGCCTCGCCAAGAGCAAGGCGCGCCTGAACAATGGCAATAATAAGATTACCGTTTCGCGCCGCGGCAGCGCCTTCAGCGGCCAGCTCAACGGCGCGAACGAGGCCCTCAACTTCACCGATCCCAATCCGCAATCCACCAAGCACGTCGCCTTGCAGACCTGGGAAGACGCGTACTTCGACAACCTCAAGATCACCGGACGGCTCGATCCGGAATGGCTCAAGTCCGCGCGCCGCGCGCACATGCTGGCCAAGGTCGCGGAGAAGCAGGTCGCCGAGTCCGTCAAGGCGCTCAAGAGCGTCTTCAGGGGCAAGCTCACCGATCTCGGCGGCGGCAAAGTGCGCCTCGAATACGATTTCAGCGACCCGGCGCAGCTCGCGGACTTCGATACGGTCGTCGGCGCCAAGCCGCAGGCCGCCGAAGGCGAGCTGGCCTTCAGCGAGGGCCTAGGTGTAGCGTTCCACAAGGGCCACTGGCGCCCGCCCTTCACGCTCAGTTTCACCGGCAAGTCGCGCACGGGCCTCGTCGCGCTGCTTGCCAACACCGGCATGGCTCAAACGCTCAATAAGGTGTTCAAGGACGGCACGCATCTCGTGCTGGGCCTTAAAGGCAAGGCCACGCTGAACCGCCACGGCGACCCGGTGAGCGAGCACGACTTCAAGCTGCCCGACAATCGCGGCCCGGTGATCGTCGATATCGCCTTCAACGGCAAGCAGTGGATCGCCGCCGCCAACGGCGCGCCGGTCATCGACTGGACCGACGTCGCCGCCGACTCGCCCGACACGCACAACCGCTGGGGCCTGGGCAAGCTCGACGACCAGACCTACTCGAAGGTCTCCATCACCGGCACGCTCGATGCCGAATGGCTCGCCTCCGTCACCGGTAAGCCGGTCGCGAAGCCCGCGGTCGAAGACCCCAAGACCGTCGCCAACGCGAATGCTCCGCCGGAAAAGGCCCCGCCTCCTGAAAAGGCGCCGCCCGAGAAAGGCGTACAGCAGGGCAAGCTTCCGCCGGAAGCCCCCGCCGAACCCAAGGTCGTAAAGACCTACTACGCCAAGATCCAGGGCGATCTGCTCTGGCAGGACGCACGCATCGACATCCGCGAAGGCAGCCCCGTGCGCATCACCGCCAAGGGCCAATGGGCCGACACCTCTGAGAGCCCGCCCGTCGGCCCCGACGGCGACAAGGAGAAGAAGTACGGCGGCATGGCGCTCTGGGGCCTCGTGGCCAAGTCCACCAGCGGCGGCACGTTCTTCGTCGGTTCCAAGTGGGAAGGCGCCTGGCCCGGCCGGCTCTTCCTGCAGATGAACGACGACCCCAAGCGCATCAAGTTCAGCCCCGGCGAGATGGTCCTCACCGTCGAGGTCCTCGACAAACTGCCCACCGGCGTCAAGGGCGAAGGCGAAAAAGGCGACCGCGGCCCCAAAGGCCGCTAGAAGCAGGACCAGTGGGGCGAGCGTCCCTGCCCGCCGGGGGTGAGCAAACACTAGCGAATGAACAGAGCGAAGAGCGAACTACAAACGGCATTGCAAAATGAAAAATGAAAATTGATAACCGACAAATAGCTCGCCTCCCCACCAAATTGCATTTTGCACTTTTCAATTCTCAATTTGCAATGCCGTTCGCGCCGTAGCGCAGTCTCGCTCTACGCCGACACGCTCAACGCCGTTACGCCGTCACGAGCCGTTCACAATCCTATGACGGACCCGTATGCACGCATACCGTGCCTTATGGAGTACATATCTCCTATAGAGCAACCGCATCCCCCCGGGAGGACCCTCATGGGCGCCGCAGCAGCCATCGAACCGACCGTCAAGATCTCTCAGGAACAGATCGACTTCTTCCACAAGAACGGCTTCCTCGCGGTGCCGAGCATCTCCACGCCCGAAGAGATCGAGCGCCTCAAGGTCATTTACGACCGGCTCTTCGAACGCAAAGCCGGCCGCGAAGAAGGCAACCAGTTCGACCTCGGCGGCAGCGACGAAGACGGCAAAGCCGCGGTGCTCCCGCAGATCCTGAATCCCAAAAAGTACGCGCCCGAGCTCGAAGAGGGGCTCTTCCGCGTCAACGCCCTCGCGCTCGCGCGCCAACTGCTCGGCGAAGCCGCCCAAGCCCACGGCGAACACGCCATCTTCAAGCCCGCGAAATTCGGCGCGGCCACGCCCTGGCACCAGGACAACGCCTACTGGAGCCCCGATCACGACCACTGCTCGCTCAGCGTCTGGATGCCGCTCCAGCCGGCCACGCTCGAAAACGGCTGCATGCAGTTCGTGCCCGGGTCTAACGAATGGGAGATCCTCCCGCACCACTGCATCAACCACGACCCGCGCGTCCACGGCCTGGAACTCGACAACCCGGAGAAGTACACCGCGACGGCGGTCCCCTGCCCGCTCCCACCCGGCGGCGCGACCTTCCATTTCAACAAGACGCTGCATTACGCCGGCCCGAACCGCTCCGACATCCCGCGCCGCGCGTACATCCTCGGCTTCGGCCTGCCGGCCACAAAGCGCGCGAAGCCACACGACTTCTACTGGAACCGCCAGAAGCAGACCCCGCGCGATCAGCGCGCCAAGGAATTCCAGAAGAAGAAAATCTCTGCCTGCTGAGCGCGCCGTTTGTAGCTCCGCCGCCTCGGCTGAGGTCCCATCGGCGTCCCGCCGATGGCCCTAAGGTTTCGATCTGGTGCCACTGGCTGCGGCTTTTGCAGCCAGTGCGGCTACTCGATTTTCACATTCAATTCGAGGGATTAAATGGGCGTGGACTGTTGTGGGCGTTGCCCGCACTGGCTGAATACAGCCTCAGCCAGTGGTACCAGTTCCACGGACGAACGGCGCGACTGAAAGCGTTAGACAGTGCCACCAGCCTCCTCCAATTCCACCGAGGCGAAGTTTTGCGCTTCACGGGCTCTGAGTGATTCATAGCTGTAACAAGCCGCTTGGCCGCAACACAGAGAAGACTATGGAGTCTTGGGCTCAAGTTCCACCACAACACGAAAACCCCAGTCGTCGTTAAAGGCAGGGGCATGCTGTACCTCTTTGTCCGTCCAGACATCGCGATCAGTGTAGCGGGTTGTAGCTCGGCACTCTAAGGGCCCATCTGCCCAAGAACCGCCACGCAACACATGGCCACCACCAAGTGCCGGGCCTTGAGGGTCCTCGGAGGCAGACATTTCATAATAATTCTCTCCATACCGGTCCTCGCACCACTGGCTAACGTTGCCGAGCATGTCGTAAAGCCCGAAGGCATTCGGTGATTTCTGACCAACAGGATGTGTCATATTCGTGGAATACCACGCAACTCGGGACAAGTCTGCATACGTGTCGCCCGAATAATACTTTGCCGTCGTTCCCGCTCGGCACGCATATTCCCATTCGGCTTCCGTTGGCAAACGAATCGTCTGCTCCGTTTGTTCGCCAAGTTTCTTGCAGAAAGACTGCGCATCATTCCAAGACACGCATTCCACAGGGTTATTTTTGCCGCTGAAATCACTGGGGTTCTGGCCAACTACTTGTTGGTATTGCTCTTGCGTCACAGAAAATTTCCCCACGTAGAACGACTTCGTCAGCGTTACCAAGTGCGCAGGCTTCTCTTCGGCGAGCGCAGCACTGTATCGCGTCTTTGCCGACATGAACTCGATCTGTGCCTTTTCCATCATTTGAGCAGACATCGACCAATGCAGGCCGCTCAACACCACTATTCCAGCCGCGACCGTCATCGCGAGCAGCCGCGCCAGCGAGAACTTCGGTCTTTGACGCTTCCGAAGGGCCTGAACGGCCACTGCGCCTAGCAAAACCAGCAGCACGCCACAGCCCACCGCCAGCAGCGCTTGGCCCGTCACGATCTTCTTATGAAACCCATCTTCGTCCACGGGCACCGGCTCCGGCGTCCCCATCATAAACTTCCCCGCCGGTATCAGCACCAGTTCAAGCTTCACGCCATTGCCAAGGTCGAGCGTCTTGGTGGGCGGCAGGCCGACGCGTTCGGCGTAATCGGCGACGGACTCCGAATTGTCCCAGAGAGGGAACTTTGGGGAGGGCGTGAGCTCTTCGGCTCTGAGCAAGACGTTGCAGATCACGATGGTGTAAATCACGAAGAACGCGATGCGCCATGAGGCACGGCCGTCAACGAAGACCATTTCCGGCCGAGCTTGGCCAGGATTTTCTGGATGTGTCGTCATCGAGCCGGATCTTTCAAAAAGCAGAGTTCTTGCTGCAAGAGCCCCAAACAATTTCCAATAGGGATGTTTCGGAAACGCCACTTTTTATTTTTCAGAAACCGATCCAGTATGGAAAAAGGCGTTACGGATTCGTTCGAACCCAACAGGATAAGCGTTTTTACTTATCCAGGAACCGGCACCGGCCTACTTGATTTTCAGTTCTTTGCCGTGCTTTTCGTACCAGGCATTCCACTTTTCCAGGTTTTTAATGCTACCCGCGCCCAATTCTTGCACATCCATCCAGGGTTCGAGGGCAAGGCCGGCGCGTTCGACCAAGCGCTTCATCCCACCGATGGCGTCCGTCCCGCATCGACTAGGTTCCTTTTCGGCGCACGCCAACAGGCGCGGGAAGTCCGAAGCGTCGCCGTGTTCGCCAAGAATACTCTGGACCGGGCCTGTGGACTCCAACAGATGCGCCCGCAGGAGCGGGAGCGCCTCCGCACCCTGCAACTTCCATAAGGCTGCAACGGCGGCTGGATCGACGGAGCCTTGCCGCCCCGGCGACAATCCGAAGACGAGCGCTTTCTGCAGCACTGGGATGCAATCTTTGTCGGCAACCTGTGCGAGCAATTCGATCAGCGGGTCGCCCAATCCGTTCTCCAGTTTTTCGCGGATTTCATCTCCGTCGCGTTTGTAGCGTTCCATCAGCGCTGCGGCAATGCGCGGGCGGAATTCGGCCGGCGGCGGGGCCTTCTGAAGCATGTGACGGAGGATATCGAAGGGCAGGCCTAAGCTGGGCTCGGCAGTGTAATCGCCCGATTCCTTCGTGAGGACGTTCAGCACGAGCGGAACGGACTTTTCAGCCGGCATGGACACGAACAGGCATGTGATCTCTCCCTGGCACCATGACTTTTTCTCGAGGGCCGTGGCGGCGAAGTCGGCGAAGCGCGCGGGTTCCAGGTTGGACATCAGATGTACACCGAAGACCGCGATGTCGCCGTCCGCATCGGCGGCCAGCTTGCGGATTTCGTCTTCGGCCGGTGGCTTGCCTTCGCTGACACGCTGCTGGACTTCCAGGACGCGTTCGATGCGCTTCTGCTCGGCTTCGTCGGGCTTGCGCAGACCGTTGAATCCCGGCATGGCATAGTCGGAGTCCTTGTCTTTCTTGAGGACATAAACACTTGGCTGGCCGTTGACCGGTTCCAAAAGGCCTAGCGTGCCCATGCCGCGCTGAAAGGTCAGTTCGATCTGTTTGAGCTTTGCATCACCTTTGAAGACCTTTGCGATCTTGAGCACGGCCTTTTCCGGCTTGCCGCGCAATTCTTCCTTGGCTTCGGGCACTTCGGCCGTGGCGAGGACAATGAGGTCGCCGTTTTCCAGGACTGCATACAAAGGCAGCGCTGGTGCTTTGAACGCCTGCGCACACGGCGACGGAATCAGCAGAACGATAGCCAGCGCGGCCACCAGCACCTTGAACCTGCGAACCATGAACATGCTTGTGCTCCTGGGTATTCGCTCCTGCTATGTACATAAGACGCAAGAACGACAACAGGTTGCGCGAAAAATCCGGTGATGGAAGCGCCGGTTGACGCATTCAAGATTTCGAACATTACGCTACCCAATAAACTATTTTATCGTGCGCAAGACATCCATGAATTCCCGGCGTCAAGACCTGGTATTTGGTTCCCCGTTTATGTAGTTGTTCCGCATGTTACTTTAAATCGTAACATGCGACGCCATCCAGCAGTCGCAGAAATAGTCGCCCGTCTGCGATGGCCGGAGACGAGTACATGCATGCCTTGGGGTTGAAAAGCCCCACGCGTTCATACTTTTCAGGTGAGGCCTTAATCATTTCCACTTGATAGCTTGTATCGTAATGACCCTTGCCAAAAACATTGATAATTTTGCTGTCTGCCAAGGCCGGAACCGTACATATCGTATCTCCAATAATGTCCTGCGTCCATTTGACTTGACCCGATTTAAGTTCCAGACAACTCCAAGCCGCACCAGCGTCAGCCGAATTGGACACGAATAGGTTGTCTTGACTTACGAGACAGCTGCTTTGCGCGGCATGCTTGACACTCTGTTGCCATAGTGGCTCGGCAGCGGAGAATGTCACTTTAAATGCTTCCAATTTGGCTGCACCGCGAAGGATCATGATATCCCCGCTAAAGACAGGGCAGGAGGTATTGGGAGCGCCGGGTACAGTCCAGAGGACTTTTCCCGTTTCAAGTTCTAGGCAACACCAGAGACGATTGCCATCTGTGGTGATGATACAGTCGTGGCCGTTGGTGGCCCACAGGACAGGAGAACTAATCTTCGCAGCGTACTCCCAAGGTCTTAAGTTCGGCTTCCATAACGGGTTCTTCCAAACGATCTTGCCATCTGCGGCGCTATAGGCCACGCCATAGTGGTATACAAGCCCTTTTGCCATCAGGGGCGAGGCGTGAATGGCTTCGCTTTTCACTTGCCAGATAAGTGCGCCATCTTTGGTCGAAATACAATAGAGTCCCATCGCTCCAGCAAAGTAACATTTATTATCAAATACCGCCGGAGTACCGCTAGCCCCGATGGATCCCAAGCCTCCCGAGGACATGGCGGAATTTCGCGCGAGAACTTCGTTATCGACCGGAAAATCCGCTTTCCAGAGCACTTTCCCTGAGCCGACATCCAAACACACGACCGTGTCGGTTCTCACACTCGCACGAATCAAGGCACTGGAAATGAAGGAAGGTCCGTTTTCAATGTTGGCCTTGTTATAATAAAACAATTCGGCGATGGGATTTTTCTGGTAATTCCAGGCAAATTCTATTTCCGTGTCGCGGAGCTTGCTCAACTTGTCCAGTTGATCCCAAGTAAAACCGCCGGTGTTTAAGCCCGTTTTTGCCGCAGGAATACATAAGCGCCGCACTATGTAGGCCCCGTATTTTTTGGCGTCTGCTGGAGGTAAAGTAGCAACGAAAGCTTTGATGTACTTTTCCAGATCTGGAGACTTCGCGATATAGGCGTCCAAATCCTCATCTTTCGCTCCAGTAATGTTAAACCACGCGGGAGCCTTACTGGAGTTGGGCCTGGTGGGAGCAGCCCAGGCATCTTCAATCTTCTTCGCCAACGCCTCTGGGAGATCAGGCAACCAACCTGCATCCTTAAGGATTTCGGTGGTCACCAGACGATACTTGCTGCCACCGCCGATCGGACGCATCCAGTTGACATACAAAAAAACTTTTCCACTGGCCACGACGGGGCTTCCAGCACCGCCTTCGCCAACCCCAGGAATCCACTCACTTTTCCAAAGTAATTTCGGTCCGTTGCTGGGCCATGCGTCCGCCAGCTTAGGGCTTGCGGCTACGGCGCCAATTCTCATGGGTCCGCGCCATTGCGGCCAATCCAGCTCGGAATGCTCCTTCGCTGCGTCCCCCGCAAACGAAGGTGTGGCAAGGAACAGAACGCTCGCCAGAAGAAGTCTCATGTCCGCCGTTCCCTCATCTCGGTGTCCCATCGAGCCATGCACAATATTGCCACAGACAGAACTCCCATTTTTACCCCTCAATCCCGATCTGCACAGATCTTTCCCGGCACGAACCGTAAAAGGCTATGCTCTGGAATGCATCTGGAATGGAGTGTATAGTACGGCCTCGTCGATCATCGAGGCTCTTATTTATGTCCGAAAAAAAAGCAAAGCTCACTCGCGCTTCCGGATCCCAAAAGTACCAGGAAGTTGCCAAGCGCATCGCGGAAGAGATGGCTTTGGGCAAATGGAAAGCGCGCATGCGCATGCCTTCCGTCCGCCAGCTCGCGACGGACCACGGCGTCAGCAAGTTCACCATCCAAACGGCACTTCAAGTTTTAAAAAAGCAAGGGCTCGTGCATATACGCCCTCGATCCGGCGTGGAAGTTGGCGCGGGTGTCTCGTTCGATGCAATCTTTAAGACTTCCCTGGCCATTGTTACCTCGGACGATTTACACCATGCATTCTCGGCGCAATATCTGTTGAACATGCTCAAAGGCATCGCCAGTACCCTGCGGGCAACAGGCTGTACGTATGTGGTTCTTCAAGATCATCGCTGGCGAAAGGAGTTCCCCGCCGGATTGCGCATGCTGCCTGTACAAGGGGTCCTGCTGATGGGTTCGTTTAACCGGGAACTGCAAGGCGAATACGCTAACCTTTCAGTGCCGGTGGTACTATTGGACGAAGCCGCACAGGATCTACGAATCCACAGTATCTCAGTAGCCGGTTACGAGGCGTCAATCGACGCTGTCAGACGTTTGGTCATGCTGGGCCATCAAAGAATCGCATTTATTCGCCCCGTGCTACTGGGCGCTGATCGGCAACGCATCGATCTGGACGCCAAAGAGCGCTCCGATGGATTCCGGGTGGGCTGTCAACAGGCGGGCTTGGCCCCCAGGAATTATCGCGTCTATACCAGCAGCTATCGGCAACCGGCCGCCGTCGTGCAAGAGGTACTCAGCGTTCGGCCTCCGTACACCGCCGTGGTGTTTAGCAGCGGAACGTTTCGAAAAGTGCTGATGAAAACACCGGGCCTGTCCGTGCCCCGCGATCTCAGCGTGGCGGAATTTGCCCCTACTACATTGTTTGCCAGAGTGTCGGGACCGCGTACTGATTTCTTCGAGCTGGGCGCTCAAGCCGCACGGCTTGTTCTGAATCCTCCGGAACAGGTTCAGCGAATACGGATCCCCTGTGTCTGGTATGAAGGGAACACCATGGGAACGCCGCGCACAATCTGAGCCGTTGCGCAAAATACGCTAAGCGGTTAACCCATATACTTTCGCCCCAAACAGCGCATTGAGGCCAGTACTGAGCTTACTACTTACAAATCATTTGAATGCATGGAGTTCAGCTTCGGCTGAGTTTCTGAACATTTCGCGACACCACTAATTGAATCCCCTGTGGAAGTATTCATTGTTAGGCTCGAGCTTGCAGTGAATGAAATTCAGCAAACTCAACCCGGCAAGGGCCCGTCGGCACGGCTAGCTCGCGCCCGAAGGCGTCCAGCATGTACTCAATCTGCGTGTTCTGGCTGATATTCGTCACCTTTGCGACGGAGCAGCGATGATCCATGAATCGGGTATATGGAATATACAATCTAACAAATAGAATCTAACCCTTTCAGTGTGTCCCTCGTCTGATAGCGGAAGGGTGGCGAATTTTTACCGGTAATATTGTGTATAAATTCCGCTCGCTCAACTCGGAACAGGGAGGACGCACCATGCGGTTTGCGAAGGCGGCTTTTTTTGCTGTAATGTTCGTGGGTTTGAACGCGAGTGCAGACATCTTCATCCTTCAAGACGGCAACACCATCGAAGGCGACGTGATCTCCGAAACCGATTCCGAGATCACCATCCAGGGCCGCTTCGGCAAGACCAAGCTCAAGCGCGCCGACATCCGCGAGATCCAGAAGAAGCAATCTCCTCACGCCATGTTTGTTGAGCGCCTCGATGAGCTCCAAAAGAGCGACAAGAAGGATGACAAGGATTCATGGCTGGACTTGGGGCGCTTCGCCAAGAGCGCCGGCCAGCGTGAGGACACGCATAAGGCCTACGCGCAGGTCCTGAAACTGGACGCCAACAACGAAGAAGCGCATCTGGCGCTCGGCCATGTTCGACAATTGGGTTCGTGGATCACCGCGGAAGAGAAACGCAAGTTGGAAGGCGGAGGCAACGCTGCCGCCGCGAACAACGACGACAAAAACGCCGGAGGTGGAGGGCCATCGCAAGTGGCCAGCCTGGGCATCGTGGACACCAAGTCCGGTTCGTCCAAGCGCGTCGATTGCAGCGCCTGTGGCGCCACAGGGTATTCGGGCTGGTTCGATTGCAAACAGTGCAAGCGTTCGGGCAAGCCCGGCTGGCTGAACATGGGCGAACACATGGAGATGTGCGGGACCTGCCACGGCAAAGGCAAACTCCCCGGCGTCCCCTGCAAGCAGTGCGGCGGCACGGGCAAGGTCGATCCAGAGAAGCCCGCCACTCCAATGGGCCGCCCAATTCCGCCCGGCTTCGACCTCTGCAGCGGATGCGGCGGAACCGGCTACGAGACCTGGAACCCCTGTAACCAGTGCAAGCGCTCGCCCCAGCCAGGCTACTTGGACATGAACGGCTACATCCAGATTTGCACGCGCTGCAGCGGCTACGGCAAGATGCCCGGCGTCCCCTGCAGCAAATGCAACACCACGGGCTTGGTAAAGAAACCTTAGTCCAACGCTGTTACCCTGCGTTCTCTCGCCCCATGCCGTTCCGGTATGGGGCATTTCATTGCGCACATCCCCTGAAGGAGTCATTCGAATAGAAAGCAGTCCGTAAGCCCATCTTCAGCAAAGCGCAGAAGCGGGTGCTGGGGCGAATGATTTAGGGTTATTTCTTCTCCTTGACCTGGAAGGCGACGGTGCTGCGTTATCATTCGTTCATTTCAGTGGTTTAGCCGCCATAGACAAGTCATTTGCACACATAAAGTTCAGCTTCGGCTGAGTATTTGAACAATACACCGTCTGCCTGCGTCCCAGCGCCCGCGCTTCTCCAGAATTTTCGGGATCTCGGTAATCGCGCCCGCTTTTAGCCTCGGATTGGTGCTGCCTTAATTTGGCAATGACCACGATGGCAATTAAGTCGGGGACAACTATGGAGACTTGGACGCATTCATTCTCACTCGAAAACCGTAGTAACTCATTCGCTCGTTGGGCGGGTGTTTGAAGCGATACGCTGCGCGGCAACTACCCGGGTCGTAGTGCCAGGAGCCACCGCGCAACACACGATAGTTGCCCTGTGTTAACCCCTGCGGGTCTTGAGCCGGCGAATGAGAGTAATAGTCTTCTTCATACCAATCTTGACACCATTCCCATAGGTTGCCGTGCATGTCGAAAAGCCCGAAGACGCTTGGTTCCTTTTGTCCGACGGGTTGCGCCGTCTCCTTGCTATTGACCCCATGCCATGCCACGCGAGCCAAGTCGGCCTCCGTATCGCCTGAATAGTATTTGGTTCTGGTTCCTGCGCGGCAAGAATACTCCCATTCAGCCTCCGTTGGCAGTCGAATAGATTGCTTCGTTTGCGCTGTCAGTTTCTTGAAGAATTCCTGCGTGTCGTCCCATGAAACGTTACTTATTGGCAAGGGCTGGCCTTTGATATAGCTCGGATTCGAGCCGATGAGTTGGGCGTATTGTTCTTGCGTGACTTCGTACTTGCCCATGTAGAATGGTTGCGCAAGCGTGACAAGGTGCCAGGGCTTCTCGTCAGCGTTCGCATCTTCATACCTCGCCTTTGCTGCTTGATATTCAGCCGCTGCCATTTCCATCATTTGAACGGATTGCCGCCAATGCATGCCGCTCAACACCGCCACCCCTGCCGCGACCGTCATCCCGAGCAGCCGCGCCAGCGTGAACTTCGGCCGCTGTCGCTTCTGAATTGCCTGAATGACGATGGCGCACAGCAATACCAGCAGCACGCCGCCGCCCAGCGCCAGAAGCGCTTTGCCCATCACGATCTTATTGTGGAAGCCCTCTTCGTCCACCGGTGCAGGCTTCGGCGTCCCCATAATAAACTTTCCAGCCGGGATCAGCACCAGTTCCAGCTTCACGCCATCGCCCAGATCCAATGTCTTGGTGGGCGACAGGCCGACGCGTTGGGCGTACTCGGCGACGGGTTCTTGGTTGTCCCAGATGGGGTATTGGAGAGCGGGCGCAGGCTCTTCGGCCGGGAGCCCGATGGCGCATAGCAGGAAGGCCGGGAGGAGCCAGAGGGCGCGGCGCATGGGTACGATGTTATACGAGAATGAGCATGGTGTCTTTCAAGTGTTGCCTAGTCACCCCGGATTCGCTGACACCGAACACTGCTCCGAGAAACGGCCAAGGTGTGCCGTTCCAGCCAATCCGTGGTTGCTCTTCTCAATCTACAACAATGCGTAAATCAAAAAACGAACACCGGTTAGCCATTCCCTCCGTTGCCGTTTCTTTCCTCCTTAGTAGACAGGAAAGTTGAGACTTGAAGCAGTTCAACACCCCTATATGGAGATAGCTTCCACCAATGTACGCAGCCAAGAACCAAGTTCCTCGCCTTCAGAACCCTCGGACCTGGCCCAAACCCATTCAGTCCACCCTCGACTGGATCGTTGCCCAGCTTCACTTCGCACATGCTCTGCTGCGAGAGCGGCTCTTGGATTCAGGATTATCCTTCTTCCCTCAGTTTGTGGCCTTGCTCGATCGCTCAGTTCAAGATCGATCGCAGGCCGAGGAGCATGCGATCGTCCATGCCCGTTTTTCCCGAATGTCGGCGCGCCAGAGGCCGCACTACTCCTCCCGGCTGGTGGCACTGTCTGGAACTCACTGTCGCGCCGAGCGCGTGAATTGGTGCCACTGGCTGAGGCTGTACTCAGCCAGTGCGGGAGACGCCCACAAACGTTCCCGCGCCCATTTATCCTCTAAAATTGGAAGAGAATGTCAAGAACCCGCTCTAGCTGAAAAAAGCCGCAGCCAGTGGCACCAGATCGAAAGCTCAAACGATGATCATCATCCTCATCCAGTGCCACCAGCCCAATCGTCGTCGATTGGGTCGATCTGTTTGACCTCAACAACAATCGACTGGTACGGCAAATGCAATTCGTAATCAGGAGTTTTTCAAATTTTACTGAACTCGGAAGAAGCCGTTCACAATTCCAGTTCACTTGTTTGCAAAACCTTTCCCACAAGTTCTCCGAATTAGTCTTCTGTTCCATCATCATATTTCCTCAAAAGGATCCAAAGGTGATTTGCTTTTCGTATCAAGGATTAGGCTGGTTCCCACGCTGGCATCCTTCGGGCAACCCCGTTCGGTTTGATAGACACCAGCGCATCCTCTTCGACCTCCCATATATGGGTCGCCCAAGGTTTCCCAATTGTAAAGCCTTAGTGCAAACATACACAGCCACTCGCCTCGATCAGCGCGAACCCAAACACAATCGTATACGCATTTACCATTGTAGCAGACGATAGAGTCAAGCTGTTTGGCTATACGATTCTTTTTGATTTCTTCAACAATGATGGGGTAAAGATCGGGCAACCGATCTGACACCACTTTCTCTCCATGCATACGCCCACTGGGGATGGGCGGATGTACTTGCTTCCTGACAGAATTAAGTGGCAAATGTTCTCGATATAGAGCTGCGTGGAAGGCACAAACCCATCTCCAAATGAGTAGTCTTAGATCTGATCCTTGAATCAGTCCGGTTGGGGTTGGTGCGCCATGAACCTGCCCCACAAAGGCGTCCCACTTATGCAGCGATTGATTTGCCTTTTCCCGATGAAGAAGCCGTACTAATTGACCAATCCGTTCGTCATCCTGACTCTGACGATTATTGCAATTTGTATGCGTTGGCAGAATCAACGGTGGAGTTCGATCTCCTTCCAAAAAGATATTTTCAGGTGGCGAATGGTCTTTATTGCAGTCACCAGTAAGAGCACTGCCACACAAATAGCAGAACGGGAGGGATCGAACGTAACGGAAATCTTTCTGAGTTCTAAGTCGGAGCACGGTTAACGCTCACTTCCACAATTCCAAGGGTGTTGGCACAGTCTGACGATCACAATCGCGTCGTTCAATCGCAGAACGGATGCCAGTGACTGAGACCGTGCTCAGTTCAATATTTCTAGAACAGTTCTGGTAATTTGCTGGCAATCGCAAATCATTGCGGGACCCAATCCTGCCGAACGCTCCCCCTCGCAGTTCCGAAATTACCGCTTCTCGGGCCTAAACCGGTAACCAAGAAAATCTTTTCACCCCTCTCCTCCACCCCCTCCAGAGTGGTGAAAGTGCTATAGATCTCTATAGCACTTAGACGACTCAAAACGAGGTGCAAAAATGTACAAAACTGCTACCAGAGGCCCCGCGCTCCTCCCTTTTCTGTGACGACGATTAAGAGGTTATGCGATGAGCGCCTGAACCGACCAATTCCAGCCGTGGACCCAGCCTCGGAACGCCTGGGAACGATCCTCCGCGAAAATCGCTTAAGACCTCCCCAACATCGGACGATTCCTCAGCCATGCACGCTGCGAAGGCGTGCTCGGTTAAGCCTTTTCAAATTCAAGAGTTACCTCGGGGAGGACGCTCCGTGCTCAAGAACGCCTATCAAGGCAAGCGGGTCACTGTCATGGGCTTGGGGCTTTTTGGCGGCGGCGTAGGTGCGGCGCGCTTCTTTGCCAGCACCGGCGCGCAGGTGACCGTCACCGACAAGCGCAGCGAGGCCGACCTGCGGCCCAGCATCGAAGCGCTCGCGGATCTCCCGATACGGTATGTACTTGGAAAGCACGAGTCCGAGGACTTCCGCGCGGCCGATATCGTCGTCGTCAATCCCGGCGTGCCGATGGACGCGCCGCTGGTAACGATGGCGCGCGGCGCCGGCGCGCAGATCGAGCGCGAAATCAATCTCCTGTTTAAGCTTACACCCAATAACCAGAAACTAGGTATCACGGGGTCCAACGGAAAATCCACGACCACGGCGCTGCTCGGGCAGATGCTGAAGATCGCCGACCCGCGCGCGCTCATCGGCGGCAACATCGGCAAGTCGTTGCTCTGCGACAGCTTGTCGCTCGAACCCGGCGCGCCGCTGGTGCTCGAACTCTCCAGCTTCATGCTCGAAGGCATGCGCGAACTCGAAGAGAGCCCGCACGTCGCCATCGTGACGAACCTCTCGCCGAACCATCTGGACCGCCACGTAACCATCGAAAATTATTACGCTTCCAAGCGCGCGATCCTCGATTACCAGAACCCCGAGGACACCGTGGTCCTGAACGCGGACGACTCGGAACTCAGCCAGTGGGGCGCGCACGCGAAGGGCAAAGTGATCTGGTTCAGCACGCAAGGTGAACCTGAAGGCGACGCGGCGTTTATGGATGGCGCGAAGCTGATCGTGCGCATCGGCGGCGAGGAAGAAGTCGTCGCGCTGCGCCAGACCTTACGGCTGCCCGGCGCACAC
>JACQFI010000104.1 GCA_016200135.1 Planctomycetota bacterium
GGGTACAGGAAGGCGCGCGAAGCGCTGCTGTGGGTCATGTTGTGGATTGATCGCAGGCCGGGAACGGGTACAGGAAACGAGAAAAATTGTCCGCGTCTGATTCAGTTGTGGATTGATCGCAGGCCGGGAACGGGTACAGGAGCAGGCGATCAACTTTAGGTAGTACAAGCAGTTAAGTCTCGGCCTGCGATCAAAAAAGCAGTAGTTGAGGCGGGAGCGGTTGTGGCTCCCGCTTCTTTTCCCCCCAATAGACCTTCATCCTCTCGAACTGCTTGTCGGTCAACAGCACCAGCCGCACCTCGCCTTCCGGCGGGAGTTCCTCCTTTACGCGCTTCTCGTGTACCTCGGCGTTTTCCACGCTGGGGCAAAAGCGGTTGTAGACGGAAAACTGAACCCTGTGAAAGCCGTCCTTGAGCAGTGCCTTGTGGAACAGGCGATAATGGCGCCGGTCCGTCTTGGTCTTGACGGGCAGGTCGAAGAGTACGAAGAGCCACACGCGCCGCCACCCGTTCAGGTCCATGGCTTCGGGATGTCCAGCTTGGTCCGTTCGCCATCGAAGCATTCCGCCAAAGACGAGGCATAGCGATCTATGGCTACGAGCAGCGGGCCTCGGCCCATGCCGGTAAGCGCGGATTCTTCCGTCAAGAGCCCCAGCAGGACGGCCTTAGTCTGCTTATCCACTTCGTTCAGGCCGCGCGCGAACAAGCCGTGGACTGCCCGGTCCACGATGGGGCGTAGCGGTTCGAAGAGGTCGTCGGCGAGCGCGAAGGCGTTGTACTGGTTCGAGTGGTGGATGCCGAGCGACGGGTGCAGGCCCGCGCCGCAGAGCGCCCGCGCCATGGCTGCGCGAAGGACCATGTAGCCGTAGTTCAGGAGTCCGTTGGGTGGCTGCCCGGCGCGTTCGCGTTTGAAGCCCTGCCCGAAGAGCGCCGCCCAATACTTGCGCGCGGCTTGGGCTTCGACGTTGGTGGGATCGCCCGAACGCACGGTCTGCGCGAGGGCCTGCAGGGCTAGGCTTTCGAGCATACCGAGGTCCTGAAGTAGGCGGGCCTGGCGCCGGATCTTGGCACGGACGATCTGCTTCCACAGGCGTTTTAGCCGTGGGCGCTTTGCGCCAGCCTGGGCTCGTATGCGGCGAGTCTGCAAGCTATTAGCGGCCATAGGCCAGAGTAGTCCGGTAGGCAGGTGGTCCTTGCCGCAGACGACCACGCAGGCGCCATGTTCGAGTAACGCTAGCAGTGTACCGTGGCTGTAGCTTGCATAAGGCGTGTCTACGATTAGCAGCCCGATATCCTCGGCGGGCACGCTGCCGAGCATCTCGCCGTTGCGCGAGACTTCGATCTGCCCGTTTTTGACATAGAGGGAAGTCTCATGGCCGCTGATCTCGACCGTGCGCTTAATCACGGGGATAGCCCGCGATGCGACCGAGGGGATCTATGGAGACTTTGCGTGCGCCCATCTCAACTACTGTCTTATGCGCTGGAATCCAACGGCCTTCTTTATTGCTCGCCGGGCCTGCATAAGTAATTGGACGTAGTTGAATTTGTTTTTCCCAGAGCTGTTGGACTCTCCAAAGTATTTTTGCTCCGTTGTCTTTTGGAATTTCCAAAACGTCATTTATGCAGATTGAGAATAACAGCTTAGCTTTTGAATCCTCGGAATGAACAGGCGATACGACTGGAATTCCCTTGCTTAAGCGCAGGGCGGCTTCAAAACGAGTTACCGTATTCGACAGAATGCTTTCCCCATTTTGGTAAATCGCAACGTGGTGGTTTTCGCCCGGCTTTACGAATGTTTTTGGGCGTATCTCCACGATCTTCTCGCTCACGAAGCCTATGCGAACCTTCTTCACCGGCACCCCGCTTTGCATATGGAGAGGCGTCTTGAAGGCGTCTTTGGGGATTTCAACGACTTGGCCTTGCGCATCTAGGGTGCAGCGCGACTTGACAAGACCCCGGATGGTCTCATCGCGGATATTTTCGATCATGTCCTTGGTAAGCGCTTCGACGGGCTTGCGCACCGCGAAGACGCCTGGCCTTTTCGTCGGCCCGTAGAACGTCTCCTCATGCAGCGGGCCGCTGACCTTGCGCGTGGGCTTGTGGCTGACGATAACGGCATTGACCTTGGCCTTCACTTGGTCGCGGAAGACGGGCCACGGATCGGGCACTTTGTCGCGCGAGCGAATATCCAGCCCGCGCGTTCGACGTGTTTCGTCGTTTTGCGTGAGCAAGACGACCCGCTTGGAGTCCGTAAGTGCCACGACCACGGCGTCCACCGCGTGGTGCCGGTGGTCTTCGCGGTTCTTGGTTTCGGTGTCGAGCACGGATTCCAGCCCCCAGTCCCAGCGCAGTTTGGCGGTCAGATCGCCGCGCGCGCAGCGCACGTACTGTAATGGCGTTCGGTCCTGGGGGCATAATCCCGCTACAAAGTCGCGCGCTACAACGCTGATATAGCGGGTATCGTTTAGCTGCCGCTGGATGAATTTGTCCGTGTCGATCTCCTTCTGCAGGAAGCGCCGCCGCTTGGCCCAGGGGATCTCCCTGTGGTTCTTCGCCCAGACTTGGATTTCTTCCCATCGTTTCTGCCACTTGGGCTTGCTGGTCTGTGCGAAGAACTCGAAGGGCGTGCGGTTGCCCTTCTCGGCGTTGAACGCATGGAAGCAGAGTGCCTTGTTCATGAACGAGTCGTCCAACGACCGGCTGTACGGCAGGATATGCTCGATCTGGACCTCGCCGGAGAAGAGCTGCCGCGCCGAGATCTGCTGGCCGGTGTACGGACAGGTCTTGCCGCATTCCAGCCATAGTTCGTACTTGAGGGTATCGTCGCGCCGCGGCGGGCGGTCTTTGAACTCCGCGAAGTCCGACCGGATCTGCTCCTTCCAGGCGTCGCGCTGCTTCTCGCGCTTGCGCATCTCGATGTTGCGGTCGTTCCGCTCGTCTATGCTGCCGCGGCACTCGCGTGCCATCTCGATCACGATCTCGTCGGGCTTTCCGTACACCTGGATCAGCGCATTTATGACCTTGCGGACCTCGAAGAGCGTCTTCTGAACGACGGGGTTGTTTGTGAGCGGCTGGCCGCGTCGGTCGAAGGGCAAGGGCAGCGCGGGAAGTCCTTCGCCGCGATCTTCGTCCCGGCGTTTGTAACCGGCCAACTCTTTTGCCTTGGAAATAACATAGCCTTCTTCGAGATAGGGCAACATTTTCTCGATGGACTTAAGTGAGACCATTAAGTGGCGCTCGGGCAGACTGGCGGCGGCCTTGAGCAGCGCCTCGACCTGTTCCTCCGAAAATCTCCATGCATGCAAGGCATGGGCCTTCAGCCGCGCGAAATCTTCCTCTTCGTCAAGCTTCGCGCCGATCTCAATGAGTTGTGCACGGCCGAGTTTTTTGACTTCTTTTTCCTTCAGAGCTTTTCGCAAGATATCACCGACGGCGTTGCCCTTGAGCGAGCGGCGCTTGCCTTGATGTTCCAGGTTGCATTGGTGGTGCTCGGGCCAGCCGAGTAAATCGCGCGCGGCGTCCATCTTGATTTCGCGGTTCCAGCATAGTTTCTCATACAGTTTCGCTCGGTCTTCGAGAGTGAGTTCCTTCTCTTCGCCCGTGGAGGTGTCGATGCGCCGAAGGTGGTTGAGTTCCTGGAGCATGATGAACTGCTGAGCCTCCCAGCGCCCGCGCGGGCATCGCTGTTCCTCGGGCTCTAGTTCGCAGTATCCGACCAGATGTTGAGCCGAGCGCAGGGGGCGTTGGAAGAAAAGAACGTTCTCCTTGAGTTCGCGCGCGAGCTCGGGAGTGAGCTTGTCGGCGTGGTGCGGCTGCTGCGCAGCCCACAGCTTGTCGAACTCCTGCTCGTACATAGCGCGCAGCGTGTAGAGGCCAGACCCAGGATAGCATCGCACGCGGACCTCCGGCCTTTCGCCGGGCTTAGCGACCAGCTTGTTCAGATACTCGCCGAGGGTGCGGCATCCGGCACCACCGATCTGATTGGTAAGCGCCTGGATGCTTTCGTATACCGTGCCGTCTTCCTTGCTCTTCCCGCCCTTGCGGTTGGATTTAAAGCCGCGGCGCTTGTTCAAGTGGTAGAGCACGCGGCCGAGCTCGTGCGCCGTAAGCTTTTGATCAAGCCCTTTCGCACGGAGCGGGTAGGGATCGCCAGCGAGTACGGTGCGTAGCGCCTCGTCGCCGTCGGGCAGCAGATCCGCCTTGAGCAACGTAGCGATAAGCCTCCGTCGGCGTTGTTTGCGGCGCTGCTTGATGCGCCGCGACCCTCGAGCCTCTCGGCGCTGCACGGTTTTGGACTTCTCAAGGCCCTTGGTGTCGCGGTCGGTGCCTTCCGGGAAGACGCGCGAACCCATGGCGACGACCTCACCAGACTCCCGTTGGTTCCCCGGCACGCGCAAAAGCGCCCAGCCGACCGATGCCGCGCCGAGGTCGAGACCAAGGACGAGCTTGGACATGCTCCCCCCTCCTTATTGTATGTTGTTATTTACTTTAAAAGCGATCGCTTGACATAGCAATACAAATGGTTAGAAGAAGATGCGTACCCGTACCCGTTCCCGGCTTGCGATTTCTTTTCACAACAAAGAAATTCGCAGGCAACGCCCGGCCTTACCCGCCGGGCGTCCTTTTTTGTACTTGGTGATTGGGAGTCAATCATACCCAGTTGCCGCAAGCCCGGCCGCCCGGAGAAGTCGCAGGTCGGTGGCCGCCGTGGCCGTCGCCACATCTCCACGCTGGCCCAGAAGAACGTGCTCGCCCGCCTGATCAAGAACGCGTTGCGCGATCATCTAAGATCGCTTGTGCGGGCGCTGTAGGACGCGCGCAGATCGAAGTCGACTTACGGTCAAGAACGGCTCCAACGTTGGCGCTCAGTGGTCCATTGACACGAGGCGGTCAGTAGTGTATCCAGGATTCTACTATGGCCGGACGGGCCGGGGGAATGACCTATGGCTGTGTGCGTATCGATTATCAACATGAAGGGCGGAGTGGGCAAGACAACCCTTGCGTCGCAAATTGCTTGGCAAGCAACTTGGAAGCTCAATAAGAAAGTCTTGCTTATAGATCTTGATCCTCAAGCAAATGCAAGTCAGTCTGTCATGTCGCCACATAAATACGTCTCGTATCTGGATGACGGTGGCCTTACGGTGGCTGACATCTTTGAACAGTTTACGCCCACGGGAACTGCCACAGGAAGTCCCCAAAAGCTCGATCCGTTGAAGGCAATCCACCGGCGCGTGAGGTACAAGGACGGCAGCTTGCTAGATATCGTGCCATCTCGTCTGGAGCTATCGTGGACCCTGCGAAACCCCACGGGGAAAGAAACGCTGCTCGCTCGCTTCGTGGCCAAGATCGAGGAGCGCTACGATCTGATCATTATTGACTGCTCACCAACTGACTCGATTTTGACGGACGCAGCCTACCATTGCAGCCGGTACATCCTCGTTCCTATCCGCGCTGAGTTCTTGGCCTCGATCGGTTTTCCGCTTTTGGATAGAAGTGTCAAAGCTTTTCAAATGCGCCATGAGGATAAGACCATAGAAGTTTGTGGCTTGGTCTTCAACGACTTCAATCGAGGGAATGTGAAGCGCGAACACAGGCTTGCGCGCGAGGATGTTCAAGATAAGGCTACAAAATACAAGTGGTACGTATTTTTAAACGATATCCCTCATTCGGATTCTTATTTCAGGGCGGCCAGAGAAGGTATGCCCATCGCCAATACGAAGGGAGCACAGACAAAAGTAAAAGATGAATTCGCGGCGTTCGCTTCGGAGTTCTTTGGTAGAATTGGTCTATGAGTTATTCATCCAAATCATCATTTCTGGAAGAGGCAGTAAGCCTTCTGGTGCATCACTTTGGCGTTCAGAAAGTGCGAAAGGTATTGGCGAAGGTTTCGAATGGAATTGATGAAAAGAAGCAGAAGCCACTTCACACTCCCGTGCCTCCCGAGCAAAAGTTGAGCCGCCCAACTGTTGCTGCCGCACTTGAGTTAATTCGCGAGCGCGAGCCGGAGAAGCACCGACTTCTCAGCGAATTCTACAGTCGTCTCAAGGACCGTAAGACTTTACCGGAGTCTCAGGATATTCGTCATTTCTCTCAGCTTGTCGGGCTTAAAATACTCGATGGTAAATCCCGAAAAGACATGATTCTTCCATTGATGTTTTTCCTGGTTGACCAGCCCATCGAGCGACTAAGTATTGATCTAAAAAGTGCCGACAATATCTCGGAACGACAGCGGCAGCTAGGCTATTCCGTTTTGACAGACAAACTCGTTGGAAAGAAATGACGCCCTAACTTACCGCAATGGTAAGCCGATTCATCGCTGCCATTCCCAACGCCTTCGTCCGACCCCTCCCGCCAAGAACCCAACGCCCGCGCCGCCCGCATTGTGCTCGCCTGCCCAACCGGAAAACTTCTTGCGGCCTGTTGCGGAAGTTTCTCTTTTTTCGGCTGTTTCGGAGGGTGGTGGTCGGGGCATTGAATGAAGATAACGAACGAACGGATTCTTGGAAAGGAGCGGTCGCAGCGTCAGCGCACCGCCCACCTCCCCTTCCTGACGTACCGCCGCGCATCCTCCAACAAATCTTCCACGTCGCGAGCTACTATGCACCGATCCCGCTCCGTCCTGCCGTCCATGCCCGCCATCAACTTGTTCAAGTACCCGGCTGCGTACCGGATGCGGCGCTTGGCTTTCGCCCAATAGGCTGCGCGGCGCCGTCGGTTTCGGCTCTCGGGAAGAAGGAGCAGTCGATTCATCGCCATGGGCTGCCTCCAGCAGGGACGCCGCGAGGCCATGGTGTCGAGCAAGGATGCGATGCGGCTGACGATTTATGATAGCGCGACAGCGGCGGGTTCAAGACTCAAGGCGCACATTCAGTGAGATCAAGGGCTGAGGTCACATCCGCCAAGACGTATCCTGACCGTGCCATACTACTCCCTGAACGCTTTCCGGCCCTTGCAGGTATGGCATATACGATTGCTTTGCTTGTCGATGGATGCAAAGCGGTGCCCGCACATGAGGCAACACACCGTGGCCGGCTTGCGGACGAGAATGCTCTTCGGCTTTTTCTCGGACATGTATTCCATGATACCCCGCGGGACTATGGCTTCCAACCTTGAATGATTCCCAGCCGGCCAAGGCTAAGAGCCGCCGCGGCTGGAAACCCATATTTCGCTGGCCCAGAAGAATATGCTTGCCGTGTTGATCCGGGTCGCGATAAAGGAAAGGTTCAAGGCGGAGACACCGGCGATGTAGAATTCACACAACTGGTTTCTAATCAGGCTGCCAATCGCGTGCACTGAAATCTTACGCCTGCGATCTGGGCATCTTAACGGAGCCCTTTAGCGTGTATGCCGAGTTGGAATTCAGGGCTGAGTTTGCAGGCTCAGTCTTTTTTGTGGACGCCTTTACAATACGCATTACTTTCCAGAAGCGAAAGCGTCCGCAGTATCTCGACAAAACCATCTACATCTGCGCCGACCTTGCCAGCATGTACACGCTGCTCTTCACGAAAGATTCATCGACTGAAGAAGATGGTTGGTCCGATGCGATGGAGAACTTCCTTTACAGGCTTGGGTTTGCCCCGGAAGCAGTCATCTGCGATAAGAGCTCAAAGCTCTTCCCCGATTTTCGCGATCACCCTGGTGGAAAGCCGCCGCTGTGTTCAGGCGCACTACTGTGGGCTGCGGCCGGCGCGACGCCGGTTGTTCACCACTCCATGAGAGGAACCGGGCGATCGCATATTGAAGCTGAAATAAAGGTGGCTGCTCGCTGCCTGCATGCGATTGCGGTCACCCGATGCTTGAACTTGCAGTTCGCCGGCGCGCCAGCGCCCATGTACTGGTTTCAAGACGGCAATGAGTTTTCGAGCATCTTCTCCAAGTGGGAGCATCGAATAAACGAGCAAGTCTTGACACGCGCAAGAAAGCCGCGGATTCAGTTGTGGAATCACGGCGAAAGTGCCCGATGGCGAGAATCTCGCGTACTCACCAGCGAAGTTGTTGTGAAACAAAAAGTCTTGCGAGAGTCACTCGTTGTTGCCGCCGAGAACTACAGGATGCTCTTTATGCCAGCGGGTCTACGAGTTTCGGATACAAAGCGTCCAAGCTTATCGAGGATACTTGAAGTTGGGCTGGATTGGGAACCGTTCCTATTTAAAATCGCCGAGCACGAAGGCAAGCAAGCGCTCTAATAACTTAGTCTCGAATAGATTTTCACCAGAGCGCAGGTGATACACCCTTCCGTAGACATTGAAACAAAGCGCCAAGTCGGGGGTTGCAAGCTCCGAGGCACAGGCTATTTTCTGCACTCGCGCTTTCCATGCTCTCCTTATTTGGAAGCCATCCTGCCTATACGCACTTCCGCATCGTAGCGCCGTTTGCAAATGGATCGGATATGGTTATGAGACAAGCCCAGTCCGCGAATCTTGAAGACACCCACCTCGTCTGCAGGCTGTGCGGCGCGGAACTCAAATACATCGCGCCTGCGCACTTGAAGCTGCACGGCTATACCGTGGAGCAGTACAAGAAACGCTTCGACACGGCCTTCGTCATCAGCCCGTACCTGCGCGTGGAGATGTCGCGCCGCAAGAGAAAGAAGAAGAACCCAAGGCAGGTTTTTAGGCCCCGGCTGACCCAAGCCCAGATTCTCAAGGGGCTACGCGAACAGGCCCAGGCTTTCGAGTCCACGGGCCAAACGCTCAGTTCGACGTGGCTCCTGACCAAGGATGCCGCGCTGGTCCATCAGGCAGTGCGCGTTTTTGGAGCGTGGTCCAAGGCGCTGAGAGCCAGCGGACTGCGGCGTTCCGCCCGTTTCCGCGTCGCGCAGGCGGCGCTTGGCGAGAAGTTGAAGCGCTTCGCCAAGTCCCACACTCCGCTCACCTTCACCGCGCTGGCCCAAGGCGACCCCGCCTTGGGCCTGCTGGTGCGCAGGCGTTTCGGATCGTTGGCGCGCGCCTGCATGGTCCTGGGGATCCCGCTCAAGAAACTGCATCACCGCTGGAGCGAGGCCGAGGTGCGCCAAAAAATCCGTACGCGCCAAAAGGCCGGTCGATCCCTCAGCGCAACCCAGATTAAGCAAGAGGAACCGGCTCTCGTCTCCACCGCCATACGTCGCTTTGGTGCGTGGTCAAAGGCGCTTGAAGCCTGTGGGCTGCGTCCCCGAGAGATTCAGGCGGCCCGAGTGGAAAAGCGCCTGGCGGAACTCGCGTCGCAACTGCGCGCATGGGCACGGAAACACGGCGCGCTGAACCCCTCGGACCCGATGGCGAAGGATGCCAGCCTGTTCAATCGCACGGTCTCGCGACATGGAAGCGTCCGTGCCGCCGCGCGCGCCCTCGGGTTGCCGTTTCGCGCCAAGGTGGAAGCGTGGTCGGTTGAGTTGGTTCTGGAGCGTTTACGAGAGCGCCAGCAAAAGGGGCAGACGCTCTCCACCCAGGTGATCGGCCGCGAAAGCCCCAGCCTCTATTATGCGGCGGTCAAATACTGCGGTTCCTGGTCGAGGGCCTTAAGCATGCTCGGCCTGAAGTCCCAGCGCAGCCGTTCTGACACCGTGGACGCGCAGGCGCGGCGGGAGCGCCTGCTTCACGAGGTAAAGAGCTGGATTGGCAGACACGGGAAGCTCCATTCCGAGCGGATGCTACGAACGGCGCCCGGCCTCCTGCGCCGCCTTTGCCATGTCATGGGGGGAATCCACCCGGCCGCCAAAGCCTGGCGCCTGCCCGTGGTCCATCCCCGCGTGGGGTGGTCGCGAGACGTGGTGCGCCAGGAAATCGCCACGCGCCACGCAGCGGGCAAGAAGATGAACGCCGCGGCGGTTCAGGAAGAGCATGGCGGGCTTTATGGCGCCGCGCGAAAGTTCTTTAAATCGTGGGCGCAAGCCCTGCTTGAAGCCGGCGTGCAGACCGGCCCTGCTCACACCAGCGCCTTCCGTCCGCGCCGCACGTAGCGCCGGGCCGCTTGCAGTAAATCCTCCACGTCGCGCGCAAACAGAGCCTGTGCGCCTTCGGGGAAATCTCCCGGCTTCAGGCGGCGGGTCTCGCGCAGCCGGATCGCCGCCGCCTGGATGGATGCCTGCGCCCTGCGGTAATAGCGTGCTTGACGGTGCGCTCCCGTAGCGCGTCTGCCTGAGAAAATGCGGTTCATGGACACCTCCCCCCTGACGTATCGGGCGTATCCGTCCAGCCCTACGCGATTTTCGTTCGCGCGCAAGCCAGGCAGCGTGCTTTTCCCATCTGCTACACGCATCCTTCACCTCCCATACGCGTAGCCGAATTATGTTTAAAAATATGCAACAAATTAAACAAAAGAAATTTCTGCAATAACGCATACCCAACCTGTTCAGTATCCATTCGACTTTCGCGAGGCACACGTCGAGACATAACCGTCCATTAAGCGAAGGCTTATGCATGCGCAGGTAAAAAGGCTCCATGCGCGGAATCTCACGCGAGCCTAAAACGCCGCAAACGAGACGCCGCGATCATGGGGCCGGAGTAAATTGGGGACAAACGCGGTTCGGAATGCGGCTTGAATTGGTGCGCGAAAACCGAGGCGAAAAAGCAAATATAGCTTGACTTGGGAACGCCGCGTGTGATAGAGACGCGCAGTTCTGAAAAACTTTAAAGCTGTCCACAAAGCGTAAGGCGCGGGGACACCTGTGCGGAAGCGGGCTGTTCTCATCCTTGGGGTCGTCTTGCTTATGGCCGCCAGCGCCGTTGCGTTCTATCTGCAAGCGCCCAAGAAACAGGCGTCGCCTGGCCCAGCGGAGGGCGCAGCGTCCACGGCTTCTTCGCGCAAGCGCGTGGAAGGCCGCGGCACGCTAGACGAAGGTCAGAACCCGACGGCCGGCGCAGCGGCGAAGACGGGGACCGCCGCGCTGGAAGCGCCCGCTGCTCCGCCGCCCCAAGACTTCGGACGATTCGAGCCGGTGAAGGCGGACGCCAGCCCGCAGGCGGCGTCCGTGGCCGAGGCGCTCAAGAAGAAGGACCATCCCGAGCGGCTATCGGCCCTGCTCCCGCCTAAGCCGTTCGACAAGGCGGCGTTCGAGGCCCAGCCTGCGGCGTACCTCAGCGTGGCCGAGCCCGGCCGCTGCTACCAGAGCGCCCAACCGGGCCAAGACGTGCCCATGCTGTCGGCGCAGTCCCCGCTGTCGAGCCGCATCAAGCAGGGCGAGTCCATCAAGCTGACGGTGAAAACCGTGCCCATGGCTCCTTTTTCTGCCACGTCGTTCGACGGAGGCGCATTCACAGAGAGCAAGCTGAACTGCGTCACCGTGCGCGCCGACAAGGAGGGCGTGGCCAGCGTCACCTTTGTGGCCACGCCCGGAACGCTGAACGACTGTCACATCCTTGGGGCGGCGCCGTTGAGTTCAGGTCAGGTCAGGTTTGTCATCGAGATACAGCCGGCGGCCCAGCAGACGCCGTAAGCCTGCGCGTTAGAAAAAAGAGGAGCGAGTCATGAAACGGGTGAACTGGAGCGTGTTGAGCGTGGCCGCGAGCCTGGGCTTTGCGCTCTCGGCCTGGGCCGAGGATGCGCAGACCTACCGCGAGCAGACCGCGGGCAACCCCATGGTCACGTGCTCCAACCCAGCCGGTGGGTCCGGCTGGATACCGGGTTACCCGCCGCCCGTGGACAAGCCCACCGGACCCGAGCCCTTCGGCCCTTACGAGACGGGGGCGCCGGGCACCGAGTGCTACTCTTGCAAGACCGCCACGATGAACGGCGCGACGGTGCCGAACAAGCTGGGCTCCACATTCTGGGGTTCGACGTTTTGCGACTCGCTGTCCTACAATTTCGTCCACATGGCGCAAGACTACGCCGAGACCACGCCCACGTCCGCGGCGGGTTGTACGAGTTGCGGCGGCAGCGCGAATCTGCCCGCGTCGCCGCATGGATTCTCGTTGCTGCGCCTCCAGAGAAGCCGCGACATGACCGAGTACAGCAGCCTCGGGCCGGGCGCGTTCCTGAACTATGACACGAAGCTCTATTTGTACGTGCAGAACGGCTCCAATATCATCGAGCTTCTGGACCCACAAGCCGTTAACCACTCTAGATTTGTAGATGGCCCGATCACGCATGTATTCGGGATTTCGGACCCCCTCGATGGTACCTATGTCGCGTACAAGAACAACTCGCACCAGGAAATCAAACTCCTGGATGCGCTGGGCCAGTTGACGACCAGCCAAGCCAACGCGGCCAGCGCAGTGCTTACCGGCTGGAGCGGCCAGAAACTCACCTTCGAGATCATCAACGTGGCCGGCGCGCTCGCGGGCCGGTTGGTGAAAATCGAAGACACGACGGGCTACGCGTTCACCATTGCATACCGCTACCCCGCCGCGCCCGGCAACGGCGATCTGCAATGGCAGATCTATACCGTGTCGTCGCCCCGCAACGAAGTTGCGACCTTCTCCTATTTGCCGGCGCAGGTCTCCGGGCGCTGGGTGGTGAGCCAGGTCGATCTGCCGAACAACACCTCGCTCGCCTATTCCTATGCGGACGGATTTCTTGCCGGCGTGCAGTACCCCGACGGCACCGCCGCGACGTTCGCGCGGAGCTTCGACAGCGTCTCGAACTGCGTCCAGGTGGCTATCTCGGACGCCGGCGCTCGACCTGAATCGCGCAACGAGACCGCCTTCCTCACGACCAACTACACGGTCTGCGTGGACCTGCCCGACGACAACTTCCCCCAGGCGGCCAATCTGGTGCGGCTGGTCCTCAACGGCAGCGGCGAGCGCCTCTACCAGAACGTGCCGCGCCCTGACGGGGTGACCATGGCCTATATCTTCGAGGGGAACAACACGCTCAAAAGGATTTACTGCGGCTGGGAAGAACACTACGCGACCTCGTTCAGTTGGACGCAAGGCGCGGGGGGCTGGGCCTACGACGGCATCGCCGCGAGCCTGGAGGCCACCTTCCTGAACCTGGAGTATTCGAGCGCCAACGGCTACAAGAAGTGGTACTATGCGCAGCCCGACGCGAAAACCGACGAGACGGGCAGGCGCCGCACGTACGCATACGACAGCGCCGGGTACATCCTGAGCAAGACGTTCCCGGACGCCACAACCGAAACGTGGCTCTACAACAATCTCCACGAGATCACGCAGTACAAGGACCGCCTGGACCGGGTCACGACCTACGCGTACTCCCCGCAGGGCAACCTGCTCTCCAAGACCACGGGGTTAGTCATGGTCGGCGGCGTGCCCACGGCCACGCTCGAGACGGCTACGTGGACGTGGGAGTATTTCCCCGCCGGCGACCCGAACCAGTATCTGCTCTCGGCTTCAGTGGACGCGCTGGGCAACCGCACGGAGTATTTCTGGGACTCGAACCATCGCCTGGTCAAGATCAAGGAACCCGCCGACAATACCGGCGACCCGCGCGCCGAGACGCTGCTTGCCTGGGACGCGGCGGGGCGCTTGGTCTCGGTCACCGATCCCGAACTGCGCGTCACGACGCACGAGTACGATGCGCGTAACCGCGTGCTGAAGATCACGTACAATGACGCGACGTTTGAGACGCTCGCCTATGGGTCCGGCGCGGACGCGAACCTGCTGGTCTCTCAGGCCGACCGGCTGGGGAACACCACCACGCATGCCTTCGATGCGAGCGGGCGCGAGGTCCAGCGCGTCACCGCCGCCAATGACCCGGCCAACGCCGCGACCTTTGCCTGCACCTACCGCATCGGCACAAGCCTGCACGACACCTGCACGGATCGCGGCAATGCGACCACGTACACTTATGATTATCGGAACCGGCAGAAGACCCGCGTGGTCCAGCCCAACCGCTCCCTGACGGGCGGCGCGGCCAAGCTCCTGACCACCACGACGACCTACACCAATAACCTCGTCAGCAGCGTGACCGATGAATACTCCAGGAAGACGTACTTCGTCTATGCGTCCGCCGATCCCTATGTGATCCGCACCGTCCGCGACACCGTGCCGAGCGGCGCGACGGGCACCATCGCGACGCTCGCGCGCGATGCCTCGCTCAACGCGAAGTACATTGTTGAAGACATGACCGTCGATGCCGAGGGCCAAGTGCTTACGAGAGTGGACGGCCGCAACATCGAGCATCAGATGTTTTACGATTCGCGCGGACGCACAACCGCAACGGTGGAGTCCGCTAGGCAATGGGACGACGGGACGGCGCAGTTCGTCGTCACGGGTCTCGGCGCGCGAACCGAGTTTTCGTACGATGCGCAGGGCAACCGCACGCAGGTCAAGCGGCCGCGCAGCTTCCAGCAGCAGGGCGACGGGAGCTTTGTCGCCGGCAGCGAAGGCGACTTCATCACGAAATACACCTATACCGGCCGCAACCTCGCCAAGAGCACCACCGAGGCGTTCGGCAGGTCCGAGGCCGCCACCGAGAGCTACACGTATTATCTGGATCGGCGCACCAAAGACCGCATCGACGCCCGCGGCAACACCTGGACCACGCTCTGGTCGAAGTGCTGCGGCTACCACAAGGTGGACGCGTCGCCCGCCGCCGACGTGGACGACAACTCCGGCACCCCCACTACGCGCGCGGCCTATGTCGGCAACCGCGACAGCCGTAACCTCGTGGTCCATCAGTATACGGTCCCGGACTGGTCGCTCTATCCGCAAGACCCGACCTTGCCCGATTCGATCTACCACGACCCCACCGTGACGCTGAATGAGACCACCACGCGCTACGATGCGCGTATGCGCCCCATCGCGAGCACGCAGTGGTTTATTGACCTGGGCAACGTGGACAAGAACGATCCGCCCATCGCGGGCGACCACGGTACGAATGCCACGGACGGCCTCACCACGCACTGGGTCTACGACGAGAACCTCACCGACGGCGTGGGGCTCGACGCGGCCTACGCCACGCAGCTTGCCACGCTCGGCACGACCTACTTTGGCGCGGGCTCGGTGGGTTCAGCCGTTGAGGTCACGAATCCCGCGGGCGAGAAGTCCGTGGCCGTGTTCGACGGTCTAGGCCGCACCGTCCTGTCCATCGACGGCAACTTGAACACGCGGCGGATTGTTTACGATGCCGTGGTGGGCGGGACGACGGGCGCGCAAGGCAACGTGGTCGAGACCACCTTTTACGATGGCCTCAGCCACACCAACAAGCAGCGCGTGGACGGCGCGGAACGCACCCTCTCGACGGTGGACGGGGAGAGCCGGGTAAGCGCCTATTCCTTCGACGCCAACTCGAACCAAGTGAAGGGTCGCGACCCGAACGGAGTCGGGATGGACTGCGTTTTTGACGCGCGCAATCGCCAGACCCAATGCACGGACACGCTCTCGGTGGACGGCACGGGCGCGGCCACGGGCGACATGACGAAGTACGCCTTCGACAACCACAACAACCTGAAGACGACGACGGATGCGAAGACGCACATCACGACCTGTTCGTATGACGGGCGCGACCGCAAGACCGCCTGCACCAACCGCGTGAGCGGCACGACCGCATGGGCCTATGACGCGAACAGCAACTTGCTGACCCTGACCGACGCGCAATCTTCGGCCACGACTTACGTGTACGACCCGCGCAATCTTCGCGTCACAAACGACGTTTTCGCCTACGACAACGCCTCGCGCCTGGCCGACGCGACCAGCGGGCGCTATAGCAACCTCGTCCACCGGGCGTATGACGCAGGCGGGCGCATGACCAGCGAGGCGCTGACCATTGGCAGCCAGACGTTCACGACCACGAGCGCCTACGATGCGGCCAATCGCCGCACCTCGATCACGTATCCGAACGGGAAGGTCGTCGCGCAGACGTTCACGAACCGCGACCAGCTCTCGAACGTGAAGTACGACGCCGTGAACGTAGCCACGCTGGCCTACGACCTCGGCATGCGGAAGGTGACCGACACCTTCGGAAACGGCAAGGTGGAGACGCGCACGTACCGCGGCGACAACCGCGCGAGCACCATCGCAATCCCGACCGGCATCACGAACTTCGCGTACTCCTGGGATGTGAACAAAAATAAAACCGAAGAGAACGACACGGCGCTGCCCACGAACGTCCAGGATTACACGTATGACAATGAGGACCGCTTGACGGGTTTTGCCCGCAACAGCGGCCAGACTCAGGCATGGACGCTATCGCTCGTGGGCGACTGGTCGGCCTTCAACGATAACGGATCTTCGCAGACGCGAACGCATAATGCAGTGCATGAATTGACGGACATAAATTCCACGTCACTAACGTATGACTTGAAAGGAAATTTAACGGCGAATTCTAACGGACAATCGTATACCTGGGACTTTGAGAACTGCATGAAGACCGCCGTGGTCGGCGCGGACACCGCGACCTACCAGTACGACGCCTTCCGCCGCCGCGTGAAGAAGTCATTCCAGGGCAACAGCACGATTTTCGCCTATGACGGCTGGCGGTCGATTGCGGAGTACGATGGCGGCGCAGCGCCGAGCAGTGCAAGCCGCGTCTTCGTGTTTTCGACGTACTTGGACGAGCCCTTGATGATGCTGGTCGGTTCGACCAAGTATTATTTTCACAGCAACGATTTGTACAGCACGGCAACCCTTACGAACTCTGCGGGCACCGTCGTCGATAGAATGAAGTTCGACCCCTACGGCAAGGTCACCGTGCTGGATGCGTCGGGGACGGCGAAGAGCGACCCGAACAATAGCGAGTATGGGAACCCGTACCTGTTCCAAGGTCAGAGGGTGGACAAGGAAACGGGCTTGGGGCAGTGGAAGCTGCGGTATTACGATTACGCTCTTGGGCGGTTCTTGAATCGCAACCCTTGGGGATACGCTCACGATTTCCCGAATTTATATGACTTCGTTGATGACCAGCCGACCGATTGGCTGGAGCCGATGAGCAAAAAAACACCTTCGCAATGGGAAAAGGAAATTATTGATTGGATTGCAAAAATGAAGGGTGAGGGTAAATTTACCGAATTGCAGGATATGCTGGATAGGAAAGTTTGGATTATTAAAGCAAATCCTAATTTCATAGATGCAAATGGCGCAACCACCCCATATTCGACTGAAACTCCACCTGGAGCAGAGGGAGAGGGATGGAATACGACTAAAAAGCCCGATCTAGCGCTTACAATTATAGCACAGGTGCTAAATGATCCAGATGTTGCGAAGTGCCCAGAGGTGGTATTTGCAAATTTAATTCACGAAGGAACACACGCTTTGCAAGTAACCTCATTAAATTACGAAAAATATTACCCATATAATAAAGCCGGATTCAAGGCTTGGGTGGAAGTGCAAGCATATGAGCGAGAGATGCTGTATTTCGTAAGTGTCTCCCAGTCGAGCGATCCGTGCAATAAATGTAAATGCAAATGGCTCCTAAAATGGTACCTTGACAGCAAGGACTACGTAGACGAATTCAAAGCATGGATGAAGAAAAATCCGGGCAAGCCTACATTTTTGACCATTGCACCGGCTCACGCTGATCAAGAACTTGGTGTCGACTGGGATCCCGATCCTGACCATGGCCTAACTCGAATGGGTGAAATCTTGGCAAAAGAGTGCCCTGATGAGGCAAAGAAGGCTGGGGTTACCACGAAGTGAGAGGAATTAGGTGACGAAAGTTAAGCGGAGTTTTCGATTCCAATTACAGTCACTCTTGATGTTTACATTCTGTTTGTCTGGAATTCTGTTCTTAAATATAAGGGGTGGGCAGAAATTTTCGATCTCGAATAATTCACATGGGATAATTGCACTCAAACGAGTATTTTGGTTTGGATGGCCATTTATTTTCCATAAAGGCGAGATCATCCACTGGGTTGTCAGAAAGGAAAATGAGGCCAGCGGGACGCCAGCTTCGCCTGATATTTCAGACAATGAGTCTATTGAGTGGATTGAAATTGAGGGTAAGTATGAAAGTTTTGGCTCAGGCCATTTGACTGAGCATATTGGTTTTGCAGGACAGTTGGTGGTATTTGGATTGATATTGGATATCGCTGTGGCTCTACTGAGTAGTATTTTTTTTGCTGTAGTAATATCTGCACTGGTTCGATGGGTGCGTGGCACGAGTGGGAACTTTGATCGCGGCTAGGGTTCAGGAAGGCCGATATTACTACCACGCCAACGACCTCTACTCCGTCGCGGCGCTGACCAATGCGTCCGGCGTAGTCGTAGAAAGATACAAGTTCGACCCCTACGGCAAGGTCACCGTGCTGGATGCGTCGGGGACGGCGAAGAGCGACCCGAACAATAGCGAGTATGGGAATCCGTTCACGTACACGGGACAGCGGCTGGATAAAGAGACGCGGCTGATGTATTACAAGAACCGGTACTATAGCACGGCGCTGGGAAGGTTCGTGAGCAGGGACCCGATTAAGTATAGGGGAAGCAAATGGAATCTTTACGAATACGTTAAGGGCAAAGCTGAAAGTTGGGTCGATCCAAAAGGATATGTACTAACCGTACCTTGGGATGACGAACATGGTTTTTTTAAGAATCTCTTAAACACATTATGCCCAGAAGGAAAGTGGGATATCGGATACTGGGACGATAAGGTTTACTCTACAATTCCAGACTTTTGCGAAGATCGCGAAGTATGGGTACCCATTAAGAGGGATGAATCAATTCCGGAGTGTTACCGAGGTCCGGAATGGTATGCCTCAGGGTATTTGAGTTTCATTCCTCGTGGTTGCAAAAATACAAAACATCCCTTCTCGTGTTGTTGTATCTGTGATGCCATCAACCGCTGGACGAATTTTGAACTTCATAAGCGAAAAGAGGAAGGAGGTCTAACCGACGATTTTGGTTCTATACCTGGTGTAATTGACGTTCAAATTAACGTTGGGCCAGGAAGAAAAGGAGGATATCCGGGTTTTGGAGATCCAACAATGCCCGCAGGAAGGGTTCAATCCCAATCGGCCATCATTCTTGGGCATGAGTTGTGTGGTCATGGCTTGCTGGGTGTCGGGCACCCTCCCGAAGGCGATCCCAAGCGCTATTCGGTAACTGATCCCAGTGTCGAAGCAGAGAATAAGGTCCGTGCTGAACACGGTTGGGGAACTAGAACAGGAGAAAAATGATGTAGTATCGCATTTGGAATAAAAAACTTGGTGAGGCCATCAAGGACCTAAGATTTGGCCGTATTTCTTGTAAATCCATTCTGAAAGGATGACGAATGATGCCAAGATTAGAAGACAGATAAGCAGGTCAATCAATAGAGCAAGAAATGTAAAATGACTTGTCCGTCTTGGACTATCTTTTGTTTCCGAATATGTCCAAAAAATTGGGAATGGCCAACCGTAACTAACGACTTCATATGCGCCCACATCAGAGAGACAGCCAGAAAATTGCCTATCCGTTCGGGGAATGAAATTGATAAATAACAAAATGCCGATCAAGAGCGACAACAATATCATGGTCAAAAGGTGTACTTGGAAGCGGAAAATTTTCATATAGCTATTATAGTAGGCAGTTCTTTCTTGCCTTAGTAAAAAATAACCTATGCCAGTGTTGCGGCCCTGCCGCCTGTTAAGGCGATCCATGCCTCGGAGGCGCGAAAGAATTGCAACGGCTGAAACAGATGCGCCTGCACTTCCTGCGCGCTGGCGCTTCGGATTTTCTCCCCCTCCTCCCGCTCTCGCCCCGAACCCATGGATTGCGGGTCGATGACGGGTTTGGACGTTGATGGACAAGCTGGAGAAGCATTCGCGGGGAAGGCCGCCCGCGACGCCCAGCAGAACGCCCAGACAACAACCTTGAAACTTGCAACCGAAGCCCTGATTGCTCCTTGCACGATTTCCCACGCAGATTTCTAATCCGCAGGTTGCAGGTTCGAGTCCTGCCGGGAACGCCAATAATGCGGCGCAGCCAGACATCCAGGGCTTTTCAGATTTCTCAGGTGAAGCTATGCCGGTTGCGGCGGACGGTGCTTGATGCTTTCGCAGCGCTGAAAAAGCGTTAGGATTCTCCCGCTACCTATTCCCACAGTTGGCTCCGAGGCGCGCAAAATAGGCGCGCCGCCGAAGGAGGCTTGCATGAGATCTCTTACGCTTTGCGTCCTGACCGCCGCGGTGCTCGCCGCCGGAAGTCTGCGCGCTTGGGAGCTCGACTGCTACCCCGAGTCCATCCGCACGGACGCCCAAGGCAAGGCCCTGGACGTGGACCGGCCCGACCGGCGCACGGCCGCGTTCTTCGCTTTCGACCGCGACAAGCACGCGCTGCAGCTCCGCTGCGGGCGCGGGGGCTACGCGTCCTTCCAACTGGTCGTCTCCGATCCCAAGGGCGGCGAATTCAAGGTGGATTGCGCTTCGCCCGAGGGCGTGCAGGTGGACCTCTTTCGCGAATTCTACAGCCTGAACTCGAAGGACCAACGCTGGTATCCGGACGCGCTGGCGCCCATGCAGCCCGGTGCGACCCTTACGCTGCCCGCGCAAGACAACGGCATCCGCGGCCAGACGGCTCAGGCATTCTGGGTGGACGTGTGGGTCCCGACGGCCCGGCGCGAGAACGGCCGCTTTACCTTGTACGTCTGGAGCGGGCACGTCCGGCAGCCCATCGACGTGGACGTAGTGATCGAAGACATCGTCTATCCGGAAGAGGACGCCATCACGGCCGACCACAACTGCTACGGGATCGGGTTCGTAGGCTCCGCGCATCCGGCGGTCGTGAAGAAGGTCCAGGGCAATTTCGGGCTCAGCGATCCGTGCTTCCATCTGATCCAGTCGTACCACCGCATTTTTTACGAGCACCGCGGCTCCTTTCATCAGTTGGGCTACAACCATTCCGGTGGCGTGCACCCGGCCTTCGCGCCGGAGCTTGAAGGTGACGGCGCGGCCCGGCGCGTCCGGAACTGGGACGCGTTTGACCGGCACTACGGCCCGCTTCTCGACGGTAGCGCCTTTTCCGGAACCCGGCGCGGTCCGCACCCGATTGAAGGGATGTATCTGCCCATCAATCCCGAATGGCCCGCGCGATATTTCCAGTGGGGGTCGCCGGCGTACGAGGCCGAATTCGTGAACGTGATGGCGGAGATGGAGCAGCATTTCCGCGAGAAGGGCTGGACGCGCACGGGCCTCGAGCTCTTCTTCAACCACAAGAAACGCTACAAGGGCTTCGGCTGGGACGGCGACGAGACGCGCTTCCCGCAGGACGACGCGTACTTCAAGCAGTACGGCGCGTGGCTGCAGAAGGCGCTTCCCGCGGATTCGCCGGTAAAGTTCCGCTTCCGGCAGGATGCGTCGTGGCGGATGCGCGGGCAGGCGGACACGCTCGCCGGAGTCGTCAATCACTGGGTCTTCGCGGGGTTCGTCTCGATCTATCCGGAACTGCCGAAGCTGGTCAAGCGCCGCGGAGACCTGGCCTGGACCTACGGCGGCACCAACAGCGTATATGGCCCCGTGGCCGAGATCGCCGAGCTCCCGTACCGCACCTGGCTAATGGGCCTGGACGGATACACGCGCTGGCTAAGCGTTGACGGTCTGCCGCGCGTGCCGTTGAAGGACTACGGCGCCGATACGTGCGAGGTGTATTCGGGCGAACAGTTCGGCATCGACGGCCCAATTCCCAGCATCCGGCTGAAACTCGAGCGCAACATCCTTCAAGACATCGCGCTGCTGAAGGCCGCCGAACGCAAAGCCAAGGATGAGACCGAGCGCGGCGAAGAGTTCCGCGACCGCGCCGCGGAGATCTTCGGGCTGCGCTTGGCGGACCTCTGGAAGCCCGACTCGCCGCTCAAGCGCCAGCAGCCGTGGGAGTGGTCGAACGCGAGCTTTGCCGGAAACACGGGGGCGGGACTCTTCGACCGGACCACGCCCGACGGCGATCTGATCGATCGAGTGCGCCACTTCGCTTTCGATGCGTACGCATCCATGCATGTGTCGGTAAAGGGCGTGGTGGCATTTAAGTCCAAGGCCGCCGCCGATCCCATGGAAGGCTATAAGCCGCCGGCGCCGCCCAAAGAGACGCTGCCCGAGCCGCCCAAGCCCGAGCAGGCGGCCTTTTTGAACGAACTGAAGCGCATCGGCGAACTCTGCGTGAAGGAAGTCGACGCGGCCGAATGCCAGAAGATCGTGCCGGCGAAGGTGGTTCCGCTGCTCTTCCGCAAGGACCCGCGCGATCCGTGGGCGGATTCCGACAACTATGACGTGAACGCGGAAGCTTTCGACCACGTGAAGCGGCAACTGGCTAAGATCGCCCACGACCAGGCGAACTACCCGCTCGACTGCAACCTGTGGCTGGTGCTGACGCGTGAACCGCTTCTCGTCCACGCCTGCATCCGCCAGGTGTACGGCCGCTCCCTGTTCTACAAGTGGGGCGACCTGCACGGCCGGCCGGAGGACGAGCAGCGCACGCTGCTGGAGACCGGCGCTGCGGCGGTGGCCGCGCGCTCCGGCGACGGTCCCAGCGCCGCGCTCACGCCGCTAAAAGTGGACGGGAAAGTGATCGGCTGGATCGAAGTCTGCGCGCGCTACGACGACTTCGCCCGGGCGCCGCTCAAGAAATAAAATCGCGCGGTGCGGAAAAGGATTCAATATTCGTGGCTCCGCCGTCTCGGCGAAGTTCACTGCGGCGCGCCGAAAACGCTTTGCTTTGCGCGAGTCCTTCGAGCAGAGTACGCCCCGCTCGTTCCACCGCCTGCGGCATCGATTCCTGCATAGGGAGGAATTCCCGTGTCCGAGAACGACCCTCAAGCGCCCGCCGAACCTGAATCGGAAGCGATGTCCGCCCGTAACGCCCGCTACGGAACCATGCTCTTCGTCGTGTACTGCGTGCTTTACGGCAGCTTTATGGCGCTCAATGTGTACGACCCTAAAATCATGGCGCGGACGCCGCTGGCAGGCGTGAACCTGGCCATCCTGTATGGCTTTGGTTTGATTGTCGCCGCGCTCGCCCTCGCGGGCCTTTACATGTGGCTTGTGCGCTCCAAGGCGGGGGAGGGCGGGCGATGATCTACGAGCGCTCGCTCACCGCCGTCATTATCTTTGGTGTATTCGTTCTTTCGGTGTTGGGGCTGAGTTTCTACCTCGGTTCAAAAGCTAAATCCGCCAAGGGATATTTCGCGGCGCATGGCCAGGTGCACTGGTTCGTGAACGGCATCGCCTTCGCAGGCGACTACCTCTCGGCGGCATCGTTCCTCGGCATCTGTGGGATGATCGCCTTCTACGGCTACGACGGCTTTCTATATTCAATCGGTTATCTCGCGGGTTGGATCGTGGCGCTCTTCGTCGTCGCCGAACCGCTCAAGCGCCTGGGCAAGTTCACCTTCGCCGACGCGCTGGACAGCCGCTTCAATTCGCGCGGCATCAAGCTGGCTGCCGGAATCAGCGCACTGGTGGTCAGCCTCTTCTATCTGATCCCGCAGATGGTCGGCGCGGGGGCGCTGGTCAAGCCGCTGCTCGGCTTTCCGCACCACGTCGGCGTGCTTGCGGTGGGCATCGCGGTCACCTTCATCGTCGTGACGGCGGGCATGGTCTCCACGACCTGGGTGCAGTTCATCAAGGGCTCGATGCTGGTCTTCTTCTGCACGCTCATGGTCATCATGATCCTTGGGCGCGGGCTGAAGACCGACCCGGGCTCGGAAGACGCGCCGTATCACCGTTTCGCCATCATTCCGGCCGCTCAGGTGCTGGACGCGCCCGGCGCCGAGGTCGTTCACCCCAGCGGAGGCTGGGCGGAGAAAGTGAAGGATCCCAAGACCGGTGAAGAGCGCGAGCGGCCGTACATCCGGATGAAAGACAAGAGCACGGGCCGCATCGCCGTCTGGCGGATGGCCGGAGTGGACGAGCACGGCGTCCCCATGCTCGCCGAGACGCAGACCGTGGCGACGATGGCCACGGATGAGGGCGAGAAGAAGTTCGTGAACGGGATCGAACAGCCCAAGGATCCCAAGAAAGGCGACCCCGATCTCTATCCCGTGGGACATATCCGCTCGCTGCCGAACGGCGCGACGGAGACCGGCCCGCTGGGCCCGGCCGAATTTTTCGCGGCGCTGCAGGGAAGCGTGATCGTGCTCTGGGGCAACGAGAAGATCGTCGACAAAGATGCGAGCGGCAAGACGATCGCGCAGACGACGGTCTATTTCCAGAAACCGACCAAAGGCAGCGAGATCCTGACGCCCGGAGGCAGCCCGACCTTTGCGGGCCTGCGCGGCGACAACTGGACGGCCAAAATCGATTTTCTCTCGCTCATGCTGGCGCTCTTTTGCGGCACGGCCTCGCTGCCGCACATTCTGATCCGCTACTACACGGTCAAGGACCAGGCGAGCGCCCGCAAGAGCACGGTCGTGGGCATCGCGGCCATCGGATTCTTCTATATCCTGACGCTCTTCCTGGGCCTGGGCGCGATGACGCGCGGGACGCTGGACGTTACCGACACCAACATGGCCGCGCCGCTGCTGGCGAAGAGCTTCGGCGAACTGCTCTTCGCGGTGATCTCGGCGATCGCGTTCACGACCGTGCTGGGTACCGTGAGCGGGCTGATCATGGCGGCGAGCGGCGCCGTGGCGCACGACATCATGGGCAACTACTTGAAGATCGAGATGAACGATCACGAGAAAGTGCGCGCGGGAAAGATCGTCGCCGTGGCCGTGGGCATCGTCGCCATGGTGCTCGGGATTCTCTTCGCGGATATGAACGTCTCGTTCCTCGTCGGATGGGCGTTCAATATCGCCGCTTCGGCCAACCTGCCGGCGCTCACGATGCTGCTCTTCTGGAAGGGCACCACCAAACAGGGCATCACGATCTCGATCTTTTTAGGCATGCTCTCGTCGCTGGTGTGGGTCCTGCTGAGCAAGGAGGCTTTTCAATACGTGTATCAATTCTCGGGACCGGAAGCCGCGGCGCGGGCGCTCGTGCCCTTCAGCCAGCCGGGCATCGTGACGATCCCGCTGGGGTTCGCGGTCTTGATCGTGGTATCGCTGCTGACACAAAGGACGGGCACCGCCGCGGCCGCGAAGTTGCGCCAAGCTAGTGGAAATGCATCGTCCGGCGTGTGACTAAAGCGCGCACCGCGCTTCAAAACAGCATTCCGGTTCGACGTCTTCCTGCCGCAGCCGTTCGGCTTCCGAGAGGACCAATTCCTGATAGAGACGCCGCCTGAGCGCCGGGTTCTCGATGCGCGTCAGCATGAAGGCCGCGCTCACCTTCGCGCGCAGGTCCGCGCATTGGATGGGCTTCTCGACAAAGTCGAGCGCGCCGGCATTCAAGGCCGGGCGCAACTGGCTGTCGCGGTTGCAACCGCTGAGGAAGAGGACGGGAATCGAGCGTGTCTTGGGATTGCGGTTCATTTCGGCGCAGGTATCCACCCCGTTGAGCACCGGCATGCACATATCCATGATCACGAGGCCCACTTCGTCCGACAGGAGTTGCAGCGCTTCGCTGCCATTGGCGGCCGTCAGAACAAAATATCCGTCGTCTTTAAGGAGGTCGCGAAGAATCTCGCGGTTCGGTTCCTCGTCGTCCACCACCAGGACCGTGGGCTGGGGCATGAAGATTTGCATAAGCCCGTTCCTCAATTATGTGTTACCGCTTCAACGTCAGATGGGTATTACGCACTGGTTATGCCACACTAGAACCGATCTCTGCGCTTATCATAAACAATTTGTATATTTAATGTTATGTGCGAGGTGGGGGTTGTGGCGCGGCCTCTTCCACTGTTCGGCGGACGGGAAATCATCCCCATTTCAGGACGGATAGCGGAGATCCAGACAGCGACTGGAACCGGATTCTAATCTTGTATGTAACTAGAAAAAGACCGCTAGGGGCCCGTCTCGAGAACGATTCCATTTTCCTTCAAAACCTCGTACGCGGTCTTGCCTTTCTTGATGGCTTCGAGCGTATCTTTCTTGACCTGCTCGACCTCTTTGCCTTTACGGGCGAGGCGTTCTACCGCCTCTTGATAGTGTGCCTTTTCATCATCCTTCGAGCCTTTTTCAGTTGCCGCGTCGCCCACTTTCTTCTGCGCATCGGTCAGGTCGTCTTGCCACTTCTTCTTTTCTTCGTCGGTCTTCTTGTCCCAGCCTGGAGGCACGTCGTCCTTCCAGCCTTCTTTCTTGCCTTTATCCCATCCGGAAGGCGTGTCCTTGGTCCCATGGCCCTTCCCGTGTTCGTCCCCCTTATCTTTACCTTTGCCATCGCTGTGACTTTTACCGTTGCCGGTATCTTGGTCGTCGCTCTTGGCGTCGCCCTCGTCGTCGGACTTGCCCTTGTCCTTCCCTTTGCCTTTGCCGCCGTGCTCCGCGCTCCATGCCGCGGAACTGCCCATGAGCGCCAGCGCCAAGCATGCGAACAATGCGGGAAGCCATTGGGTTGGGCGCATAAGCATCATCCTTTCGCTCTCGAAACACACATGCAATGGGTACCTGACGGCATTTCTACTAACGACTCAGAAAGGACTTTGTTGGGATGGAGCTTATTCAGGGGATAAGAGCAATCTGCTTCACGTACAAGACCCGTCCGCCGTCCGCATTAGGATATGTACCCGTAGAGCCTACCACGCGCACGCGCGCGCCCAGGAAAGCTTCTGCAAAGCCGTCGCAAGCATTGGCAAGATACCAGACGGTACCGTCATCGGTGCGCAACTCGCAGCCCGAGCTATCCATGGGCGACGCAACGCACGCCTCAAGCAGACCCTCGGCTTCCTGGATGCGCTCCGAGTTCACGGAGCCCACGAGCGTGCGCTGAACGGCGGGCAAACGAATGGCCAGGGGCGCTTCGCCGGCGGGTACGGGCAGGATCGGGGTGCGCGTAATGTGCGGCCGGACGATCTGCTTGGGCTCAGGCTGCGGCTCGATCTGGGGAACGTCGACGACCTCCGCTCTCACGGTCGTAACGGCTTCCGCGGGCTGCTCCGCCAAATCTGCAACCAGGCCCATGACGAGCCCGCCCTCGCGTTGGGCGGGGGCGGGTAGCGGGGCCTGGGAGGAGTCCTTGGCCGGATCGGTTCGCGGCCCCGGCAGAATCTTGACCCGTTTGGGCGGAGGCAATTCGTCGCCCCACAGGATCTCCTCCGGGGGTTGCGCAGGTTCAGACCGGATCGTCTTCGGTTCCGGCTGCGTAGTTGGAATCTCAGGCGGCGGCGGAGCCAATGCGGTTTGAAGGGCAACCTCGGGCGCGGGTGAGGGCGTCTTGGCCGAGACTGCGGGCTCCGCGAGCGTTTCGGCCGCGGCCGTCTCTTGCGGCAGCACTTCCAGCACGATGAGCGGAACGACCGGCACGTCCCTGGACTCTTCGGCGAGCAGTTCGAGAATGGGCGGGTTATTCGGAGCAGGCTTATCGGCTTCATCGGAATCCGGCAGCGCCACCGTGGCGCGGGCCGCGATGTCCATCTTGGGTATCTCGATCTCTTTTTCAGGAGCCGGGAGCGACGCGATTTCTGGAGCAGCGGGTTCCGGAAGGACCTCTGCAACGTGCGCGGACTCGGTAGCGGGCATCTCTACGCTGGGCGAGGCGATTGCTCGGGCAGGCGCGGGTTCCGATGAGTTGGTTGCGACGGGCTGAAAGGGCGCCTTCGGTTCGGCCTCCGGCGCCGGAGGCGCTACGGGTGCGGCAGGGCCGTCGGGCGGCCTCACGCCCAGGATTAGGTAGCGGGCGAAGATGAACGCCTTGGCGTTGGCCGGCGCTTTGACTTTGTACCAGCCGCCGGCGGTGCCGAGGATCTCCAGTTTGTCGCCCTTGCCGGCCTCCGCGAGGATGCTCGCATTCAGATTTCCGCCCGAGCGCAGGCGGACATTGCTGCCCGTCACCGTGCCGTCGGGCTTGACGAAATCCTGCGAGACCCACGCCGGCGCGGAATCGGGCCAGGCCATCTCGATCCAGCCGCCGACGCGCGCGACGGCGCGAACATAGTCGCCGCCCCGGAGCGTGCTCACGATGGGGAACTGCGTGCCGGCGCCGGACCGTGCATTAACCATGTCCGCGGAGACCTGCGCCCAGACGGGCGAAGTAAAAACTTCGCGGGAAGGCTCTGCGGCCGGCGCGGTAAGCACGGAAGCTGTTTTTGGACGGCTGGGAAGGGTTTCGGGGCGAGCGGCAATTCGCGGAGCGCGGTCGTTGCTGGCCAGGTGCGTCTCGGCCTCGGAAGACCAAACGGACGACAGGGGCGAGGCCAGAAGCGCGCCCAACCCTGCGGCGAAAGGCGCGGCCTTACGAAGCGGCGAGGTCATGTATTCCCGGCCTCCGTTCCTGCTTGTGCGTTGCGCGTACCTACCCTTATCGGCACTAAATAGGTGCGAATTGATCGAAAAGGACGTGTCGTTAGGGATTCGTGCGGGCTGGTGAAAATCTCCGCGTTCTCGACGCGCAGCATGTTTGCGGCGCGTGTAGGATGCGTGCATGCGCTTCCGCATTTTTCTCTTCGACCTCGACGGCACGCTGGTGGATTCGCTGGCGGATATCGCGGCTTCGGTGAACGCCGCGCGGAAGCATTTCGGCCTGCCTGAGCTGCCGCGCGAGACCGTGCGCGGTTTCGTCGGCGACGGCATGACAAAATTGATTGAGCGTTCGTTTCCCGATACGTCTCAGCGCGAGCAGGCGACGGCTCTCTTTAAAGCGCATTACGGCGCGCATCTGGCCGACGCCACCCGGCCCTACGACGGCATTCCTGAACTCGTGGCGGAGATCAAAGCGGGCGGCGGGCGGATCGCCGTGGTCACCAACAAGCCCTACGCGTTTGCGATGCCGCTCCTGGAGAAGCTGGATCTGCTCAAGCACTGCGACGCGGTGCTGGGCGGCGACAGCACGCGCGAGAAGAAGCCTTCGCCCGAGCCGTTCTTCGCGGCGTTCAAGGCCATGAGCGTGAGCCCGGATAATCCGGCGGCGAAAGGCTGCGCGCTAGTGGTGGGCGACGGGCGCAACGACATCCTGGGCGCGAAGGCCGCCGGCCTGGCCAGTTGCGCGGCGTTCTGGGGATTTGGAGACGAAGTGGAACTGCGGGCGCTTGGCGCGGACTTCAGCGCCCAGCGGCCTCGGGAACTTCTGAACCTTATCGAGTCGTAGCGGCTACTTCGCGCCGATGCAGTAGAGGTTCTGCTCGCCCCGTACGTACATGCGCTCGCCTTCAAAGACCGGCCCGACGTTGAAGAACTCGTTGGGGATGTAGTTGTAGATGCGGTCCACGCAGTAGGCGAGATGGTTGCGCGCGACCTGTTTGAAGGTCTTCCCGGGTTCGAAGACGATGCCGATGCCCTGGTTGTTGAGCGCGTAGAGGTTCTTGCCGCCCAGCGCGATGCTGGCTACGTTGCCGACGTGATCGTAGTCGCTGCAGTACCCCACTTGCAGGTCCTGAACGTACACGTCCTTCACCGGGTTGGCTTCGTACACCCAGAGTTTCCCGTCGTGGCGCATGCCGTAGAGCAGACCATCGTGCAGCACCGGCGACGAGTAGAACGCGACGTCTCCGGACTGCCACTTCTCTGCCGCCG
The DNA here is from genome assembly GCA_016200135.1 of Planctomycetota bacterium. Lineage (GTDB taxonomy): Bacteria > Planctomycetota > SZUA-567 > H5-PLA8 > H5-PLA8 > JACQFI01. The sequence goes on from JACQFI010000104.1 coordinate 29,328, forward strand.
ACTTATTCAATACGATGCCTTCCTTCGCTTCGGTGGGCAGCGGAAGGCGGGCCATCTCGAAATTCCCCGCCAGATAAACCCCGTCGCCGTCGGCAAAGGGCGTCGCGCGCACGTTACCGCCGAACCCTACGTGAATTTGGCAGAGGACCTTGCCATCCGAGGCGCGCACGAGCGCCGAGTCGAAGAAGATCGCCGTGGTCGAGCCGATCTTGCTGACGCACGGCGAGGAACTGAAACTCGCGCCGGTCCCGAAGCCGTGCCACATGTCCACGTTCACGCCCTGGCGCAGGTCGGTGGAGGTCCAGAACACCTTGCCGGTCTCGGCCTCGAACGCGCGCAGGACCGAGCCGCGCATGACGATGACTTTTCCTTCCACCAGCACATGCGTGTTGTTGTGGAACGCGCCGGGATCGCCCATGTCGGTGACCAGTTTCGCCCACTTCAGACTCCCGTTGAGGTCGTAGCAGCCGACGATGCCGAAGCCGTTGATGAAGACGTAGACGTTCTTCCCGTCGCTCACCGGCGTCGGGCAGGCGAACCCGATGCCGCCGACGTGCGAGGACGGATGAAAGGGGTACATGGGCTTCGGACCCAGCTTGGCGAGGTACTCCTGGAACTTCTTCTTGATGGCCTCTCGGTCTTCCGGCTTCGTGTCGGGCGCGCTGATGCGCGCTTCGAGCGGTTCGATCACCTGGTAAAGCGGGTTGATCTCGCGCGGGCACTTCATCTCGGCGAGCTTCTTGCGGATTTCGGCGACGGTCTTCGCCTTGGCGTCCTCCGAGGCGCTGGCATCTTTCAGCACCGCCTGGAGCTTGTAGATCTCGAGGTAGTCCGGGTTCGTCTTTTTGTTCTCTTCATCCACATCCTTGAGGAGATTCAGCATCTTCTTCCGTAGTTCGACCCGGCTGCCCATATCGGCGGTCTTCTTGAGCGTCTCGTTGAGCGCCTCCAATTCCTTGAACTGCGCGAAGCGTTTCTTGTCCTCGGGGCCCGTGGCGTCGACGAACGTGGTCCGGCGCGACCAGAGAATCTTGCCGTCTTGCTTATTGATGCAGATCAGTTCGTCGGGTTCGGCCATCACGAAAACCTTGTCGCCGACGATAATCGGCATGGCGTTGCTCCAGTTGGGCAGCTTGGCGACCCAGGCGACGTTCTTCTTCTCGTACTCGACATCGGGCGCCTCGACGAGGTGCAGGTCGATCGGGCTGTCGGCCTTGAGCAGCACGCGATTCCAGCCCTTCTCCAGTTCGACGGGTACATGCAGGCCGTTTCTGCCCAGCATGAGCATCTCGCCGGCCCAGTGTTCGCCCGCGGCATAGCAGACGTAGTTCAAGCCCGGCGTGCCGTTTTTGCCCGCGGAGTTGCTGTGCACGACCTTGCCGTTGACCCAGATTTTCGCGCATTTGCCCTGATCCAGGTAGAACTCGATCTTGCCCTTCGATTGCGAGAAAAGATAGCAATGCGCGTAGACCATGCCGTTGGGCTTGCCTTTCGCGACCGTATCGAGCCGAATGGTGTTCACGACCACGCCGGCATCCTTGTTGGCGGAGACCAGCTTGGTCCAGGCGAGGTCGCCGGCCTTCTCGCCTTCATCGGGAGATAGCTCGGCTTCCTTCGGCAGAAACTCCTCGTCCAGCGCCTTTGCCGCGTCCTTGGGTTCGAACGGGCCCAGCACCAGCCATTCGAGCAGCTCGCCGGAGGTGACCTCGGTCGTGTTCTTGCCGGCATCGTCCTTGGCAGGCTTCTTGAGCTGATAGCGCAGACCCCAGTTGGGGCTCTTGGGCCAATAACCCCACTCCGTCACGGGATTCGCAGCCGGATAGCGCCCGGTCCAGTCGCCCCGCCAGCCGATTGGATGCTCCGACGAAGGATAGAATTGTGGTGATCCCAGCGGCGCTTTGTCGTTGCCCGAAGGCGGGGCGTCACCCGCGGAGAGCCGCCCCGCGCTGCTCACGCACCAGCCCAAAAGCATGGCGGCGGCGAGCGCACGCGCCCCGTACGTGCCGAGATTGAGGTTCATCAATGGCTCCTGAATGCTGGAAGTACGAATAACCAAGGCCCTGTCGGGGCCGATCGGACACGCACCTATGGTACAAGTTTGGACAGTGTTTCATAGATTCTTGGCAGGAAGTTGCGAAAATCTTTCTGGCAACAGGGCTCGGCGCCCCTTCCCATAAGAGAAGGGGCGTGTCCGTGCCTCGCGAAGGATGCTTGCCTAAACCTTGATGCCCAATTTGCCCGGGCAGAGGATGTTGTTCGGATCCAGGCCGCGCTTGATCTGCGCCAGCGTCTTCATCCCCGCCTCGCCGAACTGGTCCTTCATGTACGGGGCCAGGCGCATGCCCACGCCGTGGTGGTCGTTGATCACCGCGCCCGCCGCGAGCGCCGCCATGGTGGCGTCGCGCACGATCTTGTCGTGCAGCGCGAGGGCTTCTTCGTAGTTTGAAGGACCGGTCGGAATCTTGAAGCGCGGGTAGATCATGCTGCCCCATTCGTACCAGTGGCTGAAGTGCGTGTTCAGCGAGAGGTTCCACTTGGGATCGACGGCCTCGCGCATGGCTTTGGTGACCTTGTAGTACGCGTCCGTGATGTGCGCGAAGTCCGCGACGACGTCCATCGTGCACCAGATCGAGGGCAGCTCGGGCGCGAAGGGCGGGTAGTAGAAGACGTAGCGCTTCTCCCACCATTTCTCGGCGGGTTTGGGTCCGATGTCCTTGCCGCCCATCTCGCGGCAGATCTTGAAGCACTCGTTGGCCTCGGCGTCCACCAGCGCGGGATGATCGCCGTCGAACGTCAGCACCAGGGCTGGCTCTTTCAGGCCCGCTTCGACCGCGCGTTCGAGGCTGTGCTGCGTCGCGTTCTGGTCGTACAAGCGCATCACGGCGGGGCGCAGACCGCTCACCATGATCCGCCGTCCGGCCTCGACGCCGTCTTCGAGCTTGCCGAACGTAAAGGTCCCGAAGGCGCGTTTGGCCGGGAGCCGCCGCAGCTTGACCGTGATGGCCGTGATCACGCCGAGCGTGCCCTCGCTGCCGATCAGGAGCTGGGTCAACTCCGGCCCCGCCGCATGGCGCGGGACGCTGGGCGTGCGCAGGATCTCGCCGGTGGGCGTCACCACTTCCACCGAAAGCACATGGTCCTCGATTTTGCCATACTTCGTCGAGAGCACGCCGCTGCCGCGCGCGGCCAGACAGCCGCCGATGGTCGCCCACTCCGTGCTGGCCGGGTAATGCGTGAAGCAGAAGCCCTTCGCGTTCAGCCAGGCCTCGAACTCCTTGCAGATGTAGCCGGCCTCGACGGTGCAGGTGAGCGACAGCTCGTCCACGGCGCGAATCTTGTTCATGCCGCGCAGGTTGAGCAGGATGCCGCCCTTGTCCGCGTTCGCCGCGCCCTGCACGCCCGAGCCGCCGCCGAAGGGCGTGACCGGAACCTTCAGCTCGTTGGCGAGCCTAATGATCGCAGCGACCTGTTCCGTGGTCGTGGGGCTGGCCACGGCATCCTGGCGGCTGAGCTGCCGGCCGTTGGCTGCTGCGACGATGGAGAGCCAGCTCGAGTCGCCGGTAAACTTTTTGCGGCCTTGAGGGCGGTCGAGCACATGTTCCGGCCCGACGATCTTGCCCAACGCGGCCACGAGTTTGGTCGCCTGCGTCTCGTTCATCGTTTCAGTGGACATAGTTTCCTCTCGTGCGGCGGGTTCGTCACCCGCGCATGGGTTTCTGCCGCCTGACTTTATCTTTCCGGCCGCCCGCTCGGACGCGCCGGTCCTGCTAGAGCCCGTCGGTTACGCCGAGCCCATGGATTTGCCTGCGGTCCAGTCGCGGTTGATCACGTTCACCTTCACTTGTTCGAGGTCGTGCACGGCGTCGATGAGGTGGTTCGCGAAGCGGTTGAAGGCGATCTCGCCCTTCTCGGACGTGCCGCGGTGCGGGTTGCCCATCACGCCGCTGTCGGTGAACTCCGCGTGTTCGAACGGGAAGTTGAAATACTGGTAGCCCTGGTACTCGGCATCGGGCATGCCGTCCTTCTTCTCCCAAGCCTTGCCCAGCCACTTCGGCGAGTGCGCCTTGTCCTTCTTGGCGCGGTCCAGCCGCACAAGGTTATGGTTGTGGCAGAGGCACTGGCTCGTCTCGAGCTCGCCCGCGTGCCAGCCGGGCGTCTCTTCGACGGGGCCTTCCAGGATGTCCTTGAGCATGCCGATGTAGCGTTCGGCGTACGGTTTGTAATAGCCGATCAGCGCGCCGGTCTCGTTGCGCAGCTTGCGCAGCACCGGATCGACGACCTTCACGTTGCTGCCGTGCCCGTTGACGAAGATGACGCGGTTGAAGCCGTGATGGATCAGGCTGCGCCCGATGTCGTAGAGGAGATTCAGATAGGTCTCGACGCGCAGCGTCATCGTGCCCGCGCCTTCGCCCGGGCCGCGCATGTGCTGCGGGCTGTAGCCGAGCCAGAGGGGCGGGGTGTACAGGATGCCCGCGCGCTCGCCCGCGCGCCGCGCCACTTCCAGCGACGTGATTGTATCGCAGAAGAGCGGCAGGTGCGGGCCGTGCTGTTCGAGCGAGGCCTTGGGGACCAGGATCGTATCGGAGTGTTTGAGGTACTCCTTCACGTCCACGTAGCTCAGGTCGCCCAGGCAGAAGCTGGGGAAGTTCAGGCTCTTGGCGCTGCGCTCGGGCGCGTGGGCCTCGTCCTGGAAGATCACCTTGCGCGAGGCCGGGATGCCGGCCGAGGCGTCGCGCCCGACAATCTTCGGCGCATCGCTTCCGTTCCCGTTCTGTCCCGCCTGGTGCAGGCTCGCGGTACTCTTGACCTTGCTTGCGATGCGATTCACTTTCTTCGCCGTCTTCGGCATGGCTGCTCCCTTTCTTAGAAAAGCGTGGTCGCCGCTTCGAGCACGGCGCCTGCAAACGACTCGTCGTTGATGTGCGCATCCACTTCCCGGTACGCGATCTCTTTCGAGAGACCGGCCTGCAGTTCCGCCCGAAACGCCGCGTCGGTCTCGTGGTCCCAGAACTCGCCGCCCTGCGCATGGTTGGGAATCGAGAGCCCCTGGGTGGGCACAAGCAATTCGACGCGGCCCTTCGCGGCGTTCAGTTTCTTCGCCGTCTGCCGCGCAACTTCGAGCTGCTCGGTTCGCGTGAGCCGCACGAGCGTGAACTCGGGGTTGTGGTAGTAGCTCGGCCGTCCGCGGTACTTCTCGGGGACCTCGTGCTTCGGGCCCAGCACCACGAAATCGACGCAGCCGGGCACGATGAGCTGCGGCAGCCCGAGCCGGCCCGCGGTCTCCATCCGCTGCGGTCCGCCGGTATGAAAACCGCCGGCGATCTCGCCCGCGAGCTCGCTGAGCGTGTAGTCGATCACGCCGTGGAAGAGCCCGAGTTCGAAGAGTTCCTCCATTGCCGGCCCGCCGACGCCGTTGGCGTGGAAGATGACGAGGTCGTAGCCCTTGGGCTCGAAGCGGTCCTTGATCCACATCAGCGGGCGCGTGGTGTTGCCAAGCATCGTCGCGGCGATCTGCTTCTTGCCGGAGGTTTTGGTGAGGCCGCGCTTCTCGAACGAGAGCGCCATGCCCGCGATCGCCGCCGCGGCGCTGTCGAAGACCTGCGTGGAGACTGCATTCAGGCCCAGGATATCGACCACCGAGTGCATCACGAAGATGTCTTTGGTGCCGACGAACGGCCCGAAGGACCGGCGGCCCGATGCGATCGGCGAGACGACGAGTTTGGGGATGCCGATGGGCAGCGCTTTCATGGCCGCCGTGGCGAGGACCGTGCCTTCGGCGCCGCCGAGCGCCACCAGCCCGTGAATCTTCTTTTCCGCATAGAGGCCCTGCGCGATCTTGCGCACGCCTTTGAGCATCTGTTCGACGGCCTTGCCGCGGCTGCCGGCGTTGCGCAGCGCGTCGATATGGCTGCCCGCGGCGCTGGCGACTTGCTGGCGCGTGATGTCCGGCACGATCCCGGCGGCCTCGCCTAGAATCCCGCTGTCCAGGACCAGCGTGGAACATCCGAGGTCCCGGATGCGCTCGCTGAGGTAGCGCGTCTCGGGACCCTTGGTGTCCAGCGTGCCGATCACCAGTACCGTCGCCATAAGGTTCCGCTCATTCCCACGGTTTCAAAATGATCTTGCCGCCCTGCTGCGATGCGGAGGTCTCGAAGGCCTCCTGAATGCGGCTCATCGGAATCACGTTCGTCACGAGCTTCTCGAGCAGCGGCGACTTTTGGATCACCTGCATGATCTCCGGCACCCACGCCATATTGTAATGCCAGGAGCCGCTCACCGTCAGTCCTTTGCGGATCAGGTCGTCGCTGACGCGGATCTTCAATTCTTCCTGGCACTCGCCGACGTAGGTGACCTGGCCCTTGCGCCGCGTTGCGTCGATGCAGAGCCGTTCCGCGTGGATGTTGCCGGCGCAGTCGAGCGCGCAGTCCACGCCCACGCCGCCGGTCAGTTCTCTGATCTTGTCCGTGGCCTTGGCGTCGCGCGGATCGACCACCGTCGCGCCCATCTCCTGCGCACGCTTCACTCGTTCCGGCGCGAACTCCGCCGCGAGCACCTTCGCGCCGAGATACCGCGCATTGACGACCGCGCCCAGACCCACCGGCCCGATGCCCGTGATCAGCACCGTATCGGTCGCGCGCACGTTCATCCTTCGAAACGCACCGTACGACGGTCCCAGCGCGCAGCAGGCGAGCGCCCCGTGCTCGTAGGAGACGCCGTCGGGAATCTTCGGCAGGAGCCAATCGGGCTTCAAAAGGTACTGTGCCATCGTCGCTTCGCCTTCCGGCGAACCGGTGAACTCTTTGACGCCTTTGCCCTGCTGGCAGTGGATGTACTCGCCCGAGACGCAGAGCGCGCACTTTCCGCAGGCGTACTGCGGCATCACCACGACGCGGTCGCCCACCTTGACCCGGCACGGCTGCGCCACCGCGACCACTTCCCCTGCGGCCTCGTGGCCCAGGCAGGTGCTCTCCCAGCCTTTCAGAAAGCCCTTGTACTCCGCGCACATCGGCGCGGCGTGGACTTTCACCACCACCCAGTTCTCCTTGGGCTTGGGGTCGGGCACTTCCAGCAGCCCGGCCTTCCGTTCACCCAGGATCGCGGCTTTAAGCATGGGTCACCCTAAGTACTTTTCGCGGAGCTTGCGTGCGAATGCGCTGGTTCGCGCGATGCTTTCCACGTCTTTAAGATGGTACTGCGAGAGCAGCGGTCCCTTGAACTGGATCTCCGCGAGCCCCTTGAACAGGCCTTCGTAGTCGATGGTGTCGCCGTCGCTGCCCGGCTCGCCGCGGTGGCTGCCGGAGAGATGCACGTCGCCCAGGTGGCCCTTCATAGCCAGGATGGACGGATATGGTTGGACCTTGTCGTTGTTGAGGTGGTACGTGTCGCAGGTCAGCTTCACCTTCGACGCGTACTCGTTGAGGAACGCGACGCCCTCGCGGAAATTGTCGAGCGTGTGGTTCTTCTCGAACTCGAGCGTCACCGTCAATCCCGCGGCCGTCGCGGCGGGGACGATCTCGCGCAGGTTCCCCGCCAGCGTCTTCTGCGCGTCCTCCTTGGCGACCACCGGCGTCTTGGGATGCACGCCCGGCAGGTTCGGCCAGATCCCGAGGTAGCTCGATCCCAGGCGCTTCGCAACTTTGAGCACCGTCTTCAAGTGCGCGGCGTTCTCGGATTCCTTACCCGGCGTGGTAAGCGTGAAGATCCCGAAATGAATCGTCGGCGCGGCGACCTTGTGCTGCGCCAGCGACTTTTCCACCTCGAGCAACTGCGCGTCCTCGCCCGAGACAAAGCCCGAGTTGATGTACAGATTCAAGGCCTCATAGCCGGCCTTCCCAACCATCTCGATGATCTGCGTGACCGGGAAGACGCCCTGCGTCCCGGCGTAGGGATCGAATCCGATCGGGCACTTGTTTGAAGCTGCGGATGACATGGATGTGGGCTCCTTTATTGCCCGCAGCCGCGGCTCTCGCATTTACCGGGAGCCGCGCGCTGCGAGCCGATATTACTTCGGTTCGCTCTTGCGAATGTGCTTGATGCAGTTCTCGAAGTGCTTGCTGTACTCGGCGTCGCTCATCAGGTCGCTGCCGTGGTCGCGGATGAACTTCAGTTCTTCCGCGGTCGCCGTGGTGCCAGAGTCTTCCTTCTTGCCGGCCAACGGGCTGCGGTCCATCGGCACGACGAACTCGGTGGTGAGGTACCCCGTGTAGCCCGCTTTCTTCAGCGTGGCGAGCAGCTTCGGCCAGTCCCACGTGCCTTCGCCGGGCGCGCGGCGGTTGTTGTCGGCGATGTGGAAGTCGTTCAGCTTCTTGCCCACGTTGAGGATCGCCTGGTACTGGTCGGCCTCTTCGATGTTGATGTGGAATGCGTCGAGGCAGACGCCGAGGTCGTCGCCGACGGCCTTGGCGAGGCAGAGGGCCTGGTCGTGGCGGTTGAGGAAGTTGGTCTCGAAGCGGTTGAGCGGCTCCAGCGCGATGCGGACCTTCTGCTTGCGGGCGTGGTCGGCGATGGGCTTGAGGCTCTCGACGGCCCAGTTCCATTCAGTCTCGGGGTCGGACATGGGATTGATCTTGCCGACTTCGCTGGGCACGATCGTCATGATCTCGCCGCCCAGTTCCTTCACCATCGTGATGCAGTCTTTCAGGTACTCGATGCTGCCGATGCGCAGGTACTTGTCCGCATTGATCAGGTCGCGGCACTTGAGCATGATCGAGACCGAGCCCCAGCAGTTGATCTTGAACTTCTTGAGCAGCGCGCGGGTCTCGCGCGGCTCGTACTTCGCGGGCTCGCCCATGATCTCGATGCCTTCGTAGCCGAGGCGTTGCAGGCGGGCGAGCGTGACTTCGAGCGGTTCGGGGCGCATCCAGTTGTGCACGGCGAGTCGGAAAGACATGGCGTACTCTCCTTCATGAAGGCTTGGCGCGGGGCCTAAAGCCGGGTTCCCATAGACTCTCTCACCGCGAACATCTTGCACGCAGCCGCAGGGAAGGCAATAGGAAAATGTTAGATTTTGTGATAATATGATATGTTTTGGTTTATTGTTTAACCCGCTTGCTGGTGCGTAGTTGCACCGTTATCGATGCATCAACCTCGCCCCGGCGGCCGGATCGGTTCGATGTGGTTGTCCTGCGGCGCATCGAACCACGCGGGATCGGGTTCCGGCAGGTGCCTGGACCGGTGCCACTTCGTTAGGAGTGTCTCCTCTTTCTGGAGCAAGGCCAGACGCGTGGCCATCCGTTCGGGGTCCCATTCTTCGAGCACGCGGGCCTTCAGGTCGGCGCACACCTGCGCGCATGCGGGATCGGTGGCGCGATTGTGAAACTCGTGGGGGTCCTCGTCCAGGTTAAAGAGTTCGGGCGCATTGCCGTGGTAATAGCAATACTTCCAAGGGCCGCGCCGGACCATGCGCTGCGGCTGCATGCCGTTCCAGGAGACATGTTCGGCAAAGGTCTCGTTAACCCAATTCGACGAATCGCCTTTGAGCAGGCGCGCGAAACTTCGCCCGTCCGCGCCCGGAAGGCCCTCCGCGCCGGCCAGGTCGAGCAGGGTCGGGCCGAGATCGATCAGGTTCACGTTCTCGCACCGGACCAGGCCGCTCAAGCGCACGCCGGGACCGGCCATGAGCAGCGGCACGCCCACGCTGCCTTCGTAGAACGTGCTCTTCCACCACATCCCGTGCTCGCCAAGCTGTTCGCCGTGATCGGACGTGTACACGACCACCGTGTTCTCTTGGAGCCCGCTCTCGCGCAACGCGTCGAGCATGCGCCCGACGCAGCGGTCGAGGAACGTCACGAGGCCCAGGTAGGCGCAGTGCACGCGCCGCCGTATCACCGCATCGGGCAGCGGGTCGATTCCGCTCCGCTTGCGCATCTCCTGGTGGACCGGATGCAACGTATCGAGCCGGGGATCGGGAAGATCGGCATCGGTGAGCGCGTCCCAGTAGCGGTAGAAGTCTTCCGGCGGCGCGACGAAAGGGCAGTGCGGGCTGGCGAGGCCCGCGACCAGCATGAAGGGCTTCGTTTCCGCGGAACTTTTCCGCGCCTTCCGTTCCTGCAGCCAGCGGACGGTCGCGTCGGTGACGGCTTCGTCGTACGCATGATAGCCGGTGCGGCCGGGGCCGCTTTTTGCGATGCCCGCGCGCGACATGCCGGGCGTATCCACCAGATTGCCGAGCACCGGCTCCAGGCCCCAGCCTTTCTTGATGAACGCGGACGGCGGCACGTCGCCGATCAGGCGCCGCTCGAACCCGTGCCGCTGGTCGAAGCCGACGAAATGCATGCGCCCCGAGAGAACGGTCTCGTACCCGGCGGCGTGGAATGCATGCGCAAAGGTCGGGATATCGCTGGAAAGTTCGGAGAGGTTGGTCAGGCAGTCGGTCCGGTGCGGCCAGCGCGCGGTCATGAACGCCATGCGCGAAGGTCCGCAGAGCGGAAAAGGGCAGGAGGTGTTTTCAAAGCGTGCGCCGCGCGCGGCCAGGGCATCCAGGTTGGGCGTGTGTGAGCGCTGGCGATCGGCGCATCCCAAGGCGCGCTTGTGATGCTGATCGCTCATGAGCAGCAGGATGTTCGGTTGCGAGTGCGGCACGCGGTCCTTTTGGCCGGTCTGGCAGCGCGGGCGCGTACCGCTAGCTCCGCACCGATTCGCCTCGCCGGGATCTCTTGAGGATATCCTTCACTTCTTGCACGCCGTCTTCCGTGACCAGCAGGTCGAAGTCTTCGATCCGGCCAAGCTGGTACGGCGCGAGGAAGTTTACTTTGCTCATGTCGAGCGCCAGCACCTTCTTCGCGGCGCGGCTCATAAAGGCTTGCTTTACCGCGACGCCCTCAGGAGTCGAGTCGTTTACCGTGCCGTCTTCTTGCATCCAGCCGGTGGCCGAGACGATCGCGAAATCGAAGCGCAGGCCCTCGACGCACTTTACCGAGAGCGGCCCCACCAGCGAGCCCGTGCGCGGGTGCGGTTCGCCGCCGGTGAGCGCCACGCGGAACCCTGCGTTGCGCCGATTGAGCTCCTGAAAGAGGGGAATCCCGTTCGTCAGGATGAATAGGCTGCCCCCGGCCGCGGGCGGTTTGAGCGCGAACGCGACCTGGAAGACCGTGGTGCTGGCGTCGAACGCGAGTGTGCGCGCACCTTCCGCGAGTTTGGCGAGATGTTTGGCGATCTGGCGCTTGGCCGGCGCGGCGGCGGGCGCGCGTTCGTCGAAGGGCCGCGCGGCGTTCGACTGCGCGGCCTGCGGGAGCGCCACCGCGCCACCGTGGACCTTGCGCAGCATCCCGGCCGCGGCGAGCGCGTCCAGGTCGCGGTGCACGGTCATGCGGCTGACCTTGAGCAACTCGCTGGCCTTGCCCACCGAGAGCGCACTGTTCTTGGAGAGCGCGGAGAGCAGCTTGCGGCGTCGTTCTTCGGCAATCATGCGCGGCTTGATATCACAAAACAGAACAAAATGGAACAGGCAAAATCACAAAAGATACCGTGACGGTCTTCCGGGATGGTTAACGGATGGTTTTAATCCGCCAAGACGCCAATACGCCAGGAACGGCTTATACATGGTTGGTGAGTCTTGGCGCTTTGGCGTCGTGGCGGTTTAGATTGACGGTGATCCTTAGTGTTCAGAATTCCGGAAGGCCCGGGGGCTCCGGCCCGCGTGGCGCTTGAACGAAGTGGAGAAGGCGAAGACGTTCTCGTAGCCCACCAGCGCGGCGATCTGCTTAAGCGGATACGCGGTGTTGCGCAGGAGTTCTTCCGCGCGCTCCATGCGCAGCCGCGTGACGACGCGCATCGGCGCGCGACCGGAGTTCCGTACGCACTGGCGGTGGAACTGAACAGCCGAGAGGTGCGCACGCGCCGCCAGCTCGCCGACGGACCACGGATGCGCCAGCCGCGCGTTCACCTGGTCCCAGATCTCCGCGAGCTTGTGCTGCACCGCGCGCGCCCGCAGGTCCACGTCCGGCGCCATCTCGCGGCGCAGGTAGAGCGAGACGATCTCCGCATAGTGGCGTACCGCCGCCTCGGCATCGGGACCTGAGTGCTGTGATTCGGAAAGGACGCCCTCGAGCAGCGGCGCGATCCGTTCGCCAAGATAAGAAGGCCGCACGCGCCATGCGCCGGGCTTTAGCGAGCGCCACATGCTCGTCTCGTTCATGTGGAACCAGAGCATCCGCCAGCGCGCTCCGCCGAGCCGGTATCCGCAGACCGTGCGCGCGGGCACGATCAGCAATGTGCCGCGCGTCAGCGCCTCCCACCGCTTTCCGTCCAAAGCGATGCCGCGCCCCGAGAGCGTGTAGCAGAGTACGTGAAAGTCCGGGTTCATGCGTGCGATCTTGTAGCCGGTCCGCAGGTCGCTCAGCCCCGACATGTTGATGGCCAGATCGGTGAGCGGTCGGCAGCCGGGATGCTTGAGCGGCAGGAAGCGCTCGTGGCACTGCCTGTGAATAAAGAAAGTTTCACAAATGTCTTTGAAAGAAGCGCCCATTTCCGTATTGGCCCCATGCGGATAGGATATTTACGTTCAGTCCGATTCTACCTATGGAATGGTAGAGCGGGAAGCGCAAAAGCGACGGCGGCCTAAAGATTGTTCTCCGGCCGTCTGAAATCGAGTGAAAGGATAAGCAATGTCTCTCGAGACTACGTGCCTGCATCTCCACCGCCAGCACACGCTCGGTCCCGTGGACCCGCGCGTCTTCGGAGGTTTCCTCGAACACATGGGCCGCGCGGTCTACGAGGGCGTCTACGCGCCCGAGAGCAAGCACGCCGACGCGGACGGCTGCCGCAAGGACGTGCTCGGCGCGCTGCAGCCGCTGCAGATGACCGCCATGCGCTACCCCGGCGGCAACTTCGCCAGCGGCTACCATTGGCAGGACGGCATCGGCCCGCGTTCTCAGCGCCCGAAGATGCGCGAGTTCGCTTGGCAGAGCCTTGAGCCGAACCAGTTCGGCACCGACGAGTACATCCGCCTCTGCCGCAAGATGAACTGGACGCCGATGCTCACCGTGAACCTGGGCACCGGCTCACCGGAAGAAGCGCGCAACTGGGTCGAGTACAGCAACGCGCCGGCGGGCACCAAATACGCCGATATGCGCGCGGCGAACGGTTCGCGCGAACCGCATGCTGTGAAACTCTGGTGCCTCGGCAACGAGATGGACGGCGCGTGGCAACTCGGGCATGTGCCCGCCAATCAGTACGCGATCCGTGCGCAGCAGGCCGCCAAGATGATGAAGGACACCGATAAGTCCATCGAACTCGTCGCCTGCGGTTCGTGCGGAACCGGCATGCCCACCTATATGGAGTGGGATCGGGAGGTCCTTGAGTACGTCGGCGACTTTGCGGACTACATCTCGCTGCACCGCTACGTCGGCAATCCCAAGGACGACACGCCAGACTTCCTGGCCGTCACCAACAGCATCGACCGGCAGATTGAGGAGATGGATGCGGCCTGCCGCTTCGTCCAGGCCCGGCGCAAGAGCAAGAAGCGCGCGTACCTCTGCTTCGACGAATGGAACGTCTGGTACAAGAACCAGGAGATGAACGGCGCGGGCGCGTTCGCGCCGCATCTGGTCGAAGAGGTCTACAATCTCGAAGACGCGCTAGTCGTTGCGGGCTTCCTGCAGAGCTTCATCCGCCACGCCGATTGCGTGAAGATCGCCAACCTCGCGCAGATCGTGAACGTGATCGCGCCGATTCTCACGCGCGGCGATGAGATGCTGCTTCAATCCATCTATTACCCCTTCGTAATGATTACGAAGCGCCGCGACGGCGTGAGCCTGCGCCCGGCCGTGACGGGCCCGTCGTACGAGAGCAAGAACTACGGCTCCGCGAACTATGTCGATGCCAGTGCGATTCTCGGTGCGCGCCGGCTACACGTCTTCCTCGCCAATCGCCACGGGAGCGAGCACACGAAGGTGAAGATCGAGGCCGCGGACCTGGGAATCACGGGGGTGGAGAGCGCCGAGATCCTCAGCGGCCCAGGCGCAAAGGCGGCCAACAGCTACGAGAAGCCAGACCTCGTGACCGCGAAGCAGATGACGAGCGTGGAGACCTCCGGCGGGCACGCTACCGTCAGCCTCCCGCCGCTCTCCTTTGCCGCGGTGACATTCACGTTGGCGTGATCAGGCTAAAGGTTCTTTTTTACGCGTTTCCGAACCCAGGATTCAAAAACGAAGGCCGTAGATATCCAAATGACCAACGCAATGGCCGCGCGTAAAAGAAAAATACCGAAGCTTGAAATCGAGATGTAGCTGTCCCCCAGGTAGAAATCCATATCTTGATTGCGAGGCCAGAGCGTAAGCGCAATAAGAACGCCTGCGGATATGGATAGATACACGCAAGTGAGCAAGTGGAATTGAATGTGCCTTTTGTTTTCTACCGCCATAAGATTGCGCCTAGGACACCCAAATAGAAATCGCCGCTTGTAGCATAAGCTTAAAGTTCGATTCAGACCGCAAGAATTTGTTACGCGAAAGTCCTGCGCCGGAACGCACCCGGGCTCTCGCCCGTCACCTGCTTGAACTGCTTCGCGAACGCGAATGGATCGGGATACCCAAGCGCGTAAGCGGCCGCCTTGATCGTGAGGCCGTCCTCCGCGAGCAGCGTTTGCGCGCGCTCGATGCGCCGGCGGATGCGATACTGATGCGGCGCCAGGCCCACGCGCTTGCAGAAGATCTTCCGGAAGCGTTCGTAACTCAGGTTCATCTCTCGGGCGATCTCCCGCGCGTTCAGCGGCCGGTCCAAGTTGGAGCCCAGAAGAATGCGCGCGCTCTCGAGCGCCTCGCCGCCGCCGCGCGCAGGCCCGTGCCGCCGCGCGTCCAGGCGGTGCGCCTCCACGAGCAGTTCATGCGCGCGCACCAGCGCCAAGCGGTGCGCTGCGGGTTCGGTGCGCCGCATCAGTTCCAGGATCTCGTCGAAGAGCAGCATCAGGCCGTGGTCGAGGCCCGGCAAGAGCAGCCGTGCGGCCGGATCGACTGCGCCCAATTCGCACAAAGCCTCGTGAAACCGCGGATTGATCGCGCAATAGCACTCGGCCCAGCGCCCGTCGCCCCGGTGGACGATCGAATGCAAAAGGTTTAGCGGCATCTGGACCAGATGCCCCGCGCGCAGGGGATAACTCTGGCCGTTCCAGTCGGTAAAGGTCCCGTCGCCCCGCAGAACATATAGGAAGAGAAAGTGCGGCCGCGTGCGGTTGACGTAAAAGCCCTGCGCCGTCGGCTTGAGCGTAAAGCCGATGTTGATGACGCCGGCCTCCTTCAGTGGCACCGGCGTCTGCCGGAAGGCCTCGTGGCGCAGAAACTTTTTCAGCACAGCTTCCGAGACGGCCAAGGTGCACCTCCACCAAGAGTGACCAATTATGACATATACGCGACCATTCTGGCAATGGCCTTTGAGGTGGAATCGGCGAGGCTCGGATCCATAAAAGGCAGGAGCAACCCCATGTCAAAACGTCCGAATATCCTTTTAATCACCAGCGATCAGCAGCACTGGAACACGCTCGGCTGCATCAACCCGCGCATAAAGACGCCCGCGCTCGATCGGCTGGCCCGCGAGGGGACGCGCTTCGACCGCGCTTACTGCAACAATCCCGTCTGCAGCCCGTCGCGGAGCACCATCATCACGGGGCTCTACCCGTCCTGGCACCACTGCTGGACGATCGGCGTCAAACTGCCCGAAGACGTGCCGACGGTGGGCGAAGTCTTCTCGAAGAACGGTTACGACACGACACTGATCGGCAAGGCGCATTTCCAGCCACTGGTCAGCAAGCCCGGCAGCGAGTCCATCGAGTCCCAGCCGCTCATGCGCGACCTGGATTTCTGGCGCAAGTTCCACGGGCCATGGTACGGCTTCGACCACGTCGAGACCGCGCGCATGCACGGCGACGAGTCCCACGCCGGCCAGCACTACGCCATCTGGATGGAAGAGCAGGGGCTCAAGAACTGGCGCGATTACTTCTGGCCCTGGCCGCACACCAAGGACATGAAGCGCCGCTACGGTGCCTGGGACCTGCCGCAGGAACTCCATTACAGCACGTGGACCGCCGAGCGCACGTTAGCCAACATCGAACGCAGCGCGAAGGCGGACAAGCCCTTCTTCCTCTGGTCGAGCTTTCACGACCCGCATCCGCCCTATGTCGTGCCCGAACCCTGGGCGAGCATGTACCGGCCCGAGGACATGCAGCCTGGCACGTTCACGCCCGGCGAGTTCGAGAACATGCCGCCGCACTTCCGCAAGACGCAGGAGCCGCACCCGGACTTCTCGATGTACCAGGAGAGCGGTTTCGCCAACCACGGCTTCAACAGCCACCTCGTCGACGCTGCGCGCATGCGGCAGAACATGGCGATCTACTACGGCATGACCAGTTTCATGGACCAGCAGATCGGCCGCCTTCTCGAAGGGCTCGACCGGCTGGGCATCGCCGAGAACACCGTCGTCGTCTTCAGCACCGATCACGGCCATTTCCTGGGCCAGCACGGCCTGACGGCCAAGGGCGCGTTCCACTACGAAGACTTGCTGCGCGTGCCGTTCCTCGTGCGCTGGCCGAAGCACGTGCCCGCGGGCCGGACCAGCAGCGCGCTGCAAGCGCTGATTGATCTGCCGTCGACGTTCCTCGCGGCTTCAGGGATCGAAGTCCCCGGCCTGATGCAAGGCGTCAATCAACTGGATGTCTGGCGCGGCGAGAAGCCCGAAGCGCGCGACGGCGTGGTCGTGGAGTTCCGCCACCAACCGACGAAGGTCCATCTGCGCACGTTCATCGACCAGCGCTACAAGATGACGCTCTACCGCGATCAGCCGTATGGCGAACTCTTCGATCTTCAGGAAGACCCGGGCGAAGTTCACAATCGCTTCGACGACCCGGCATTTGCCGGCATAAAGGCGCAAGTCATGCAGCGCTTTTTGAACGCGGAGATCCGGCGCGAGCCCACGCGCATGCCGCGGATTGCTGTCGCATGACCTAGCTGGCGCAAGGTGCGTAAAGCGCCTAAATCAATCGCATGCACTATCCTGCCGACCCCAGCTCTCGGGACTGGCAACCGCATCGAACCACACTATCCTTATCCTTTTCCTGACCTTTCTTGAGGCCACAGCGTAGAGGACGATCATCCATGGCAGACAAGTTGGCGTGGGGGCTCCTGGCGACCGGCAACATCGCGAAGGCATTCGCGAAGGGGCTGGCGAAATCGAAGACGGGCCGGCTCGTCGCGTGCGGCAGCCGCAGCAAGGAGAACGCCGAGAAGTTCGGCAAGGAGTTTAACTGTCCCAAGTGCTACGGCAGCTACGAAGAACTGCTCGCCGACAAGGAAGTCCAGGCGGTCTACATCTCCACGCCGCACCCCATGCACGCTGAATGGGCCATCAAGGCCGCCGAGGCCGGCAAGCACATCCTCTGCGAGAAGCCGATTGGTATGAACCATCCGGAAGCGATGGCCATCATCGAGGCCGCGCGCCGCAACAACGTCTTCATCATGGAAGCCTTCATGTACCGCTGCCACCCGCAGACGGCCAAGCTCGTGGAGTTGATCAAAGAGAAGGCCATCGGCGACGTGCGCGTGATCCACGCGACCTTCAGCTTCCAGGCGGGTTTCAACGCCGACAGCCGCATCTGGAAGAACGAACTTGGCGGCGGCGGTATTCTGGACGTCGGCTGCTACACCGTCTCGATCTCGCGCTTGATCGCGGGCGTCGCGCAGGGCAAACCGTTCGCCGATCCCCTTGAAGTGAAGGGCGTCGGCGTGCTGCATCCGCAGACGAAGGTCGACGCCTACGCCGCGGCGGTGCTGAAATTCCCCGGCGACATTATCGCCACGGTCGCGACCGGCGTCGGCGCCAATCACGAGAACGGCGTGCGCGTCTACGGCAGCGAGGGCTGGATCTTCATCCCCTCGCCCTGGATTCCCGCGCGCGACGGCGGCAAGGTGACGATCACCGTGAAGGGTAAGAACGATAAGGAGCCCCGCGAGATCGCCATCGAGACCGCCGAGTTCCTCTACGGCATTGAGGCCGACACCGTCGCGAAGTACCTCGAACAGCGCGAAGCCACTTCGCCCGCGATGTCCACCGAGGACACCCTCGGCAACATGCTCACGCTGGATCGCTGGCGCGAGTCGATTGGGCTCGTGTACGCCTGCGAGACGCCCGCCGTCTTCACCAAGCCCTTGCACAATCGTCCGCTGGCGTCGAAGTCGAACGCGCCGATGAAATACGGCAAGCTCCCCGGCCTGAGCAAGCAGGTCTCGCGGCTCGTCATGGGCGTGGACAACCAGCGCAGCTTCGCGCACGCGGCCGTGATGTTCGACGACTTCTTCGAGCACGGCGGCAACTGCTTCGACAGCGCCTACATTTACTGGGGCGGGGGCTCCGAGAAACTGCTCGGCCAGTGGATCAAGAGCCGCAATCTGCGCGAGAAGGTCGTGGTGCTCGACAAGGGCGCCCACACGCCGCACTGCAACCCGAAGGCGCTCACGGCGCAGCTCAAAGAGAGCCTCGAGCGCCTCCAGACGGACTACGTGGACATTTACATGATGCACCGCGACAACCCGGAAATCCCCGTCGCCGAGTTCGCCGATGTCTTGAACGAGCATCAGAGGGCCGGGCGCATCAAAGTCTTCGGCGGCTCGAACTGGTCGCTCGAGCGCGTCGATGCGTTCAATGCGTACGCGAAGTCGAAGGGCCTCAGCGGCATGAGCGCGGTCAGCAACAACTTCAGCCTCGCGCGGATGGTCGATCCGGTCTGGGGTGGCTGCATCGCGGCATCGGATCCCAAGTCGCGCGCGTGGTTCGAGAAGAGCCAGACCGCGCTGATGCCGTGGTCGAGCCAGGCGCGCGGGTTCTTCACCGAACGCGCCGGTCCGGACAAGAAGGACGACGCGGAACTCGTGCGCTGCTGGTACAGCGACGATAACTTCAAGCGCCGCGACCGCGCCTTCGAACTGGCGAAGAAGCGCGGCGTGCTGCCGATCAACATCGCGCTCGCGTACGTGCTCGCCCAGCCGTTCCCGACCTTCCCGCTCATTGGGCCGCGCGTGCTCAACGAGACCAGCACTTCGCTGCCGGGTCTCGGCGTCGAACTCTCCGCGCAAGAAGTAAAGTGGCTGAACCTGGACGCCTAAGCGGGCAAGGGCGTCCGGACCATCATGAGCAAGCGCAGCGAGTGGACCTGGAAGACCGCCGATCCAGCGCTCAACGCGCGCCTGCACCTTAAGTACGAGCCCGGCAACTGGGGCGATGTGCTCAAGGGCGCGTGGCTCGTGCCGCTCGCGCGCGCCGTGGCGCAGAACGCCGGCCGCCGGCCCGTGCGCTACCTCGATCCCTTTGCCGGCGCGCCGTCCTATCCGCTGCTTGATGCATCCGCAAAGCGTCTGGAGCAACTTCCCTCGGGCGAGCATGCCGAACGCGTGCGCGTGTTCGCGCAGCGCGGCGAGTGGCCCTCCTGCGCTTTGCTCGCGCGAGATACGTTGCTCGCATGTGGAGCCACGCTAAAGCTGAGCGTCTTCGATGCCCACGAACTCGCGCGCAAGGCATGGGCCGGGATTCCAGAGACTGAAGTTCTGAACGTGAACTCGGGCGAAGATGCCTTCGAGAGGCGCCGTCGCGAGCGCCTCGCGCCGGACTTGGTTCTCGTGGACAGCTACGACTTCTTCGATCACTGGGGCGGCCTGCTGGCGGAGCTGTGCAGCCTCAGCCGAAAAGTCCCTGTGCTCGTCTATATCTTTAACACTGCCCCGCGTGGGGCAGGGTACGCGAGCCAGTACGAGCGCCTGCGGAAGAAACTAGCCGAGTGGGGCGCAGCACAGAGTCCGGTGCTGCTCGGCCGTCTGCCCTACGATAAGATCGAGACGCGTGCGCATCACGAAGTGATTTTGCTGGCGCCTTCGGCATTCACAAAAGGTATTTCGGAGGAGTTGAAGATCATCACCGAAGAGCTCGCGCGCAGGCACGCGGGAGATGCGCCGTTTGCGATCATCGCGTAGCCAAGTTTGAAATGAAGAAATTGCCAACGCGCCCTGCGCGATTAGGCTGCACCAATTGATCCTCTATCGAACGATACTTCTTTGCATAAGGAGAACCCAATGACCATGATCGAAGCGGTGAAAGGGGACATCACCAAGCAGCAAGTGGACGCGATCGTCAATGCCGCAAACAGCGCGCTTGCTGCAGGTGCGGGCGTCTGCGGAGCTATTCACGATGCCGCCGGACCAGAGCTCGAAGAAGAGTGCATGACGCTCGGCGGCTGTCCGACGGGCGAAGCGCGCATTACGAAAGGCTACGGCCTGCTCGCGCGGCACGTGATCCACACCGTCGGCCCCGTCTGGCACGGCGGCACGCAGAACGAGCCCGTCCTCCTGCGCGGATGCTACGAGCACTCCCTGAAACTCGCGGCGGGCCACAAGCTCAAGTCGCTCGCGTTCCCCGCCATTAGCACCGGCATTTTTGGATACCCAATCGATCTGGCAACGCAGGTCGCCGTTTCAGCCGTGCGCACCTTCGCGAAGCAGCCCTCGTCGCTCGAAGTGATCCGCTTTGTCTGCTTCAGTGCGAAAGACCTGGCCGACTACGAGCGCGAATTGGCGGTCCAAGGATAAAGCCATGCTCAAGAATTTGCGCACAGCCTGCGCCTTCCTTTTGGCGGCCATGCTCGCGTCGTGCTCCAACGATGGCGGGAAATCGAACGCGAAACCCGAGGCCGAGAGCGCGCCCATGTCGATCACCGTGGAGAGCACGGCCTTCATGGCCGGCGAAAAGATCCCCGCGAAGTTCACAGGCGAGGGCGACGACGTCTCGCCTGCGCTCCGTTGGAAGGGCGCGCCTGCGGGCGCAAAAGAGTTCGCGCTGATCTGCGACGACCCCGACGCGCCGAGGGCCGAACCGTGGGTGCATTGGGTCGCGTGGAGTATCCCGGCCGACGCGCAGGAACTGCCCGAGAGCGCCTCGCGTTCCCTCAAGAACCTCAAGGAAGGCGAGAACGATTTTGGCAATCCGGGCTACAACGGCCCCATGCCGCCCAAAGGCCACGGCGTGCACCACTATCGTTTTAAATTGTATGCGCTAAAGGAAGCGCTCGACCTCAAGCCGGGGGCGTCCTGCTCCGAATTGCTCGCGGCGATGAAGGGCAAAATTCTTGCGCAAGGCGAACTGATCGGCGCCTACGAGCGCAAGTAGTTCCGCGCTGGCGATTACTCTTCCGAAGACGATCCGCCCGAGACAAACGTAAGGTCCGACGCCTTGATCTTGCTCGCGTCGAACTTCTTGGCGGACTCCAGCATTTTGTCGAGCGTCTTCTCGAACTCGCCGCGCGGCGCCTTTTGGCCCGGCTTCGGCGGCTTCTGCCAGCGCAGCGGATTGATGCGCGCGATCACGAACGTCTTCAGGTACGGGCTCTTCAGCCCCGCTTCCTGCAATTTCTTCACGCACTCCTTCACGACCTCGTCCAGTTCCAGCACGCGCTCGGCGTTCTTGGCGTGCTCTTTCAGCGCCTTTGCGAGCGGGGTCGGCGAGAAGTCCACGCAGCGCCGCACGATCGGCATGTACGCGCTGCCGCTGAAGCGCGGGTTCTTCTCGTAGCACTGCCCAATGGTGAGGTACGCCGGTTCTTCGAACTCGAACGCCCAGTCGCTCAAGGGCCGGCTGCCGGTCGTGCTGTCCTCGGTCAGGCCGCGCGCCATGCGCACCACTTCCAGCGATTTGTCCTTCAGGTTGTGCGCCTTCTCGGTGTTCAGCGCGAGGATCCGGTACGCAACCTCGATATCCGGCAGGATCAGCGCCACGATCGTCTTCGCGCCCAGCCGCCGCATGGCGTCCAGCCGGTGCATGCCGTTGGGCGTCCAGTAACCCTGGCCGTCCTGCGCGCGCGTCGCGATCACCGGGTCGAGGAAGCGTCCGACCTTGGGGATCACCGTCTCGAGCCGCTTCGCGTGCGTCTCGCTGAGCTCGCGCTGGTACGGCGTCGGCGCGACCTTGTCGAGCGGCAGCGCGGCCATCACCACCCACTTGCCGCCGTACGGATCGCGATAACTGCTCAGCACGGCGCCGCCGTCCGCCGTCACCTGGCTGCAGAGCGCCGTTACGTCCGCCGGCGCCGCGCCGCCGGAGACTTCCGCGGCGGCCAGTCCGGTGCTTCCCTTTGCGGGTCGTTTCTTGCGCGCGGCCATGCATTTCTCCTGAAAATGAAATCTTATTTCAACCCGTGCTGCTGCTTGAAGACCGGCCAATCGCGCTTGAGCTGGATGAACGCGGCCAGGTCCTTGCAGCGCAGGAACGGGTTGGTGCGCTTCTCGAGCCCCATCGTGGAACTCGGCCGGATGCCGTAGTCGTGCCCGGGCCAGAGCGTCGTTGCGTCGGGCAGTTCGCGCAGCACGCGCTGCAAGCTGTTCCACTCGATGCGCGCGGCCTCATCGGTGGTGGTGCCGCCGACTTTACCCACGAAGATCAGATCGCCGGTGATGGCAATAGGCGGATCGGGCATCGCAAGAATCAGATGGTCTTCACAGTGCCCGGGTGTATGCAACACGCGCAGCTTAAAGCTCCCAACTTCCAGCACCGTGTTATCGGCCAGCCGTACGTCCGGCAGCGTGGGCGAGTCCGGATGCGCGGCGACCGGCGCGCCGGTCAGCTCCACCGCTTTTGCGTTGCCGTTGATGTGATCGCCATGGCCGTGCGTATTGACGATGTGGGTGACCTTCAATTCCTGCGCCTTGGCCCGTTCGACGAGTTGCTCCGGCGTGTATGCCGGATCGATCAGGATGCAGACCTTGGCGTTGCGGTCGCCGAGCAGATACCCGAAGTTCCGGTCCCCGCCGATGCGGATCTGTTCGAAGACCAGGTCCATGCACATTCCCTCGATATTCGCGAATCCAAAGACTATCTAACAGATTGTTCTTAACCGCCAAGCCGCCAAAGCGCCAAGAACTGCTTTGGCTGGTAAAATCGGCTTTCTTGGCGCTTTGGCGTCTTGACCGTTCATATAGGTTCGTTCCCTTGCGGCTTCCGTTCGAGCATCTACGCTATGACACGCATTGACCGAACCGCGCTCAATTGAAATCCCCTCCTTATGTAAGGAGGGGTTAGAGGAGGTTAATGCAGCGAAGGAGTTACCCCCCTTACTTAAGGGGGAATTCTCGATGCGCCGCGGGTTTTCAACAGAGGAACCGAACCGAAATAAGGAGCGTTTCATGTCCATCAAGGCCATTCTTGTGGGGCTCGGCGGCCGGGCCAAGAGCTGGTTCGACACCGCGAAGGAGAACTCCGAGGTCGAGTTCGTCGGCTTCGTGGAGCCGTTCAAGCCGAACCAGGAGCGCGCCGTCCAGCAGTGGGGCATCGCCAAGGCGCAGATTCACCCCAAGCTGAGCGACGCGCTCGCCGCGGAGAAAGCGGACTGCGTGCTTGATGTCACGCCGCCCGCCGCGCACGAGGCTATCGCGCTTGAAGCCTTCAAGGCCGGCCTGCACGTTCTTGGCGAGAAGCCGCTCTCGGACAGCCGCCCTTCGGCTAAGCGCATGGTGGCCGCGGCCAAAGCCGCGAAGCGCCGCCACATGATTACGCAGAACTATCGTTTCGGCGCGACGCCGCGCACCGCCGCGCGGCTGGTGAAGTCCGGCATCGTCGGCAAGCCGGGCTCGGTGGACATCGCGTTCTTCATGAGTTGGGCCGACGCGCCGGGCTCGCATTATGTGGAAAAGCCGTACATGTTTCTCACCGACATGGGCATCCACCACTTCGACATGATCCGCTACGTCATGGGCGCCGAAGTCCTCGCCGCGCAGGGCCTCTCCTGGAACTATCCGTGGGGCTGGCACAAGGGCGACGCAAGCCACGTCATCGTCTTCGACTGCAAGGGCGGCTTGAAGGCCGTGCATCGCGGCATCGGCTGCACGCTCGGCTACCGCACGAGCTGGAACGGCGAGTGGCGCATCGAGGGCCCCGAGGGCACGCTCACGTGGGAGCGCGACAAGCTCTTCTTCTCGCGCGAACACCGCACGCCAGAGCGCAAGCGCCAGGAGATCCCGCTCGACCCGCAGCCGCTGGGCGGCCAGTCGGCGATCCTGGCCGAGTTCCTCGCTGCAATTAAGGAGAACCGCGCGCCCGAATGCAGTAGCGAGGATAACCTGAAGTCGCTCGACATGGTCTTCGCCGCCCTCGAAAGCATCAAACTGCACCGCGAAGTCAAGACCGCCGAGCTGGACAAGCTGACGGGCGGCAACGGCAAAGCGCCTAAGGCCGCGAAATCTTCCAAACCCAAATCTAAACCTGCGCGTAAGAAGAAGTGAGTGATATCCCGCTTCTTGTATTCGTGAGGCGAGGGGACCACGTTTCCGCAAGACCCGCTTCGGCGGGTCTTGCTCTTTATTTAGATGAAAACCCTGGGCAAAAAATCGTATAAGTAGAAGTATCGTAGGTATCGTGTGGCCGCGCACTGGAGCAAACCGTGAACACGGTGACCGCCCAAGCGGGTCGAGGTCAACAACCGGAAAACGATGGTGTCACCGCGGGCACAAGTGCAAAGAAGCCCTTGGGCCACAGCGCGGCTCTGGTAATGACCGTTGCCAGTTTCTTTGCGTTCGGAGCATGGTCGGTCTTTAAATGGATAAGCCAGGCATTAGATGATGCTGAAACAGTATGCTTCGTATTCTCTATCACGGCGTGTGTGTTTTGCTTGTGGTCGCAAATCCTAGCCTTCCGCTCCTGCGCCGGCCCTGAGCGATCCCGTCTTGCAAGACTTGTATTGTATCTGCCTCAAGTCCTCTTCCTTTACCTAGGGCTGTTCCGAGGGAATATCTACGTATCCGTGCTGCTTCAAATGCCGGTAGCCCTATTGTTCTGGATGACCGTGCGCGCGCGTCTTGAAGATCCGCCGAGATTCGTATTGGTTGGAAGTACTTTGTACGGAATGTCCGTGCTCCTATTGTGGTTGAGTCTAATGTTTCCAACGACCTTCTTTCTCTAGACGATTTTCGCGGAGCAAGGCATACATGACTTTCACAGCCGAGACCACTGCGCGGAAGGATGGGCTTACCTTACCCGTTAAGCCGAACCCGGTGGCCCGAGGCCATCGCCTCGGCCGCAGCGCCTGGATTCTGCACGGCCTCGCGTACCTCTTTTTCCTCTCCGCCTGGGGCGTCATGCTGATTTTGGGCGAGTCCACCGAAGAGTCCCAGCCGGTGCAAGGCGTCGGCGGCGCGGCGGCCATCGTGCTCTCGCTCTGGTCCCTCGTGCTCTCGATTCGCGCCCTCATCGCCGCCGAACGCCCGGTGCTGCCAGTGCTCAACATCGCGCTGGTGCTGCTGGAAATCACCGCGCCCTGCGTCGCAGTGTGGTGGCCGCTGCTGCTGAACTATCGCGCCTTTAGCCCCGTCTACGAGATCGCCCTGGCGTGGGGTTTACCCGTCTTTGTGCCGTTCATGAGTTTTGGGAGCGGAATCGCCGCGCTCTTTGCCTGGTGGCTGACCGGCCGAGCCGAACGGCGCGGCCAGAAGCAGGGGCAGCCCGCCTGGACGCAAAGGCGCCGTTGGCGCTGGGGCGTCTCGCTCTATGCGGGAGCGCTGGCCATGCTCGCCTGCCTGATACTGCCCCTGCCGCTCTATATTTTTGCCGCGCTCTCCGCCAGCGTTGCGGAAAAGGGAATCCTCCAGAATATCGTGCTCGATACGACGCCCGATTTCATAAAGCTCATCGCCTATAATCAAATGGGCAACGGTTCGCGCGGTCCAAGTCTTAAATACCGCATGCTTCAGGACGGAAGATTGTCGGATGCGCTTCTATTGAGCTTTTTTCATCACAAAGATAATTCGTTGGGAAATGCTGCTTGGGCGGCCTACACGAATAGACATCCGGAGCAACGCTTGTCGCGCGCCATGGAAATCGCGGCATCTCCCGGCGATTTCAACTCCACAGTTCAGTACATCGCCGGGTGGGAGGTTGCGATGGATGGGTCCCCTGAGCAGATCGGCGCACTCTTTCCCACGGCGGGCTTTGGGCCCGATCCTTTGCACGATGGACTCTACCAGGGCCTGCGATATTCCCCGAGCAAGGAGCTGATTCCCCAACTCGCCCCGCTTCTTGATTGTAAAGAACTGTATGCGCGCCGCATGGCAACCCATATCCTTGCGTATCAAACAGGCGCCACACTTACTGCGACGCCCCAGCCAGGTTCCGTGCCTGAGACGGCGCAAGAAATGAGTGAGTTGGAAACCGTGCGCGCCGCCGTGAAGAAAGCCACGCAGCGGTAATCGGAAGAACGCTTGCGAGACGAAGAGATGCACGCTGCAACCGTAAAAGCTTCGGATCGGCCCGCGCCCGCCGGGCCCGTTGCGCCTGCCAAGCCTCCCGCGCCGCCTGCCACCGGCGCATTCGGCCGCAGCGCGCTCTGGCTCTACGCGCTGGCGTGGCTCGCGGCGCTTGGCACCACCTTTGTCGTTTGGGTTCTGGGAACCAAGGACGACGAGGTCTACACGATTCAGGGCGTCGGCGGCGCGGCGGCGTTCGCGCTCGCGATCTGGTCCGCCGTGATCGCGCTGCGCGGCTACCTGCGCGGCGAACTCAAGCGCTGGACCGCCGGCGTGCTCTGCGTGTTCCTCGTGGAACTCGCGTGGCTTGGCGCCTGGGAATGGTCGATGTTGCTCCGCTGGGGCGGCGAGCCCAGCGCGCTCTTTACGTGGTGCATGTGGACTGCACTCCCCGTCTGGGGCCTCTACCTCGGTCTCGCGATGCCGTTCGCGGCCTCGCTGGCCTGGCTGAGGCAGACGATGGCCGCGCGCCGCCGCGCGCGCCTGCAGCCTCAAGAAGAAGTCTGGACCATCTCCGAGCGCCGGCGCTTTGCCGCGAAGTGGTGCGCGCTCTATCTCGCAGCGCCAGCGATTTTGCTGCTCCCGGTGACCCTGTTCGTCTTCAGCGCGCTGGTCATCGGCATGGGCAAGGGCGTGACGTGGCAGGAGTACGTCGTCGCCTGGACGCCGGACTCCATTAAGCGCGCCGGAAACTTCGGCGTCTCGATCTACGACGGCCCGCGCTCGCACACGCTGCAACTGGGCCTCGTGCTGGGCGGCGATCTGCCCGCGGACGAACTCCAGGGCTACTTGCGCGACGCCAATCCGAACACGCGCAAATACGCCTGGGAGGTTCTCTGCAACCGGCATCCTCAAGAGGCGTTGAACTTCGCCCTGCGCGAAGCCCCGCGCTCGGGCCTGCTCCTCTTTGACACGCAGAAGTGGGCCGGGGAACTGGTCGGTCAGGATGGCGAAGACGAAGCCGTCGAGGCTCTGCTGCGCGACTTCGACGGCCTGATGCCGTTCTTTCGCGACGGCCTGTACCGTGGGCTCTGGCAGGCCAATCGCTGGGCGCTCGCCAGCAAGTGGGATTCCATGGAGCGCGAGCGGCGCAAACGCTAGGAAATCCAGGATGCCGGAACCAGAATCTGCAGCTCAAAGCGATCGATTGGAGCAACGCTGCCGCGATGCGGTTATCGCGCAGATACTGGCCGTTTCCGCTTTGGCAGCGTTTGCGGTGTTGTATCTGGTGAGCAAGACGCCAGACCAAGAATCCTTTACTTTCTGTATCGTGGCAATTTCCGCTTCCTTGGTGTTGAACGTCTGGTCGTTTGTTCTGGCCATCTCTACAGTGCATGAAGGCATTTTGTTTGCCGGCTCTCGTATCGTTCTGTGGTCTTTCGGCCTCCAGATATTTGCAGCCATGGTTTTCCTGTCGGGCATGCCTGTGGCATTAGCTGGTATTATGACGGTGATCGCAGGGGTACAGATTCTCTTGGACGCCTCCCCTTCAGGAAGAGCCTTCATGCCTTTCGCGCGTGCCCTGATGTTTGCGCTGGCGGCCATACATTTCATTTCTTTGCTCATGCTCAAGTAACCCATTCGCTCTCGCGCGCCGCGGCCAGGCGCGCTATTCTGTCTCCGCGATGAACTCGACGGAGACCGACGCGACGTGAAGAACCTGATTGCCGCGCGAGCCGCGCAGATCGAGGCCTCGGGCATCCGCAAGATATTCGATCTTGCCGCGACGCTCAAGGACCCCATCAATCTCTCCATCGGCCAGCCGGACTTCGACGTGCCCGAGCCCGTCAAGGACGCGGCGATCGCGGCGATCCGCGCGGGCTTCAATCGCTACACGCCCTCCGGCGGCATCCCCGAATTGCGCGAGAAAGTTCTTGCCCGGTTCCAGCGGGATCACGGCGTGCGGCTGGACGACGGCTTCATCGCCAGCGGCGTCTCGGGTGCGCTCACGCTGGCGCTGCTCGCACTGGTGAATCCCGGCGATGAGGTGCTGCTTCCCGATCCGTTCTTCGTGAGCTACACGCACCTGACCACGATCTGCGGTGGCGTGCCGGTCTACTACGACACCTATCCGGACTTCCGCGTGGACCCGGAAGCCGTGGAGAAACTCGTCACGCCGCGCACGAAAGCGATCCTCGCCATGTCGCCGGGCAATCCCACCGGCGCGTGCATGGACGAATCCTCCAAGCAGGCGCTCGCGGACCTCGCGCGCCGCAAGGGCCTGGCGCTGATCACGGATGAGATCTACGAACTCTTCACGTACGGCCCGCACGGCAAGAGTCTCGCCACGTACTATCCGGAAGGCTCCCTCGTGCTCGGCGGGCTCTCCAAGACTGCCGCGATGACCGGCTGGCGCGTGGGCTGGACGCTCGGGCCGAAGCACCTCATCGACGCGATGCTCAAGCTGCAGCAGTTCACGTTCGTGTGCGCTCCGAGTTTCGCGCAGAAGGCGGCGCTGGTGGCGTTCGACGCCGATCTCTCCGCTGCTGTGCCCGTGTATCGCGCCAAGCGCGACCGCATGCTCGCCGGCCTGCGCGTGGCCGGATACGAAGCCCCTGAACCCGGCGGCGCGTTCTACCTCTTTGTGAAGGCGCCCAAGCGTTACGCCAACGGCACGGCGTTCGTGGAAGAGGCCGTTCGCCGCGAGTTGCTGCTCGTGCCTGGCGGCGTCTTCTCCCGGCGCGACACCCATTTTCGGATCTCCTACGCCGCGCCGGACGAGAAACTCGAACGCGCGCTCGAGATCTTCAAAGCCATGGCCTGACTTAACGCGCCGGGCCTCTTGCAAATTGACCTGCTTTCCCGGGTCCAATTGGCGCGGCGATCGGCCTTCAAAAGATACGCAGGTATTTAAAGCGCGAATTTGTATGGATTTACCGCCGGCCGCGCCGGAAATTCCAATGGCACGCTCTTTGATAAGAGTAAAGCATCGGGCGCCGATCCCGGCCGCCCAAGGAGTCGACGGTCCCGATTGCTTGAAAGGAGCATTGCCATGCTTGCACGCACGTATCGTTCCGTTCCGTCCGTCTTCGGGCGCGATGTGGATTCCCTCTTTGAGAATTTCTTTCAAGGTTACCCGCAGGCCGGCGTTTCCGGCGGCGGAATCGAGCACCGCTTCCCGGCGCTGAACATCTGGGAGAACGAGGCGGGCTTTCACCTCGAGGCCGATCTGCCTGGCATGAAGTTGGAAGAGCTCGAGATTACGGTGCTGGGTAACGAACTGACGCTCAAGGGCGAGCGCACGGCGGCTCCGCAGGAAGGCGCGGCGTACCATGTGCGCGAGCGCAGTGCTGGAGCGTTCTCGCGGCTGGTGCGTTTCCCGGTTGACCTCGACGCGGAGAAAGCCCAGGCGCGGCTGGAGAACGGCGTTCTGACGCTCGACCTGCCCCGGCACGCCTCCGCGCTCCCGCGCAAGATCGAAGTGAAGGCATTGAACGGCAAGTAAGCGGGCATTCTTGGCCCGTGCCATTGGCTAATGCCTCCGCATATGGGGTACATTGTAGGTGCAAGCGCCGGCCGGTAATGCCTGCGCTTGTGCGTGGGAGGGGAGTCTCGAGCGGCCTTGGGCCGGGGGTGAAGGCATGTCCCTTCTCGTGAGCGGGGATGGAGCAGAGAACGTAGTTCGCATCAAGGCTAGCGGAAAGGCGGAGCCCAAGGAGTACAAACCTTTCTTCGCCGATCTGGAGCGTTCGCTGAAACAGCACGCCAAGGTCGGACTGCTGCTCGAGTTTTTGGATTTCGAAGGCTGGGACTTGGATTCCTTGGGCGCAGACCTGCCCTTCGATGTCGCCTGCCTCGGCCGCATCTCGAAGATGGCGGTGATCGGCGACAAGAAGTGGGAAGAGTGGATTAACACGTACTGCAGCCCGTTCATGGGCGCGGCCGTGCGCTGCTTCAAGCCCGGTGAAGACGATCAGGCCAAGGCCTGGCTCGGCGCGGCGTGATGATCTTGTTAGCTTTGTGAGTCGTGGCACGAGTTCGAATTCGGCGTCCTGTTCTAAACGCGCACGGTGACGGTGCGCTCCACGCCATAAGCGAGCGGCTGCGCGACGACGCCCATGGCCTTCTCGCGGGGCGCGCGGCCGTCGCGCCAGTGCGTGTTGTAGGGCAGCATGTGGAGCAGCGCGCGGGCACCGTCGAACCCGTGCAACATGAACTTGCCCGCGCGCCCGATGGCTCCGCCGAGCGCCTCCGGAAGAATCTCGTCTTGCAGATCGGCCACGTACTGGCCGCCGCGCCCGTCTACCACGGGTGCTTCGCCCTTCATGGGGAAGGGGAGTTGCAGGTAGACCGGTGACGGCGCGGCCGCGCCGGAATCCGGTTTGTCCACGCGCGCGGTGAGCACGACCTCGTCGGCGCGGACTTCCGCATCGAGGCGCGCGCGAAAGCCCGGATAGTTCAGCCGTAGCGTCGCAGCGTTCGCGCCACGCGCTTCCACCGTGCCCTCTGTCGCCAGGCTAGGCAGGCCCAGCGGACGCGCGCCGCCGCTGAAGAGCGACCAGTACGCCTGCCGTTTTCCGCCGCCGCCGCCCACGATCAGCCCGGCCTTCTCGTGAAAGATCGCGCAGTGCGTCTGGTAGTCCAGGCACCAGCGTTGCAGCGGCAGTTCGGGCCGCGTGAACCCCGAAAGGGCCACCGTCCACGGGCCCTTGCGGATTAGCCGCACCGGGAAGTCCTTGGGCGCATGGTTGCCTTCGCCCACGAGCGCATGGACGCCGGGCGCCGGAGGCGGCTCGTCTTCGGGCAGGTCGCGCGCGAACTGGGTAAAGAACGGCAGACCCAGCCAGCCGCCGTGAACTTGGTATCCACCGCCCAACGGCTGCTCGAGCAGTTTATCGAGGAGGAAGTGCAGCAGCGCCCGGCCTTCCGGGATCTGCGCCCACAAGGCGGGCAGGATCGAGACGACGTAGCCGGTGTAGCGCGTGCGCCCGTCGAGGATCTCGACGGGATGTCCTGATGGATACGTGAAGAGCCGGCAGAAGCCGAGACTGCGCTCCAGCGCGGCGCGTGCCGAAGCCGCTTGGGTGAGCGCGTGGAAGTGCGAAAGGCCGTTCATCGAGATGTGATGGTAGACGACCACAGGCCCGTCGTGCTCGAACCAGACCCCCGCCGGGTGCTGGCAGGCGCAGACGCGCTCGAAGGTCTCCGCCGCCCATGCCATCGCGGCCTGATCGCCGAACTGCTTGCCCAATGCGTACGTCGCCAGAAAGTACCAGACCGGATGGTTACGGACGTTGTGATTCTCGCCGAAGCGTTTCTCCTGCGTCTGACGTTTAGCCTCGCCCCAGATGCACGGCAGCGTGCGGCGCAGGCCGTCCTCGCAGGCGCGCTCCAGCTTCGGGTCGATCTGGCCACGCAGCAACTCCCACGCGCGCAGCCAGGTGAAGCTGCGCCAGTTGTTGGCGTGATGGGTCGAGAACGGCTGGTCGTGACTCGACGAGAGGAATCCGCCGTGCTCGTCTTCCAGAGCCAAGTTGTTACGGAAACTGCGCTCGACCGCCTGCAGCAGCCGCGCGTTTCCCTTCCAAGGATTCTCCGCGTGATCGAGCGTGTACAAGTACGCGAGCGCGTAGAACGCGAACTGCTGGTAATCGGTGGGGTAGGGCGCAAGGAACCCCGCGTCGGGCCAGAACTCGCCCTTCTCGTTCTGCTTGGAGAGCATCTCTTCGACGTGGCGGGCAAGGTGCCGGACGGCTTTGTCTTTTAGCGTGGGCATGCGGGCTCCGCTTGGGAATGTAGATTTGAATGGGATAAGCATTCAGCGAGGCGCGGCGTAATTCAAGAACGGATCGTGGATCGCGCAGCCATCGGCGGGCAAGCGTTTGAGCACGGGCATTCGGTTCGTGGCACAGCCGTCTCGGCTGTCCGAAAAGGAATGCGAAGCACTCTATTGATCTGTTTACAGAAATAAGGAGCGGCGTCGCCGGACACATCGAACAGGCGGGACGCCTAAGCCACGCGGCTCAGGGCTTCACGCCTTTGAGCGCGTCCAACTGCTGCTTGGCCCAGGCGGGCTCGGGCTTAAAGACGAAGCGCACGCGCGTCCAGGCGTGCTCGCCGTTCACGGCCACAAAGGCGATATGCCCGCCCGCCGCGG
>JACQFI010000100.1 GCA_016200135.1 Planctomycetota bacterium
CCGTTTCTTGTCCGCATCCTCTTCTTCGACATTCGTTGTCTTGGTCTTCTCTTTCCCGCCAGGATTGGCCTCGCCTGTCTTCTCGTCCCCTTCTCCGGCCTTGAATTTATCCTTCAGCAACTCCCCGGCGGTCTTCTCTTCGTCGCTCTTCTCGGGCGTCGGCAGGTTCTCGGAAGCCGCGGGCGGCTTGGGCGGGCGCTTCGGCGCGTTGGGCGACTCGCCGATGGTGAGGCCCTCGACGGCCAGGTCCGGCGGCAGCGGCTTGTGCTTCTCGGCTTCCACGGCCGCGGCGTGCCATTTCTGCCACGCGGCGGGATCTTCGCCGAGCAGATCACCCGAGAGCATCTCAAGCGCGCGCAGCGCCTCCTTCTTGAGCTTCAGCCGCGGCGATTGCAGAATCGCGATGAGATCGGGGTAGGCCGCCAGGCCCCGGGCGCGCAGGTCCTCGAATGCGCGGGCGGCGATCTTGGACTGGGGCGTCTCATCCGCTAGGTCCCAGGCCTCCAGAGCGACCTCGGCGATACGGCGGGCCTCGGGATGCGCCGGCAGCACGGCCGGGGCCTTGAACTCGCGCAGGTCCTTGATGGTGGCGAGCAGTTTAGCCGCAGTGGCGGCGACCTCGCGGCTGGGGGCGTGCAGACTCTTCTCGATCGGGAGCACCGCGTCCTTGCCCATGCCGGTGAGCACGCGCTGCAGGTCGGATTGGAAGTCGTCGCAAGGGAGCATGTCCGCGCTCGCCATCTGCGAATTGGCGCGCTGCAGGAGCGCGTTGTAGGCCGCGACTTCCTTATACGCATCCGCTTGCAGCGGCGAGAAGCGCCGCAAGGCCGCGGCGATCGCGGGATTGCGCACCGCTTCAGGCACCTGCATCGCGATCACCCATTCCCGGCTCCCACTCGCCGCCAACTCGGGCGCGTTGAAATCGGCGGCAAAGGCCCGGTGCATCTTGCGCTCGGCTCTCGGAGATCTTGGATTGGGAACTGGGATCGGCTGTACGGCCGCTTCACCGGCTTCTCGGCTCAGGGCCAGCGTCAGGATGGACCATTCATACCCGAGTTCCGCGTCGCGGTCGGCGGCGGCGGGTTCGCTCAGCTTTTTGGCCAGCGCCGGAACCTTCATGATTTCGACGCGCAAGTCGCCCAGCGCGGTCGCGGCTTTGCTCTGCGCGGCCCGCGCACGTTGCAGCGCCTTCGCCACGTTCGGCGACTGAAAGCGGATGTCGTCCGCAAGCGTCTCCCAGACTTTGGGCGCGGCCGGCGCGCCGATCTCGATCAGAATCGCGACGGCGCATTCGCGAGCGTTGGCGCGTCCGTCTTCGGAGTGCATCCAGGGCGGCGAGTCCGCCGCGTTGTTGTAGGTGTCCACGAAGCGCAGGATGCGCAGACATTCGTCGATCACCCCCGCGCGCGTGGCCGCGTCGGTCATCTGCGGCTTCAGGCGCTGCCAATCGAGGTACGGATCGTTGGAGAAGTAGAAGAGGCCCTCGAAGCCGTCGGCGAAACAGGCGTTCGGCAGGCTCAGCGGCACCAGAGCCAGCAGCGCCAGCAAGCAGGCCAGCGAATGGGAGGAATGGTGGGTCCGAAGCCTTTGCATGCCTTTCCTTTGACGTCCGAGCGCGCACCTTTGAGACGGCTTTTCGCCGCGGGACTCAGGCCCTCTTTTTCGGCGATGAAAAGGCTTGGCAACACGGCGTGCTGCGATATGGTATACCCTTATCATATAAGTTTCGTATAAGTAGGAGACGCCCATGCCCAGCGCCAATGAATCCCCCGCCCTGCCCAGCCTTGCAATCCACCCGACGCTCCCCAAGCGCAAGGACTGGCGCATCGGGCTCGTGGGCGCGGGGTTCATCATCGCGGATTGCCACCTGGTGGCCTATCGCGCCGCGGGCTTCAACCCGGTCGCCATCGCTTCCCGCAACCGCAACAAAGCGGCCGAGGCCGCCGTGCGCCACAAGATCGGCACGGTCCACGACACCGTCGAGCATCTACTTGCCGACGAACGCGTGGAGGTGCTCGATATTGGCGTGCCGCCGGACAAGCAGTTCGAGGTCGTCCAGCAGGCCGTCCGGCGCAAACACATCAAGGGCATCCTGTGCCAGAAGCCGCTGGGTGTGAACTACGCACAAGCGGCGGTAATCGTGCGCCTCTGCCGTGAGGCCGGCAAGACCCTGGCCGTGAACCAGAACATGCGCTACGACCAGTCCGTTCGCGGCGCAAAGGACCTTCTGAGCCGCGAACTGCTCGGCGCGCCGGTGCTCGCGACCATCGAGATGCGCGCGATCCCGCACTGGATGCCGTGGCAGGCCGAGCAGGGCTGGTGCACGCTGCGGATCATGTCGATCCACCACCTCGATACGTTCCGCCTCTGGTTCGGCGACCCCGAACGCATCTACGCGAGCACGCGGCCGGACCCGCGGACGAAGTTCCCGCACAGCGACGGCATCTGCCTCTACATTCTTGAATACGCGCACGGCCTGCGCTGCTCGGCGTGGGACGACGTCTGGACCGGTCCCGCAAAGGAAGGCTGCGAGCCCGACATCGGCATCCAATGGCGCATCGAAGGCACCGACGGCCTGGCGCGCGGGACCATCGGCTGGCCGAAGTACCCCGAACGCTGCCCAAGCACGCTCGACTACACCTGTAAGCGCTTCCCCGACCAATGGCGCCAGCCGCGCTGGAAGGAAGTCTGGTTCCCCGACGCCTTCGCCGGGCCCATGGCGGAGTTGCTCTGCGCACTGGAGTCCGGCGGTGAACCCGTGAGCCTCTCCGGAGCCGACAATCTCAAGACGATGGCCCTGGTGGACGCGGCGTACGCATCGGCCGAGCAGCACCGCGCCGTCGATCCGCGGGGAATCGCGAAGCCGTAACGTTTTTTCACCGCTGAGATGCGAAGACACGGAGAACAGCGCGCAACCGCAGTTACGGATGGGCGGGTAGGCGTTTTGTGCCAGGAAAACCTATCTATAAAATAAAACGGGCGCGCGACCGGTTATGTCG
Organism: Planctomycetota bacterium; assembly: GCA_016200135.1. Classification (GTDB taxonomy): domain Bacteria; phylum Planctomycetota; class SZUA-567; order H5-PLA8; family H5-PLA8; genus JACQFI01. Next base: position 3,000 of record JACQFI010000100.1, read on the forward strand.
CGCGCCCGCTGATTTTGTGCCTTCTGGCTGTCTACTCGTCCTTACCGCCAAAGCTTGCCGCGGGAGCTCCGGAAGCCAGTTCCTTCATCTCCGCCTGCGCGGCCTGAGCCAGCGCGGGCGCTTCTTCGCGCTTGACCACGCCGATCTGGTAATCGCGGAAGCCGGTGCCCGCCGGGATGATGTGCCCGAGGATGACGTTCTCCTTGAGCCCGCGGAGCTCGTCGCGTCGGCCGGCGATGGCCGCTTCGGTAAGCACGCGCGTGGTCTCCTGGAAGGACGCCGCCGCGATCCAGCTCTCGGCCTGCAGGCTGGCGCGCGCGATGCCCAGCAGCATGGGGCTCGCGGAGGCCGGCTTCTTGCCCTGCCCGATCATCTCCTTGTTCTTGGCGTCGAAGACGTTCTTGCCGATGACGTCCGTCGGCAGCAGTCCGGTCTCGCCCGGATCGATGATCTGGACCTTGCGCATCATCTGGCGGATGAGGATCTCGATGTGGCGGTCGTCGATGCGCACCGACTGGCTGCGGTAGACGGCCTGGACCTCGTTCAGGATGTACTGATGCAGCTTCTCGACGCCGCTGATGCGCAGGATGTCGTGCGGGATCAGCGCGCCGTCCACCAGGCGCTCGCCCGCGCGCACCCGGTCGCCCTTGCGGACGAGGATGTGCTTGCCCTGCGGCACCAGGTGCTCCATCTCGAGCCCCGATTCCGATTTGACGATCAGCGTGCGCTTGCCGCGCTTGCGGTCGCCAAACTCGATCACGCCGTCGATCTCGGACATGATCGCCGGCTCCTTGGGGCGCCGCGCTTCGAAGAGCTCGGTGACGCGCGGGAGGCCGCCGGTGATGTCCTGCGTGCCGGAGATCTCGCGCGGCGTCTTGGCCAGCAGCTTGCCCTTGCCGACCTTGTCGCCCTCTTCGACTTCGATGAACGCCTTCTCGGGGATCGAGTACACGCCCTGGATCTCGCCCGCCTCGTTCTTGATCACGATCTGCGGATGGTGGTCGCCCTTGTGTTCGACGATGACCTTGCGCTTGAAGCCCGTGCCCGGGTCGGCCTCTTCGCGGAACGTCACGTCGGGGATGAAGTCCTCGAACGCGACCTTGCCTTCCACTTCGGTCAGGATCTGGACGTTGTGCGGGTCCCACTTGGCGAGCGGCTTGCGCGCCGGAACCTTCTCGCCGTCCGCCACGAGCACGATCGTGCCGGTCTGGACGATGTACTTCTCCAGTTCACGGCCGCGCTCGTCGAGCACCAGGATCTCGGCGTTGCGGTTCAGGATGATCTGCTCGTTCTTCTCGTTCGTCACCGCCTGCAGGTTGGTGAACTTCACGACGCCGGCGCTCTTGCTGCGGATTTCGGACTCTTCGACCGTCCGCTGGCCCAAACCGCCGACGTGGAACGTACGCATCGTGAGCTGCGTGCCCGGTTCGCCCACCGACTGCGCCGCCACGACGCCCACCGCCTGGCCCATCTCCACGAGCTGTCCGGTCGAGAGGTCCATGCCGTAGCACAGCGCGCACATGCCGCGCGGCGCTTCGCAGGTGAGCGCGCTGCGCACGCGGATCTTGCCGTCGCGCCCGAGGAACTCCTCGATCGCTTCCGCGATCTTGGGCGTGATGACCTGGTTCTCGTCGACGATCGTCTCGCCCGTGACGAGGTGCGTGATGCTGTCGCGGGCCACGCGACCGCGGATCGCGTCGGTCAGGTTCAGGTCGATGTTGTCGCCGCGGTACATGGCGCCCTTGGTCACGCCGTTCTGCGTGCCGCAGTCGTGCATCGAGATCGTGACGTCCTGCGCCACCTCGACCAGCTTGCGGGTGAGGTAACCGGAGTTCGCGGTCTTGAGCGCGGTGTCGGCCAAGCCCTTGCGCGCGCCGTGCGTCGACGAGAAGTACTCGAGCCCGTTCAGGCCCTCGCGGAAGTTCGCCTTGATGGGCGTCTCGAGAATCTCGCCGCTGGGCTTCGCCATCAAGCCGCGGATGCCGCACATCTGCCCGATCTGGCTCTGGTTGCCGCGCGATCCCGAGCTGACGATGAAGTAGATCGGGTTGACGTAATGCGTGTCTTCGGCCCGTTCGTCGTGCTTGAGTTCCTCCATGACCGCCAGGTGGACCATGTCGCGGACGCGGGTCCAGATGTCGATGGTAAGGCGGTAGCGCTCGCCGTCGGTGATGATGCCGCGTTCGAACGACTTGCGGATCTGGCTGACCTTCTTGTCCGCGTCGCCGACCACGCTCTCTTTGATGCGGGGAATCTTGAGGTCGCTGGCGGCGAAGCTGACGCCGGACATCGTGGCCTCGTGGAAGCCCAGTTCCTTCAGGCGGTCCAGCAGGTTGACGGTCTGCGGGCGGCCGAGGATCTGGTAGCAGTCGCTGACGACCTTCTTAAGCTGCGGCTTTCCGAGGGTCATGTTGTAGTACGGCATGCCGTCCGGCAGGATGTCGTTGAAGATCACGCGGCCTACGGTGGTCTCGTACAGGTCGCCCTTGGCCTTCTGAGCGCCTTCCGGCCCGAGGATGCGGCGGCCCTTGATGCGCACCTTGATCTTCGCGCGCTTGCCGATGCGCTTCTCATCCAGCGCCATGAAGACCTCCTCCTTGGTGGAGAAGGTCATCCCCTGGCCCTTGATCGCCTTGCCTTCGCTCGTGAGGAAGTAGCAGCCGAGCACGATATCCAGGTCGGGCGTGATGATGGGCGAGCCGTTCGCGGGCGAGAAGATGTTGTTCGTCGATACCATTAGCATCGACGCCTCGATCTGCGCCTCCAGCGAGAGCGGTAGGTGCACGGCCATCTGGTCGCCGTCGAAGTCCGCGTTGAAGCCGTGGCAGACGAGCGGATGGAGCATGATCGCGTCGCCTTCGACGAGCACGGGATAGAACGCCTGGATGCCCATGCGGTGCAGCGTGGGCGCGCGGTTGAGCATCACCGGGTGGCCCATGATCACTTCTTCGAGCACGTCCCAGACTTCCTCGTCCTTGCGCTCGAGGATCTTCTTGGCGCTCTTGATCGTGTCTGCGTAGCCCTGCTCCTTCAGCTTGCGGATGATGAACGGCTGGAAGAGCTCCAGCGCGATCTTCTTCGGCAGGCCCACCTGGTTCAGGCGCAGGTCCGGGCCGACGACGATCACCGAGCGCGCGGAATAGTCCACGCGCTTGCCGAGCAGATTCTCGCGGAAGCGGCCCTGCTTGCCCTTGATCATGTCGGTGAGCGACTTGAGCGGACGGTTGCCGGTGCCGAGCACGGCGCGCTTGCAGCGGCCGTTATCGAAGAGCGCGTCCACGGCCTGCTGGAGCATGCGCTTCTCGTTGCGAATGATCACGCCGGGCGCGTTCAGGTCGAGCAGCTTCTTGAGGCGGTTGTTCCGGTTGATCACGCGCCGGTAGAGGTCGTTCAGGTCCGAGGTCGCGAAGTTGCCGCTTTCCAGGGGCACGAGCGGACGCAGGTCCGGCGGGATGACCGGGATCACGTCCATGACCATCCACTCGGGCTTGTTGCCGCTAGCCACCAGCGCCTCGATGATGCGCAGGCGTTTGATGTACGTCTCGGTCTTCTGCTTGCTCTTGCTCTCGCTGAGCGCCTTGCGCAGGCTGGCGGCGAGTTCCACCAGGTTCAGGCCGGCGAGCAGGTCGCGCACCGCTTCCGCGCCCATCTCGGCCTTAAAGACCTGTCCGAACTGTTCGCGCGCCTTGCGGTACTCTTCCTCGGTCAGCACCTTGCCCTTGGCCATGCCGGTGTCGCCGCCATCGATGACGATGTAGCGCTGGCTGTAGATCACCTGCTGCAGGGCGTTGGTCTTGATGCCTAGCAGGTTGCCGAGCTTGCTCGGCACTGCGCGGAAGAACCAGATGTGGACGACCGGCGCGGCCAGGTTGATGTGCCCAAAGCGGCTGCGGCGGACCTTGCTGTGCGTCACCTTAACGCCGCAGCGGTCGCAGATGATATCCTTGTACTTGATGCCTTTGTACTTGCCGCAGGAGCACTCCCAGTCCCGCTCCGGCCCGAAGATACGTTCGCAGAAGAGACCGTCCTTCTCCGCGCGGTAGCTGCGGTAGTTGATCGTCTCGGGCTTCTTCACTTCGCCGTAGCTCCACGACCGGATGTCGTTGGGGCTGGCGAGGGTGATCGTGACCGCGGAGTAATCGTTGATGCGGTCGTAGTTGCGCTCGCCGGCCGCTACGCCGGGAGCGGGAGGCGCCATCAGCGCGCCGAGGCCCGCCATGGCCGCAGGGGGCGGTCCGCCCGCGCCCGCGCCAGGAGCCGCATCGCCGCCGCCGCCCAGATTTCCGCCAGGGATAACCATTGCTCTCTTCTCCCTTTTCTTTCCGCCCCGTGATTCAAGTTGCCGCGTTCGAGACTTGTACCGCGGAGCGCCAGGCGCCCCGCTCGGATCCGTTCAGACGCGCTTTACGAAGCGGGCTTCTTCTCCAGCTTGATGTTCAGGCCCAGGCCCTTGATCTCGTTGCAGAGCACGTCGAAGCTGACCGGCGTGCCGGGTTCCAGGCAGTTCTCGCCCTTGACCATCGACTCGTAGATCTTCGTGCGCCCTTCCACGTCGTCGGACTTGACCGTCAGGAGTTCCTGCAGCACGTTCGCCGCGCCGTAGGCCTGCAGCGCCCACACTTCCATCTCGCCGAAGCGCTGCCCGCCGCTGCGCGCCTTGCCGCCCAAGGGCTGCTGGGTGATCAGCGAGTACGGCCCCGTGGCCCGCGCGTGGATCTTGTCCGCGACCAGGTGGTGCAGCTTGAGCATGTACATGATGCCCACGCAGACCTTCTGGTCGAAGGGCTCGCCCGTGCGGCCGTCGTACAGCACCGACTTGCCGTCGGGGTTCAGGCCCGCTTCGCGCATGCATTCGACGATCTCCGACTCCTTGGCGCCGTCGAAGACCGGCGTCACCGCGCGGAACCCGAGCAGCGAGGCCGCGTAGCCGAGGTGCGTCTCGAGAATCTGCCCGAAGTTCATGCGCGACGGCACGCCCAGGGGGTTCAGGATCATGCCGACCGTGGTGCCGTCCTCGAGGAACGGCATATCCTCTTCAGGCAGGATGCGGCTCACCACGCCCTTGTTGCCGTGCCGTCCGGCCATCTTGTCGCCGACCGAGAGCCGGCGCTTGACGGCCACGTAGACCTTGACGAGTTCGAGCACGCCCGGCTGGAGTTCGTCGCCACGCTTGAGCTTGCCGACCTTGCGTTCCATGTCCACTTCGTACATGCGCTTGCGCTTGTCGAACTGGTACGCGGTCATGCGCGCCTTGCGCCGCGTGGCCGGGTGCATCTCGACCTTGTTCAGGTCCATCGACGCGTCGAGCTGGATCACCTCGTCGTCCGTGGCGTTCTTGGCGATTTCGTAACGCTGGCCGGTCTCGGCGTTGACGATCTTCCCGCCGACGATCTCCTTGAGCGCCTCGAACTTCTGCTTGATCGCCTCGGCCATCTTGAACTTCAAGTCGGTCTCGATCTTCTTGATGACCTTCTTGTGCTCGCCGCGCTCATCGTCGCCGCTGGGCGCCGCGCGCGTAAAGCGGTCCACTTGGATCACGTAGCCTTCGCAGCCGGGCTTCACTTCCAGCGAGTCGTTCTTCACGTCTTCGCCCGCGCGGCCGAAGATCGCGTGCAGCAGCTTCTCTTCGCTCGAGAGCTCGCTCTTGCTCTTCGGCGCGATCTTGCCCACCAGGATGTCGCCGGGCTTCACCCGCGCGCCGACCCGGATCAGGCCGAACTCGTCCAGGTTCGCCAGCGCCGCTTCGCTCACGTTCGGGATGTCGCGCGTGATCTCCTCGCGGCCCAGCTTCGTCTCGCGGATCTCGACGCTGAACTCCTCGATGTGAATCGAGGTGAAGCGGTCCTCGCGGACCATCTTCTCGCTGACCAGGATCGAGTCTTCGAAGTTGTAGCCTTCCCAGCTCATGAAGGCCACGAGCGTGTTCGTGCCCAGGGCCAGGATGCCCTCGCGGGTGGCCGCGCCTTCCGTGAGGACCTGGTTGGCGGAGACCTTGTCGCCGCCCTTGACGATGGGCTTCTGGTTGAGGCAGGTGCGCTCGTTGAGGCCGAAGTACTTGCGCAGCGGGTACTCTTCCAGGCGGCTGTTCTGCCCGTGCCCGTAGCGGACCTTGATCACCGCGCCGTCGGCGTACTCGACCACGCCGTCTTCCTCGGCCCGCTGCATCATGCCCGTGTTGCCGGCGACGAACTGCTCCATGCCCGTGCCGACGAGCGGCACTTCCGGCTTCACCAGCGGCACGGCCTGGCGCTGCATGTTCGAGCCCATCAGCGCGCGGTTCGCGTCGTCGTGCTCGAGGAACGGCACCAGGCTGGCGGCGACGCCCACGAGCTGCTGCGGCGCGACGTCCAGCAGCGTCACTTCTTCGGTATTCACCTGCTCGAAGCCGTCGCGGCGGCGCGCGTTCACGGTCGGCAGCGTGATCTTGCCGGACTTGGGATCGGTCGGCATGTCGGCCTGGCCGATCGTGTGGTCGTGCTCTTCGTCGGCCCGCAGATACACCACCTCGTCCGTCACCACGCCCTTTTTCACCAGTCGGAAGGGCGTGACCACGAAGCCGTAGTCGTTGATCGAGGCGTAGATCGCAATGCTCACGATCAGCCCGATGTTCGCGCCTTCGGGCGTCTCAATGGGGCAGATGCGCC
>JACQFI010000101.1 GCA_016200135.1 Planctomycetota bacterium
GTACGGTCTGGGCGCGGCGATCTTCCACCTGCTGACCGGGCGCGTGCCGTTCGAGCACCCGTCTTCGACGCAGGTGATGGTGATGCACGTCCAGAACCCGCCGCCCGACCCGCGCTCGCTGAATCCGCAGGTCTCGCGCGGCGCGGCGCAGCTCGTCCTCAAACTGCTCGCCAAAGAGCCCGACCAGCGCTACCCCGACGGCGGCGCGGTGGCCGAGGCCCTCCAGAATCTTCTCGACGGCCACCAGCCGGAGCAGGAACCCCGACAGCGCACGCGCAAAGTCCAACCGACCAGCGGCGGCTTCTTCGGCTGGCTCAAGCGGCTCTTCGGCAGCAAGTAGTTCGTGGCGCAGGCGTCCCGCCTCTCCGGGTACCACGGTCCCGCAACAATTCAGATTCTGTGCTCTGCTATTCAACCTTGTCGTTCCGCGGACTGCACTCGCCAGCGCGGTGAAGCGCGCTAACCTTCGGCCCGATGACGCAAGCACAGGAAAACTCCGCACCCCCCGCCGGCGGCGACCGCTTCGGCGAACTGGCCGTCGCGCTGGGCCTCACTACCGCCGAGAAGATCACCGCCGCGCTTATCCGCCAGATGGAACTTAAAGCCCAGGGGATCGAGAAGCGCATCGGCGAGATCCTGGCCGAAGACCGTGTCTTGGACCTCCGCTCCGTCCAGAAAGTTCTGCTCGAACAGCAGCGCCGCCGCAAGGCCGCCACCGGCCCCGCGGCGCTGCCCGCGGAGAAGCGCTTCGGCGAGTACGAATTGCTCGCCAAGGTGGGCGAGGGCGGGATGGGCGCGGTATACCGGGCGCGCGACGCCCACATGGGCCGGCTCGTGGCGCTGAAGGTGATGAACAAGAGCGTCGCGGGGAACAGCGAGTTCGTCGAACGCTTCAAGCGCGAGGCCAAAGCCACGGGCGCGCTCAACCACCCCAACATCGTCTCCGCCTACGCCGCAGGCGAAGTGGACGGCACGCCGTTCATCGCCATGGAGTTCGTGGACGGCGAGAGCCTGCGCAAGCGCTTCAAGACGCTGGGCCGCATGGTGGAACCCGAGGCTCTGCGGATCGCGCGCGGCGTCGCGTCCGGCCTGGCCCACGCGCACGCGAGCGGCTTCGTGCACCGCGACGTCAAACCCGACAACGTGCTGCTCGGCGCCAACGGAGAGATCAAGATCGTGGACCTGGGCCTCGCCAAGGCGATGGCCGACGACCAGCGCCTCACCAAGACCGGCATTGCCCTCGGCACGCCGCACTACATCTCGCCCGAACAGGCCCGCGGCGAGAAGCAGGTGGATCATCGCAGCGATATCTATTCGCTCGGGTCTACGCTGTACCTGCTGCTCACCGGCCGCGTGCCGTTCGATGGCAAGACCAATGCCGAGATCATGCTCAAGCAGTGCAAGGAAGAGCTCGATAATCCGCAGGACATCGTGCCGGAGCTGAGCGACGGCGCGGTGGCCATCGTCACCAAGATGATGGCCAAGCGGCCGTCCGACCGCTACGACAGTTGCGAACAGCTCGTCGCGGACCTCGAACTTGTCCAGCGGGGCCAGCCACCGCGTTACGCCGGCAGCGACGCGGATGTCGAGAAGTCCTCGATCCGGCCGGCCAAGCGCAAGGTCCGGCGCGCGCGCCCCCAAGCCAAAGGCGGGTGCATGGTTGTGCTGCTGCTCGTGCTGGCCCTTGGGGGCCTGGCGCTTTGCGTGTGGCGGCATGCGCGCCCGGGGCGCTCCGCGGCTGGAAATTCAAACGCTGGGTTGCCGAATTCGCCTTCCCGCATAGAATGAACATCGTATTGGGGAGGCGCATTCCATGACCGGTCCCGTGGGCGATCTGGGCGGAGCAGCCGCCATTGAGCGCTTCGGCGATATTGCCATTGAGCTCGGGCTGCTTACGCCCACGCAGGTGCAGAGCCTGCTGGAGAAGCAGCGCCACTACAAAGACCTCGGCATCCCCATGCGCATCGACTCCATCGCCGTCGATATGGGCATCCTCGCGCGCACCGACTGCAACCTGATCCTGGGCGAACTGCGCAAGCGCCGCAAACTCACCCAGCCCCGCGTCGAGAGACCCACGCAGCAGCAGGACGACGAGGACCTGATCGTGCCCTGCCGGCTCGGCCCCTTCGAGGTCGAAGAGCGGCTTGGCGGGGTGATGGGCGCCGTCTACCGCGCCTACGACACCAACATGAACCGGCACGTGGCGCTCAAGCTGCTCCCGCGCTCGCTCTCGCACGACCGCCAGCTCGTCGAACGCTTCCAGCGCGAAGCGCGCGCCGCGGGCAAGCTCTCGCACCCCAACGTCGTCGCGTTCTACGCCGCGGGCGAAGTCGAGAAGCGCTATTACATCTCGATGGAGTACGTGGACGGCGAGTCGCTCACCGAACGGCTCGAACGCGTCGGGCGCATCGCCGAGCGCGAATCGCTCACCATCATCCGCGAACTCGCCCACGCGCTCTACCACGCGCACGTCAACAACCTGCTGCACCGCGACGTGAAGCCCGACAACGTCATCATCGACCGCGCCGGCCGCGTGCGCCTCACCGACATGGGCCTGGCTAAGGTGCTCACCGAGGACACGCGCCTGACCGAGAGCGGCATCGCCATCGGCACGCCGCACTACATCTCGCCCGAACAGGCCCGCGGCGACCGCGTCATCGACCGCCGCGCCGACCTCTACGGCCTCGGCGCGACGCTCTTCCACCTCGTTTGCGGCCGCCCGCCCTACGACGGCAACGCCGCCGAAGTGATGCGCAAGCACGTCTTCGTCGCGCCGCCGGACCCCAAGGCCATCTCGCCCGAGATCTCCGACGCCTGCCGCAACCTCATCCTCAAGCTGATGGCCAAGGACCCCAACCAGCGCCTGCAGAGCGCCGACGCGCTGATCGCCACCATTAACAGCATCCTGAACGAGAAAGGCACACAGATCCGCTCCGCCGACGCCGTGCGCACGCCGGCCTCGCGGCGCAAGTCCTTCTCCGACTCGGACCCCACGCCTTCGCGCGCTGCTCCGCCCGTCACCGATGCCGCGGAGTCCAAGGCCGAAGGCGCGCCCGCCGCTCCAGAAAGCTCCGGCGACGACGAAGCCCTTCCCGGCATCGAAGAAAATTGAACCTGCGCTTCGTCCCGCTATATTAAGAACGCCTAACGCATAACAAAAGGGCTCGCGGCAGACTCCAGGGAAACCTCCAGGATCTTTTGATGCCGAGAGCTACGAGCTACGAGCTACGAGCTACGAGCTACGAGCTACGAGCTACGAGCTACGAGCTACGAGCTACGAGCTACGAGCCACGAGCCACGAGCCACGAGCCACGAGCTTTACGTAAAGCCTTCTATGCTTTTGCTACGCCTTCTGTCACCACTTTGTAAATTTTCGTTCTCCCTTTCGCGCCTTAATGGCCGCAACACGCACTTCTTTCAAGAATTCAGCAAGGTCCGCGCCTTTCGAGCGTACGTCTAATATGGAATCGGCGCCGGTTCGCTGAGGAGGAGGTATGCTATGCCGCTTCGATCCATTGCAAGCCTGCTGGTGCTGCACGTGTGTCTTGCGGCCGGCATTGCGCGCGCAGAAGATCCAGTCGTACGGGAAGACAGTCCCGCCGAAGACGCGCCGGCGCCCGGACACAAGGCGCTCGCTCCCGTTGCACCGGCCAAAACCTACGGACCGCGCGATGTGGAAGTGCGCCTGCGCGATGGTTCGCGCCTGCGCGGCGAGATCGGCCCGCTGGATGCGTTCACCGTCAAGACCGACTACGGCGAGCTGAAGATTCCCGTCTCCGAGATGCGGCGGCTCGCGCGCGGCAACCGGCCGAGTTCGGTCGAGATGAAGGACGTGGCCCGGGCGATCAAGGAGTTGGACAGCGACGAGTACGATATCCGCCAGAACGCGCAGAAGAAATTGGAAGGCTTCGGCGCGCGCGCCGTCGACGCGCTCACCGACGCGCTGGCCACGGCAAGCGCCGAGCGGCGCACGCGCCTCCAGGCCGTGCTCAAACGCGCCCTCGAACGCGGCGGGCGCAAGCCGGTCGCCGCCGACGCGGTGCGGACGGCGAAGATGGAGATCCGCGGCTGTCTGCAGCTCGCCAAGATCCCGGTCAAGACGCGCTTTGGCCTGCTGGACATCGACTTCGAGGACCTCGACTGCATCCGCTGGCTGGCCTACGGCGAGCGCCAGGAGATCCAACTGGAGGCCTGGAAGAGCATCTCGGAGTGGATCGATACCGGCATCGACGCCGTGGAAGGCGAGGAACTCGCCATCTCCGCCTCCGGCCAGATCAACTGCTCCGGCAACATCATGGCGCCGGCGGGTTCCAACGCCTGGGGCAAC
>JACQFI010000105.1 GCA_016200135.1 Planctomycetota bacterium
CGCCCCACCGATCTGGCGGCTGCTCACATGGCGTGACTTGGCGACGCAGGGCACGGGGAAAGCACCGGCCCCTCACCCCCTGCCCCCTCTCCCTCAACGGGGAGAGGGGGAACGCGACACGGCTGCGCCGGGTTCATTTACGTTTGGTTTTGGGTTGGAATTTGTCTCGGGTTGCGAGCCGCGTGGTTAGGATCGCCCATAGGGAATCACGCGGTCGCTGAAAGCAACAGTAACCTATAAGGGGGCGGGCGTCAAGGGGAACTCATTTCCGATTTTGGATTTTCGATTGAACGGCGCTGCATGGGTTGGCTGGTTGGCTGGTTGGCTGGTTACGCAGCCGCTGATCTATGGGCTTCGAATTGGGGCACTTAGTCAGGGTTGGGACGGGGTCTCGGGCTGGGTGTCGCGGGCGCGGAAGAAGATCGCGAAGAGGACGGCGGCGGCCACGCAGCCGAGGGCGGGGATCTGCCAGAATTCGTGCCAGTTGCCTTTCACGGCGCCGAGCAGTTTTCCGGAGAAGATGGAGCCGACGAACATGCCCAGGCCGTAGGTGATCCAGGCGAGGAAGGCCTGCATGCTGCCGCGCACGTCGGGCGCGCAGATGCTTTCGACGTAGAGCATGGACGCGGCGACGGCGAACGCGAAACAGACGCCGTGAATGATCTGCGACGCGAGCACCAGTTCGCGCGGTTCGACGAGGCTGAACATGAAGAAGCGCAGGCCCCACGCCAGGATGCCAATGGTGATGGTAAAGCGCGTGCCCCATTTCCGGAGCATGTAGGCCAGGATGAACATGGTCAGAATTTCCATGACCTGGCCGGAGAGCAGGACCAGGGGAACTTGGTCTTTGGTCAGACCCAATCCGTCTTCAAAGTAGATGCCGGAGAAATTGTAATAAAAGGTGGCGAAGACGAGCAGCACGAAGGCGATGAAGCTGAACAGCGCGAAGGACGGATCTTTCAGCATGGCCAGCACTTTGCCGACGGCGAATTTCTCCGCGGCTTCGGCTTTGGGCGGCGTGTTGGGCAGCGTAAAGCAATAGAGGCCATTCAAGATCGAGAAGAGGGCGCCCAGGATCAGGCAGTCGCCGATGGGCCGGTCGGTGAGCTTGAGCCAAGCGCTAAGAATAAAACCCGCGACGATCCAGCCCAGGGTGCCGAACAGGCGCACGATTGGAAAGTCCTTGCGCGCGTCTTGCAGGTGGTGAAAGCAGAGCGAATTGGCGAGGCCTAATGTGGGCCCGAAGAAGAGCATCGCGAGCAGCGCCATCCACCAGACCTGGCTGTACTCCGAGACGGTGGACGCGAGATAGAAGAAGACGCCCGAGAGGATGAAGCTGATGCCCAGGAATTTCTGCGTGGCAAAGTAGCGGTCGGCGATCTGACCCGCGATCAAGGGCGAGATCATCAGCGCGAGTGCGGCCGTGAGGTAGACCATCCCGATCTGTTCGGGTTGGAAGCCCAGATGGTTGAGGTGATTGCCGAGCACGGGCGCCCAGGCGCCCCAGACGGCGAACTGGAGGAACATCTGCACCGAGAGCCGCGTGCGCAGCCACGGGACGGGCGTTTGAGTTTCCATACGGTGGCGGAAGGATACCTCGTTCCACCTTTCCTGCAACGGCTGGGCTTGGCGCGAAAAGCGGGCTCGCGGTAGGATGGCGGCAAGCTCAGGAGCGCCGCATGGCCGCGCCGATCGGTCCCGTCAGCAAGCGCTATATAAAGGAGTACGGCCGGGCGCCGGTGGGTGCGGAGATTTCCTGCCAGGGCTGGCGGCAGGAAGCGGCCCTGCGCATGCTCAACAACAATCTCGATCCGGCGGTGGCCGAACGGCCGCGCGAGCTGGTGGTCTACGGCGGCAGCGGGCGCGTGGCGCGGTCGTGGAAGTGCTACGACGCGCTGCTCGATGCGCTGAAGAAGCTGAAGAACGACGAGACGCTGCTGGTGCAGTCGGGCAAGCCGGTGGGCGTCTTCCGCACGCATGCGCGCGCGCCGCGCGTGCTGATCGCGAACTCGAACCTGGTCGGCAAGTGGGCGAACTGGGAACACTTCCGCGAGCTCGAGGCGGCCGGCCTGATGATGTACGGCCAGATGACGGCGGGTTCGTGGGCATACATCGGTTCGCAGGGCATCGTTCAAGGCACGTACGAGACGCTCGCGTCGCTGGCGCAGAAGGAGTTCGGCGGGTCGCTCGCGGGCCGGATCGTGCTCACGGCGGGCCTAGGCGGCATGGGCGGCGCGCAGCCGCTCTCGATCACCATGAACGGCGGCGTGGCGCTGTGCATCGAGGCCGATTCGTCGCGCATCGAGAAGCGACTCGCGACGCGCTACCTCGAACGCGCCACTTCGTCGCTGGACGAAGCCGTTACGCTTTGCGAACGCGCGCGCAAGGAGAAGCGCGCGGTCTCGGTGGGCGTGCTCGGCAACGCGGCGGAGACGCACCCGGCGCTGCTGCGGCGCGGCTTCCGGCCCGACGTGGTGACGGACCAGACGAGCGCGCACGACGAACTGAATGGCTATATCCCACAGGGGTACTCGGCGGAAGCGGCAGCGCGGCTGCGCACGCGCGATCCGAAAAAGTACCGGCGGCTCGCGCTGAAAGGCATGACGGCGCACCTGAAAGCGATGCTCGGTTTCCAGCGCCGCGGCGCGGTGGTCTTCGACTACGGCAACAACATCCGCGGGCAGGTGGTGGAATGCGGCGGGCTCACGCATACGCAAGCCTTCCGCATCCCGGGGTTCGTGCCCGAGTACATCCGGCCGCTCTTCTGCGAGGGGCGCGGGCCGTTCCGTTGGGTGGCGCTGAGCGGCGATCCGCGCGACATCGCGCTCACCGACGCGCTGGTGCTCGAACTTTTTCCGAAGAACCGCGCGCTCTGCCGCTGGATCAAGCTCGCGCGCGAGCGCGTGAAGTTCCAGGGCCTGCCCGCGCGGGTCTGCTGGCTGGGCTATGGCGAGCGCGACCGGTTCGCGCTGGCGCTGAACGAGCTCGTGCGCAGAAAAAAGATCCGCGCGCCGCTCGTAGTGACGCGCGACCATCTGGACTGCGGTTCGGTCGCAAGCCCCAACCGCGAGACCGAGGGGATGCGCGACGGGAGCGACGCGGTGGCCGACTGGCCGATCCTGAACGCGCTGCTGAATTGCGCGGCGGGCGCGGACATCGTGAGTTATCATCACGGGGGCGGGGTGGGGATGGGGTATTCGCTGCACGCGAACTGCCACGTGGTGCTGGACGGCACGGAACTCGCGGCCGAAAAAGCGCGCGCGGTCTTTACCGCCGATCCTGGCATGGGCGTGATCCGCCACGCCGACGCGGGGTATCCGGAAGCGATACGCTTTGCGAAGCGCGCGGGCATTGCGGTTCCGATGCGCGGGAGATGAACGGCATGCCTAAGCCTTTCGACTGGTCCGTGACCCCCGCCGATCCCAACGACCGCCTGCTGGGCCAGCTTGTCTCGACATCTGAGTTGAACGCCGAACGCAGCGAGGTGTTCCTGTACGGACTGCCGTTCGACGGCGCAGTGATCGGGCGCAAGGGCGCGGCGGGCGGGCCGGCGGCGCTGCGGACCGCCGCGCGGACGCTCAAGGCGTACCACTACGCCAGTGGCGAGTTGCGCCGGCGCGTGTACGACATGGGCGACGCGGAGTTCGAGGGTGCCCACGTCGCGGAGGCGCATGCGCGCGCGGAGGCCATCGCGCGCAAAGCGCATACGCTCTCGAAGCGCGGGGAAGGCCACGAGCACGCGCGCGTGCTCGCGCTCGGCGGTGACCACTCGCTCGCGTATCCGTGCATCCTGCCGTACCTCGAAGAACTGAAGGACCGGCTGGCGGTGATCAACTTCGACGCGCACCTGGACGTACGGATGGTGCGGGCGAACGAGGAACAGAATTCGGGGACGGCCTTCGGGCGCCTGCTCGATAAGGGGCTCGCGAGTTACACCGTGATCGGCGCGCGCGACTTCCAGACTTCGCCGGCTTACGCGCGGCGCGTGGAAGACGGGGGCGCGAAAGTGCTGACGGCGCGCGAGGTCTTCGCGCTGGGCGTGGAAGGCGCGGCGCGCGAGGTCTTCAACGCGCTGCCGCCGAAGTGCCACACGATCTACCTGAGCATCGACGTGGATGTTGCGGACGCGAGCGTGGCGCCGGGGGTGAGCGCGCCGACGCCGGGTGGGCTGCTGGCGCACCAGGTCTTCGACCTGCTCCGCATCTTCGCCAGCGACCCGCGGGTCTCGGCGGGCGGCATCTTCGAACTCGCGCCGAACCTTGAAGAGCCCGGCAACGACCGCACGGCGCGCTTCGCGGCGGGGTGCCTGGCGGAGATGCTGGCGGCGATGTAGAGAAAGAAGCTCGATGAGTAGCAAGAGATTTGTTTTTCGATTTCACCTCTCCACCTTGCTGGTAGCGACGGCCTCTCTGTCTTTTCTTGTTTATTTGAATATGCGGTACCATGAATTCATAGTCGACGGCGAAGGCTTGGTTATCAGGTCCTTTGGCTGGCCAATACCATTTATTGACGAAATGAGTGTGATCGAATCGCGAGATTCCTCGAATCATTGGTGTTCGCGCTGCCGAAATTTTTCTCTCGTTGATTACAAAAAATATCCAGAAAAATATTATCCCATTAAATATGGATTGGGTTCACCATTGATTGCCATGTTAGTGAACTTCCCAGTATGCATAGTGCTGTTCTTTGTGACTCGATTTGCCTTAAGGCGAATCGGCAGAAAATTCAAGCGCGATCAAAATGCGCAGGCAACGGAGAATATTCGGTGACCAGCCTCCTCATCCGCAACGCCGCCGAACTCGTCACCGTTGCCGGGCCGGATGCACCGCGCGCGGGGGCGGAGCAGGGGAAGCTCGAGATCATCAAAGACGGCGCGGTATATTGCGAAGGCGAGCGCATCGTCGCCGTGGGTCCGACCAATCAGCTTTTGCGTAAATATCCTAAGGCGAAGAAGGCCAAGCGCACGATCGACGCTGCGGGGCATGCGGTGATTCCGGGGCTCGTCGACTGCCACGCGCACCCGGTCTTTGCCGGCGACCGCTGCGACGAGTACGCCATGCGGTTGGCGGGCAAGAGCTACCGCGAGATTCTCGCGGCGGGCGGCGGCATCTTGAAGAGCGTGGAGCACACGCGCGCGGCGACGCACGCGGAACTGCTCGCGGGATTGCGCGCGCGGCTCGACGCGGCGCTGGCGCTGGGAACTACCACGCTGGAGGCGAAGACGGGTTACGGCCTCGATGAGCGCACCGAGCGTAAGATGCTGGAAGTCATCGCGAGCGCGCGGGGCCGTAGTAATCCCCCCCTTAAGAAGGGGAGGCAAGGAGGGGAGAAGAAGGGCCATCCCATCGACCTCGTGCCGACGCTGCTGTTCGCGCATGCGGTGCCGCAGGGGTGGACGGCGGACGACCTGGCCGACCTGGCCGTGGATGCCACGCCGCGGCTCGCGCCGCTGGCGGAGTTCGTGGACGTTTTCTGCGAGAAGGGCATCTTCGATGTCGAGCAGTCGCGGCGCGTGCTGCAGGCGGGCAAGGACGCGGGCCTGCAGGTGAAGGTGCACGCCGACGAGATGTGTCTGCTCGGCGGGGCGAAGCTGGCGGCGAGCCTGAAGGCCGTGAGCGCCGATCACCTCTTATATGCGGACGACGAGAGCATCGTGGCGCTGCGCGATGCGGGCACGATCGCGGTCTTTCTGCCGGGCACGCCGTTTGTGCTGCGCGTGGCGTACGCGGAGGCGCGGCGCTGGATCGCGGGGAACGTGCCGGTGGCGGTGGGGAGCGACCTGAATCCGAACTGCTACTGCGAGTCGCTGCCGTTCGCGTTCGCGCTCTCGGTCTACGAGATGAAGCTGACGCCGGCGGAGGCGCTGGTGGCGGTGACGATCAACGCCGCAGCGGCGATCCGCCGCGAGAAGGAGATCGGCTCGCTTGCGCCGGGCAAACTGGCGGATATCGCGATCCTGCACGGCCCTTCGTACCTGCATCTCGGCTATCACATCGGCGGGAATCCGGTGCAGGCGGTGGTCAAGCGCGGGAAAGTTGTGGTGGAGTAGGTCAGCGACCTGTCTGCCGCTTCAAATAGCCCAGCGGCGAGATGCCTGAGATTTCCTTGAAGACTTTGGAGAAGTAGAACGGGCTGCTGAAGCCGAGCGCTTGCGCGACGGACTTCACGCTCGCGCCGGGCTTGCCGAGCAGGCCGCGGGCTTCTCGGATGCGCAGCCAGCGGATGCGGTCGACGACGGTCATGCCGGTCTCGGCCCGGAAGCGGTGCGCGAGCGTGGAGACCGAGACGTTGAGCGCCGCGGCGAGTTCATCCAGGCCGGGCGGTGCGTGCAGGCGCTTCGAGACGGCGGCATCGACCTGTTCGAGCAGGCTCTCGCCTCGGCGCGCGGCGGCGGTCTCGGGGCCGCGCAGGAAGTACGGCCGCGCGAAGCTGCCGTCGCCGCCGCGCCGGGCCGCGGCGAGGATCTCGCCCAGGATTGAGAGAAAGAGCCCGTGGGCGACCAAGGCGCCGCCGGGTTCGCCGCGCTGCTGGAGCGCGTACATCAGGCGCACGCGCGGCGCGACGATCTCCTCCATGTCGCGGAACGCCGCGAAGAGGCCCTCCGTAAAGAACGGGTCTCCGCGCGCGATGGAGAACTGGAGCCACATGTTCTCGCGGTGCAGTTCGGGCCGGTCGAGGCGCTCGCGGTATTCGACGCGCGGCGCGTAGAGGTGCCACGTGCCGGGCGGGCGGCGGAAGGGCTCGGTCCAGCCCGACTTGAGGCGCACGCGGCACCAGAATTCCTCGAAGCCGCAGTAGTCGAAGGTCCAGACGTCGTGGCGGATGGGTTGGGTCCACGAAGCCATGGTCCGCTGGCGCGCGGGGTCTACGCGGGGCTGGAATTCAACCAGATGCAGGGAAGCGTTCGAAGCTAGTCGCAGAATATTGTATGCCATTTGCAGGATCGTCAAAGCCTATTCGTGTATTCTGTTCCGAGAGCAGAATAGCCTGCAGAATAGTGAATACAAGGAGAAGGCCATGGCCCATGCGGCAACCCTGGAAGCTCAAACTCTGGCGATCCACGGCGGCGCGAAGACCGTCAGTGCGCCCAAACCGGCGTGGCCGTACCTGCTCGACGAGGAGATCGAGGCCGTGCGGCAGAATTTGATCAAGGGCCGCACGGACTGGACGTACCTCTGCGCGGCGGCGAAGGGCGGGCCGGGGCAAGCGCTTGAAGAGCGCATGCAGAAAGAGCTCGGTGTCCCGCATGTCGTGGCGACGGCCGGCGGCGGGCCGGCCTTGCACATCGCCTGCATGGCGGTGCTCGAGATGGGCGACGAAGCGATCGTGACGCCGTACTCGTGGGGGCAGACGGTCTCGTGCGTGCTGCAGGCCGGCGGCGTGCCGATCTTTGCGGACATCGACCCTGAGACGCTGAGCCTCGATCCGCAGAGCATCGAGAAGAAGATCACGCCGCGCACAAAGGCGATCGTGGTGGTCCACTTCGGCGGCATCCCGGCGGATATGGACGGCATCATGGCGGTTGCGAAGCGCCACGGGCTCGCGGTGATCGAAGACTGCGCGCAGGCGCAGGGCTCGTTGTACCGCGGAAAGCAGGTGGGAACGTTTGGCGACTTCGGCTGCTTCTCGCTCGGCTCAGGCAAGAACGTTGCCGCGGGCGAGGCGGGACTGCTGGTGACGCATGCGCGCGAGCACTACGAGCGCGCGCTGCTCGCGGGCATGCATCCGGCGCGCAATAACGCGGACGTTCAGGACCCCGAGCGTAAGAAATGGATCGACAGCCTGATCTACACGTACCGCATCAACGCGATTAGCGCGGGCCTGGCGCTCAAGCAGATGGACCGTTTGGACGAGATGAATTTTTGGCGGCGCAAGAACGCGCAGGCGCTGGCCGAGCGGCTGAAGGGCGTGCCGGGCATCCGGCCGCAGCGCCTGCCGGCGCACTGCGACCCGGCGTGGCACATGCTCTCGTGGACGTTCGTGCCCGAATAGGTCGAGGGCGTCACGCGCGCGCAGTACCTCAAGGCGCTGCAGGCGGAAGGCGTGCCCATCGGCGGGAGCTACGTCGGCACGCCGATCCATCTGCGGCCGACGTTCCAGCAGAAGAAGACGCACTTTGGCCGCGGGTATCCGTGGGCGGCGCACCCGGAAGGCGGGAAGATCGTTTACCGCGCGGGCGACTGCCCGGTGGCGGAGAAGCGCTGCGCGGAGCAGGACCTGATCATGCTCGGCGGATTCTGCTGGAAGGACCTCACGCCGCTGCTGGACGAGATCGCCGCGGCGTTCCGCAAGGTGACGTCGAACCTGGACAAGGTGAAGGAGCTCAAGGCATGAAGACCGTCTTTGCCGCCGCATACGACACCGAGGCCGCGGGACGCTGCGTGAAAGCATGCGAGCGCATCGTCGCGGTCCATCGCGAGATGGACGTGCCCGCGAGCTTCTTCATCGTCTCGAATCTGCTGGAAGGCGCGGAGCGGCGTCCGTACCAGGAGTTGCTCGGCGACGCGCGCTTCGAGATCGCTTCGCATTCGGCCACGCATCCGCTGCTGCGCGACCATCCGTCGCTCGAGATCAAGGGCGTGCCGTGGGCGCAGGTGGTGAACGAAGTTCAGCGCAGCAAGGCGGCGATCGAGGATTGCTTCGGGAAGCCGTGCGTCGGTTTCCGGACGCCGTGCGGCTTCGCCGACGGGCTCGGCGACGGCCCGCTGGTGGAGCTGATCGCGCGGAGCGGCTACACGTATTCGAGCAGCGTCGGCTGGGGGCCGAAGTATTCTTTGCCGGTGCCCGTGCAAGGCGCGTACAATTACGAGAGGCTCGGATTTCCGGACCTCTGGGAGTTCCCGCTGCACGGCTGGCACGAGAACGTGCTCAAGGGACACAACGCGACGCCGGGGCGCTTTCTGCTCTGGCCGCCGGTGTATCCGGACCACGTGGTGACCGGTTACGTGCAGACTCCGGAGGAAGAGTTCGCGGTGCACCGGTACTTCATCGACAAGGCGCTCGAGTTGGAGATGGAGTACTCGACGCTGATCTGGCATCCGTGGTCGCTGGGGAAGTTCGATCCCGAGATGCGCATGCTGAAACTGGTCTTCGAGTACGTGCGCGCGCGCGGCTGCGGGTTCACGACGTTTGCGGAACTTCGCGCGCGGCGGCCAAGTGTTAAGGCTGAGCCGGCGCTTACGGGTGCACGCGCATGACAACACATAAGCATCTGATTTATGCTGCGCTCATGCTGGCTGCAGGCGCGGTCTCTGCGGGGAATCTCCTGATGGCTCAGGAAGCGGCGGGTCCGGTGGAGTGCGAGTTCAAGGCGGAGGTGGATGGCTCCACGGAGCGCTACGTGGAGATCCTGCCGCAAGGTTTCGATCCCGCGCAGCCGCACGATCTCGCGCTCGCACTGCACGGGCACGGGTCCGATCGCTGGCAGTACGCCAAGGACGCGCGCGGCGAGTGCAAAGGCGCGCGCGACGTGGCCGCGAAGCACAGCATGATTTTCGTCTCGCCGGATTATCGCGCCAAGACTTCCTGGATGGGCCCCAAGGCGGAGGCCGACGTGGTGCAGCTCATCGGCCTGCTGCGCAAAAAATACAAGATACGCAAAGTGTTCCTTGTCGGCGGATCGATGGGCGGGACCTCGGTGCTGATCTTCGCCGGGCTGCATCCCGACCTGGTGGACGGCGTCTCGTCGCAGAACGGGACGGCGAACATGGTCGAATACCAGAACTTCGCCCAATCGATCGTCGAATCCTATGGTGGCGATAAGAAGCAGAAGCCCGACGAATACAAGAAGCGCAGCCCGGAACTCTTTTCCGAAAAGCTCACCATGCCGCTGGCCTTCACCACCGGCGGGAAGGACACTGCCGTGCCGCCCGACAGCGTTCGGCGGCTGGCCGAGGCGCTTAAGAAAGCGAAGCGCGACGACGTGCTCTACAACGAGCGCACGGACAACGGCCACTCGACGTCTTATCAGGACACGGTGGAGGCGTTCGAGTTCGTGATCAAGGCGGCGGAGAAACGCAAGAGCGCCGCCGAGAAGACCAAGTAAGGCGCTCGCCCGACGCCGGAAACTCTGCACTTCCATCTTTGCCGCGCGCTTCTATGGTGCAACCCGTCCCCGTTGTGCGTTTTGCATCCCGGGACGGAGAGCGCGTATGAGCGTAATCGTGGATGGGCGCAGCTTGACCTGGCGCGACGTGGTCGCCGCGGCGCGGCACGGCGCGCACGCGCGGCTCGACCCCGGCGCGCGGCGGCGCATGCTTGCGTCGCGCAAGACCATCGAGGACCACGTGGCCGCGGGCGACGTGGTGTACGGCGTCACCACCGGATTCGGGAAGTTCGCGAACGTGCCCATCGAACCGGCGCACCGGCGCGAACTGCAGATCAACCTGATCCGCTCGCACGCGGCGGGGGTCGGCGAGCCCTTCGACGAAGAGACGGTGCGCGCGATGCTGCTGCTGCGCGCAAACGCGCTGGCCGTCGGCGCGAGCGGCGTGCGGCCGATGCTGGCCGAGCGCCTGCTCGAATTGCTGAACAAGGGCGTGCATCCCATAGTCCCGCAGATCGGCAGCCTGGGCGCATCCGGGGACCTCGCGCCGCTGGCGCATCTGGCGCTGGTGCTGATCGGCGAGGGTGAGGCGATCTATAGAGGACGGCGCATGTCCGGTGCGGCGGCGCTAAAAAAAGCGCGCATCCGGCCGCTCGCGCTGGAAGCGAAAGAGGGCCTCGCGCTGCTGAACGGCACGCAAGCGATGGCGGCCGTCGCGTGCCTGGCCGTCGAGGACGCCTGGGCCTGCGCGAAGCTGGCGGATATCGCGGGCGCGCTCTCCATCGACGCGACGCTCTCGAGCCGCACGCCGAGCGACCCCGAGATCCACAAGCTGCGTCCGTATCCCGGCGCAATCGCCTGCGCGAAGAACGTCCGCGCGCTGCTTAAAGGGAGCAAGATCGTCGAGTCGCACGCGCACTGCGCGCGGGTGCAGGACCCGTACAGCCTGCGCTGCATGCCGCAGGTGCACGGCGCGGCGCGCGACGCGATCCGGCATGTCGAGGAGATGCTCGCCATCGAGCTGAACGCCGCGACGGACAACCCGCTGGTGCTCGCCGACGGGCGCGTGGTGAGCGGCGGGAACTTTCACGGGCAGCCGATCGCGATCCGCATGGACTACCTCGCGCTGGCGCTGCACGAACTCGGCAGCATCAGCGAGCGGCGCGTGGACTGGATCATGAACCCGAACCTGACCGACCTGCACGCGTTTCTCGCGCCGGAAGAAGGCTTGAACAGCGGCTACATGATCGCGCAGTACACCGCGGCGGCGCTGGTGAGCGAGAACAAGACGCTCTGCGGGCCGTCGAGCGCCGATACCATTCCGGTCAGCGCCAACCAGGAAGACCACGTGAGCATGGGCCTGACCGCGGCGCGGCGCGCGCGGATGGTGCTCGAAAACCTGCGCACGATCCTGGCGATCGAGGTGCTCTGCGCGGCGCAGGCGGTGGACCTGCGCAAACTGCCCACCGGCGCGGGCCTGCGGCCGGTGGTCGCGGCGCTGCGCAAGCGCGTCCCGCCGCTCAAGCGCGACCGCGTCGTCGCGAAGGATATCGAGGCCGCGCGCGCGCTGGCGGCGGACGGGACGCTGCTGGAGGCCGCGCAAAGCGCGGTGGGAGGGCTTTCGTAAAACGTAAAGCGTAGAGCGTAGAGCGTAGAGCGTAGAGCGAACAGCGAACAGCGAACAGCCAACAGCAAATTGCGAAGCTCAAATAAAATGAAAAAAGCGTGAAGCGAAACAAATCGCCTCACGCTTTCTGGTTTAGCGCTCTACGCTCTACGCTCTACGCTCTACGCTCTACGCTCTACGCTCTACGCTCTACGCTCTACGCTCTACGCTCTACGCTCTACGCTCTACGCTCTACGCTCTACGCTCTACGCTAGCGGTCGTCCAACCCGCCTCGTCGCGCTGCGGGTCCTTCAGGTCCTTCTTGTCCTTGGGCTTCGCCGGATTATCCGTGACGTTCTTGCCGCCGTTCTCCGGATTATCGACGCCCTTGGGCGGCGGTTCGGCGTCGGGGCCGTCGGCGACCTTGTCGGGATCCTGGTCCTTATAGAGGTCGAAGTCCTTATTGGTCTCGACGCGCTTGGCCGATTTCGTCCTGAGCGCCTCCAGGTTCTGTTCCTTCCAGGCGAAGTAGCGCTTGAAGTCGGGCTGGTTTTCGTCGAGCAAGGGTTCGACCTTGGAAGAAGGCAGCGCGCCGTCCTGTGCCTTTTCGAGGAAGTCTTCCACGAGCTTGCGGCCGGGGATCTTGATGTCCGGCTGCACGCCCTGGTTCTGGGTGGAATCGCCGCCGGCGATGAAGTACTGCTGCACGGTCAGGCGCATCGCGCCGGGCAGGTGGATGATGCCGAGATCGACGATCGTCTGGACGGTGCCTTTGCCGTGGGTCTGGGTGGGTCCGACGAGCACCGCCCGGCCGTAATCCTTCAAGGACCCGGAGACGATCTCACTGGCGCTGGCGGAGAACTGGTTGACGAGGACCACGAGCGGCCCGGCGAAGACGACCTTCGGGTCGGGATCGCTGCGCCAGACGACCTTCTTGTTGCGGCCGCGCTCGGCCACGATCGGGCCCTTGGTGATGAAGAGGCCGGCGAGCTTGATGGCTTCTTCGAGGTAGCCGCCGCCGTTGTTGCGCAGGTCGAGGATCAGGCCGGCGAGCGGTTCGGCCTTGGAGAGTTCCTTGATGCGGTCGGTGACGTCGCCGGAGACGCCGTCGTAGAAGTTCTCCATCGCGATGTAGCCGACGTTGCCCGAGGGCGTGGGGAAGAGCTTGCCCGGGACCTTGATGTCGGCCAGTTCGATCTTGGCGCGGACGAGTTCCACGTCGATCATCTTCGGTTCTTCGCCGTCCTTGGCGGCCTTCTTCAGGCTGATCTTCACTTTTGTGCCCTGGTCGCCTTTGATGCGGCGGACCACCTGGTCCAGGGGCAGGCCGGCGAGCGAGAAGCCGTCCACGGCGATGATCTGGTCGTCCACGGTGAACTTGCCGCTCTGGAACGCGGGCTTGTCCTTGATCACGTCCACAACCTGCGCGCCGAGCAGGCAGGCGCGGATCTGGACGCCGATGCCGGAGAACTCGCGCTGCATGCTGGTCTTAAAGTCGTCGAACTCTTCCGTGTCCATGTACTCGCTGTGCGGATCGAGCGCGCTCGTGAAGGCCTTCATGAACTCCTTGGGCGTATCCTTATCCGCGTCGATCTTGTTCTTCTGCTCGCGCAGGCGCGCGAGGGTCTGCAGGGCGAGCTTGAAAGCGTCCTCTTCGGGCTGATAGGACTTGTAGAACTCGTAATTGGAGCGCGCCAGCAGGAGCGTGCGCTTGCGCCGTTCGTCGTCGGTGGTGGGGTAACTGTCGGGCTTGATCTTCTCGATCTCGTCCTTGGCGATCTTTACGCCCACGTCGGCCTTGCGGTTCTTGAGGCCCGCGAAGTATTCATCGTCGCGCGAGAGGTACTTGGTCTTGTACTCCTTGATCCAATTGGAGAAGTAGCTCAGGTCGCCTTCTTCGATGTTCTTGGCGAGCTTGTCCAGTTCCTCGGGCGTCTGCTTCAGTTTATCGTCCGCTTCACTCTGCAGATACACGGTGCGCGAAGGGTCGAGGCGCTTGAGGAACTCTTTGATGAGACGCTTCATGAAGGTCTGGTCCAGCGTGTGCTGGCAGAGGTGCTGATGGAGGAGGTATTGCGTCAGTTCCCGGACCTGTTCCGCATTCAGTGCGTCTTCTTCGGCGCAGACCGGCCGGACGGCGGGCGCCAACGCCAGGGCGAAGAGGAGCAGCCAGGCGAAGCGCAGGAAAGCCGGACGAACTCTGGGCATGAACGCATCCTCCGATGAAGTCCGGCACCGCGGCGGCGCCGGAACGGTGCGGGCGAGAGAAGAATGATCCTACCGTTGTTGCGGGTTATCGGCTATCCAATTTCACGCGCCGCCGAGGAAGGTCGAAGGTTCGCCGCGCGCGCCGCGAAACCTCCGCTCTGTTTGTCAGACGCCCGGCGCGGCTGCGTTCTTCAGGGCGTTACAGGGCCTTTACGCGAGGGCGAAAGCCGTACAGCCCGGGCTCCAGCGTGCGAGCCCCTATCCTTTATATGCATTAGACCCGCAGGCATAATCCCCAGACGAGAGATACTCGGCGGAAACAAGCCAAACTACTTTGTCCTTTTGGTGTAAGGGGTTAAGAATCAAAGGGCACATGTGACCCTGAGTTCCTGCCGTTGAGCGCCGCCTTTTTTGCGCTTGGTGCGAAGGATCGGGCGTTCCCTCATCCTCTTAAAGGTGCGAAGCCAGGGAGTGGCCTTGCGGGACGCGTTTGACAGCGACCGAGCCCTGGTGCGCCGGATGCTCTCCGGCGAAGAGCGGGCCTTCGAGCAGTTCTTCGAAGCGAACTTCGGCGGGCTGTACCGCTTTGCGTTGCTGCGCATGGGCAACGACGGCGAGGCCGCGGAGGAAGTGGCGCAGGCGGCGCTGTGCGCGGCGGTGAAGAAGCTGACGACGTACCGCGGCGAGGCCGCGCTGTTCACGTGGCTATGCACGTTCTGCCGGCACGAGATCTCCGCGTTCTGCCGGAAGCGCAAGCGCGCGCCGGTCTCGTTCGGGTCCGCGGAAGAGCAGCCCTGGATCCGCGAGACGCTCGACGCACTGGAAGATGAAAGCTCGCGGTTGCCGGACGAGGTGCTGAGCCGCAAGGAATTGAAGGCGCTGGTGCGGGAGGCGCTGAATCGCTTGCCCCCGCATTACGGCGACGCGCTGGAATGGAAGTACATCGAGAACTGTCCGGTGAACGAGATCGCGAAGCGGATGAAGATGAGCCCGAAGGCGGCGGAGTCGCTGCTGACGCGGGCGCGCGATGCCTTCCGCGAGGCGTTCACGGCCACGTGCAGCGGCGAGCCCGAGACGGAAATGGAATGAGCGGCGGACGATGCGGAACGTGAAGCACAACCAGCCATCTGACGCGCCCGAGCCCCCCGGCGACGGCGAGAACGAAGCACTCGCGAAGCTGCTTCGTACCGCCGGACCGCGCCTGGACCCGCCGCGCGAACGCCGCGAGCGCGCCTACGCGGCCGTGCGCAGAGAATGGCAGCGCGTCGCGAAGGCCCGCCGGAAACGGCGCTACATCGTGTGGGGCATCGCGTCGGCTGCGGCGGCGATGGTTGCACTGGCCTTCCTCCCAAGCCTCATGCGCAGGCTGAATACACCGCCGGATCGCGCTGTCGCAAAATTTGAGCGCGTGGAAGGCGGCGTAAAGATCGCCTCGAAGGACGGAACGCGCGACGCGAAGGCGGGCGAGAGCCTGCTGGCGGGCGAGTCGCTGCAGACCCTGAAGGATGGCCATGCGGCGCTGTTGGCCAGCGGCGGCGAGTCGCTGCGTGTGGACGCGGAGGCGAAAGTTCGCGCGCTCTCGGAGACTGCTTTTCAACTTGAGAGCGGGCGGGTGTACGTGGATTCGGGCGGCAAGACCGGCGGCGTCGAGATTCGCACGGACTTTGGCAACACGAAGGACATCGGTACGCAGTTCTCGGTCTCGCTGGACGGCAAACTGACCGTGCGCGTGCGCGAGGGCAAGGTGGAACTCAAGCGCGGCGACGAGAAGGCCCTTGCCGCCGCGGGCGAGGAACTGACCGCCGCGCCGAAAGTTGCGATCGCGCGCGCGCAGGTGCCGGTGAACGGGCCACTCTGGGATTGGGCCGCGGATCTGGCGCCGGCCTTCAAGATGGACGGCAAGCCGGCCAAGTCCTATCTCGAATGGGTCTGCCATGAGAAGGCCTGGACCTTGAAGTACGCCGACGCCAAAGCCGAGGCCGCCGCGTCGGCGATCGTGCTCCACGGCGCGCTGGAGAGCACGAGCCTCGACGCGTCGCTCGACGCCGTGCTTGCCGTCTCCGGGCTCTCGTACCGGATCAAGGACAACACACTGACCGTTTCTCAGACCGAATAAAGAGGTGAACGGATGATCTGCCTGTTCCGCCGTGCCGCGATGCTGCTGGCGCTGGCCGTGCTCATTGTCTCCGCTGTTCGCTTGCACGCTTCCGAGAATCCCAAGAACGGGTACAGCGGCCTGCCGCTCGAGAAGGCCCTGGAGGACCTGAAGGGCCGCGGGCTCAAACTGGTCTACAGTTCGGCGCTGGTGCGGCCGGAGATGAAGGTCGATGCCGAACCGTCGGGTGCGGGTCCGCGCGAGGTTCTGGAGAAGCTGCTCGCCCCGCACGGTTTGGCGGCGAAGGCCGGTCCCGATGGCACGGTGCTGGTGGTGAAGGGCGCGCGCGGCGAGGCCGGCGCCGAGCCCGGCGTGGTGAGTTTCGTGAAGGTGCTCTCGGATAAAGTCCCCGACATCTCAAACCTCGACGCGTGGAAGGCCGCGTACATCAAGGACGGCATAACCGACGAGCAGAAGGCCATGGCCGTCTGGAAGACCGTCTGGACTTTCCAGCACCAGGACGCACCGCCGAATGAGTACCTCCACCCGGAAGGCATGGTCGTGGACGCGATCAAGACCTTTAACGTGTACGGTTATTCGATGTGCGGCAACGCGACGGGGCACAGCGAGACGCTCGCGCGCTACGCGGGCCTGAAGGCGCGCGGGTTCACGATCAACCGGCACGTGGTCTCCGAACTTTTCTACGACGACGCGTGGCACCTGCACGACGCCTCGCTGATCTGCTACTTCCCGAAGGCCGACGGCAAGGCGGCGAGCATCGAGGAGATCAAGAGCGGGATCCTCAAATGGCTCGAAGGCCAGCCGGGCATGAAGGGCGACGACGCGAAGCTGCGCGAGTTCCACAGGGCCGGCGGCTGGCAGGGTTGGAAGAAGGGCCCCGAGGTTCTGTCCAAATGTCCCACCTATTCGGACGGCGGCTGGCTGCCTGCGGGCACGCACGGGTGGTACTCGCAGATGGAAGAATACGACGGGACCGGCAACACGCCGTTCATGTGGGAGCCCGGCTATAGCGTGGGCTACCAGGTGAACATTCAGCTCCGCAAGGGCGAGCGCCTCACGCGCAACTGGTCGCACAAGGGCCTGCACGTGAACATGACCGGCGGCGGCGATACGCCGGGCTGCCTTGAGGATAAGAACGGCTTCCTTAAGAAATACGACGCGCCCATGGGCGGGAGCCTCGCGCCGGGGCGCGTCGGCAACGGCACGCACGAGTACAACGTCCCGCTGGCCGGAGGTGAATTCCGCGGCGGAGCGATGGTTGCGGAGAACCTCGCCACGAAGGCCGAGGCCAAAGGCGGCCCGGCCGTGCAGGTGAAAGACGCGGCGAAGGACGGCGTGCTCGAACTGCGCATGGCCTGTTCGTACATCTATCTGGGCGGCGAGATCCAGCTCCAGGCGGCGATGGGGAAGGGCGGTTCGATCCTGATCGCGTTCTCCGACAGCAACGGCGCGAGCTGGAAGGACGCGGGCAAGATGGAGGCCTCGGGTGAACAGAAGATTCCGCTCAAGGACCTCGTCTACCGCCGCTACGACTACCGCCTGCGCTTCACGCTGAAGGGCGCAGGCACGGGGCTCGATGCGCTCAAGATCGTCAACGATATCCAGCACTCGCAGCGCCCGCTTCCCGCGCTGGGCCAGGGCGACAACGCGATCACGTTTAGCACCGGCCCGCAGGAAGGCACGGTCACCGTCGAGCCCACGCTCTGCAAGGGCTACAAGGACAAGCAGGCGTACGTGGAGGACTTCAAGCCCGAGCTTCACGACGCGGAGATCACCGACGGCGGCATCGTGCTGGGCCAGGCGGGCCCCAAGGGCGACATCACGTTCAAAGTCACCGCGCCGGGCGATATCACGCGCCTGCGCTTTGGTTCGCACTTCCGCTGCCGCGACAAGACCGGCGATAGCCTCGAGTACCAGGTCAGCTTCGACGGCGGCAAGACGTTCAAGACGCTCGAGCACCTCACCGGCCCGTGCTACGGTCCCACGCAGAAGGACGTGAAGTACATCACGTATAGTGAAGTGCCCGCGGGCACGCGCGAGGCGCTGGTGCGCTTCGCGGGCGAACACCGGACCGTGGTGATGCTCTTTAATCTGCGCATCGACGCCGACTACAAGGAACCCGCCGGCGGCGTGGCCCCGGTGAAGGTCTCGTATCTTTGGGACGAGAACGGCCAGCCCAAGCAGGACGTCCGCACGGTGAAGCAGGAGAAGGAGGCGTGGACGATCAAGTGCGAGGCGAAGCCGCTGATGAAGTCGATCGTGCTCGAACGCGAGTAAGCATGCCTAACTGAAAGGGATTAACCGCCAAGACGCCAAAGCGCCAAGATGGATGCGACTCTTAAATTTGATTTTCTTGGCGTACTTGGCGCTTGGATGGATCGCTTTGTGAGGCGCTCAAAGGATTCTGGGGGCATCGGCCCATCGTGTTTTCAAAGTCCCGCCCGGTCCTGATTACGCTGGCCTGCCTGGCTCTGCTGGGCGCGCGGCTGCACGCCGCCGATGCGGCGAAGCGGTCGTTTGCCGGGCGCACGCTGGAAGAGGCGCTGCAGGACCTCAGCGGCGAGGGCCTGAAACTCGTCTACAGTTCGGCGCTGGTGAAACCTGGGATGCGGATCGCGGCCGAGCCCGAGGGCAAGACGCCGCGCGAGCTGCTCGAGAGCATGCTGGCCCTGCATGGACTAAAGGCCAAGGCCGGGCCGGACGGCGCGGTGCTGGTGGTGAAGCGCGCGAGCAGTGCGGCGGCGAGCCCCGTGAGTGTGGTCAGCTTCGTGAAGGTGCTCAGCGACAAGGTGCCGGACGTCTCGAGCCTGGAGGCGTGGAAGAAATCGTGCCTCAAGGACGGCATGAGCGACTACGAGAAGGCGCTGGCGGTGTGGCGCACGGTCGTGGGCTTCCAGCACCAGGAGACGCCGCCGCTGGAGTACCTCAACGAGGGCGATACGGTTAAAGATCCGATCAAGATCTTCAACGTCTACGGTTACTCGATGTGCGACGCGGCGGCCTCGAATATCGAATGCCTGGCGCGCGCGGCGGGCCTTCCGGCGCGCGGGCGCATCATCAACAACCACAGCGTCTCCGAGATCTTCTTCGACGGCGAATGGCGGCTGCTGGACGCCTCGCTGATCAACTACTTCCCCAAGGCCGACGGCAGGCCGGCGGGCGTGGACGAGATCATCGGCGGCGTGAAGGACTGGCTCGACAAGAATCCCAGCTATCGCGGCAACAACGAGCTGCTCGGCAAGTTCATGCGCGGCGAGGGCTGGAAGAAGGGCCCGGAGATTCTCTCGCGGACCACCGCTTACGACGTGAACGGCTGGTTTCCGGCCGCGACGCACGGCTGGTACAGCACGATGCAGGAGTACGACTGCGATCCGGGGCAGATCTACGAGTACGGCTACACCGAGGGTTACCAGGTCAATATCCAGCTCCGCCAAGGCGAGCGCCTTACGCGCAACTGGTTCAACAAGGGCCTGCACGTGAACACGAAGGGCGGCGGCGGGACGCCTTACTGTATCAACCTCAAGAACGGGCAGGAGAACATGCGCTATGCGCCGGTTTTCGGCGATATCGCGCCGGGGCGCATCGGCAACGGTTTGCACGAGTACGACGTACCGCTGGCGAACGGCGCGTTCCGCGCGTCCGCGCTTTCCGTGGAGAACCTGGCTGCGGAGTCCGAGGATCATGCGAGCCCAGCGGTCCATACGCTTGACGAGGATAAGAACGGGGTGCTCGTGCTGCGCATGCCCTCGAGCTACGTCTACCTGAATGGGACGGCCACGTTCAAGGCGGTCGTCGCGAAGGGCGGGCAGATAGCCGTCGCGCTCTCCGGCAACAACGGGCTCGACTGGAACGAGATCGCGAAGTACGAGGCGTCGGGCGACCAGAGCCTGGACCTGACCGAGAGCGTCAACCGCCGCTACGACTACCGCATCCGCTTCGAGTTCAAAGGCAAGGGCACGGGCCTCGATTCGCTCCGGTTCGCGCACGAGATTCAGCACTCGCAGCGCGCGCTCCCGGCGCTCGGCGAGGGCGAGAACACGCTCACGTTCAGCGCGGGACCGGCGGAAAGCACGGTGACGGTGCAGGGCAGCCTGGACCCGGCGAACAAAGGAAAGCAACTCGTCTTTGCCGATTTCAAGCCGGTGGTGAACGGGATGGATGCCACGGGGCAGCTCTGGATCGGTGCGACCGGCAAGGGCGACGTGACGTTCCCCGTCGAGACGCCGTACGAGATGACGCGGTTGCGCTTCGGCGCGCACTACCGGGCCCGCGACGCGCGCGATGGCATCGACTACCAGGCCTCGTTCGACGGCGGCAAGACGTGGAAGACGCTCGACCGCGCCGCCGGTCCGACGCCGGGCGACTGCAAGTATATCTCCTTTGGCGGCCTACCCGCAGGCGCCACAAAAGCACTCGTGCGGTTCACCGGAACCAGTCGTAACGCTACTGGCATCCTACAGTTCCGTATAGATGCGGATTATAAGGAAATTCGCGGGGGATTTGCGCCGATCAAGGTCTCTTACGTCTGGGACGAGAACGGCGTAGAGAAGCGGCAGGCGTTCATCGCGAAGCAAGAGAACGAGAGCTGGACCATCCACTGCGGCGCAAAGCCGCTGATGAAATCGATCGTACTCGAACGCGCGGAGTGATCCGCGCCTGAACATGCCCGGTCGCGGAACATCCACCACAGCGCGGAGCCGTTGTTTTTGCAGCGCGTTTTTCCATCGCGAGCGTTTTGAAACAATTTGAACTTCTTTGTTACATGTTCGCGCGACGGTGTACGCAAAAGAAATCCTGGAGCGGGGAAAACCAACATGCGAACTACGCAAAACGTTCTTCTGGCCGCGGTGCCGGCGTTCGCGCTGGCGGCTGTGCTAAGCGCGGGTGAAGCCGCGGGCGAGAAGCCCGGCGTGGTGAGCTTCGTGAAAGTGCTCAGCGACAAGGTGCCGGATGTCTCGAACTATGAGGCGTGGAAGAAGGCGTTCATCAAGGACGGCATGAGCGAACAGGAGAAGGCGCTCGCGATCTGGAAAAGCATCGCGACGTTCCAGCATCAGGAGAACCCGCCCGAAGAACTGCTCGGCAACGATACCACGCTGGGGCCGATCAAGATCTTCAACGTATACGGCTATGCCATGTGCAACTCGGCCTCGTCGGACCTCGAGAGCCTCGGGCGTTTCGCCGGCTTCAAGGCGCGCGGACGCATCATCAATTCGCACAGCGTCGCGGAACTGAACTGGGACAACGACTGGCACCTACTCGACGGCTCGCTGATCTGCTACTTCCCCAAGCCCGACGGCAAGATCGCGAGCGTGAACGAGATCATCGACGGCATCGCGGCCTGGTACGAGAAGAACCCCGAGTACCGCAAGAACAACGACAAGCTCTACCAGTTCATGCGCGCCGGATGGCGCAGGGGCCCGGAGATTCTCAACAACACCAAGGCCTACGACGACATCGGTTGGCTCCCCGCCGCCACACACGGCTGGTACAGCACGATGCAGGAGTACGACGTCGCCAAGGACCAAGTCTACGAGTACGGCTGCGCCGCGGGGTACCAGGTGAACATCCAGCTCCGCAAGGGCGAGCGCCTCACGCGCAACTGGTTCAACAAGGGTCTGCATGTGAACATGAAGGGCGGCGGCGGCGAGCCCGGCTGTCTGAAGCAGCAGGTCGGCAAGGACAACCTGCGCTACATGCCCGCGCTCGGCGACCTCGCGCCCGGGCGCATCGGCAACGGGACGCTCGAGTACGACGTGCCGCTGGCCTCGGGCGAGTTCCGCCACGGAGCGCTTGCGGCCGAGAATCTTTCCAGCAAGAGCGAAGGCGCCACCGCGGCCGTGCAGGTGAAGGACGCCGCCAAGCCGGGCGAACTCACGATCCGCATGCCCTCGAGCTACGTGTATCTCGGCGGCAAGCTGGACTTCGACGCCGCAGTGAGCGCGGGCGGTTCGATCACGGTTTCCTTCACCGACAACCACGGCCATTCGTGGAAGGAGATCGGCTCGGTCACCAGCCCGGGCCCGCAGAGCATCGACCTGACGGACCTCGTCTGGCGGCGCTACGAGTACCGCGTGCGTTTCGAGCTGAAAGGCGCGGGCACTGGGTTGAACAGCCTAAAGTTCACGAACGATATCCAGCACTCGCAGCGCCCGCTCCCGGCCTTCGACAAGGGCTCGAACACGCTCTCGTTCAGCGCGGGTCCCGCGGAAGGCACGGTCAGCCTTGAAGGCTCGTGCGATCCGGCCTTAAAGGGAAAGCAGGTCGTGATGGCCGATTACCAGCCCGTCGTGACGGGCCTCAACCCGCCCGGCTTCTGGGTCGGCGATACGGGCCAGGGCTCGGTCACGTTCCCGCTTGAGACGCCCGGTGAGATTGTGCGACTGCGCTTCGGCGTGCACTACCGTGTCCGCGACGCGCGCGACGCCTGGGACGTGCAGGTCTCCTACGACGGCGAGAAGTTCGAGAGCATCCACAAGATCGCGGGGCCGACCGGCGGCGAGTCCACGTACTTCGGCTTCGACCAAGTCGCCGCGGGCAAGAAGAAGGTCTGGGTGCGCTTCAGCGGCACGAGCCGCAACGCGACGGGCATGAACGGCCTGCGCATCGACGCGGACTACAAGGAACCCTTCGGCGGCTTCGCGCCCATCAAGGTGACGTACAAGTGGCAGGAAGGCGGCAAGGAGATGCAGAAGGAGTTCACCGCCAGCAAGGCCGAGGAGCGTTGGACCGTCGACTGCGCCGAGAAACCCCTTATGAAGACGATCGTGCTGGAGCGCGCGGACTGAGCCGCCTTAAACCATATAAAAAGGAGCGTTCGCCCATGGCCGTGTATCGATCCGTTCTCTGCCTTGCCGCGCTGCTTGCCTGCGCGAATTTGGTTCGAGGCGGCGAGTCGCCCAACGAAGCGCCGGGCGTGGTCTGCCACGTGAAGGTGCTCTCGGACAAGGTCGAGGACGTCTCGAGCCTGGAGGCGTGGAAGAAGACGTTCATCAAAGACGGCATGAGCAGCGAGCAGAAGTCCAAGGCGATCTTCGAGACCTGCCTGAAGTTTATCCTTCACGAGCTTTATGCGCAGGAGTTTCTGAACGCGCCGGAGGGCTGCGTGCACGACCCGATCAAGGCCTTCAACGTATACGGACATAGCCATTGCTGCTGCACCGCCGCGTACATGTCCGCGCTGGCGCGTTATGTTGGATTAAAGGCTCGCGGGTGGGGCGCGCCCGGGCACAGCTTCGCGGAGATCGGCTGGGACAACGCGTGGCATTTTATCGATCCGGCCTTCATCAATTATTTCCCCAAAGCCGATGGCAGCCTGGCCAGCACCGATGAACTGATCGCGGGCGTGGCCGAGTGGTATGAAAAGAATCCCGGCTACAAAGGCGACCCCGACAAGCTGATCAAGTTCATGCGCGGCGGCGGCTGGAAGAAAGGGCCGGAAGTGCTCTCGCGCTGTCCGTTCTTCAACGAGAACGGCTGGCTGCCCGAGGGCGGCCACGGCTGGAACTCGATGATGTTCCAGTTCGGCGACCGGTCCAAAGCGAATAACTACGAATACTCCTACAGCCTCGGGTACGAACTCAACATTCAACTGCGCAAAGGCGAGCGCCTCGAGCGGAATTGGTCGAACCAGGGTCTCTTCATCGGCAAGGATGAGGGCCTGGACGTGTACTCCGTGCATGGCGTTCCGGGCAAGGATGGCATGGCCCATTGCACGCAGTATGGCGATCTCTGCCCGGGGCGCGTGGGGAATGGCGTGCTCGAGTACGAACTCCCGCTGGCGAATGGCGAAGCCTTGCGCACGGCGCTCGTGGCCGAGAACCTTGCCGTGGTGGGCGGGGCCGCGCCGGTCTTGCAAATCAAGGAGGCCGTGAAGCCCGGCATGCTGGTGATCCGGATGCCGAGCAGTTACGTGTACCTGACGGGCGAGCTTGCGCTGAACGCGGCCGTGGGAGCCGGCGGCGAGATCGCCGTCAGCATTTCCGATAACAACGGTCTGGATTGGAAGGATGTGAAGAAGATCGCGGCGAGCGCAGACGAGAAGATCGATTTGAAGCCGTTTGTGTACCGCCGCTACGATTACCAGTTGAAATTCGTTCTGAAAGGCCAAGGCACGGGCATTACTCGCGCCAAGGTGAGCCATATCGTGCAGCATTCGCAGCGTGCGCTGCCTGCGCTGAGCGCGGGGCCCAACACGATTTCTTTTTCGGCGGGGCCTGCGGAAGGGACGATCGCCTTGGAAGGCTGCACGGACCCGAAAGCGTCCGCCGGCAAGCAACTGGCCTACACGGCCTTTCATCCGCAGAGCAACAACATCCAGGATCCGCATCTTTTGCTGTCGGGCGGAGGCGGTGACGTGACTTTTCCCGTGGAGACGCCCGGGGATCTCAAGCGCCTGCGCATCAATACGCACTACCGAGCGCGCGATGCCAAGGACGGTTGGGAGGTTCAGGTCTCGCTGGACGAGGGGAAGACCTTCAAGACGCTCGAGCGCGGCGAAGGTCCGACGATCGGGAACAGCACTCTAACGAACTTCAGCGAGTTGCCCGCGCACACCCGGAAGGCGCTGGTCCGCTTCGCTGGACACCAGCGCAATACGCTCTGCATGTTCAATTTCCGCATCGATGCCGATTATGAGATGCCCTGCGGCGGCTTTCACCCGCTCAAAGTCACCTACCGCTGGGAAGAAAACGGGCAGAAGAAGCAGGACGTTCGTGTCGCGCAGAAGCCGGCCGAAAGCTGGACGATCCAGTGCGGCGCCCAGCCGGTGATGAAATCGATTGTGCTGGAGTGGGCGGAATAAAGACGGTCTAAAGGAGAGCTCCATGAAGGTCTGCCAGATCTTTTTTGCGGTCGTTGGGACTTTTGTGGTTGCCGCTGCACCGTTGCGCGCAGCGGAGAGCGAGTCCGCCGGCCCGGGCGTCGTCTGCCACGTGAAGGTGCTCTCGGACAAGGTTGAAGACGTCTCGAGCCTGGAGGCGTGGAAGAAGACGTACATCAAAGACGGCATGAGCGACCAGGAGAAGGCGCTCGAGATCTGGAAGAGCGTCGCCACCTACCAGCATCAGGATTCGCCGCCGCTCGAGTTCACGTATCACGAAGAGGCCGTGTACGATCCGATCAAGATCTTCAACGTGTACGGTTACGCGATGTGCTCGAACGCCAGCGCGCACATCACCGCGCTCGGGCGCTATACGGGCTTGAAGGTCCGCGGCTGGGGCATCAACTGCCATAGCGTCCCGGAGATCGGCTTCGACAACGCGTGGCATCTCTTCGACTCGTCGCTGATCAACTATTTCCCCAAAGCCGACGGCAAGATCGCGGGCGTGGAAGAGATCATCGCGGGCGTGAAGGACTGGTACGAGAAGAATCCCGACTACAAGGCGCTGAAGGGCAAAGAGCTCAACGACAAGCTCTACAAGTATATGAAGGAGCTTCCGCCCGGCTGGAAGTCCGGGCCGAAAGGCTGGAGCCGCGGGCCGGACGTTCTGTTGCGTTCGCCGACCATGAACGAGAACGGCTGGCATCCCGCAAAGACGCACGGCTGGTACTCCACGATGCAGGAGTACGACGGCAGCGCGGCGTTTCCATACGAGTACAGCCCGACGCCCGGCTATGAAGTGAACATCCAACTTCGTTCCGGCGAGCGCATCACGCGCAACTGGTCGAACAAGGGCCTGCACGTCAACATGGATAGTGGCGGAGCGCCCGGGTGCCTGAACGTGAAGAGCCTCGACGAGGTTCCGCATTGGGCGAAGTTCGGCAATCTCGCGCCGGGGCGCGTGGGCAACGGCACGCACGAGTACGACGTGCCGCTCGCCAGTGGCGCGTTCAAGGCCGGCGCGCTGAGCATCGAGAATCTCGCTTGCACCGCCGACGACAAGGCTGCGCCGGCGCTGCATCTGCTGGACGCGGCGAAGCCGGGCGAGTTCAGCCTGCGCATGCCGTCGAGCTACGTATACCTGAGCGGGCAGGCGGCGCTCAAGGCCGTGGTCGGCGACGGCGGCGAGATCGCGGTGGCGCTCAGCGATAACCACGGCGCGGACTGGAAAGAGGTGGCGAAGATTACTTCCAGTGGCGACCAGACCCTGGAGCTAAAGAAGTATGTCTTACGGCGCTACGACTACCGCCTGAAGTTCACGCTCAAAGGCAAGGGCACGGGCCTCGACGCGCTTAAAATCACGCACGACATCCAGCACTCGCAGCGCCCGCTGCCGATTCTCACGCAGGGGGAGAACAAGATCGCCTTCGAGGCCGGCGCGCAGGAGAGCACGATCACGCTGGACGGCAACTTCGGCAAGCACGAAGGCAAGCAGCGCGAGTACACCGAGCTGCACCCACAGATGGATAAGTTTGAAGGCGGGCGGCTCGCGGCCGAAGAGGGCAGCATCACCTTCCCGGTGGAGACGCCCGGCGAGATCACGCGCATCCGCATGTCCGCGGGCGTGCGCAACTGGGACGACCAGAGTTCCTGGGACCTGCAGGTCAGCTTCGACGGCGGCAAGAGCTTCAAGACGATCGGGCAGGTGACGCCCGCGAAGTCCGGCAACAGTAGCTACGCCGTCTGCGCCGAAGTTCCCGCCGGCACGCGCAAGGCGCTCGCGCGCTTTGCCGGGCACAAGAAGGGCGACACGGTGCTGCTGGCGTTCCGCATCGACGCCGACTTCAAGGAGCCGCACGGCGGGTTCCGGCCGGTGAAGATCACCTACACCTGGACCGAGAACGGTGAAGAGAAGAAGGACGTGCACGTCGCTTCCAAGGCGAGCGACGCGTACGCGATCGCCTGCGCCGCCGCGCCGGTCATGAAGAGCATCGCTCTGGAACCGGCGGAGTAGCGGGCCGGGAATTCGTAGGGTGCATGCCCGT
Source organism: Planctomycetota bacterium (assembly GCA_016200135.1). Classification (GTDB taxonomy): domain Bacteria; phylum Planctomycetota; class SZUA-567; order H5-PLA8; family H5-PLA8; genus JACQFI01. Next base: position 26,842 of record JACQFI010000105.1, read on the forward strand.
AACGGCTGCCCATTTCAGGCCATAGGGATCTGGAGTTAACCTTAAGCAATGGACTTAAAGGAGCGCACTATGTCGAGGATTTTGAAGCTGGCCGTGATCGTGAGCGTGCTGCTGGCCGGTGTGTTGCGCGCGGAAGAGTCCCCCGGCGTCGTCAGCCACATCAAGGTCCTCTCGGACAAAGTGGAGGACGTCACGACGCTCGAGGACTGGAAGAAGACCTACATCAAGGACGGCATGAGCGACCAAGAGAAAGCGATCGCGGTCTGGAAGACGGTGGTCAAGTACCGCCACCAGGATTCGCCGCCCAACGAGTTTATGGCCTTTGGCGAGAACGTACACGATCCGCTGAAGACGATCCATGTCTACGGCTACGGCATGTGCTGCTGCGCGTCGAGCAACATCGAGGGCCTCGCGCGGTACATCGGCCTGCAGGCGCGCGGGCGCATCATCAACCAGCACAGCGTTCCGGAGGTCTTCTACGACAACGCGTGGCACCTCTTCGATGCTTCGCTGATGAACTATTTCACCAAGACCGACGGCAAGGTGGCGAGCGTCGACGAGATCCACCAGGCGGTGACGGACTGGTTCGCCAAGAGTCCCGAGAACGGCGCGCTGCGCGGGAACGACAACAAGCTGCGCGCGTTCGCGATGAACGAAGGCTGGAAGAAGGGCCCGGAGTTGCTCGCCGGCAGCCCGTTCTACGACAAGAACGGCATCAACCCCGCCGGCTGGCACGGCTGGCCCTCGAACATGCAGGAGTACGACTGGAACGGCAACAAGCTCGGCGGCGTGTACGAGTACGGCCCATCCATGGGCTACCAGCTCAACATTCAGCTCCGCGAGGGCGAGAAGCTTACGCGCAACTGGTTCAACCAGAAGATGAACGTGCCCGGCGATCCGAACGACGAACTCATGTCGTCGCGCAAGTCCCTGGGCTTTCAAGCCAAACTTGGCGATCTCGCGCCGGGCCGCGTCGGCAACGGCACGCTGGAGTACGAGGTTCCGCTCGCGAGCGGCGCTTTCCGAAAGGGCGCTCTCGCGGCGGATAACCTCGCCTGCACAGCCGAAGACAAGGCCGCGCCGGCGGTGCATGTAAAAGATGCCGCAAGCCCCGGCGTGCTGATCGTGCGCATGGCCAGCAGCTACATCTATCTCGACAGCACGCTGAGCTTCAAGGCCGCGGTGGGCTCGGGCGGGGCGATTACGGTCTCCTTCAGCCAGAACAACGGTCTCGACTGGACCGAGGTCTCGAAGATCGACGCAGCGGGGCCGCAGACGGTGGATCTCAAGAAATACGGTTTCCTGCGCTACGACTATCGCTTGAAGTTTGAGTTCAAGGGCGCCGGCACGGGGCTCGACACGCTGAACATCAAGCACGGCATCCTGCACTCGCAGGCGCCGCTGCCGCTTCTGACCGAGGGCGAGAACACGGTCACGTTCAATGCCGGCGCGCAGGAAGGCACGATCACCTACGAAGGCGCGATGAAGGCCGATCTGGCCAAAGGCAAACAGGTTACCTTTATGGAATATCACCCGGAGCTGAAGGGCTTGAACGAGGCCATTTTGGGGGTAGGCGACAGCGGCGCGGGCGAGGGCGCCGTGAACGTCGAGACGCCCGGCGAGATGACGCGCATCCGCATGAACGCGCACTGGCGCGCCCGCGCAGCGAAGGACGGTTACGAGATCCAGGTCTCGTTCGACGACGGCAAGACGTGGAAGCCGGTCGACAAGCTCGAAGGCCCCACCGCCGCCTGCACGAAGTACATCACCATCGGCGATGTGCCCTCGAACACGAAGAAGGCCAAGCTTAAGCTCGTCGGGCACCAGCAGAACACGGCCTGCATCTTCGATCTGCGCATCGACGCCGACTACAAGGAACCCAACGGCGGCTTCCGCCCGGTGAAAATCACCTACGTCTGGGACGAGGGCGGCCAGAAGAAGGAAGACGTCCACGTCGTCAAGAAGGCCAGCGAGAGCTACACGATCAAGATCGCCGGCAAGCCGCTCATGAAGTCGGTCGTGCTGGAAGTCGAGAAGTAGGAAAGCGGCTCATGGCTCGTAGCTCGCGGCAGCATGGAGTTGTTGCCGCGAGCCGCGCGCCAGGAGCATTTGTTTACCCGCTCGTTCATCCTGGAGCCGCCGCATGCGCGCCCATGCAATTCCCATCCTGATGATCCTGTCCATCCTGTTCGTTTTTACCGCCCGCGCCGAGAACGCCGCTAAGCCGCAGGGCGAACCGGTGCTCGACCCGCCGACGCTGCACAGCTTGGGCGTCTACTGGATCGTGCAGGGCGACGACAACCGCAACGCGAAGATCGATTGCCACTACCGCAAGATGGGCGAGAAGGACTGGAAGGCCGGCCCGCCGCTCTTTCGCGTCGAGAAGGGCGGCCAGAACGGTTTCGGGAAAGAGAAGAACGAGAGCCAGCTCAAGGCGCTCACCGACGCGTGGATCTTCGCGGGCAGCATGCTGCTGCTGGAACCCGATACGGCGTACGAGATCCAGTTGATGCTCTCCGATCCCGACGGCGGCGCGGCGGAGAAGGTTCTCCAGGCGCGCACGAACGCCGAGCCCGTCGCGCCGAAAGACGCGCCGCAGCATCACGTCGTCCCGGGAAGCGGCGGCGGTTCGGGCACGGCCAGCGATCCGTATAAGGGCCTCGCCGAAGCGGAGAAGAACGCGAAGCCCGGCGATGTCTTCCTGCTGCATGCGGGTGTCTACGAAGGGCCGTTCGAGGTCCGCAAGAGCGGCGAGCCCGGCAAGCCCATCGTCTGGCGCGGCGCGGGCGACGGCGAGGCGGTCCTCGACGGCAAGCAGCCGAAGGACAAGCTTACCGGCAGCCTGATCGAAGCGACGGGCGTGCACGACGTCTGGTTCGAGAAGCTCTCGCTCCGCAACACGTACAACCTGGTGAAGGCGCACGACGCCGCGCGCATCGTCGTCCGGCGCTGCCAGCTCTCCGGGATGATCTGCGGCGTCTTCGCGGTCGGGCCCAAGACCGCGCAGTTCTTCATCGCCGACAACGTGATGGAAGGCGTGATGCCCTGGCCCACGACGCACGAACAGTGGGGCGCGCTGCCCGAGTCCCGCGCGATCTGGCTCGCCGGCGGCGGGCACGAGGCCTGCTACAACCGCATCACGCACTGCAAGGACGGGATGGACACGCAGGAATCGCCGCATTCGGTCGCGGTGGACTTCCACCACAACGACGTCAGCGAGATGTTCGACGACGGCTGCGAGATGGACGGCTCCGAGCGCAACACGCGCTGCTGGATGAACCGCTTCACCAATGTTTTTCAGGGCGTCTCGATCCAACCGGTCTTCGGCGGGCCGGTGTACGTCTTCCGCAACGCGCTCTACAACGTTCAGGTCGAGCCCTTCAAGATGCACAACGCTCCGTCGGGCGGGATCTTCTACCACAATACGATCGTAAAGAACGGCGCGCCGTTGCTGATGCAGACGCCGGAGAAAGTGCGCAACTGCGTCTACCGCAACAATCTCTTCCTCGGCACCGAAGGCCGCGCGCTGCACTTCGATTCGCCGATGGAGAACTGCGACTACGATTACGACGGCTTCGGAGGATTCAGCGGCGACGTGTTCATGAAGTGGAACAACGTGAAGTACCTGTCGCCTGAGGAGATCAAGACGAAGTCGCCGATCTATAAACATCTGGTCCTCGTCGATCCCAAGAGCGCCTTCGCCAACGGCGTCCAGCCGCCCGCGGACAATCAGAAGGTCTACGAGCTTTCACTCAACGACCTGCGCCTGAAAGATGGCTGCGCCGCGATCGACGCCGGGGAAGTGCTGCCTGGCTTCAACGATGGCTTCGCCGGCAAGGCCCCGGACCTCGGCGCGTACGAACTCGGCGAACCGGTTCCGCACTATGGCCCGCGCGCAGAAAAGTAGGTCAGACCTTCTTGTCTGATCCTGAAGGGTTCCGTTCTCCATCCTGGTTTTGAGCACGCAGACGAACCACTCAGGTGTAGAAATAGATCATAAAGCGAGTGCACACAATCGTCCTTCGGAGCGAACCCATGCGCGTGCGTGCCTGTCCCATCCTGCTTGTCCTGTCCAGCCTGTGCGTTTGCTCCGCCCGCGCCGAGAACGCGTCCAAGCCGCATGGCGACCCGCAGCTCGATGCGCCGACGCTGCTCAGCCTGGGCGCGTGGTGGATCGTCGAAGGCGACGACAACAGGAACGCCGCGGTGGCCTGCGCATACCGCAAGACCGGCGAGACGGACTGGCATAAAGGCCCGCCGCTCTTCCGTGTGGAGAAGGGCGCGCACAAAGGCGTCGAGAAAGAGAAGAACGAACAGACCAAGACCGCCGTGCCGGAGAACGCGTGGCTCTTCGCCGGCAGCCTGCTCCTGCTGCAGCCCGACACGGAATACGAGTGGAAGTTTACGCTCAAAGATCCCGACGGCGGCGATACCGAGAAGACGCTTAAGGCGCGCACGATCGCCGAGCCCATCGCGCCCGCGGACCTGAAGGTTCTGCATGTCGGGCCCGGAAGCGGCGGCGGGACCGGCACGAAGGACGATCCTTTCAAGGGCCTGAATGCCGCGCAGGACGCCGCCGCGCCGGGGACGTTGCTGCTTGTGCACGCCGGCGTGTACGAAGCGCCGTTCGAGGTCAAAAAGAGCGGCGAGCCGGGCAAGCCGATTGTCTGGCGCGGCGCGGGCGACGGCGAGACGATAATCGACGGCAAGGGCGCGGGCGAGAAGCACGCGGGCCGGGGCATCTCCGCCAGCGACACGCACGACGTCTGGTTCGAGAAACTCACCATACGCAATGCGGACTACGGGTTTGTCGGCCACGACTCGGCGCGGCTGGTGGTCCGCCGCTGCCATTTCCACGATGTCGAGTACGGCCTCACCTGGACGCGCAACAGCAAGGACCAGACCAATGGCTTCTTTGTCTGCGATAACGTCATCGAAGGCCCGTCCACTTGGCCGCGCACCAAAGGCATCGAGAACGCGCGCGGCATCCAGGCCACGGGGCAGGGCCACGTGATCTGCTACAACCGCATCCGCGCCTTCGCCGACGCCATGGATACGTTCGGCTCGCAGCGCTGCATGGCGATGGACTTCCACAACAACGAGATCAGCGAGTGCACCGACGACGGCGAGGAGATGGACTACTCCGAGCGCAACACGCGCACCTTCCACAACCGCTTCACGAACGTCTACCAGGGCATCTCCGTGCAGCCGGTCTACGGCGGGCCCGTCTACATCTTCCGCAACGCGGTGTACAACGTCGTCGTTGAGCCGTTCAAGGTCCACAACAGCCCGTCGGGCGCGCTGATGTTTCACAACTCGTTCGTGAAAAAAGGCGAGCCGCTGATGGTCTGGACCGCCGAACGCTTCCACAACTGCTGGTACCGGAACAATCTCTTTATCGGGAGCAGCGGGCGCGCTTTCGACTGTTCGCCCATGAACGTGGATTGCGACTTCGACTACGACGGCTTTGGCGGGTTCTCGGGCGAGGTCTTCATCAAGTGGAACAACGTGAAGTACGCGACGCCCGAAGAGATCCGCACCAAAGGCCCGGTCTATAAGCACGTCGTCGTGGTCGATCCCGCTACGGCCTTTGCCAGCGGCGCCAAGCCGCCCGACGAGCCCAAGCAGCAGCAGGACCTGAAGCTCAATGACCTGCGCCTGAAAGAAGGCAGCGCCGCCATCGACGCCGGCGAAGCGCTGCCCGGCATGAACGACGGCTTCGCCGGGAAGGCCCCGGACCTTGGCGCGTACGAACTTGGCGAAGCCCTGCCGCACTACGGCCCACGGCCGGAGAAGTAACAGTACTTCAAGCACGAGATTCGAAAGATGCCTGGCCGCTAAGTGGCTGGAAATTAATCGCGTTCCTTATCACCTTATCTCTGCCTACTTATTTCCCAAGAAAGAAAGTGGTGAATAGGATGGTGTTGCCTACACTTCGCAAAGTTCAGGCCGCCAAAGCGGCATGAGGCTTGCCACCGATTCCGGATCAGGAATGAAACCATGCGCGCAATGATGATAGGACAACTCTTGCTTGGCATGAGCATGGCGTGGTCCGGGGAGAACTCGGCCGAGGGCGCGACCAAAGGCTGGCCCGCCGAAGTAGTTGAGATTAAATACAAGAGTTCCGCCGACAACACGGACCAGCCTGCGCTTTTTTACACGCCAAAGAGCGATGCGCCAAAGCCGTTGCTGGTGGGCCTGCACACTTGGGGCGGAGATTACGCGCAGAACACCGATGCGCCGTATGCGAAGTGGGCCATTGAAAAAGGCTGGGTGTTCATCCATCCCCATTTTCGCGGATCGAACACCAACCCAAAGGCAACGGGCTCTGAATGGGTGGTGAAGGATATCCTGAGCGCCGTGGAATATGCGAAATCCGCCGCCAAGGTGGACGCATCGCGAATTTACCTCGCAGGCGTATCGGGTGGAGGATACGGCACCTTGCTGATGGCCGGACGCGCGCCAGAGGTCTGGGCGGGCGTTTCAGCATGGGCCGCGATCAGCGATTTGAAGGCCTGGCACGCCGAATCTCTGGTCAAAAATCCTTCGTATGCGGGCGACATCGAGCGATCGTGCGGCGGAAAGCCCGAAGACGGCACTCCCGCCGAAGCGGAGGCCAAAAAGAGGTCGCCTTTGACTTACCTGGCCGCCGCCCAAAAAATGCCCGTCAGCATCAACGTCGGCATTCACGACGGGCACAAGGGCAGCGTGCCCGTCAGCCACTCGCTCAATGCCTTTAATGCATTGGCCGATGCCAAGGACCGCCTGACCGCTGAACAAATTACGTGGTTTACGGAAAAAGAATCGGTGCCCGAAGACCTGAAGGCGGAAAAAGTAGACGATCCATCTCATGCCAAAAAGAAGGTGCTATTCCGCCGTAAATCGGGAAACGTGGTGCTCACGGTTTTCGAAGGCGGCCATGAAATTGTTTTTGAAGCTGCTTTGGGCTGGCTGGAACAACAGAAGCGATAACGGTTTGTGGCGCGTCGGAGACCCACGGTCGCGCCGTTCGCTCGTAGATGTCGTGAATAGGCTTCCTTCTCGCTGCGTTTGGGATGTTTCTTCGCGGAACAACCCGTTTATCACACAGTAGGGAGCCTGTTCGCAGCATCACCAGATCGAGAGGTCCTCACCGACGTTTCGGGAATGGTTTCGAAATTCGAGTCTGCCGTTCATAACCTCCACATTTTTCAAAGGTTTGCGCATGGCTGGCGTCTAGCAGATGAACGCGTGCGCGCGGTCATGATTTGGGGGAAGTTTGTCGAACTTAACGGCTTTGAGAGAAACAACTTAGGCTAAGCGCATGGGCTCCTCAGTCTTTAACCTTGAAGCTCCCGCATCTTGGGGAGTATCCTGGAACGGCCAGACTGGCGGCGCTAAGGCGCAGGGCGAAACGCGGAAAGCGCCCAGCGAAGCCGGACCGGCGGAACCGGGGGGAGCCGTGTCGTCCCAGCGCATTCACCGCATCGAGAGCGGCGGTCCCACGCCCGCGGCGCCGAAGGCCGTGGCGGGCCGCGTAGAAGTCTCGGGGAAACTCGAGACGTCGATGCAGCGCACGGCGCTGGACAGCAAGATCCTCGACCTTGTCGACCGCTTTCGCCGCGGCGACGATAGCAGCTTCGAGGAACTCGCGCCGCTGGCCGGGCGCATGGCGTACCATCTGGCGCTGCGTTCCGTGGCCGATTCCAACGTGGCCGAGGACATCGCGCAGGAAGCGCTCGTGCGGCTTTACAAGCACGTCCGCGAGATCGAAGGCATCGGCGCGTTCAAGACCTGGTTCTACCGCATCGTCCTCAATCTGGTAAACGACCACTACCGCCGCTTCTCGCGGCAGGATTCGGCGCTCACGACGCTCGAGGACATCCGTGCGGTGGAGATGCGCGCGCGCAACGAGCCGCTCACCGAGTTGGAGCGCGACGGCCTGCGCGCGAGCCTGAACGAGGCGCTGGAGAGCCTGGACGAAAAGCATCGCGAAGTCTTTCTGATGAAGGAAGTGGAGGGCCTGGGGCACGCGGAGATCGCGAAGGTCCTGGGCGTGCCGGAAGGCACGGTCTGGTCGCGCCTGAGTTACGCGCGCCGGAAACTCCAGGAGAAACTCAGGCGCCGCGGATACAAACCGTAGGGTTCGGGAAGCAAGGGCGCGCGCGGGCGCTTTGATCGAAGGCCCGGCCGGGGAGCGCGTCCAGTAAGTGAAAGAGCAGAGGGGGCGGTCGAAATCCATGAGTGAAGCCAGCAACAACGGGGTCCTTTCCTGCGCCGGCGCGCGCGAACACCTGAGCGACTTGCTCGATATCCGACGCGGCGAGACGCCCGCGCCCGGCGCGACGCCGCTGTCCGATCCCTTGCTGCGCACGCGCGTGGAAGAGCACGTCGACGGCTGCCCGGACTGCCGGCTGGAGCTGCAAGGGTTGAGCGAGATCGGGCTGGCCTTCGCGGAATTCCGCGTGGGGGAGCGGCCCGCGCAGGATTTCGACGGCTACGCGCAGGCCGTGCGCGCGCGCATCCACGGCGGCGGTAAGGTGATCCCGATGCCCGGCCGCGCGACGGTAAGAGTGCGCGAGAGCCGCATGCCCGGCTGGCGCAGGCTGGCTGGCGTTGCCGTCAGCAGCGCCGCCGCGGCCGTGCTGGCCGTGACGATGCTTCCGCATGTCTTCTCGACACACAAGACGAAGCGAACCCAGGTTCCGCCGCCTGCCGAGAACGTCGCGGATACGTCGGGCGACCGCTGGACGAACATGCAGGCGGTGCCGAATCCGCTGGCGCCGAAGGTCGTCGATGTGGGGCTGACGGATCAGACCGAATTCATCATGCGCGGGCAAGTGGGCGGGAACCAGACGGTTCAGCTCGGGAAGAACTCCGTCGACACGTTGAAGTACCTCAAACAGACCGTGGAACGCGAGGGCATGGTGCGCTTCCTGGAGCGCCCGCCCGAGGGCGAACTGCCGCATCTCGGCGCGGAGTTGGCTGTGAGCACCGACGAGAAGGCCAATCCCGAAGGCTGCTTGAAGGGGCTGGCCGTCTGGGATGTGATCGGCGGAAGCCCCGCCTACCACGCGGGTCTGCGGAAGGGCACGTATATCCTGAACATCAACGGCGTGGACTTCGAGAAGAGCACGCTGCCGGAAGCGATCAAGTACGTCAACGTGCTGCATCAGCTCAACAAGAACGAGCTCGTGCAAGTCGATTACGCGGAGTTCGACGGGAACGACTGGGTGATCCGCCGCGGCAAGGCGCAGGTGGGCGCGTTCGGGCAGTAACTCTTTTTGAGTGCCGCAGGCAAATTCAGAACAACAAGAAACCTAGCTTCCGTCCAGCCAGAAAATAACACCCGACATAACACTTTTTCATAATATAACAGTAGATCTGTTATTTAGTTATAAATTACCCCTCAAAATGGGTTTTCGCCGTTGAAGATCGCACAATTCATGGTATTAAGACTAACGCAAAGCTCAAGATACGGTAGTTTTTGACTCGTCTAATGACTTAGTGGCGGTTGTGCGGGCTTCTATCCCCCCCCACAAGTTCGCATGCTGCCGCTATGAAAGCCGGGGGCTAGTGCCCTCGGTTTTTTTATGCCCAATTAAGTTCGCAACGTGCGCTAAATCTGTTCGTAGAACATACGCTTTCAAAATAAGTTATAATACAAAGTGTTGAATTTCCTGAGAATCTCACAGCCAGAAGGCTAGAAAACGACATCGCAAGGTGCTTAGAAATACCGATTTGCCATCCGCGAGGACCTAGCGTTGGTGCGTTTGCTTATCTCCGAACCCGTAAAACGATTTTTGAGGCCGGTGCGGCGCTTCATTCTGCACATCCCGCGCATGGGCATGAGCCGCTATTGTCCCGTCTGCGGAATGCCCTCGCGGAAGTTCTCCGCATACGGCTTGGCGCAACGACCGGACGCGCAGTGCATGTACTGCGGGGCAGTGGAGCGGCACCGGCTCGTCTGGCTGTATTGGAAGATGAAGACGGACCTGTTCGACGGGCGCCCGAAGAAGATGCTGCATGTCGCGCCGGAGCCGGCGTTCGAGGGCTTGCTTCGAAGAAGGTTGGGCGCGGGTTACCTGACGGCGGACCTGTTCGATGCGCGCGCGATGGTGAAGATGGACGTTGGCAAGATTCAATATCCCAATGAGACCTTCGATGTCGTCTACTGCAGCAACGTGCTCGAGCACGTCCCGGACGACCGGCAGGCGCTCCGCGAGTTCTTGCGCGTGCTGAAACCGGACGGCTGGGCGATCGTGCAGGTGCCCGTCGTGGCGGAGCGGACGTTCGAGGACCCGGCCATTACTGCTCCCGCCGAACGGCTGAAAGCATACGGCCAGGCGGACCACGTGCGCATTTATGGGCCGGACTTCATCGAGCGCTTGAAGGAAGCGGGGTTCAAAGTCCGCGTGACGGCGCTGTCCGATTTCCTGAGCCCTAAAGAAACCGTTCGCATGGGCATCACCAAGCATGCGGGCGAGATCTATTATTGTACGAAGCGGTGAAACGACAGCCCCCTCTTCCGCACAGGGCGAAAGAGGGGGCGGCAACCGCTTACCGGCCAGCGGCCGAAACCGTTTTACATGCTCGTGTCGTCGGCCGTGGGTCCGTAGACCTTGGGCAGCGGGACGTCGCGCATCCGCAGGTAGACGCTCAATTGGCCGCGGTGATGGATCGAGTGGCTGAAGATGAACGCGCGCAGCACGGCGATCTTGGGCATCGAGAACACCGCCTTGCCGCCCACCTTCATCGTCCAGGTCTTGAAGAGCTGGTCCTCTTTCGCGCCCTTCAGCGCCTCGACGGCCTCGGCCACTTTCTTGTCGAAGCCCGCGACCAGTTCCTTCGTGGTCTTGAACTCGACCGGCTTGTAGGTGGCGGGGTCCATCTCGAAGACGTCTTGGTTCAGCGTAACGCCCGTCCAGCCGGGGATCTCGGCAATGTGCGAGGCGAGCTTGCCCAGAGTCATGGACTTGGGATGCGGCGCCCAGCCAAAGTCCTTCTCGGGCGCGAGCTCCAACATTTTGCGCGTGTTGGCCGTCTCGTGCGAGAACTCCATCAACAGCCCATCGATAATGCCCATGGTCCCTCTCCTTTTAATGTGCGCCTCTGGCGCCGCCTTTTTTCACCGCTCAAAGGTATGACTCGTGCGCTAAGAGATGTTAAGTCTTGCGTGAGCTATTTCCGTTCTCTCACGAATGCGCTCCGCCTTTTTCTATTATTTGCAAAGCCACGAATTCATTGTGAATCACAGCGCTTGCCTTCGCTTATTGACGTCCGGCTTCCCAGCTTCAAGATATGCTCCATGCCGATAGCGCGCCCGAGACTGCCGGATTTTGCCCAAGTCCTCTTCGAAGACGGCTACCAAGGGCTGGCCCTTGGGCTTTTTCCGATGCAAAATTCGCCGCTGGGCGAGTACCACGCGCTGTCGCTGCACGGCGACCCCGGGCGCTGGCGCGTGCCGGTGAATCATTGGTCGTGGAGCAATCAAGGCCGCTGCTTCCAGATCGTCGAGCACGACGGCGCGCGGGCTATCGAGACCATAGGCGCGAGCGCACACTACGACAACCGCATCCTGATCGCGGGCGAGGCCGAATGGTCCGGCTATCGCGTGCGCGCCGTGGTGACGCCGCTCTCGTTTGAAGGCGCGAGTCCCGCGGGCGGGCTGTGCGGGCTGATCGCGCGCTACGAGGACTCGCGCACGTACCTTGCGCTGGTGCTCGACCGCGACGGCGCGCTGAAACTCCTGCGCCGCCGGGAGAACATCTTCGACGTGCTGGCGTCCGCGCCGCTGCCGTTCGAGCCCGGCCGGCCGCTCTCGTTCGCGCTGGCGGCGGTGGGGAACACGCTCGCGGGCGAGGCCGGCGGCGTGAGCCTGGTTGCGAAGTTCGACGGCTACACGCGCGGCAAGATCGGTCTCATCGCCGACGTGCCCGCGCGCTTCGGGCCGGTCTGCGTCGATGTGCCCGCGAAAGAAGCCGAACGTTTGAAAATGGAAGACGCGCGCAGTGCGGCGGCCTTCGCCAAGCGCATGAAGAAGTACCCGGCTATGCGGCTCGAACGGGAAGTGAACCTGGGCGGGCTGGTGAACGGACGCAACCTGCGCATTGCGGATGTGAACGGGGACGGGAAGCTCGAGATTGTTCTGGCGCAGGGCTCCAAGGCCGTCGCCGCCAAGGCGGGCCTCACGCGGCTGACCTGTCTCACCGTGCTGGACCTCGACGGCAAGATCCTCTGGCAGGAAGGCACCCCCGATCCGGCGGCGGAGATCGCGAACGGCGACATGCCGTTCCAGGTGGGCGACGTGAACGGCGACGGGCGCCCGGAGGTGATCTGCGTCTTCGGTTACGAGCTGCAAGTGCGCGACGCGGCGACGGGCAAGCTGCTGTTGAAGTGTCCCACGCCGGAGACGGAGAAAGTCGGCGCGGACTTTAAGGAAGTCAGTGCGAGCTGGGGCAGCCCGTGGGGCGACGAGACGCCGCGCATGAACGTGGCGCAGTTCGCGCTCTGCAACACGCTGGGAAGGCCGGATGCGCGCGAGATTCTGATCAAGGATGACTATCACCATCTGGCCGTGATCAGCTTTGCGGACGGTGCGGCGCGGACGGTCTTCAAGCATCGCGGCGTGCACGGGCATTTCCCCTGGTGCGGGGACCTGGACGGCGACGGCCGCGACGAACTCTTTGCGGGATACTCGTTGCTGGACCACGACGGAAAGAAGATCTGGTCGCTGCACTTGCAGGACCACCAGGACGCGATCGCGGTGCTCGACCCGGCCGCGCCCGGCGGCAAGAATAAGCGCATCTTCATGTGCGGCGGCGAAGACGGGCTGCTCGTGCTGGGGCTGAAGGCCGAGTTCCACACGCGCGTGCAGGGGCACTGCCAGCGCATGGGCATCGCGAAGTTCCGCGCCGACCTGCCGGGCCTGCAGATCGCGACGGTGACCTTCTGGGGCAATCCGGGCATCTTCCGCCTGCATGACGCGACGGGCAAGCTGCTCTGGTCGAAGGAACTCCCCGTCCGCGGCGGCCTGGCCGCGCCGGTGAACTGGAGCGGGCGCGCGGAAGAGCTGATGCTGTACTCGATGGAGCCCGGCGCGGGCTTGCTGGATGGTCACGGCGAGTTGTGCGTCGAGGCGCCGCGCGAAGGCCCGCATGCGTGCTTCGACGTCTTGGAGGCGTTCTCTCAGGACGGCCGCGACAGCTTGCTCGCGTGGGACCGCGAGCGCCTGCGCGTGTACGTACCGTCCGACGCGCCACTGAAGGGCGCGCGGGCCAAAGCGGTGTATCGCCCGAAGCGTTCGTACGCGTCGGGTCGGTCGAACTATCAGGCGTACGTGAGTCTGCCGCCGGAGTGGTAGGCGGGCATTGTTTGGACAAGGGCACGCTTAATTTGGCTGCTCTGTCACGGGATTTAGAGCAAAAACCGATTGTTAGCTATTGCGCTAGTGTGTCTGGGAAATAGGCTTTTACTTTATGCACACCCTTCATTTGCGTGGCCAGCAGGTTCACGACCTATATTCTCTGCTGGGCAACAATGAGAATAATATGACATTCAGCCTGGCTTGGGCTTTAGCAAACTCCCATGCATTTTTACAAAATTTCATCGACGAGCTGAATCTGTCCTCCACCAGGAATTTGACCTTTAAGATCCAACTTCAAGAGCATTCGACAAAGGACAAGGGCTATACGGACATTGAAATTCATGGGGACGACTTGTCGCTTATCATTGAAGCAAAGAAATCCAGAAACCTCCCAAGCAAAGGACAATTGCAAAGATACAGACACAGACTATCGGCTAGGCCCGGCAGCAAGCGAATTGTAGTCGTTTCAGATTGTGGGAAAGAGGATGCGATTAGATGTCTTCCACCTAAAGTGCGCGGAGTACCTGTCTCATTTGTTCGCTGGCATCGAATTGTTCAAATGGCAGAGAGGTCTGCCAACCGCAGCGGAAACGCCGAAAAGAAAACCTTACGTCAACTGGCCGGGTACTTAAGGGGGATTGTTAGGATGAAAACAGAAGAGGACAATTGGGTGTTCGTAGTTCCTATTGGCAATGGCAATCCGCGTTGGTCAAAACTTTCCTGGCGAGAGTTTATCGAAAAGAGGAGAGTTTATTTGTGTCCTGTAGGCGCTGGCGGTTATCCACATGAAAGTCCATTCTATTTAGGATTTCGATACGACGGGAAATTGCAGAGCATTCATCATGTAGATCGCTATGAGATAACCCGTGACCTTCACAAGTATGTCCCGGAAATCCACCCAAAGAAGAAATGGAATTGGGATCACTTTGTTTTCTTCTTGGGGAAGCCGATTAGGCCAGGAAGAGAAGTAAGAAGTGGTCCGATTCGGGATACAAAATTATGGGCATTCATTGATACTCTTCTCATAAGTAGGACTGTTCAGCAAGCCAGAAGCATCTCTGCCGAACGAGAGCGACGATTGCGGAAGGTAATCTCGCTTTAGTCGTCTATAGTCCCTCGAAAAGTCCCCTCCCGCCTTTCTAGCGATGTAGTTGCCGCGGGTGGCTTTGCACAACCTTGTGCTGTCGATCAATTTTTTCCCGAAAAATCGGTGACAGAGCGCCCTAACCCGTCAACAACTCCTTCAGGGTGAGGGTGAGGGTGAGAGGTTTTCTGCAAGTACACCGGCCCCCTCACCGGCTCGGCTGAGCTCGCCGCAAGCCCTGGCCCTCTCCCCCAACGCGTTGGGGGAGAGGGGAACAGGAGCGAAGGTTCTTTTGGGCTCCGCGCATCTTCCGGCTATTGGCGTTCTGCGCAAACCTTTTCGTTCGGCGGTGCATGAGGCCTACATCCGGTCCCGTAGCTTCTGCCGCGCGGCGGCCTGCTTGTGGATCTTCTTCCACTTCTCTCTTTGAGCGCTGGCTGCGCCCGCGTCGGTGCGGCGGACTTGCCAGGCGAGTTCGCGCTGGAGCTTGTGGTAACTTTCCAGGCGATCTAGGGAGAGGCTGCCCGACTTGATCGCGGCGGCGACGGCGCAGCCGGGTTCGGTCGCGTGCTTGCAGTCGGTGAAGCGGCACTGCGTCATGAGGCGTTCGAGGTCCTCGAACGTCTGGATTAGTCCGATGCCGCTTTCGCCGCCGGCGGCCAGGCCGAGTTCGCGCATGCCGGGGGTATCGACGAGCATCCCGCCGCCGGACAGGACGACAAGCTGGCGGTGCGTGGTGGTATGGCGGCCGGTGTCGTCGTCGCCGATCTCTTTCGTTACGAGCATCACCCGGCCGGCGAGATGGTTCACTAACGTGGACTTGCCCACGCCGGACGAACCCAGCAGCACGCAGGTCTTGCCCGGCGCGAGATACTGCGCCAGGGCTTGCATGCCGGTTCCGTTGCGGGCGCTGAGCGCGTGGACGGGCACGCCGTGCGCGACGGAGGAGACTTCGCGCAGAATGGCGTTCACGTCATCGCAGAGATCGGCCTTGGTCAGGAGGACGACGGGATCGGCGCCGCTCTCCCAGGCCATGGCGAGGTAACGTTCGAGACGCCGGAAGTTCAGGTCGCTATTGAGCGAGCAGGTGAGCAGGGCGGTATCGATGTTCGCGGCGACGACCTGCGCGCGGCAGCCGGAGCCCGCTTCCTTGCGCTGGAAGGCGGTGCGGCGCGCGAGCAGCCGGTGGATCGTGGCGCGGTCTGCGCCCGGGCGTTCCTGGATGCAGACCCAATCGCCGACGGCGGGCCACGCGCCGCTGCTTTCGGCTTCGTGGCGGAAGCGGCCGGAGAGTTCCGCAGCGCGCTCGCCTGTCTCGCCCATGACCCGGTAGAGGCTCTTCTGTTCCTGCGTGACGCGGGCCGGCAAATATTCTTTTACGTTTTCTTCGAGCAACTGATTGGAGAAAAAGGCGTTCCATCCCAACGTTTCAAGCACCGAATTCACGTGCGTTCTCCTTGGCCGCGCGGGGCGCGGCAGAATGGGGTTGGACGCGAGGGGAGTGCCGGCCGAAGCGCGCTTAAAGCGCACGCGGCGCGGCGGTTCGCGTCAGCGAATGAAAGGTTGTTGGAGAGGCGGTGCCGAGGGAACTATCCGGAGATACGCATGCCGGGGAAAACCCTAGCAGGCGGAGCGGACCCAGGCGGCGCCGCGGCTCGCAAGATCATGCAGACCCATGAATTGGCCCTCCTGTCGGTCCGGCAGAGAGCGGCCTTGCGCCGCTCAACGTCATCCAATCAACCACGGATTCCGGAAAAAGCAAATCTTGGGCGGGAGAAGACACATAATCATATTGGCTTTGCGCGGATGTGGTCGTGGAATAGGATTCCGGTTTATGGCCGTCCTGCCCATCGAACAGTCGTTTCTCTCGACGCTTGGAAACGCCGGCGGCAAGCCGTCGCTGCAGCTCAACCCCGTTACGATCGATTCGACGATCATGTCCACGGCGATCGGCGGCATTTTTCTCGGGCAGCACACGGGCTTGGGCATCCCGGTGATCGTGCGAGTGCTGCACCCCTGCGCCAAAGCGCGCATGCTGGACTTCGAGCATTTCGTGCGCGAGACCCGGCAGCTCGGGCAGCTCCGGCACACCAACATCGCCAACGTTTTCGACGTGGGTTTGACGAGCGGGCACGCGTTCCTGGTGACCGAGTACGTCTCCGGAGTGCCGCTTTCGGAGCGCATCCAGGACCGGCCGTTCACCGAAGCGAAGGCGTTCGGCCTGCTCGCGCCCATCGCGGAGGGCCTGGCGGAGTTCTGGCGCAGGGGCATCGTGCACCGCTCGGTGACGCCGTGGCTCATACGCATCTCGGCCGAGGGCACGCCCAAGCTGGATTTCGGCACGCTGCGCACGGGCTACAACGATCCGCTGCTGAAGCTGGCGATCATACATCAGACGGGGCCGTACTGGTCGCCCGAAGAGGTTCGCGGCGAGGACGTGATCGATCTGCGCGCGGACATGTGGAGTTTCGGCGCGACGCTCTATCACATGGTCACGGGCGCGCTGCCGTTTCCGGGCGCAACGATGGAGGAGATGCACCGCAAGATCCTCGCGGAACCGCCCGTGGACCCGAGGACGGCGAAGCCCGGCCTCCACGAAGCCGTGCGGCAGTTCCTGCTGCAGCTCCTGGAGAAAGAGCCCGAAGAACGCTTCGCGTCGCCCGACCGCTTTCTTACGGCGCTGCACGGCGTCGAGAACCAGATCACGCACGACTCGACGCGCCAGCCCACGGTGCTGCTCGGCGACGCCGCGGGTCCGGCGGGCCCGTTCAGCCGGCTGAAGGCCACGGCCGGCGACGTGATCGGCAACTGCCTGCTCGAGAAGGAGGTCGGGGCCGGAGCGTTCGGCGTGGTCTTCCGCGCGCGGCACACGGTGCTGGATATCCCGGTGGCGGTAAAAGTGCTGCCGCACCATCTGGCGCAGCGCGATCCGAGCTACATCAGCCTGTTCCTGCGCGAGGCCCGCACGGCGGCGCGCATCCGCCATCCGAACGTGATCGGCATCTTCGAAGCCGGCAACCAGAACGGGCAGCATTACCTGATCATGGAGTTCGCGCCCGGCGGCACGGTGCTCGACCGCATGGACCACCACGGCGGGCGGCTACCGGTCACCGAGGCCGCGCGGATTCTGCTGGAAGCGGCGCGGGGCCTGGCCGCCGCGGAGGCGCTCTGCATCGTCCACCGCGACATCAAGCCCGAGAACCTGATGTTCGGAGCGCGCGGCGAACTGAAGATCGCGGACATGGGCCTGGCCAAGCGCCTGCTGCCCGCGGGGGGCTCGATCCGCGAGTCGCTTGTCGCGGACCAGATCTCCATGAAGAACGGCGCGCACGATATCGTGGGCACGCCCGCTTACATGGCGCCCGAGATCGCGCTCTCGCCCGAGAAAGTGGATACGCGCGCGGACCTGTATTCGCTGGGCTGCACGGCCTATCACATGCTGACCGGGGAACTCCCGTTCACGGGCAAGACGTCCATCGATACGATCATGAAACACATCTCGGAACCGCCCACGCGGCCGGAGGTGCTCGTGCCGACGATCCCGAAGGGCCTTTCGGCAGTGGTGCTCAAGCTGATGGCGAAGAATCCCGACGACCGGTACGAGAGCGCGCGGGAACTGGAAGCGGCGCTGACGGGCTTGAAGCTCGTGCGCTGATTACGGACTGCCGGGCGTCTTGCCCGGCCCGATGAAGTTATTCTTCGCGACGGTAAGCGCGTCCGCCATATTCTTGGCTTCTTTGGCCGCGTCGGTGCCCGGGTAGTCCGAGGCCACACGCTGGTAGCGCGCGATGACGGGATCCTGGCTGAAAGGCAGCGGGTTGGCCTTGGCGAACTCGTCGGCCTCGTGCAATTCCTTGCGCGCGGCCTCTTCCCGTGTTTCCTGCGGCGTCTTGGCGTCCGACTTGGCCGGGCTGGACTTCTCCGCGGTCTTTGAAGCGCCCGCGGCCGGCGAGCCGCCGCCGGCGGGCTTCGGTTTCTCCTGCATCTGGACGTAAATCGCCGCGCCGACGATGGGCAGCAGGAGCACCGCGATGCCGATCAGCATCCACGGCGTGTTCGAGCCCTGCGCGCGCCGCTGCATCACGTGGCTGGCGCCGCCCAGGCGCGACATGCCGGCGCCGCTCATGCGCGAAAGCGAGGGCCCGCGCAGACGGGAGGCGGCGGGCCGCGAGACGTTCGGTTCCTTCAAGCGCGACGCGCCCGCGCCGCCGCGGATGGTCGGCACCGAGAGCGGCGACTTATCCTTGGCGCCGCGCTTGGGCATGCGGGCGTGTGGCAAGACGTTGCCGGCGAGCAGCGCCTCCAGGTCCTCCAGGAGTTCGCCCGCGTGGGCGTAGCGCTCGTCGCGTTCTTTCACCATGAGCCGAAGGACGATGGCGACCAGGTCTTCAGGCAGGTCGGCCACGGCCGAGCGCGGATCGGGGACGGGTTCGGTAAGATGCTTGGTCATGATCACGGCCGACGTCGCGCCTTCAAAGGGAGGCACGCCGGCGAGCATGTGCCAGAGGGTGGCGCCGAGGCTGTAGAGGTCGGCGCGGCCGTCGAGGTCCTTCTGGCCGCGGGCCTGTTCGGGCGAGACGTAGTACGGCGTGCCGACGGCTTGGCCATCTTGGGTCAGATCGGAATCCCCGGTCGTGCGGCGCGCGAGGCCCAGGTCGGCGATCTTGGCGAGGCCGCTCGATTTGTCGAGCAGGATGTTGTCGGGCTTGATGTCGCGGTGGACGATGCCGCGCTTGTGGGCGTACTCCAGGCCCTTCGCGACCTGCTGGGCGATCTCGGCCGACTCCTTCCACGTCACGCGGCCTTCGCGGTCCATCCACTGGCCCAGGCTCTCGCCCTGGATGAACTCCATGGCGATGAAATGGATGCCCTTGTCCTCGCCGACATCGATCGGGACGATCACGTTGGGATGGTTGAGCGCCGCCGCGGCCTTGGCCTCGTTGCGGAAACGCTCGACATACTGCGGATCGCCGGCGTAGCGCGGCGAGAGCGTCTTGATCGCGATCGTGCGGCGCATGGCCTTCTGCGTGGCTTTAAAGACGCTGCCCATGCCGCCTTGGCCGATCTTTTCCGTCAGCCGGTACCCGGCGATATCAAAGGGGAGTTCCAACTCGTTCGACGGCTTGGGCTGCGGGGCCTTCAGAAGCGGGGCGGGGGCGGGCGGCGCCTGAACGTGGGCGAGCTTAGCCGCCTTGGCCATGAGGTGCTTCTCGAACTCCTCCCAGCGCCGCGGAGAAATCACCTTGTTCTGGGTCAGGAAATCGCGGAGGGAAAGTTGGGCGCCGGTGGTCTCGGCTTGCTTGATCGCCTTAAGCGCAACGTTGGCTTGCGCCGGAGACAGGAAACCCTTGTTGACCGCTTCGTTGACAAGCTGGCGGTTGTCTTCGCTGGTCATCGCGGCCATAGGAATTCCTGCACGGGTGCAACGCTAATCGACTAAAAGCCTTATGCTCCTCAGTATATTAGTACACAATGTTGAATAACATACGGCCATATTATCTTGTTCGCCGCATCAAAATCTTTTTTGCGCGTGTGCAATCCGCTTCTGCGGCGTCCTGGACGCTCGCGCGATGCAGAGGTAGATTGGGAGACGCGCGGAAAGGCCGCGCCCGGTCGGGCCCATAGCTCAGCGGTGAGAGCGAGGGACTCATAATCCCCAGGTCGCTGGTTCGAATCCAGCTGGGCCCACCACTCTTCAGTTCCCTGTAGCGGCCCTTATGCGGCCACAAAATCTTACCCTAGTTCGCAATGAATTCCTCTGTCAGGCCGCGCGGGGTGGGTGTCAGATGATGCGCAGCCTTGCGTCTTCATGGCGAGCAGGATTCGAGGCACCAATACGGCTCCAGGAGAGCGGCGCATGTCTTCGACGCGGACGGATGAGACGTTACGGATCGGGTGGGCGCAGGCGGAGATCACGCCCGAGAAGCCCGTTCTGGTTTGCGGCCAGTTTCACGCGCGGGTATCGGAAGGCGTGGAAGACCCGCTGACGGCCACCGCGTGGGCGCTGGAGGCGGGCGACACGCGAGTGGTCTTCGTGAGCTGCGATATCGTCTGCATCTCCGATGAATTCCGCGACGCGGTGCGGACACGGGTCAAGGACGCCAAGCTTGGCCTCGATCCCAAGCATGTGATCCTGAACGCGACGCATACACACGCGGGACCGGAGGTCCGGCCCTCGGAACGCGGTCCGACGGGTTCCGCTCAGGCGGAAGGCGTCGACCTGCCCGTTATGGATTCCCTCGCATACGTGGCCTTTGCCGCGGAGCGTGTGGCGGGCGCGGTGGCGCGAGCCTGGAAAGAGCGCGCGCCGGGCCGCGTGGCGTTTGGCTTGGGGCAGGCGGTGGTCGGGCGCAATCGCCGCTGGGTGGACACCTCGGGCAAAGCCACCATGTACGGCAACCTGGCGACGCCCATGTTCAGCCACATCGAGGGCTTCGAGGACCACAGCGTCAACGTGATGGCGGCGTACGACCGCGCGGGAAAGCTGACCGGCCTGGTGGTGAACGTCCCATGCCCTTCGCAAGTGAGCGAACACCAGTACCTGCTGAGCGCCGATTACTGGTGCGAGACGCGCCAGGAGTTGCGCGCGCGCTTCGGCGAGCATCTCTTCATTTTTCCCCAGTGCAGCGCCGCCGGGGACCTCTCGCCGCACGCCATCTTCGAGAAGGCCGCGGTCCGGCGTATGCTGGAACTGCAGGGCCGCAGCGCGCGGCGGGAGATCGCGAAACGGATCGCCGCGGCCGTCGAGGACGTGCTGCCGGCCATCGCGCCGACGGCTACGGGCGACGTTGCGCTCGAGCACCGCGTCGAGGACCTGGCCTTGCCGCTCTCCAATCTTACCGCGGGCGATGTTCGCGCGGCCCAGGCCGAAGCGGAGAAACACATGGCGGCGTACAAGCAGGAAATGCAGAAACTTGAGAATGACCCTGACGCTAGCCGCAAGCCGCGCTGGTACGTGGACGCGAGCATGCACTATCGCCGCGCGGGCTGGTTCAAGAGCGTGGCCGCGCGCTTCGAGAGGCAGCAGGCGGGCGAGCGGTGGCCGGCGGAGCTTCACGTGGTACGGTTGGGCGAGGCCGTCTTCGCGACCAATCCGTTCGAGTACTACCTCGATTTCGGGACGTTCATCAAAGCCAACAGCCCAGCCGTGCAGACGTTTCTGATTCAGTTGGCTGGGCCCGGCACGTACGTGCCGTCGAGCCGCTCCGTGGCAGGCGGCGGGTACGGCTCGATTCCCGCCAGCAATCCCGTCGGCCCGGAAGGCGGCCGTCTGGTCGCCGACCGGACGCTGGAACTGATCCGCGAAATGACACCGGCGTGAGCCGCAAGAGACTGAGGTGCTTGTGGATTTGACCGGCCGTGGGCGCTACGCCACGTAGTGGCGTGCGTGTGCCTTTGTGCCTCCAAAGGTCTTGCACACCACTACGTGGTGTGGCACCCGCAGGAATTCCAATCTACAAGCACCTGTGTCCAACGGGACTGCGAGGCTTAAGCCCTGCGCAACGCTTCTACGACCTTTAGCCGCGAGGCTTGCAGGGCGGGGAGGAAGCCGCCGACGAAGCCCATGCCGAGGGCCAATGCGGAGGCGATCAACAGAATCTCGGGCGTGACGGTGAACTCGAAGGCCGTCTCGCTAAACGTGGCCCAGTTGGTCGTGCCGGTCTTGAGCCCGTTGAAGAAGAGGCTCAGCAGGCAGCCGACGATCGCGCCGAGCAGGGAGAGGCAGAGGGACTCGGCGATGAACGCGCCCCAGATCGACTCGGGCGTGAAGCCCATGCTCATCAGGCAGCCGATCTCGCGTTTCCGCTGCGCGACGGCGGCGTACATGGTGTTCATCGCGCCCACGATCGCGCCGATGGACATGATCAGGGTGAGAAACCCGCCGAGCGTGACGATCACCTGCGACATCAGCTTGGACTGGTTGTAGTAGTACTCGCTCTCGACCAGCGCCTGCATGGAGCGCAACCGCGGGTCTTTCTCGAACTCTTTTTCGAGGGTCTTCTTGGCTTCCGCGGGGTCGCCGGCCGCGCGAAAGACAAACGACTGGTAGATGTCCCCGCGCTTGAAGCCGTTCATAAAGATTTCGCCGTCCAGCCAGACTTCGGACTCGAAGCCGTTCCCGCCGGCCTCGAAGACGCCGACGATCTCGAACGTCTGCCGGCCCGAGGCGAGCGTCTGCCCAACCGAGAAGCCCTCGATCCGCCGCGCGAGCGCCGCGCCGATGGCCACCTCGTTGGTGCCCCAGCGGAACCAGCGGCCCTCTTTCAGGCGCATGCCTTCGTGTACGTCAAAGGCCGCGGGAGAGACGCCCCGGACATTGAGCTGGCTGAACCCGCCGTCCTTCTTGCGTCGGCCGAAAAGCAGGATGCTCTCGAACGAGAAGAGTTTCTCGCCCTTGGCCGAGACGGCGACCAGGGGCATCTCGGCGATGACCCGGCCGAGGTCGCGGCGGACCTGGCTCTGCAGTTCCGCATCCGCGCCTTTGCGCAGGATAATGAGGTTGTCGGGGCTGCCGCTGGTGGCCACGGCGTGCTGGAAGCCTTCCGCCAGGGCCAGCATCACGACAAACACCACGACGACGAGCGCGATCCCGAAGACGGCCATCGCCGACGAGCCCTTGCGGATTGCGATGCTGCGGTAGCTGTAGGCCAGCGGAATTGGCACGGCTCTATCCTTTACACACTGCGCAAGGCTTCAGTTGCTTTCAGGCGCATGCCTGCGAGCGCTGGAACGAGGCCGCTCAGCGCGCCCGTGAGCAGCGCGATGCCAAAGGCGCCCGCGAGGACCTGCGGCGTCACGCGAAAGACGGGGAAGAAGTCCGGCTTGGGGTTCACTTCCGCGAGCGTGAAGAGCGCGTAAGCGAAGCCTGCGCCCAAGAGGCAGCCCAGACAGGCGACGACGAGCGCCTCGCCGATGAGCAGGCGGAAGACGTAGCCGTCGGAGAAGCCGATGGACTTCAAGATGCCCATCTCGCGGGTCTGGTCGCGCGCGTTCATCATCATGGTGTTGGCGGCGACGAGCAGCATGGTGAGCACGATGGCGGTGCCGATGGAGCGCAGCAGGAGCTGGAAGTTGCCCATCATGGAGACGAACTGCATGTTGAACGCCTTCTCGGTGACGCTCTTGGTCTCGAAGGGGCTGTTGGCAAAACGCCGGTCGATGGTCTCGGCGATCTCCGCGTAGCGCGCCGGGTCGTTGATGCCGAGCCAGAAGATGCTCACGCGGCCTTTTTCCAGCTCGCGGCCTTCGTCGAAATACTTGTAATGAAAAAACATGACCGTGCGGTCGAACGAGAGGGACGTCGAGGTGTAGATGGCCCGGACGTTGAAATTCCAGAGCGGCGATCCCGGCCGGGACCAGATGGTGGCGCGCAAGGCGATGCGGTCGCCGACCTTGATGCCCAGGCGCTCGGCGGTCTTGTCGCCGATCATGCAGCCGGCCTGGTCGGCCAGGAGTTCGGCGAAGGCTTTATCGTCCACGACGATCTCGGGGAAAATCTTGCGGTGCTTCTCGATGTCGCACGCGAACTGCGCGAACATCTCTTCGCGCAACTGCCCCGTCTCGTCCTTGGGCTGGTACCACCCGCCGAACCAGACCATGGGCACGGCCGCGTTCACGCCTTCCTGCCGCTCCAGCGTGTCCTTATAGGCGATGGGCAGCGAGAACATGATGGACTCTTTGTGCTGCACCACCAGGCGCGAGGCGCTGGACATGTTCACGCCGACGTTGAAGGCATCGAGCACCGCTTCGAGAAAGCAGAACAGGAAGAGCGCGACCGCGATGCTGAGCACCGTCAGCAGCGTGCGCAAGGGTTTGCGCGTGAGGTTTTTCAGCAACAAGCGCATCTGAACTCCAAAATCTAAGCCTGAACTTCGAAGCACGAAAAACGCTGCGACAGGGCAAACGGCTTCTTCATGCCTTTCTCGGCTCCGCCACTGCGTGCCGACCGGTCGAGAGCTGGTCGAGGGTGAGGACACCCTTATCCAGATGGAGCTGCCGCCGGGCGGCGTGGGCGACCCGGGGGTCGTGCGTGACCACAATGATCGTCTTGCCGTACTCGCGGTTGAGCGCGGTGAGCAGGTTCATCACTTCCTGCGCGGAGTGGGCGTCGAGATCGCCGGTGGGTTCGTCGGCCAGGAGCAGGTGCGGGTCGCAGGCGATGGCTCGGGCGATCGCGACGCGCTGTTCCTGGCCGCCGGAGAGTTCGTCCGGACGGTGGTTCATGCGGTCCTGCAGGCCCACGATGCGCAGCGCGGTCTCGACGTGGCGGCGGCGCTCGGCCTTGCTCAGCGGCATCAGCGTCAGGGGCAGTTCGACGTTCTGGAACGCGGTGAGCACGGGCAGCAGATTGAAGGATTGGAAGACGTAGGCGACGTGGCGCGAGCGCCAGTCCGCGAGCCCGCGCGAGGAGAGTTCCGCGAGATCCTGGCCGCAGACCACCAGTTGTCCGCCGGTGGGCGTATCGAGGCCGCCGATGAGGTTGAGCAGGGTCGTCTTGCCCGAGCCCGACGGGCCCATCAGCGCGACGAAGTCGCCTTCCTGAATATCGAGGCTCACGTGGTCGAGCGTGAGGATCTCCTCGCCGCCCTTGTGATAGATCTTGGTGCAGTCGCGAAGCTGGATGATGGGCTCGGGCATGAATGGACGATTCACGCATTGACGATGGACCATTGAGCGCGGCTTCGCAGGACACCAGTCGTCAACGGTGATTCGTCAATCGTCAATCCCTCCGCTTACCTTTCCGGAACCTTTACCTTCTCGCCGTCCTGCGAGAGCTTCTCCGCGCCTTTGACCACCACCTGGTCGCCGGGCTCAATTCCCTTAGCGATCTCAACCCAGTCTCCGGCGCGTTCGCCGGGGGTGACGGCGCGCTTGAGAGCCTTCTTGTCCTTCACGATCCAGACGCATGCGGCTGCGCCGTCGCCCTGGAGCGCTTCCTTGGGCACGCAGGTCTTGGGCTTCACCGCGCCGGTCTCGGCGCCGGCCGGGGCGTCGTCGGGGAGGAACTTCACGCGGATGCCCATGTCGGGCAGGATGCGTTCGCCGGCGAAGACGCTCTTGCCGTCCTTGTCCTTGAGGAACTCCACGCGCACCTGCAGCGTGGCTTTCGCGCGGTCGGCGCGCGGCAGGATGCGCTGGGCTTTTCCGGCGAAGACCTTGCCCGGCATGGCGTCGACGGTGATCGCGGCGCGCTGGCCCGGACGGACGCGCGCGATGTACGTCTCGGCGACGTCCACCTCCGCCTGCAGCGAGTCCCAATCGGCGACGGTGACGATGGAGCCGCGCGCCATCTGCCCCCCAACGCTCACCGGCGCGATGATCTCGCCCTGTTCCGCGGCCTTCTCCGTCACCACGCCGTCGAAGGGCGCGTGGATGAAGTACTCGATGCGCTGCGACTCCAGCACGCCGAGGCGCGCTTCGGTCGTGGCCAGGTGCGCCTCGGCCACCGCGATGGCGCTCTGCGCGACCTCCGCCTGCCTGACGCGCACCTCAATCGTCTGTTCCGACTCGGTGCGGCGGCGCTTGATCGTCTCCAGTTTGGCCTCGGCCATCTTCACTTCGGTCTCGCGGTCGTCGGCTTCCGAGAACCCCAGCGCGTTGGCCTCCGCGAGCTTCCGGTCGCGCTCCAGGCGCCGTTTGGCGTCGGCCCACATGATCTTCATCTCGTCGGTCTCCGCGTCGAAGGTCGCGAGCGCCGACTTGGCGGAATCGACTTCCGCCAACGCCTGCGCGTGGCTCTTGCGCAGGCGCTCGATCTCGGCCTTCTGTTCGGCGCTGTCGGCCTCCAGCTCGGCGATCTGCGCGTCGATCGCGAAATGCTCGACCTCGGCGACGATTTGGTCCTTCTTGACGTCCTCCGCTTCCTTCACGTTCAGCTTCGAGAGCCGCCCGACGAAGGTGGCCGCGAGCACGGCCTGGCGGTCGGCCACGATGTAGCCCGCGGCGGTGAGGTCGGCCTCGCGGGGCGTGCTGGCCGCAAGCTGCTTCAGCGCGAGGACGGAGATGGCCGGCGCGGTGGCGACCTCGACGCCTTCCATATTCTTTTGGATCGCAGGATAGGCGACCACGACGGCCGCGAGCGCGGCGACGAACAGGAACGGCCAGAGCGGCAGGCGGCGGCGCTTCCCGGCGCGGTCGATCTTAAGCGCGGCCAGGTCGTTCGCGGCGGGCATGGGGGTCGATCCCGAGTCCTGAGCCATCGTTTCTCCAAGCCGTCGCATCAAAGGTGTGAATTAACAAACGCATCAGTCAACTAATTAAACAGACTATAACACTTCGAGGTGAATAATCATGTTCCTTTATACCGGATGTCGCGCGTTTTGTTTCCCAAAGGAGCAAGTTCAGGACAGGGGCAACACGCGCGCGCCCGCGGAGGGTGTGAGGAGCAAACGGAGGCCCAATTCTTTCTTCATGTGTTTCATGTATAGCTTCGCAAGTCCCTTCGAGATTTGAGGAAATCTATCAATCTGGACTAGCGCGACAATGGCGCCGCCAAAGCCACCTCCGGTCATGCGGGCTCCTTTGCAGGTTAAGGCAAGATGTCTTGAGACAACATCGAGGCGCTGAACAGACGCCATTAGGTCATCGAGTTCCGGACAACTCACCTGATAATCGGATGAAAGACTGTAGTGGCTGTAATTCAGTTCTCGGCCGAGTTCGCGCAACTCGCCCTTTTTAATAAATTCCGCGAATTGAGCCGTGCGTAAGTTCTCCGTCATCACGTGCCGCACGCGCTTGTGTTCGCTTGCGGTAAGTTTTCCGCCGAGCTTCAGCAGATGCTCCACCGTCGCGTCGCGGAGCGTCTTGACGCCGAAGATCTTCGCGGCGTGTTCGCACTCGGCGCGGCGCTTGTTGTACTCACTGGAGGCGAGCTTGTGGCGCACGCCGGTATCGAAGATCGCAAAGGCCCAGCCTTTAAGTTTGATCGGCACGTGGCGGACGGCCAGGCTCTTGCAATCGAGCAGGAGCGCGTGGCCGGCCTTGGCGCGCGCGACGACGGTCTGGTCCATGATCCCGCAGCGCACGCCCGCGTAGGTGTGTTCGGCCTCCTGCGCGGCGAAGGCGAGCGCCTGGCGGTCCATCGTCTTCCCGGCCAGCGCGAGCATGGCCAGACCCACAGCGACTTCCAGCGAGGCGGAACTCGAGAGCCCCGCGCCCTGCGGCAGGTCGGCGGTGATGTACAGGTCGCCGCCCTTCAGCTTTACGCCGCGCTTGAGCAGCGCCACGGCGACGCCGCGGACGTAATTCGCCCAGTGTTTCTTGGGATCGCCGAGCTTGGGAATAGCCGCCCGTGTCAGGCCGAAGGCGTCGTTGGGATTTCCGCCGGTCTTCTTAACCGCGGCGGCGAAGATGCGGAAGCTCTTCAACCCGTTAGGACGGAAGACTACCGCGGTGTGGCGGTCGATCGCGATCGGCAGCACCAGGCCGCCGTTGTAGTCGGTATGCTCGCCGATCAGGTTCACGCGGCCGGGGGCGAGGGCGCAGCGGGGCGCGACGCCGGGGCCGAAGATACTCACGAATTCTTTACAAAGTAGGGCTCGCACCTGCTTACGGCTCAGGTCCATATTGGCTCCAAATCGAAGAGGTTAGGTGACTCAATACATAATAAAGGAGGCTGAGCGAATGCGCTCGCTCCGATTTCCGTCTGCACGGGTGGCTTACACCGATTTTTCACTGTAACGTCCCGTTGCCCGCTGATAATGTCTTCGCGAGCCAGTCTTTAGTCGTATGGTAGAAACATGACGCACGATTTGCCGCGGATGGGTCTAAAAGGCAGGGACTGTGTAGCGAGGTACGAGAATTAGATGGCCGAAAGTGTTCCTCAAATCCTGGCGAACTGCCGCATCATGTCCAAACTTGGACAGGGCGGCATGGGGAGCGTGTACCGTGCGGTC
The DNA here is from genome assembly GCA_016200135.1 of Planctomycetota bacterium. GTDB lineage: Bacteria > Planctomycetota > SZUA-567 > H5-PLA8 > H5-PLA8 > JACQFI01. Next base: position 55,166 of record JACQFI010000105.1, read on the forward strand.
CACACGACGCTTGGGCGCCCCATCGCGCTCAAAGTTCTGCCGGTCGAGTTCACGCGCAGCCCGGAGTACGTCGCGCGGTTCATGCGCGAGGCCCGCGCGGTCGCCAACCTGAGCCATCCCAACATCGTGAACGTGCACGACGCGGGCGAGCAGAACGGCATCTACTACATCGCGATGGAACTGGTGGACGGCGCGAGCATGGGGGCGCTCACGCATTATTACCGGCCGCTCTCCGAAGTCGAGTGCCTCAACTTCCTGCTGCAAGCGGCGAAGGGGCTCGCGGCGGCCCATGCGCGCGGCTTGGTGCACCGCGACCTGAAACCCGAGAACCTGCTCGTCAGCCGCGAAGGTTACTTGAAGATCGTGGACTTCGGGCTGGTGCTCGAACAGAGCAGCGACTCGCATCTGACGCGCACCGGCACGTTCCTCGGCACGCCGACCTACATGAGCCCCGAGCAGTGCGACAGCGAGACTGCCGACGCCCGCAGCGACCTGTATTCGCTGGGGGCGACCTTCTTTAGCGCCCTCACGGGCAAGCCGCCCTTCCAGGCGCCGACCGCACTGGGGATCCTCTACAAGCACAAGTTCGAGCAGCCGCCGGACCCGCGGTCGCTCGTACCGGACCTCACGGAAGCGTCGGCCAAGATTCTGCTCAAGCTGCTTAACAAGAAGCGCGAAGACCGCCAGCAGAACGCGCAGGAATTGATCGAGGAAGTGGAGAAGGCGCAGAAAGGCGTCGCGGGCAAAGAGAATACGTGGTCCCTGAAGGAAGCGCTGGGGAACCTCAAGCCGGCGCCGGATCTGCCGCTGGTCTTTGCCGCCACGCCCAGCCCCAATCCGGTGGCGGCGTACACGCCCACGGTTCTGCCGGGCAATTTCGATCCGCGCAGCGCCACGGGCATGCCCACCGGGGGGACGCCGGCGCCGCTGAGCTCCGCGCCTGGGCAGACGCCGGTCCACATGGTGGGCACGACGCCCGCACGGCAGCCGTCGGCCTCCGGCTTTGAACCGACGCTGCTCACGGGAGGCAACCGGACGCCCGTGGCGCAAGGGACCCCCGCGAGTTCGGGCTTTGAGCCGACGATGATCTCGGCCGGGAAGATGGCCGCGCAGCAGGCTTCGGGTGCGACGCCTTCTCCGCTGCAGATGACCCCGGCGCCCGCGCCGCTTCAGGAACTTCCGACCCCGACGGTGCTCTCGGGCCCGCAGGCGCAACAGGCGAAGGCCAGCAAAGTCCCGCTGCTGGCCGCCGCGGCCGCGGTGCTGCTGCTGGTAGTGGGCCTGGGCGCGTACTTCGGCTACGAGATGCTGCAGAAGAAGCAGCAGCTTTCGAAGTACAAGAGCGATATTCAGCAGTTCATCGAGGAGGGCGACCTTGAAAAGGCCGAGCGCGCCCGCAAAGCCGCGCTGGTCAAGTTCTCCGACGACACGGAACTGCAGAACTTCGAGAGCCGTATTCTGGCCGGGTTCGTCAAGCGCGCCGAGAGCGAGTTAACCAAGGATGTCACCAAGGCCGGCGAGGCCGTGCGCTCGGGACTGCAGTTCTTCCCCGACGACAAGACGCTGAAAGACCTGCAGCAGAAAGTGCTGACGGGCTACGTCGCCGCCATCGAAAAGGCCATTAAGGAAGCCAAGGACAAGGATGCGCGCGCCCTGCTCGCCGCGGCGTTTGCCGAATTCCCCGGCAACTACCAGCTCGGTGAATTGCAGCAGCAGTTAAGCGACAGGCATGCGGAGCAAAAGGCGAGGTTCGGCGACGCCTTGAAGAAAGGCATCGAAGCGTTTCAGGGCGGCGACTATCCTGCAGCAGAAGATCATCTGTTGGAAGCCGCCAAATACAAACCGACAGACCCGGAACTCGAGACCAAGCTGCGCAAGCCGCTCTTCGACTACTACATGAAGACGTCCACGGACGCGGCCAAGGGCGAGAAGTGGCAGGACGCGCTCGAGGCGGCGAAGAAAGCGGGTGCGTTCGGTTCCGCCGACGAAGCCGTGCAGACCTGCGAACGGCGCATCAAGATCGAAGCCGTTCGAACCGACGCCGACGCGGCCAACAAGAAGGGCGACTGGCGCGGCGCGGCCCTCAAACTGCTCGACGCCTGCACCCTGACCGACGAGAAGAAAGACACGGCGCTCAAAGCCCAACTCACGCAACAAGCCGCCGCGTTGCGGTCGGCCGGGTTCGAACGCGAGATTCAGGACGCGGAGAAGGCGCTGCAGTGGGACAAGGCCTCGAAGCGGATCGAAGAGGCCCTGCAGGTCATGGGTCCCAACGATGCGCTCAGCCAAAGGTTGCAGACCGCGCGCAACAACTTTGCCAAATCGACGACCTTCGCCGATGCCATGAAGTCCGGCGACGAGTCCATGGGCAAGAAGAATTGGGCGGACGCGCGCAACAGCTTCCAGGCGGCGCTTAATATCAAGAAAAACGATGCGACGGCGCAGGCTAAATTCACGGAAGCCGATGTGCGCTTTCAGATTGAGAACGGCAATTCACTCTTTGCCGCGCAAAACTGGACTAACGCCAAAGAGGTCTACCAGTCCGCCGAGTTGACCGCCAACGCGCTTAGCGGCGCCGAGTACAAGGACCTGAAAGACTCGCTCAAGCGCTATATCGAGCAGGTGGACCAGCGCGTGAAGGACCTGGAGCAGAGCGAGAAGGACGCGGCCAGAATGGCCACCGAGGGGAAGCTTGCGGAAGCGATCAGGGCATACGAGGCCCTAAAGACCTTGAACAAGAGCAAACAGGGCGGCTACGACTCGGAGATCTCTCGCATCAAGCGGGAGGACCAATACCGCTCCTGGCTCAAGAACGGCGACGATGCGGTGCAACTCGGCAAATTCGCCGAAGCGCGCGACGATTACCGCAAGGCCCTGGAGAAAAAAGCCGACGACAGCCAGGTCAAGGACGAGATCGCCAAGCGCCAAAAGAATGTCGATGCCCAGGAGAAGTTCCAGGCCGGCGAGACGGCCTGGAAGGTCTCGGACTGGCGCAAAGCCAAGACCGGTTACGAGGACGCGCAAGCCGCCTATCCGGAAGCGCCCAAGGACTTCAAGGATCTGGTCAAGAAGCAGCTCGATGCGGTCAACGCCCGGCTGAAGCAGATCAACGATGCGGATGCGAAAGCCGCCATGGCGCTCAAGGACAAGCGTTTCGACCTCGCCGAAGCCGGCTACAAGGAATTGCTCACTCTGGACCCCTTGAACAAAACGCTGTACGACAAGGCCATCGCGGACCTGCAACCCAAGATTGCGGAGTACAAATCCCAGCTCGATAAGAAACAGCAGGAAGACGAAGACCGCAGGAAGAAAGAGGCCGAACTCCAGGCCAAGAAGGACCGCTATGCGAATAACATCGCCGTGGCCAAACAGAAGATCAACGGCCGCGATTACGACGGCGCCGAGAACGCACTGAAAGCCGCGCTGGCGGAATTCCCCGAAGATTCCACGGCCAAGCAAATGCAGCTGCAGATCGAAGAATTAAGGAAGAGACACTTCGACCAGCAGGGCGAGAACGAAGTCTGGAACAAGGTCGAGCCGCTCGCGAAGCAGGGCCAGTACGCCGCGGCCAAGCAGCAGGCCGACGAAGGCGTGCGGCAGAATCCGGCCCTGGCCGACACGGTGAAACCGTGGTCGGATGCGCTGAACGCGCTGGCCTCGGCGGATGCGGCGGCGGATGCGGCTTCGAAAGCGCTCGACGACGGCCTGCGCGTCAACAACCTAACCGGCGAAGCACAGGGCGCGTTGACGCGCGGCAAGGCCGATCTGAGAAACGCAGTGACTGCCGCGCAGCGAAGTTTCCTGGGCAAGAATTACAACGATGCGCAACGAAGCGCGAACGACGCCGCGGTGAACGCCAAGCGCTCGGCCCGCGAGGCGCTTAGTTCGGCCGCCGAATCCTGCAGCGCGCAGGCGCGCGCCGAACGTGCAAGCGGCGGAGGCGGCAACACGGGCGGGAAGCCGCCGCGCCACGACAACGCCGGCGAAGGCGACCTGCCCGGCACCGAGGCGCCCGCGCCCAAGGGCGACGAGCGGAAGGCGAAAGCCTACGACGACGCCGCCAAGGCGCTCCAGCAGATTGCCAACGGCCTGCGCTAAGCGGTCCCGCTAAAGCTTAGGATTGAAGATTCGGCCGATTTCGTGCCGCAGGCGGCTTGCCCGCCGCTACGGGTGCTCCTTACTCGCCGGCTTCGATGCGCTCGGCCAGTTCGGCGGAACGGACCGCGGCGGCGAAATTGTTCTCGCACTCCTTGCCGGCCGCGACGCTCTCGATGAAATGCCTGGTTTCGGCGTCGTAGCCGTAGATCACACGGAACTCGTCGGTGCCGCAGAGTTCCGCGCCTTTGAGGATCTTGGGTTCTTTCTTCCCGCTCTCGAAGATCTCGGCCGTCTCCGGCGCGCGGACATACGCGCTGATCCCGCTGCCGTGGAACTCAAAGCGCTCGTAGCGGTTGCCGTTCTTGCGGTTGGCGCTGAGCAGGCCGACCGCGCCGCGCTTGAAGCGCACAATGGCGTTAAAGTTATTCAGCCAGTCTTCGCCCTGAAGCCGGTCCACGTAGCTGTGGCACCCGGCCGTCTCGCCGCCGATCCAGCTCAGCACGTCGATCACGTGGATCACGTCCGAACGGATAATGGAGACTTTGTTCTGCTCGTAATTCTCCTTCATGTTCTTGTGGAACTCGGCCATAACCGTGTTGATGGGGCCGTTCTGCTCGACCAGGCGCCGGGCCTCCGCCAGCACCGGCGAGAAGCGCCGGTTGAACGCTACGGCCGTGAGGCAACGGTGCTTCTGCGCGGCGGCGGTGAGTTCGCGCGCCTCGGCCGCGCTCACGCCCAGCGGTTTTTCGGTGAAGACGTGCTTCCCGGCGGCGAGGCAATCGAGGATGATCTGGCGCACGAAGCGCGGCGACATGATCACGTACACGGCGTCGATCTTCTCGCGCTCGAACATCAGCCGGTAATCGGAGTACTTACCCGGAATCCCGTACTTGGCCGCGGTCTGTTCGCGGCGCTTCTCGTCCAGGTCGCAGACCGCGACCAGCTTGGCTTTGGGATGCTTTGCAACGCTGGGATAGTGCACGGCGTTGGCCATGTCGCCCGCGCCGATGAAGGCCACATGAATCGTCATCGCTGTTTCGCTCCCATGTAAGCGCCGAAGGCTTGTCCGCCGCGCCGGCTCGCTATCCAAGCCGTATGCGAGAAACTGGGCTAACGTTACTTGAATAAGAGTGCGCATGCCACCGGTTCCCTCTGGCCCGCCTGAGCGATTCTCGACAGGCCCGGAATGCATACGGTGCAGGGGAAAAGGCTTGACATGGATTATCGAATCATTAACCTGCCGTAAAGCTTTGATATTTATGTACGTTGCGCGCTCTCTTGTCGCCAGCTAGGGGGAGGGTCATGCTCTATGAGTGATAAGCTGGGGGAGATGCTGCTTAAAGCCAATTTGATCACGGAAAGCCAGCTTCGCACGGCGCTGGATACGCAGCAGCAGGTGGGCGGCAAACTGGGCGTGATTCTGCTGAAACTGCGTTACCTACCTGAAGATACCATGGTCTCGTTCCTCGGGAAGCAGCTCAATCTGCCTACGATGCAACTGAAGGACCTCGTGGTGTCGCCCAAGGTCTCCGCGCTGATGGACGTGGAACTTCTGGAGAAACACCAGATGCTGCCCATCCGCCGGAAGGACGACGTGCTGATCCTGGCCGTGGCCGATCCCATGGACTACAACGCCGCGGACGAGGTCCGCTTCCTGACGGGGCTGCGCACGGAACTGGCCGTGGCCTCGCGGAGCAACATTCAGAAGGCGATCGACTACTATTTCCACGGCCTGCCGTGTCCGGACCTGGCGAGCGCCGACGAGGAAGTGCGGACCTCGGGCGAGCACGCGGCGGTGAGCGGAGGCCGGGGTGCGGTGCGTCTGCCGCCCGCGCAGGTGCTGCAGGCGCTCGTGGATCTGCTGATTGAGAAGAAAGTCATTCAGAAGGAAGAACTTGCGGCCAAACTCGGCAAGGCCAAGTAGGTTTGACCTTTGGCCGCCTTGTGCATAGTATGGCCTTTGCCCATTGGACTTTGGCCGTGCTCGGTCAGCTTTTAGGGGACGAGAGTTTACATGAAGACCCTCTCAACGCCGGAACTGGCCCAACGGGTGGCGCAGGAACTGAGCGCGCCTGAAGCGCAGACGCGCGCGGTGCTCGACCGCGCCATTGAAGTCATGCGCAAAGAGCTGCAGCGCGGCAACCGCATCGAACTCCCGCAATTCCTCTCGCTCTTCGTCAAGACCGGCCAGGCCGTCTCGACCAAGGGCACCACGAATCCCTCCGTCAACCTTCCTCCGGCGCGGCTGGTTCAATTCGACCTCGACGAGAGCCTGCGCAAGAAGATCGAAGGCTCCGGCCAGTACCAGATCCTGCTGGTGGTCCCGCGCAAGAACTTCTTCACGGGCGTGATGGCCGCGCGGCTCTCGAGCGTGCGCAGCGAAGTGACGGTCATCGACGGCGAGAGCAACGCGATCACATTCCTCGAAAAGCACCACCCCGACTTGATCGTGCTCGATGTGGGGCTCGGGGAACCTTCGAAGGTCTGCGAGTTCGTCAAGAAGCGCAAAGAGACGAGCCTGACCGCGATCATCCGCGTCTACGCCGAAGGCGAGGACCCCGCCGTGGTGAAGGGCGTGCAGTCGGTGGCGGACGAGACGATCATCGAGCCCTTCGAGCTGACGGACCTGGTGAAACTGACCGAATCGGAGCTCGCGCGCTTCGCCGAAGAGCGCAACTACTTCGAACACGAGATGCACTTCAAGGTCCAGTCGGGCGAGGACCACATCGAGATCGCCAACGACCTCGTGGCCGGGCTGCTCGCGCAGTCGGGCCTGACCGAAGAGTCGGGTTCGGCGCTGGGCGTGGCCTTTCGCGAGGCGCTCGATAACGGTAACCGCCACGGCAACAAGATGAACGAGAAGCGCCATGTGGACATCCAGTACATCGTGGATCGCGAGAAGGTGACGCTGGCCGTTACGGACGAGGGCGATGGCTTCGACACCGAGATCTACCTGAGCCGCGGCGTGAGCGGCAATCCCGTCGACGCGGCGCGTGAGCGGAACCTGCAGGGCGGCGCGGGCGGGCTGGGCATCATGCTGATGCTCAAATGCGTGGACAAGTTGGAGTACAACTACGCGGGGAATAAGATCACCCTGACGAAGTACATCCGCAAAACCTGAGCCCCCTACGGCGATAGGCGGGGTACGTAAAGGAGCCGTCAAGCGGCGAGGCACCCATGGCAAACATCGAATTCCGCGTAAAGGTCATCAAATCGCCCTCCGGCATCACGGCCACGCTGGCCGAGATGGACGGTTCCATCGATGCCAGCACGATCCAGCAGTTCCAGCAGGTCATGGACAAGCTGATCGAGAAGGGCGTGAAGAACCTGATCCTGGACTGTACGAACGTTAAGTACATCAACTCGACCGGTCTGGGCACGCTGCTTAAGTACGCCGACACCTTCGAGTCCATCGGCGGGCACATCGCCTTCTGCCGCGTACCCAGCAAAGTCATGCTCGTGATGGAGATGCTGGGCTTTAACGCGCTCTTCAACATCGTGCCGGACGAGGCCACGGCGCTGAAGTCCTTCTCGGGCAAGCTTGCGCCGCCCGCTTCGGTAAAGGTCCAGACGACGCCCGCGGCTCCAGCCTACGCGCCTCCGGCTCCGCCGTCCTACGCTCCGCCCGCGCCCGCCGCGCCTCCCGCGGCCGCTCCGCCCGCGGCTTCCTTTCCCATGCAAACGGCCTGCGCGCGCTGCCGCGTTACTTTGGATGTCCCGAAGATCGGCAAGTACAAGTGCCCCCGCTGCGGCGCCGTGCTGGCCGTCGAACCCACCGGCCGCGTGCGCTTCTTCGCCTCGAAGAAGGGCCGCCCGATCGAGATCAGCATTCCCTCGAAGAAAGAACTGGTGCCCGGCATCAGCGCCTTGGCGGCAAGCTGCGCCTCGGCGGCCGGTTTCGACAACGGTTCGACCGACTCGATCTCCAGCGCGGTGCAGTCCGCCTGCGACAACCTGATCGACCACGCCTACGGCGGCGATCCGGGCAACGTAGTTCACATGCTGATCGTGCCCAACGGCACGACGCTGACGATCAAGATCGCGGATCACGGCAAGGCGCTCGATTTCGGGCCTTCGGGATCGATTCACAGCGATTCGCGGTTCGCGGCCGTGGTCAGTTCGATGGACACGGTCGAACATCGCCCCAATCCCCGCGGTGGCAACATGATCACGCTGATCAAGGTCATGCAGCAGTAGTCTTGGGCCGGTGGAGCTACTCCGCCGCACGGTACGGAAGGCGATTCCATGGCTGACGCACCCTCCAGCAGACGCTCTTCGCGCTTCTCGATGCGCTCGAAGCAGATTGGCCAGCTCTTGCAAGAGGCCAACGAGGTCAAAGCCGAGCACATCGCCAAGGCGCTCAAGATCCAGGAACAGCAGGGCGGCCTGATCGGGCAGATCCTGCGCTCCATGGGCGTCTGCAAGCCCTCCGCGGTCCGCGATTCGCTGCTCAAGCAGGTCCAGGTCACCGACATCCACTGCGAAGACCTGACGCCCGAACCCACCGTGCTGGGCATGGTCTCGAAAGAACAATGTGAGACCGACAAGCTCTGCCCGTTCGAGGCGGTCGAGGGCCTGCTCTGCATCGTGATGGGCAACCCGCTCAACCGCCGCGCAATCAACGCCATCGAAGAGGCCACGAAGGTCAAGGTGAAGCCCTTCAAGGCGCCGTGGCCCAAGATCAAGGAAATGATCGACCGCAGTTACACCGATGAGAATATGGCTGCCGCGGCGTCAGCGCCTACGGAAGAGGCTTCAGACTCCGACGAGGCGCCCGCCATCGAAGAACTCGATGCGGAGCCGCCAGCCGAGATTCCCGCGCCGGATTTTGGCGGTCCGACCGAAGCGGTGGCCGTTGAAGAGCCCGCGGCGGACGAGGAAACCCCGCCCGAGCCCGAATCTCAGCCCGAAGACCTGATCGAAGGGCTAGACACCCTCAACGACGGAAATGCCGAGGTCATCGAGACCGACGGCCGGGGTCTGACGCGCAAGAAAAAGGAAGAGGTCGAAGAAGAAGCGCCCAAGCCCAAGGCGCCCAAGATCGCCAAGGTCAATGTCAACCTTGACGAGCTGGACCTGAACGAGGCTTCCGAGGTTGTTGGGGAAGAAGACGAAGAGGAAGAAGAACAGCTCGAAGAGATTACCGGTGAAGCCGCGCCGGCCGCCGCGAAGCCCAAGCCCGCGGCCGCCTCGGCGCCCAAAATCGAAGCGCTGGCCGCGTTCTCCGCGGTTCCGGATGCGTACTTCTACGAAGAAGGCGCGGCGCCGGAGGAAGGCTCGGAGCGCACTGAGGAGTTGCTCGAACTGATTCAGCAGTTGCCGGTCGCAGAAGTGGTGGCGGAATCGGCCGCGGATTACCGCGCCGCGCAAGAGAAGAAGGCCAAGACGCCCGCGCCCAAGCCCGCCGCGGCTCCGGCACTCAAAGCGTCCGCGAAACCGGCGGCTGCCGCTGCGCCTGCGAAGAAGGAAGTGGCGGTCGAGCACACCGCCGCGCCCAAGGAGCCCGTCACGGCGGTGGCACTTAGCGACTCGGAGTTCAATGCGCTCGTGGCTGCGCTGGAGCCCGATCCGGTCGGCGAGTGGGATTGGCAGTACGCGGCGCCCGGGCCGGTGTTGGTCGAAGAGTTCGAGACCGAAGCGGCTTAGTTTTCGTGATTCCTTGGTTTCCTCGCTTTTAATTCCGCGTGAAGTCCGTATAGTTCCGTCCCAATTTGAGCGGTCATCGGCTCAGACAAGCTCGACAGGTTTCCGGGACGTTCCCCTTGGACCGATGAGGCCCAAGCGTTCTTCTTGAACCTTGTCGCTGCTGTCGCGGTCCGGCCCGCCGAATTGGAAAGCTGCATGCCCAAACGCACAGACATCAAGAAAATCCTGCTCATCGGGTCCGGACCTATTGTCATCGGGCAGGCCTGCGAGTTCGACTATTCCGGCGCGCAGGCATGCAAGGCGCTGCGCGAAGAAGGTTACGTCGTCGTCCTGGTCAACTCCAACCCGGCCACGATCATGACCGATCCGGAGATGGCCGACCGCACCTACATCGAACCCATCACGCTGGAAGCCGTCACGAAGATCATCGAAGCCGAGCGCCCCGACGCGCTCCTGCCCACGCTCGGCGGCCAGACGGGCCTCAACACCGCCATCAAGCTCGCCCAGGCCGGTGTGCTCAAGAAATACAACGTGAAGATGATCGGCGCCGACGAGAAGGCGATCTTCAAAGCCGAAGACCGCGAGCAGTTCAAGAAGGCCATGCAGGGTATCGGCCTCGACCTGCCGCGCTCGACCTTCGTACACAACATGGACGAGGCGCGCAGCGCGGCCGAGCAGATCGGCCTGCCGTGCGTCATTCGCCCCGGCTTTACGCTCGGCGGCACCGGCGGCGGCATCGCCTACAATCAGGAAGAGTACGAGCAGATCGTCCAGCGCGGCCTGATGCTCTCGCTAAACTCCGAGGTCCTGGTCGAGGAATCGATCGAGGGCTGGAAGGAGTTCGAGCTCGAGGTGATGCGCGACCGCAAGGACAACGTGGTCATCATCTGCTCGATCGAGAACTTCGATCCTATCGGCGTGCACACGGGGGACTCGATTACCGTGGCGCCCGCGCAGACGCTCACCGATAAAGAATACCAGCGTATGCGCGACGCCTCGATCGCGATCATCCGCGAGATCGGCGTCGAGACCGGCGGCAGCAACATGCAGTTCGGCATCCATCCCGACACGGGCCGCATGGTCGTCATCGAGATGAACCCGCGCGTGAGCCGCTCGTCGGCGCTCGCCAGCAAGGCCACCGGATTCCCCATCGCCAAGATCGCCGCGAAGCTCGCCGTCGGCTACACGCTCGACGAACTGCGCAACGACATCACGCGCGAGACCCCCGCGTGCTTCGAGCCGACCATCGACTATTGCGTGGTCAAGGTGCCGCGCTTCGCGTTCGAGAAGTTCCCCGGCGCCGATCCGACGCTCACGACGCAGATGAAGTCCGTAGGCGAAGTGATGGCCATCGGGCGCACGTTCAAGGAATCGCTGCAGAAGGCGCTGCGCGGCCTCGAGATCCGCCGCGCCGGCCTCGGCTGCGACGCCTTTGAAATGCGGCAGGGCGTCCCCAGCCGCGAGCGCATCACCGAACTGCTCTCGACGCCGAACGCCGAGCGCATCTTCGCGGTCCGCCAGGCGTTGAAGTCCGGCTTCAGCATCGAAGAGATTCACGACCTGACCGACATCGACCCCTGGTTCATCCGCAACATCGAGGACCTGATCTTTACCGAGGACCGCCTGCGCGACGCGACCGACTGGCTGCCGCGCGTGCCGCAGCCCGCGCAGCGCTCGGGCATCTGGCTCTCCACGGATTCGAAGAAACTGAAGGACGACCTCGCGCTGCTGGAGAAGCTCAAGCCCGTCCTGCGCGACGCCAAGCGCGACGGCTTCAGCGACGCGCAGATCGCCTGCCTGTGGGGCATGAAGGAAGACGAGGTTCGCTCGCTGCGCGAGAGCCTGGGTATACGTCCCGTCTACAAGCTGGTGGATACGTGCGCGGCAGAGTTCGAGGCGTACACGCCGTACTACTATTCCAGTTACGAGTTCGAGGACGAATCGCGCGTCAGCGACAAGAAGAAGATCATGATCCTGGGCGGCGGGCCGAACCGCATCGGGCAAGGCATCGAGTTCGATTACTGCTGCTGCCATGCTGCGTACGCCATGGCGGAACTCGGCTACGAGTCCATCATGGTGAACTCGAACCCCGAGACCGTCTCCACCGACTACGATACGTCGGACCTGCTCTTCTTCGAACCGCTCACGCTGGAAGACGTCCTCAACATCAACGATCTCCTTAAGCCCGACGGCGTGATCGCGCAGTTCGGCGGGCAGACGCCGCTGAACCTGGCCAAGGGCTTGCGCGATGGCGGTGTGAAGATCATCGGCACATCGGTCGATTCGATCGCCGCGGCCGAAGACCGCAAGCTCTTCAACGACCTCGTCAACCGCCTGAAACTGCTCCAGCCGCCCGGCGGCACGGCCATGAACTTGGACGAGGCCAAGGTCGTCGCCGAGAAGATCGGTTACCCGGTGCTCGTGCGGCCCAGCTACGTGCTCGGCGGGCGTGCCATGGAGATCTGCCATTCGCCGAACATGCTGGCGCAGTTCGTCGCGCAGGCCTTCGACGCCAGCCCCGACGCGCCGGTGCTGATCGACAAATTCCTCGAAGACGCCATCGAGGTCGACGTGGACGCGGTTGCCGACGGCAAGGACGTGATCGTCGCGGGCATCCTCGAGCACATCGAGGAAGCCGGGACGCACTCCGGCGACGCGGCCATGGCCATGCCGCCGCACAGCCTCAGCGACGGACAGATTCGCAAGATCGAACAGATTACCGACCAGCTCGCGCGCGAACTGAAGGTCTGCGGCCTGATGAACGTGCAGTATGCGGTCAAAGGCGAACTGATCTACGTGCTGGAAGTGAATCCGCGCGCCAGCCGGACCGTTCCGTTCGTCAGCAAGGCGACGGGCGTCCCGTGGGCCAAGGTCGCGGCCAAGTGCATGGTGGGCGTCTCGCTGCGCCAGCAGGGCATCACGCAGTCGGTGATTCCCGAACAGATCTCGGTGAAGGAGTCCGTCTTCCCTTTCAACAAGTTCCTCGGCAATGACACGGTGCTCGGGCCGGAGATGAAATCGACCGGCGAAGTGATGGGCATGGACAGCGACTTCGGCCGCGCTTTCGCCAAGGCCCAGATGGCCGCGGGCCAGACGCTGCCGATGACGGGTAAGGTCTTCATCACGGTAAACGACGAGGACAAGCGCGCGGTGGTCTCGATTGCCAAGCGCCTCGCGCAGCTCCAATACGCGATCGTGTCCACGGGCGGCACGCACAAGATTCTCCTGCGCCACGGCATCAAGGCGGAGAAGCTTAAGAAGATCAGCGAGGGCCGCCCGAACATCCTGGACCTGGCCAAGAACAACGAGATCGCGTTTGTTATCAACACGCCCACGGGCAAGGGCCACCACACTGACGAGGCCAAGATCCGCAGCCTGATGGTCGCGCGCAATATCCCCTGCATCACGACTATCGCCGGCGCCGAGGCCGCCGTTACGGGCATCGAAGCGATGGGCCAAGGTTGGAGCGTGAAGGCGCTGCAGGATTACTATAAGAAGTAGCCGGTCGAGACTTCGACACTCGGCAACTCCCCATTGTTGACGCATGAAATCCGATTAAGATGAAGCCTTGCTCTCCGACAGGCACAAGGAGGCTCGGTATGGCGCTCATCGCATTCACCAAAAACTACACCGACCGCTCGAATGACACGGGCTACCAGTTCGAGTTCCACTGCGACAAGTGCGGCAACGGGCACATGACGCGCTTCCAGACGAGCAAGATGGGGCTCGCGGAGAGTTTTCTTAAGGCCGCGGGCAGCTTCTTCGGCGGGAATGTCAGCCGGGCCGCGGCGGCTGGCGATCACCTGAAGGACGCTTATCGCGGCAAGGCTTGGGACGACGCGTACGCTTCGTCCGTCGAGGAGGCCAAGCAGCACTTCAAGCAGTGCAGCCGCTGCGGCAAGTGGGTCTGCCCCGAGCACTGCTGGAACGCTTCCAGAGGGTTATGCGAAGAGTGCGCGCCCAATCTTCAAGAGGAAGCCGCGGCGGCGCAGGCGCAGGCCGCGAAAGAGCAAGTCTGGGATAAGGCGAAGCAGAGCGATCAGACCGGCGGGATGGATGTTTCGAAGCCGGTGACCGCGGGCTGCCCCCACTGCGGCGCGAAGGCCGCTAGCGGGAAGTTCTGCCCCGAGTGCGGCAAGCCGCTCGCGCAGGAGAAGTTCTGCGCCGATTGCGGCGCGAAAATGCCGGAGACGGCCAAGTTCTGTCCCGGTTGCGGCAAGGCGGCCGCGCCGCCGAAGACGGGCTAGCGAACGCTTCGCTATGATATGGCCGGTTAAGGCTACGACTTCCGCTTGCTCTTCATCACGCGGTCGATCTCGCGGCGCGCCATGCTCTCTTTTAGCGACTGGCGCTTGTCGTAGGCGGCCTTGCCCTTCGCCAGGCCGACCTTCACCTTGGCCCACGAGTCCTTGAAGTAGATCTCCAGCGGCACGATGGTGTAGCCGCTCTTTTCCGATTTCAGGCGCAGTTTCTCGATCTCGCGGCGCTTGAGCAGCAGGCGGCGGCGGCGCACGGGATCGGGCAACTGGACGTGCGCGTGGCCGTAGGTCTTAATCTGCAGGCCGATCAGCCAGCACTGGTTCTCGTATACGCGCGCGTAGCAGTCGGCGAAGTCCACGCGGCCCATGCGCAGCGATTTCACCTCGCTGCCATGGAGCTCGATGCCGGCCTCGAAGGCCTCTTCGATGTGATAGTCGTGCCGCGCGCGGCGGTTCGTCGCCACGACCTTGTAGTAGGTCTTCTTCTCGACCGGCGACGCGGCCTGTTCCTGGCGGACCTGGTGCATCTTCATGCGAGCATGCTAATCGAAGCTGCCGGATCGTGTAGCGAATCAGCGGCTAGGGAAGACGCGTGCGGCCGTGAGCGCGGCCAGCAGAAAGGCTTCCAGGCCCACGGGCAGGCTCTCCGGATCGAGCCATTCATCCGTGGTGTGCGCGCGTCCGCCGCGGCACATGCCCATGGTCGAGGCGCGCAGACCCAGCGCGATCGGGATATTTGCGTCGGTGGAACTCGCCGTGACCTTCAGCGGCTGCTTCAACGCGCTGAAGATCGGTTCCGCCACGTCGATCCAGTCGCGCGTGCAGGCGGGGTCGCCGGTGGGCCGTTCGCCCAAGTGCTCGACCAGGACCTGGAGTTCCTTCGGGCAGGGCGGCTTCGCGATCGCTTTCTGCGCACGCGCATCCAGGCCCGCCAATGCCGACGCATCGATTGAGCGCAGGTCCAGCAGGAGTTCGGCATGCTGCGCGACGGTGTTGACGCTCGTGCCGCCTTGAATCACACCCACGTTGAAGGTCGTGCGCGGATGCGCGGGGACTTCCAGGTCCGCCAGGCTCGCGGCGATACGCGCGAGGTGGTGCACGGCGCTCGGCGTGCCGAAGTCCGACCACGAATGCCCACCGGGGCCTTTCACGCCGATGCGGTAGCGCCGCACGCCCACGGCTTCCCCCACGACATTGCCCATGCCGCCGTCGAGCGAGAGGAACCCATCGAGTTCCTTGGCGTAGCGTTCGCAGAGCGCGCGTACTCCGCGCAAATTGCCCAGGCCTTCCTCACTGACGTTGGTGGCCAGGATGAACTCGCCGGGAAACGGCAGGCCCGCCTCCTTTAACAGCCGCGCGCCGGTGAGCACGATGGCCAAGCCTGCGCCGTCGTCCCCGATGCCCGGCCCGTAGAGCCGGCCGTTTTCGCGGCGGACCGTGCAGTCGGTGCCGGCCGGAAAGACCGTGTCCAGGTGCGCGCAGAAGAGCAGCTTCGGCCCGGGTCCTAACGATCCTTTAAGCGTCACCCAGCGATTGCCGACCGCGTCGCTCTCGACCGCTGCGCCCGTGGCCTTGTTCAAATAGTGGGCGGCGCGTTCGCCGCGGGGGCCTTCGTGGAAGGTGGGAGCCGGGATCTGAATCAGGTCGTGCAGCAGCGCGGTCATCTCGTCACGCGCGCCACGCGCTCCTTTCCATAGCGCCTGTAGCGAGGCGTCGGAGCGCAGGTTCGCCACGGTTCGCCGCGCGGATTCGGACACCGGTCCTGGGACTGGCCGGGCAACGGGTTCGGACAAAGTGACCTCCGGCGAGGGATTGGGCGGAATAGATCAGGCCCTTAGAACGTCCCCCTTGTATCCGTGCGGCGCGGTGCGCGTCAAGGTGCACAAAACCCACCGTTGCGCACATGGAGCTTTGCCAAATCCGAGTCGGAATGAAGCACATTAAACGCACCATTGCGTTGGTCACAGCGACCCGATTTACGACACCTTTTCAAGGGCTGGCTGGTACTCATAAATGTCTTACAATCGCGGCCTGCTACTGCCTTCGTCACGGAGTCCTCAGAACATGCGAACCCCTCTGTTCCTCTGTGGAATTTTCACCCTGGCAAGTTTCACGGCCGGACCTGTATTGGGAGCAAACGCTGCGCAGAAGCTGAAAGAGCAGGTCAAGGAAGCGGCCGCCCAGGACAACGCCGGCGGCGCGAACGCGATCATGGGGTATCTCGCCCAGGCCCTGAGCATGGCGCAGCAGCAGAAGAACAACGATGGCGCCCTGCGCGAATGGGAAGAGATCGAGAACGACTGCCAGGACGACATCGCGGTGATGCGCTCGGCCGATGCCGACAAGGCGTTTCTGGCGGGACTGCCGCGCCTGAGCCCGCCCGCGCAGGCGCAACTGCTCTTCAGCCTGATCCCGCACGATTCCAACTCGGACCTCGACGCCGCGGTGGCGAAGCTTCTCGGCAGCACGAACGATATCCAGGTGATGGTCGCGTGCATCGACCTGCTCGGCGCGCACAAGTACGACGGCGGCGTCGAACCGATTTTAAAGCAGCTCAAGATCACTAACGCGGTCTGCGTGCAGGTCGCGGCCTGCCGCGCGCTGGCGAATATCCCGGATAAGAAGGTGGTCACGCCGCTGGTGGATTATATGCGGCAGCTTAAAGGCGGGCGCCTGCGCTACGAATCCAACGCGGCGCTGAAGGCGGTCACGGGCCAGGACTTCAACCCCGACGCGGCCACCTGGGACGGTTGGTGGAAGAAGAACGAGGCCGAGTTCAAAGCCGCGCAGGCCAAGGCGCCCGTCTTCAACGAAGAACTTAAAGGCGAGAAGCCGGACAAGGACAACAAGGAAGGCCTGACCTACTACGAGATCCCCCTAACCGAGAACCGCATCGTCTTCCTGCTGGATACGTCGGGCTCCATGACGCAAGGCGGCAAGCCCAACCGCTTCGAGAAGGCCCGCGACCAGCTCAAGGACCTGGTCATGCGCCTCGACGAGAACAAAGTGCTCTTCAACATCATCGCCTTCAGCAGCAACGTGCGGCGCTGGAACAAGCAGCAGCCGCTGGTGCCGGCCAACGCGGCCAACAAGAAGATGGCCTGCCAGTTCCTGGACGACTCGCGCCCCGGCGGCGGCACGCAGACGATGTCGGCCATGGAAGAGGCCCTGCGCGAGGTCGCCTTTATCAACGGCGTCGAGACCGTCTTTCTGATCACCGACGGGGCGCCGCAGCCGATGCTGCATTCGAACGTCAAGTCCATCGCCGAACTGCCCAAGGGCAATTCCGATATCCGCCGCCGCATCAAGTGGATCAACCAGGTGCTCAAGGTCCGGCTGCACACGATCGGCATTTACACCCGCATCCCAGGAGATCCGCCCGAGCAGGACGCCGCGGGCATGAAGGACTTCCTGCAGGGCGTCGCGAAGGACAACGACGGTACTTATAAGGAAGTGCCGTAACGGCAAACCCGAAATCCGAAGCTCAAAAACCTAAAGTTCAGCGGTTCAAGTCCGCTCGAAAAGGGGCCGATACTTGCCGATAGCGGCAAGATCGTGTCGGGTCCCCGCCTATCCGCACCTTTGCAGGCCTCCGGAGCCACGCCGTGCGCGCGCTCAGCGAGTTCTTCGACGGGTTCACGGGCGGCTTCGTCGGCCGGGCGGCGGCTCCGAGAAAAGCGGCTTGGCCCGCGGTTCCGACCTCGGTGCGGTTGGTGGTGATGGCCCTTGGCCTGGCGCTGGGCCTGTTCACTGGGATCGTGCTCCTGATCCGCGTCGGCGCGCCGCGCTACGCGCCCGTCCGCAAGCTGCTCGCGCCGATTGAAGCCATGGTCAAACCCGAGCACGCCATTTTCACCCCGGATTTGGAGGAGGTCCTCGCAACCGACGCCGGCACGACGGAGCGCGAGTGGACCGCCATCGTCTTCCACCATTCGGCGACGGTGGCAGGAAGCGCGCAGAGCTTCGACGCTTACCATCGCACGCACAACGGTTGGCGGAGCCTCGGCTACGACTTCGTGATCGGGAATGGCAACGAGATGCCCGACGGGGCCATCGAGGCCGGGCCGCGCTGGAAAGCCCAGGAGGCCGGCGCGCACGCCAATTCGGCCGAGTACAACAGCCACGGCATCGGCATCTGCCTGGTCGGCAATTTCGATCTTGCGCCGCCCACCGAGAAGCAGATCGAGGCCGCCCGGGCGCTGGCCGAGGCGCTGGCCCGGAGGTATCGCATCCCGCCGAGCCGAATCTTCGGCCACGGCCAGATCCGGGAAGGCGGCGGGACGGCCTGTCCGGGGAGGTTCTTCCCTATGGAGAAGGTCAAGGAAGGGCTGCCGGAGAATCCGTAACTGCGTCTGAGTTTCGGCATTCAGCAAATTATTTCCAATTTTCCCAAAACCACGATAGGCTTTTCTTTATACAGACGCCGGAATCCTGCTTGATGGGTCTGGGCAGGTCCTTTGGGAGGATAAAATCATGGGTCTCTGGGACAGCATCAAGCACCAACTGATCGACATTGTCCAATGGCTGGACGAGACCAACGACACCATGGTGTTCCGCTTCGAGCGGTACGCCAACGAGATCAAGTACGGGGCCAAGCTTGTCGTCCGCGAGTCTCAGAACGCGGTCTTCGTCAACGAAGGCAAGATCGGCGACGTCTTCAAGCCCGGCACCTACACCCTCACCACGCAAAACTTGCCCATCCTGTCCACGCTGCTCGGCTGGAAGTACGGCTTCGAGAGCCCGTTCAAAGCCGAGGTCTACTTCGTCAACACCAAGCGCTTCACGGACCTGAAATGGGGCACGAAGAACCCGATCATGCTGCGGGACGCCGAGTTCGGCCCCTTGCGGCTGCGCGCCTTCGGCACCTACGCGCTGCGGGTGAAGGACCCCGCGCAGCTCATCCGCGAGATCGCCGGGACCAACGGGCGCTTTACGGTCGAAGAGATCACCGAGCAGATCCGCAACATGATCGTCTCGCGCTTTGCCGACGCCCTGGGCGAGAGCAAGATTGCCGCCCTCGACCTGGCGGCGAACTACAGCGAGTTGGGCGACTTTCTGTCCAAGAAGATCCAACCCGACTTCGATCCTTACGGCATCGAAGTGCTGAACCTGATGGTTGAGAACATCTCCCTGCCGCCGGAAGTCGAGAAGGTGCTCGACCAGCGCACCAGCATGGGCGTGATCGGGAATCTCCAGGCGTACACGCAGTTCCAGACCGCCAACGCGATCCCCGACGCCGCCAAGAATCCCGGCGGCTTGGCCGCCGCGGGCGTGGGGCTGGGCTTGGGTATCGGCATGGCGGGGCAGGTGGCTCCGGCCATGGCGCCCAACCCTGGCGCGAGCGCCGCACCGCCGCCGCTGCCGCAGACCTCCTCCTTTTTTGTGGGGGTTGGAGGCCAGCAGGCCGGGCCGTACGACATGCAGACGCTGCAGCAGCAGGTGCTCTCGGGCCGGCTCACGAAGGAGTCGCTGGTCTGGAAGAACGGCATGCCGCAATGGACCGCCGCGGGCCAGGTGCCCGAGCTGGCGAACCTCTTCAACAACGCGCCGCCGCCGTTGCCCAAGGGCTGACGATTTGTCGTTTGTCATGGGTCCTTTATCATTTCTCATCCTTAGGTTTGCGGGAGCAAATGCGTTTAGCCGTAAACGACCAATGACAATTGACCATCGACAAATGACAAATAGAACTGTTGCCGAATGAACCCACCCGAAACCGATAGCGACGGCGCGGCCGAAACGCCCGCCGCAAGCACGGCCAGCAAGCAGTTCCCCTGCAAGCAATGCGGGGCGAAGGTCGATTTCACGCCCGGCACCGAGAATCTGAAGTGTCCTTACTGTGGCGCGGAAAACGAGATTCCTGCGTCCGAGGAGGACATCGAGGAACTCGACTTCGAGTCCGCGATCGCCGAGGCCGGCGCCGAAGAAGAACAGCACGAGAAGCTCACGGTTAAATGCAGCGCGTGCGCGGCGGAGATCTCGCTTGAACCCAACGTGACGGCCTCCACCTGCCCGTTCTGCGGCGCAAACATCGTCGCCGAGAGCGTCAGCACCAAGGCCTTCAAGCCCAAGTCGCTCCTGCCGTTCAAGCTCTCAAAGCAGCAGGCGTTCGAGCGCTTCCGCGACTTGGTCGGCAAACGCTGGTTCGCGCCCAACGATTTGAAGCAGTACGCGCAAACGGAGCAGAAACTCGCGGGCCTGTACGTGCCCTATTGGACCTACGACAGCGACACGACCAGTTTCTACCGCGGCGAGCGCGGCGACGACTACACGGTCACCGTCGGCAGCGGCAAGGACCGCCACACCGAGACGCGCACGCGCTGGACGTCGGTCAGCGGCACGATCTGGCAGAACTTCGACGACATTTTGATCCTCGCCAGCCGTTCCTTGCCCGAGAAGTACGCCGAGAGCCTCGAACCGTGGGACTTGGAGCAACTCACCCCGTATCGCGACGAGTACCTGAGCGGGTTTCGCGCCGAGAGCTACCAGGTGGACTTGAAGGAAGGCTTCGACGAGGCTCGGGCGATCATGGACGAGGCCATCCGTTCAGCCATCAACAAGGACATCGGCGGCGACCACCAGCGCATCCATTCGGTCAAGACGCAGTACGACAACATTTCTTTCAAGCACCTGCTGCTGCCGATCTGGCTGAGCGCCTACCGTTATCGCGACAAGGTCTACCGCATCCTGATCAACGCGCGCACGGGCGAGGTACAGGGCGAACGGCCGTATAGTTGGATCAAGATCACGTTGACCGTCCTGGCTGCGCTCGCGGCCATTGCGGCCATCGTGTTGATTGTTCAGAGCAAACATTAGGGGAATAAACGCGGGTATGAAGAAAATTTCAGGCGGAAAAGTTATCAAAAGTTCCCATGGTCAGGCCGCCGTTCGCGGCGGTATTGCACCGCCTGTGGCGGAGCGGAAACCTAAGACGATCAACCGCCATGGCGACCGCTTCGTGGACGATTACTTCTGGCTGCGCGAGAAGAAGGACCCCGCGGTCATCCGTTACCTGAACGCCGAAAATGCGTACACCGACGCCGTGATGAAGCATTCGAAAGCGTTCCAGGACAAACTCTATAATGAAATTCTTGGTCGCATCCAGGAGACGGACCTGAGCGTTCCCTACCGGTTGGGACATTACTATTATTACAACCGGACCCAGAAGGGGAAACAGTACGCGATCCACAGCCGCAAAAAAGGATCACTGAAGGCGCCGGAAGAGGTCGTCCTCGACCTGAATGCCTTGGCGAAAGGCGAGAAGTTCCTGGCGCTGGGCGCGTACGACGTGAGCGAGAGCGGCCGGATGCTGGCCTACTCGACCGATGTCACCGGCTTTCGCGAGTACACGCTGTACGTGAAGGACTTACGCACTGGAAAACGTGGCCCGGAGAAAGTCGCCAAAGTCACCAGCGTCTGCTGGGCGGCCGACAATCGGACGCTCTTTTACGTCATCGACGACCACGCCAAGCGGCCGTACCGGCTGATGCGGCACGTGCTCGGTGAGCCGCTCGCGCACGACGTTGTGGTGTACGAAGAGAAAGACGAGCGTTTCCGGGTCTCCGTCTACCGGTCGCGCAGCCGCGACTTTATTTTCTTGGGGATCTCCAGCCACACCACCGACGAGGTTCGCGTGCTGCACGCGCGGAACCCGCGGGGCGCGTTCAGCGTCATCGCGCCGCGCGAGCAGGACCACGAATACGCCGTCGATCATCGCGGCGGCCTCTTCTACATCCGCACCAACAAAGGCGGCCGCAACTTCCGCATCGTCACCGCGCCGGTTACGTGTGCGGGACCGGAACATTGGAGCGCGTTGGTTCCGCACTCCGAGAGCGTGATGCTCGAACGGCACCTCCTCTTTGAAAAGCATTTGGTTTTGCACGAGCGGGAAGGGGGCTTGCCGCAGATTCGCATTATCGAGATCGCATCGGGGAAGTCGCACCGCGTGCGCTTTGCGGAGGCGGCCTACGAGGTTTTCGGAAGCGCCAATGCCGAGTTCGGCACAAGCACCTACCGGTTCCAGTACCAGTCCTTCGTCACGCCCAGTTCGGTCTTCGATTACGAGCTGAACCGCCGCACGCGCAAGATGCTTAAGCAGACGCCGGTGAAGGGTGGGTACCGGCCCGCGCGATATGTGACGCAGCGCCTTTATGCTAAAGCGCGCGACGGCACCCGCGTGCCGGTCTCGCTGGTCTATCGCAAGGGCATCAAACGAGACGGTTCCGCGCCGATGCATCTGACCGGTTACGGGTCCTATGGCTATCCTTATCCGGTCTCGTTCTCGCATTCGCGCATCAGCTTGCTCGACCGCGGCGTGATCTGCGCCGTGGCGCACATACGCGGTGGCGGCGAGATGGGCAAGCGCTGGCACGACGGCGGCCGGATGCTGCGGAAGCGCAACACCTTCACGGACTTCGTGGCCGCGGCCGACCTCCTGGTCGCCCAGAAGTTCACTTCACCGGAGCGGCTCGTGATCGAAGGCGGCAGCGCCGGGGGCCTGCTGATGGGCGCGGTGACCAACCTGCGCCCGGAGCTCTTTAAGGCGGTGGTCTCGCACGTGCCCTTCGTGGACGTGATCAACACCATGTCCGACGCCTCGCTGCCGCTGACGGTCGGCGAGTACGAAGAGTGGGGCAACCCGGGCCTCAAGAACGAGTACCGCTATATGAAGACCTATTGCCCGTACACGAACCTGCGCCGGCGCGCGTACCCGGCGCTGCTGGTCAAAACTTCGCTGAATGACAGCCAGGTGATGTACTGGGAACCCGCGAAATACGTGGCGAAGCTGCGCATGCTGAAGACGGACGCGAACGCCGTGCTCTTGAAGACCAACATGGCCGGCGGGCACGGCGGTTCGTCGGGGCGCTATGATTACCTGCGCGAAGTCGCGTTCAATTACACGTATATCCTCAATCAATTCGGCATCAAAAAGTAGACGTAGAATTTGTCAATGGCTTCGCTTTGACGCCCACGTACAGATGCACGGTGCCGAAGGTGAGCGGCACGGCGCGAATCTCCACGAGCCCCGCCGCTTTCATCCGTTCGGACATCTCTTCAGGACCCGCAAATGCCTGGATTGATTTGGGCAGGTAGCGGTACGCGTCACCCGCGACCCACGCGATGCAGCTCGCCACGAGCGGCAGGACGTTCTTCAGATAAAACATGTAAAGCGGTCCGAAGAAGTGGCCTTGCGGCTTGGTGAATTCGAGTACCAGCACCTTCCCGCCGGGCCGGACCACGCGCGCCATCTCACGGAGGCCGCGGTCGAGATCCCCGACGTTGCGGATGCCGAACGCGACGCTCGCCGCCGCGCACGAGCCGTCCTTCAGGGGCAGGTTGAGCGTGTCGCCGATGCCAAATACCAGGCCCGACAACTTAGCGCGCGCGGCCTTCTTCGGCCCGTACGCCACCATTTCGGGCGTGAAGTCCAGCGCGATGACGCGCGCCTCAGGGGCGGAGCGCTTCAACGCAAGGGCCAGATCGCCGGTGCCGGTGCAGAGGTCCGCGACCGTCTCCTTTTTTAAGCCGGAGATCTCGCGGGCCGCGACTTTTCGCCAACGAATGTCCAACCCAAGCGAGAGCAAGTGATTGAGGAAATCGTAGCGCCGGGCCACGCGCGCGAACATCTCGCGGACTTCCTGCGGCGACTTGCCGCCTGCGTTGCGGAGTTCTGCGGCGGCGGACGTTTGGGGAATAGCCAAACCGGACATGCCACTACCTTACCAGATTCCTGCATGGGTTCGACTTCATTCGACGAGTGAAGAACACATGTGCAAAGCGTCAACCTGGAACAATGCACATGATTCCATACGAAAAATTGGTTTAAAGTTTGTGAATCCAGGTTTCGTGCGATATTTTATAACTTAGATATTATATGCGGGGGAGCAATTTCTACTTAGGGCACGGGCATTTTTGGGGAACCTGCTGAAGCGGCGCTGACCGGCGCCTGCTTGCAGTCGGTGAGCGTTCCTTGGAACTGCATACATGCCCAGAACCTTGCTGTACCTACCGAAGAACGTTCCACCTTTCTCTTCTCGCACTTGTCGAAGTGCGGAAATGCTGTATACGCTCCTAACACTATTCTCACTTCGATGGACCCGCCTTGGATTTCCTGCGTTACGGCCTGCACACGTGCTTATCACTTGTGCAACGGGTTGGGGAGTTCAAGCATGAGTTTATCCACACAGCCTGGCAGAAAACACCCGCCGCCAAGCGGCAGCCGGACACGTGGGCGTCCACCGAATCCCGAACTCCGAACGGCAAAGCACGCAAAGATGCTCAAGGCCGCGATGGATCTCTTTGTGGACCGCGGCTACGAGCACGTCACCGTAGAACAGATCGCGCGCGCCGCGGGGCAGTCCAAGGGCGCGTTCTATTGGTACTTCAAGGACAAAGAAGACTGCCTGCAGCAGATCGTGCGCGCCTGGGCGCAGAAATTGGACGCGGCGCTCATGCAGGCCATGGTCAATCGCGACACCAAGGCGCGCGAGCGCATCCTCGCGATCAGCGATTTTCGCCGCTGGTCGGACAAGGAGTTCCAGCGCTTCCTCATGCTGCTTTCGGGTATGGCGCACAGCCGCTCGGTGAGCGTGCGGGAAGTGGCGGTAAAAATGGCCGGCGAGTGGACGAAGAACGGCTTCAACATGATTCGTCAACTGGCTCAGGAAGCATCGCGCGAGGCCGGATGGACGCCACAGCAGAGCGCCGCTTTCGATTTCGACGCTTGGGCGTTCTGTTATCTGTCCTGCTACAACGGGATCTATTCGATGTTTCAGCATGGCCTGATGGAAACCAACCTCGATCCGGACCGCATCGCCAACGCGATTCACCGCATCTTCATTCATCCTGTTTTGCAGAAAGAAGGCGTCGCCAACCAGCAGCAGGCGGCGCTCTGACTGCGCGCTTTAGATTCCGCGCTTATGCACCCGCATCGCCGGCGTTCTGCGCCACGGGTACCGTTTCCATGGGCGCGGCGCTTTTCTCCTGTGCACGCAAGCGCCGCTGGAAAACCTCGATCAGAAACGTGTCGAAGATGAGCTGCAGGGCGTGGTACATCACCACGGAAATCACGCCGAGCTCGTTGCCGGGAAAAAGCTGGAGCAGCTTAAGCGAGACCGGCAGCGTCTTCTGGCTGCCGACGTAAACCGCGGCCACGCGATCTTTCAAATCCAGCTTTAGCGCCCTACCGCCGATCTCCATAGCCAGCGCCGCCAGTCCATGCGCGGCAACGCACAGGCTGGCCAAAAGGCCCAGCCGGGCCATGGAAAAGTCGTGCGCCCGCTCGGACGCTTCCGAAGCCGCTTGGACGACTACGAGAATTAGTAGCAAGCGCGAACCGATGCTGATCGGCTTGTCCCAGGTCGCGCGGCGCGGGCCGGCGACGCGCGCCACGATCTGCCCCAAGACGATCGGCAGCAGCACGTACTTCGCGAGCTCCAGCACGACATCGCCGAGCGCGATGTCGTGGCTCGCGCCCAGCGTGGCTTTGAGCACCATCGGCCCCAGCAGGAAATTCAGCGCATTGCTGACGACCGTCATCACCACGCACAGCGCCGTGTTGCCGCCGGCGAGGCGCGTCCACACGGCGGCGCTGGCAAGTGTGGTTGGGGACGCGCCCATCACGACCAGGCCCACGCCCTCGGGTGTGTCCAGTCCTAAGGGCCTGATCGCCAGGCAGAAAAGCGCGGGCATGACGACGTACGTGCCGAAAAGACCCAGGAGAATCGCCTTAAACGAGCGCAGACTGCCCCACAGCTCCGAACTCTTGATCATGATGCTGGGCAGGAAGAGCAGCAGGAAGATGAACGGCTTGGGCCCGACGGCCTTGGACAGCGCCTTGCCGGGTGCCGGATACGCGATGCCCAGCGCGACGGTAGTCAACAACAACGCCAGGAACCACTGCTGGCTGAGCAATTGATAGAGGCGTTTCATCCAGGCATTCTACCTTCGCCCAGGCTATTTTCAGGTCGAGATGCTCTGCGGAACCGTACAGATCGAAAGAAGATAAGCGCGAATGCGTATTCATTTACAGACGGTCCGCATGTTTTCCCCGGGAAGCCGGGTCTGGGGTGGGAATCGACTTTGCGCGCATTCCAACCGTGTCTAAGCTTTGAGCGCGTCAGACTGGACTATGAAAATGGGGCGGGCACATTGTCCAAAATAAAGGTTGCGGTGGTGCTTGCGTTCCTGCTTGGCGTCGCCGTGGGGGCGGGGGCGATGTACCTGATTGAGCCCTCCGGATCGTCTAAGAGCCCTTCAAGCGGCTCAAGCGGGCCCGTTTTAAACGACTCATCCGGTTCCGACGAGGGTAAGACGCCGGCAAGGACTTCGGACCGGACCCCGGCGGATAAGCTCGAACGGCCGGGGCTGAATAATTTTGCCCGGCTCTCGCCCACTTTCTACCGTGGTCAACAGCCGACCGCGGAGGGCGTGCAGGAACTGAAGAAACTGGGCGTGCGCACGATCATCAACCTGCGCGTGCTGCATTCCGACCGCGACGAGATCGCCGAGACCGGCCTGGCCTACGAGCACATCTATTTCGACCCCCTGCATCCCGAAGACGAAGATATGGTTCGCTTCCTGCAGATCGTGAACGACAAGAACCGCGAGCCGTTCTTTGTGCACTGCAAGCACGGCTCCGACCGCACCGGCACCGTCTGCGCTCTTTATCGCATCGTCATGCAGGGTTGGAGCAAAGAAGATGCGCTCAAGGAGATGACCGACGGCGGGTATGGATTTCACGAAGAGTTCTTCCAGAATCTCGTGCGCTACATCCAGAAGCTGGACGTGGACGCCATCAAGAAGAAAGCGGGGATCGATCCTTGAGCGCGAACAAACGCATTCTGGTGCTTTCGGCATCCGTTGGTGCAGGCC
This sequence comes from Planctomycetota bacterium, assembly GCA_016200135.1. Lineage (GTDB taxonomy): Bacteria > Planctomycetota > SZUA-567 > H5-PLA8 > H5-PLA8 > JACQFI01. The sequence continues at coordinate 82,039 of JACQFI010000105.1, forward strand.
ACATGCGCGCGGCGCAAGCTGTGGAACTCGCATTGAAAGAACTCGCGCCCGCCGCGACGGTCAAGAACGTGGACGTGATGACGCTCACCAATGCGGCATTCCGGCGCGTGTACGCCAAGAGCTACTTCGATCTGGTTGAGAAAGCGCCGCATGTGCTCGGCTATCTGTACGATTTCTTCGACCGCCCGAGCAAGACGGAGAACCCGCTCGGCAAACGCCTGAAGATGCTTTTGCAGAAGGCCAACCTGAGCCGCTTCTACGAACTCCTTGATGAAGAGCCCTGGGACATCGTGGTCAACACGCACTTTCTGCCGGCGGAACTGATCGCTGCGTTGAAGAAGAAATACAAGTTTCGCGCGCCGCAGATCACGGTCACCACTGATTTCGACACGCATCTGCTCTGGGTCAACCAGCCGTGCGAGCACTATTTCACGGCCACCGAAGAGGGCTCGCTGTATCTGCAGTCGCTCGGCATTCCCGCAAAGGATTGCACGGTCACGGGCATTCCCATTCACCCGCTCTTCAGCAAGCCCAAGGACCGCGAGGCCTGCCTCAAAGCGCAGGGACTTAAAGGCGGCCGGCCCATCGTGCTGCAATCGGCCGGCGGCTTCGGCGTCGGGCCCATCGAGACGATCTACCGCGGCATCCTTTCCATCCAGACGCCGCTCGAGGTCGCCGTAGTCGCCGGCAAGAACGAGGAAGCGAAGAAGAAGCTCGAAAAGATCGAGGTGCCCTCGCGGCACAACGCGAAGGTGCTCGGTTTTACCGATAAGATGGACGAACTGATGGCCGCGGCCGATGTCGTCGTCAGCAAGCCCGGCGGCCTGACCACCAGCGAGGTTCTCGCGCGCGGCGCGGCCATGTGCATCGTGAACCCGATTCTCGGCCAGGAGAGCCGCAACAGCGACTTCCTGCTCGAGCACGGCGCCGCGATCAAGGTGAACAGCCTTGCGCTGACCGCGTACAAACTGGAATCGCTTCTCGGCGATCCGGCGCGCCTCGCGCAGCTCAAAGCGAACGCGAAGCGGCTCGGCAAGCCGCAGGCGGCGTTTGATGTGGCGCGCCGGGTGCTCGATTGGGAATAAAGATGAGCGAAACGCAGAAGAGTCCATGGGACCCCGCGCAGTACGAGCGCTTCAAGAAGGAGCGCGCGCAACCCTATTACGATCTACTCGCGATGGTCAGGCCGAAAGCGGGGCTTCGGGTCGTGGATTTGGGCTGCGGCACGGGTGAACTCACACGCGAATTGCATCTGAAGCTTCAGGCGCGCGAGACGCTCGGGTTGGATAGTTCGGCCTCGATGCTCGCCGAGACTGCGAAGTTTACAGGTCCGGGTCTGCGCTTCGAGCAGGGCGACATCGCGGCTTTCGCGCCCGCGCAGCCGTTCGATCTCGTCTTCAGCAATGCGGCGCTGCAGTGGCTGCCTAGCCATGAGACGCTCTTCGCGCGCATCGCCGGCATGATCGCACTGGAAGGGCAACTGGCTGTGCAAGTACCCGCCAACCACGATCATCCATCTCAGAGCGTCGCGCGAAAGCTTGGGGCCGAAGAACCGTACGCTCCGTTCCTACGCAACGATCCAAGCTATGAGAATGTTCTGTTGCCGGAACGGTACGCGGAACTGCTCTATAAGCTGGGCTTTCGCGAGCAACAGGTCTTCCTGCGCGTCTACGGATACCTGTTGTCCGCGCGCGACGAGGTGATCGAGTGGATGAAGGGCACGGCGCTCACGCGCTTCAAGAAGGCGCTGCCCGAAGCGGTATATTTGCAATTTCTCGAAGCGTACCGCGCGCGGCTGCTTCCTCTGCTTGAAGACCGGCGGCCTTACTTTTATCCCTTCAAGCGCATCCTGCTCTGGGCGTCTCGGTAGTCTCCATCACAAACGGGAGGTATGCATGGCACGCCGCAATTTCGCGAAGCCGGATGAACTGGCCCCGGGCCTGAATTACATAGGAGGCGAGTGGCTGCCCGACCAGGACGGCGTGCTGATCGAGAGCCGCAACCCGGCCAATACCCGCGAGATCGTCGGCCGCTTCCCGCGCTCGCGCGGCTCAGAAGTAGATCGCGCGGTGATGGCGGGAAAGGAGGCGTTCAAGTCGTGGCGGCTGGTCCCGGCGCCGCAGCGCGGCGTGATCCTGCGCAAATGCGCCGACGTGCTACGTGCGCGCAAAGAGGAGATGGCGCGCCTGATGACGCGCGAGATGGGCAAGCCGCTCGTCGAGGCCCGCGGAGATGTGCAGGAAGCCATCGACTGCGCGGACCTCTATTCGGGCGAAGGCCGGAGGCTCTTCGGCGACACCACGCACAGCGAGCTGCCGAACAAGTTCGCGATGTCCATCCGAACGCCGGTGGGCGTCTGCGGGCTGATCACGCCCTGGAACTTCCCCGTCGCGATCCCGAGCTGGAAAATCTTTCCCGCGATCCTCTGCGGCAACACGGTGGTGCTCAAGCCCGCCGAAGACACGCCGGCCTGCGCAGCGGCGTTCGTGAAAGCATTGGAATACGGCGGCGTGCCGCCGGGCGTGGTGAATCTCGTCCAAGGCGTGGGCGAAGAAGCCGGCGCGTGCCTCGTGGCCCACCCGGAGATCTCGCTGATCAGCTTCACCGGCAGCAGCGCGATCGGCAGCCATATCGCGGAAGTCTGCGGCAAGAATTTAAGGCGCTGCTCGCTCGAGATGGGCGGCAAGAATGCGCAGATCGTGATGGACGACGCCGATCTGGACCTGGCGCTCGAAGGCGCGCTCTGGGGCGCGTTCGGCACGGCCGGCCAGCGCTGCACGGCCACGAGCCGGCTGATCCTGCATAAGAAGATCAAGCATGTCTTCGTCCAGCGGCTCGTGCGCGCGGCCAAGGCGCTGCGCCTCGGCGATCCCTCGGACGAGGGGAACCAGATTGGCCCGGTTGTCAATGCGGCGCAAATGGAACGCATCGAAGGCTACATCAAGATCGGGCGCGACGAGGGCGCGCGGTTGCTCTGCGGCGGCAAACGTGCCAAAGGGATGGGCCTCGAGCACGGATTCTTCTTTGAGCCTACCGTGTTCGATCAAGTGACGCCCGGCATGCGCATCTCTCAAGAGGAGATCTTCGGGCCCGTGGCGAGCGTGATTGAGATCGCCTCGTTCGAAGAGGCTGTAGAGGTGTTGAACGGCGTGAAGTACGGGCTCTCCAGCAGCATCTACACGCGCGACGTGAACCGCGCGTTCCACGCGATTCGCGACCTTGAAGCGGGCATCACCTACGTGAACGGCCCGACGATCGGCGCGGAAGTGCACCTGCCCTTTGGCGGCGTTAAGAACACCGGCAACGGCCACCGCGAGGCCGGCCGCGCGGTACTCGATATCTTCAGCGAATGGAAGAGCGTGTACGTCGATTACAGCGGCAAATTGCAGAAGGCGCAGATCGATGTGGAGAGTTGAGGTTATAGCCCTTCCGCCCCGCGGTAGCGCGCGGGCGTGGTCTTGGTCCAGTGCTTGAAGACGCGGCTGAAGAACGGTACATCCGCGAACCCGCAGGACTCGGCGATCTCCTCCACGCTTAACTCGCTGCCGCGCAGCATGCGGCAGGCGCTCTCGATGCGCCGCCGCTGCACGAACCGCACGGGGCTCATGCCGGTCACGCGCTTGAAGAGCTTGCGGAACTGGACCTCGCTGAGGAAAACCTTGCGCGCCAGAGCGCCGACGGCCAGCGCGGGGTCCGGCAGATTGCGGTCGATGTGCTCCAGCGCGGGCAGCAGGCGCGGCAGGCCCGCGTTCGCCTGGCTTCCGCCCGGCGCCTTGAAATGCTTGCCGTGGTGCCGGACCAGATAGAGCAGGACGCGCTGAATGTCCGCGGCCATGCTGGCCCGCCATCCCGGCGCTTTGAGCGCGAACTCGCGTACCAAACGCTTCGAAGCGTCCTCGTACGGCGCATCTTTTCGGAACGGCGCGTGCGGCGGGAAGCCCAGCAGATCGAGCAGGTTGATGCCCTCGAAGACCTGCGCGTGAAAGTGCACCGTAATCAGGTGCATCGCGACGCCCTTGTCCTGCTTGATGTGGTGCTCCGCGCCTTGCGGGATCAGCATCAAGTCGCCCGGCTGGATGCGAAAGCGCTCGGCCTCGCCTTCGGGCCCAACGCGGCCGGTGCCCGTACCTGTTGCGAACCAGAACCACATGCTGTCGTTGACGATGCGTGGGCCGAGTTCCCAGCGCTCGGAACATTGCCATTCGACGGCGGAGACGGGATGGATGCGCAGGGCTTCAAGCCATTGCGACAGGAGTTCCGGAGGGCCTACGGGTAGTTCCGGAAAGGCTTCGAAGCCTTTAGGGTCGCGCGAGACGGCAAGTTCGTCCGGTTTGGGGACCATGCGGGCGGCCGAAGGCCGCTTGGGGGCGCGCGCCATAGTTTCGAAAAGTACAATTTGTTGAGCATCCTGTCCATTCCCGATTCGAGACCCGCGGGGTATTAAGAAGTGCGTTGCATCGAAGGGAAACGAGACGCGTGCCGATCGGAAACGAGAGTCCAAAGGAGACACCCATGAAGTTCCTGACTAAAGAACAGAAAGATTTCTACAACGAACAAGGGTACGTCATTATCGAGGACTTTCTTAACAAGAGCGAGCTGGGCCACCTGACCGGCGCGCTGGAGCGGCTGGTGGAAGAGAAGGCGCGGAATCTCACCAAGGACAACGAGGGCTTCAACCTCGAAAAGAAGAAGAACGCCGACGGCTCGCACAATCCGTTCTCGGGCGAGGCCGTCGCGGCCGGAGTGCTGCGCAAGATCCAGGAGATCACGAAGTACAGCCCCGAGTTCCGCGACTTCGCCGAGAGCGACAAGATGCTGAACCTCGTCGAAGACCTCATCGGCCCGAGCATCTACTACCATTCGAGCAAGCTCATGTTCAAGCCCGCGCGGCACGGCGGCACCAAGCCCTGGCACCAGGACTATGCGTACTGGGCGAGCCTCAAGCCCGAGCAGGTAACATGCTGGATGGCGCTCGACGAGGCCACGCCCGAGAACGGCTGCATGCAACTCATCCCGGGTTCGCACAAATGGGGTCTCGTGAAGCACATTCGCGAAGAACTGCAGGTCGATCCGAAAAATCTGCCGATGGAGATGGTCAAGGTCGCGCCGATGAAGCCCGGTTCGCTCCTGTGCTTCCACGTGCTCACGTTCCACTACTCGGGCCCGAACACGAGCGACAAGAGCCGCCGCGCGCTGATCGTCGATTACGATCCCAACAAGCGCCCGGTGAAGGGCGGCTTCGCGGGTGACAAAGTCCTGCGCATCGACGGACGCAAGCCCACGCCGGAAGAAGTGGCCGAATCGGTCAAGGTGAACGAAGCCGTGGCCGTTTAGGGCGCGGAACTTCGCAGGACCGAGTTCGTTTCAATCTTCAGAGCCGGGGCGCGACGCGCTCCGGCTTTTTTTGTGATGCATTTCTAACAGGAGTGCGCACGAAGCCGCTAAGAAATGATCTTCAGGAGCACAGGCAGGAGCTGCTTCTTGCGGCTCATTACGCCGGGCAGGTCGAACGTATTCTCGTCGAGCCGGTTGTAGGGGAGCTGGTCGAGCGTACGCTTTTCGCCGGCGCAGAGCATCATCGAAGTCTCGCGGACGACGTTGGTGACGAGCAGCCCGAAGAAATCGAGCTTCTCGTCGCGGCGCAGCGTCTTCATCTCTTTGAGCAGCTCCGTGCGATGCTGGAAGAAGTTCTCGAAGCCGACCTCTTCCACCTGCGCGACGGCGAAGCGGTACTTGCCGTTCTCGTAGTCCTTCTTGTCGCCGGTGAGGACCTCGACCGGCGGGCGCACCGCGATGCTCGAGCCGACGTTGAAGACTTCGTCTGCGAGCCGTTTCGGGTCCTGTCCCGCGAGCTCCTTGAGCCAGTCGAGCGCCGCCGCGTCGCGCGGCGTGGAGGTGGGCGAGCGCAGCAACAGCGTGTCGGTGATGATGCCGCCCATCAGGATGCCCGCCTCGGACGGCTCCGGCCGGTGCCCGAAGCGGCGGAACTGTTCCGTGACCAGCGTGCAGGTCGAGCCCACCACATCGTTGATGAAGACGATAGGCGTTTGCGTCGGTTGCGGACCCAGGCGGTGATGGTCGAGGATCTCGACGATGGGCACCTCGTCCGCGCCGTCGACGGCTTGCGTGATCTCGTTGTGGTCCACGAGAATCAGCCGCAGCGGCGGGTCCTGTTCGAGGTCAAACGCCCAGAGCATGCCCAGCATCCGGCCGCGTTCGTCCACGACGGCAAAGCCTTCCTCGCGCTCGCGGCGCAGCAGTTCGCGCACATCACTCAGCTTTTCTTCCGCGTGCAGCACCGTCGCGTCTTCCTGCAGGCGCAGGCCGGCGGGCGCGCTGAACTTCAAGCGCCGCACGGTGGTCGCGGAATCGTAGTCGGTCTGGAGCACGCAGACGCCGCTGGCGCGGGCTTTCTTGAGCAGGCTCTCGTCCATCGCGCAGCCGCCGGTAAGGATTACCAGCCGCAGCTTGAGTTCCACGGCCATGCGGTGGACCTCTTCGCGGTCGCCGACCACCAGCGCGACGCGGGCGTGGTCGCGGCGGGTCATGCGGTCGCGCAGCGTTTTCTCGCTCATGGCGCCGACGTAAACTTCAAGCGTCTCCACCTGCCCCTCGCGGCTTAAGGAGAGCGGCCGCGCGCCAAGCACTTCCGCGGCGTGCGAGATACTCGTTTCCACTTCGCGCCCGACCAAACTGCCGCCCGCGCCTTCCTGGTCCGTCTCCCACTGCTGCAGGACCATGCGATTGGCGAGGTCGAAGAGGCTCACCATGCCCAGGTATTCGCCCTTGGCGTTGACGACGGGCAGCCGCCGCCGGCGCTTGCGCTGCAAGAGGCCCAGCGCGTCGAGCAGCGTCTGCCCGGCGGAGACCGTAGGCGGATGCGAGTCCAGGAGATCTTTCACGCGCGGGTGGACGTCGGCGATCACCGGCGGCAGCGGCACGCTGAACTTATTGAACAGAAAGTCGGTGCGCGGGCTGGGCAATCCGGCGCACGCGGCCTGCACGTGCGGCACGCTCATTTTGGTCTTGAGCGCCGCATACCCAAAGGCGGCCGCGACGCAGTCGGTATCCGGGTTCTTGTGGCCGATGACGATGGTCCGGACCGCGGGCGCATCGACAGCCTGGAAACGGCCCGAGGCGTCAGGGCGGCGGAAGCGCTGCGTGATACGTTTGCTCATCGCCACCTTCTTACCCCGATTCTTGGAATTGCGAAAGGCAAGATGATTGGTCAACCACGCTGATTAAAAAGGGATGCGAGAACCGCGCTAGATCGTGTACGGAGAATATGCAAAAGAAATGGAAGTGGGATCGTGCGTCTAATTCAGGAGGGGTGAGCGCAGGGAATTGAATGGGAAAGGAGAAGACCATGTATGGAATGAGTCACCGGCCGGCGCTGGTGCGCACCGCGTTATTAGGTCTGTCCATTCTATTGTGCGGAAGCGCTGCGGCACGCGACAACGACAAGCAGCCGCTCTTTAATACCTTCTACCTGCCATTTGAAAAGGGTGTCTATGCGCTGACCCTTCGGCCAGAGCGAACATTCACTCTTACCGACCCGGCCGGCGAGAGCATCGATGGCACCATCGTTGCCAGCAGCAAGGAACTGGCCCTTATCTCCGAGAGCGGCAACCGGCATTTTGCATTCCGCTTCGACCTCACGGAGAACGTGATTTTTGAGCCAACGGATAAGGACACGCCCAACATACGAACCTTGGTTGGCCGGATGCCTCCCGTCGGAGCCGGTTCTGAAGTGACTTTTGTGGCTTCGCAGAACTTTACCATGCCTCCACAGGTGCGTGCCTTTCACGAAGAACCACGCGTGGTACGCCCGCCACGCGGCCACTACGAGGTCCGTTTTGAGCAGGTGCTTGTGGAACCCGCGCGCGTCGAACGCAGGTGGGTGCCCGCGGAACATGGCTATCGTGAGAATCCTTGGGGGCACCGCGAGTACGTCCTGATCCGCCCGGGCCACTACGAGGACGTTTCGATACCGGCACGCTACGAGATGCGCGAGACCAGGGTGTGGGTGGAAGACCGGTAGTCCGGATGCAAGGCCTCGTGTGGAAGAGAGCGGGCGGAAGCGCCCGCTTTCTTTGTTTAACGCGGCTTCTTTGCAATCCATAAAGCTGAATAATCGCCCTCCATGTGTTTAATAAACAAACAGTTATCGTTGCATGCCGTGAGTCCTCCGTGGATTGCATAAATTACGTGTACGTATGAATACTTGGCCGCGCGCCGCGTCTTTAGAGGTGTGAAGGCGAAGACGTTCCAGCTCAGGCAGAGGAGAAGGAAAGGAAACGAGCCATGAATACGATGCTGAAGCCCTCGACGTTGTTCTGCGCGGCCATCCTGGGTGTGGTGGTTCTCGCGGGCGGACACGCGAACGCGGACGACTACGACAAACTGCCTTTGTTCAATACCTTTTATCTGCCCGGGCAGGGCGGTTCGTACGCGCTGAGCCTCCGCCAGGACCGCACCTTTACGCTAACCGATCCCCGCGGCACCACTGTCTGCGGTACGCTTGTCGCGAGCGACGACGAACTGGCGCTGATCTCAAGCGCCGGCAACCGGCACTTCGCTTACCGCTTCGATTCCGCGGGCGATGTGGTCTTCGAGCCCACCAAGAAGGACACGCCGAACGGTGCTACCGTGATCGGGCGCATGGCTCCCGTCGGGCGGAACAACGAAGCGCTCTTCGTGGCCGCACAGAACGTCTCTTCACCGGTGCGCGCCGTTGGTCCCTTTACCGGGGGCTCAAACCTTCCCGCAGTGGTGACTACGGTAGTGCGCCACGAAGAAGGCCCGCGCAACCTTATGGCAGAAGGGTACCCTGGCTTCCACGCGGCGTGCATCCCTTGGCTTCACCGCCGCGAAGTCGCGGTCGTGGGCGCCGATACTCCGACGGATACTCGACCAAGCGGGTACACGAAACTTCCAGCACCAATCCACCAGGTGGGGATTGTGGCGATGGGCCTGTGGACGTTAGACAACGCCAATCTAGAAGAACTTGCGGCGGCGTGCGAGCGATACCACCGCTGGGAGTTCT
>JACQFI010000110.1 GCA_016200135.1 Planctomycetota bacterium
ATCGGCGACGACGGCATGTGGGGCGAAGGGACCATCGGCTACCAGATGTTCGCGCTGCAGGCATTGACCGCCGTCATGGAAGTGGCCGCGCGGCAGGGCGTGGACTTGTGGGGCTTCGACCATGCGCGCATCAAGATGCCCTTCGACGCCAACTTCCGTTTTGCGTATCCGGACGGCACCGCGCCCGGCATCAACGACTCCGGCCGCGTGAACTTTTCGGACTGGTCGGGCATGGTGTACGACTACGCATATCTGCGCTATGGCGATCCGCGCTACGCGCGTCTGGTCAACGCGTGCCCGCGGCAGATCGTCATCAGCACCGGCGTGTACTATCCGACGCGCGTTTTCACCAAGCTCGAAGAGCCCGCCGAGATCCATTATCCGAGCACGGTCTTCAAGGACCTCGGCTATGCGATCCTGCGCTCGGGCGGCGTCTATGCGCTGCTGGATTACGGCCCCCACGGCGGCCCGCACGGGCATCCGGACAAGCTGAACTTCATCCTCTTCGCGGCGGGCGATGAATTGGGCGGAGAGCCCCGCATGCATCGCTACGAAGATCCGCTGCACGGCGCGTGGACCAAGGCCACCGTCGCGCATAACACGCTGACCGTGGACGAGCGCTCGCAGTCGGCGTGCACCGGCAAGTTGCTCATGTTCGCCGACGCAGGACCGCTCAAGGTCATGCGCGCCGAAGCCTCCAGCGCCTATCCAGGCGTGGTGCTCGACCGCACCCTAGTGATGACGCCCGGCGCGATCGTGGACCTGTACCGCGGCGAGAGCACACGCGCGCACATCTGGGACCGGACCTTCCGGTACGAAGGGGAGCTGGACGGCTGGGTGGAGCCCGCGGCCGATGCGGCCTCGCTCGGCGATAAATTCGGCTACGAGCTCTTGAAGATTGCCGCGCGCGCGCCTGCCGAGAAGGAAGTGGTGTTTGGTTGGAAGAGCAAAAAGGCTGTGTGGCAGGTGGCCTTGGCCGGCGCGGCCGGGCAGGAGGCGGTAAAAGCGCTTGGACCCGACAAGGAGCAGATGCTCGTCGCCCGGCAGAAGGGCACTCGGGCCGATTTTGGAGCGGCCTTGCGCGTGGAAGGCTGGGGCGGCGCGATCGCGTCCAGCGGATTCCTGCCGGCTGAGAACCAGGGCATCGTGGCGTACAAGATGGAACAGGATGGCGTCGAGACGCTCGTGGTGGTGGCGCATCGCAAAGGAGACTGGACGGCGGGGAATTGGACGTCCGATGCGCGGGTGCTTTGTGCGCAAGCCAAAGACGGCGTGGTGCAACGCGTCTTCATAGGCGGCGGCACGCATGCCGAATGCGGCGGCCAGAAACTGTCCACCACATCGGCACAAAACAGCTACGCCGAACGCGTCGATGGTGTATTGAAAATAGCCGCCGCAGACAGCCGCCCGTAAGGGTGGAAGACCTTTGTTTGCAAATAAGGATAAACCGGCATAACGGCGTGCGCGCGAATGCATTCTACGCTTGATGGAGGTCCACTTCGGTAGACGATAACGCCCTTCATGAACGCGCGCGACAACTCGAATACCATCTCCGGACCAACCACGGATTCCAGCAGGGAAGACGACGCCAGCTACAAGGTCGGTCCGCGGCTTTCCGTGAACAGCCTGGGCGGTCTGGCGGGCCTGGAAGAGAAAGCGCTGGAAGGCGCGACGTGGCGCGGCTGGGTGATCGGCCTGCTGGCCACCGCGGGCTTGAGCCTGCTCGTGCCATACGCCGACTTTGTGATGCTCGCCGCGAATTTCTCGTTCAACTCATTCCCCATGCTCCCGATGCTGCTCCTGCTGGGGCTGATCCTGTGCGTGAACCTCACGGTCTACGCGCTGGGCACGCGGCTGGGGCTTAAAAAACAGGACCTGGTGCTGGTCTGCTGCATGACCACGGTCGTCTTCGCGATCCCGGGCGTGCAGTTCTGGACGTTCTGGAGCACGGGCGTAACCGCGCCGTATTACTACGCGCGTCCAGAGAACCGCTGGGCTGCGCTCCTGCAGCCGTATCTCACGCCCGGGTTCTTCCCCACCGATCCCGCCGACCCGAACGATCTGGGCCCGCGGCCCGTGGAATGGTTTTACAGCGGGCTGCCGCCGGGCCGGAGCATTCCCTGGAGCGCGTGGGCGGGCCCGTACCTGCACTGGATTGCCGCCGTTGCGTTCATGTACGGCATCTGGTTTGGCGTCTCCGCCCTCCTGCAGCGCCGCTGGTCGGAGCACGAACGGCTCCCCTTCCCCATCTCGCAGGTGCCGGCGGAGATGCTCGCGGGCTTCGACGATCCCACCGGGCAGTCGAAGGGCATCTTCAGCCAGAAGCTCTTCTGGTGGGGCGTGCTGGGCGCCTTTCTGGCGCACGGGCTGAATGGGCTCAATTCCTTTTTCCCCAACGTCCCGACGCTCAACCTCATGAACTGGAACGTCCATACCAAATATCTCACAGAGCCGCCGTGGAAGTACATCGGCGCGCTGCATCTTCACATCTACCTCTCGATCATCGGGCTGACCTACCTGCTCTCGCTGGACGTGGCGTTCAGCCTCTGGTTCTTCTATTGGATCCAGAAGTTCGTCAACCTGACCTGCTCGAACGTCTACGGCCAGGAGACGCTCAACGAGGCGTATTCCGCACAAGGCAGCGGCGGGCTGCTGGCGCTGGTGCTCTTCGGCTTCTGGGCCGGGCGCGCGGAGATCAAGCAGTCGCTGTACGAGGCGCTCGGGCTCCGTACGCGCGAAGAGCACAACACCAACGACCTCAGCCCGCGCGCGATCTGGCTGCTGCTGCTCGGGTCCTACGCGGGCGCGGCGGCGTGGCTCTGCTGGGCTGGCGTCGATCTGCATTGGGCGCTGCTGATCGTGATGCTCTTCGTTCTGGTCACGACGGGTCTGGCGCGACTGATCGCCGAGGCCGGCGTCTTTGCGATGCAGATCTACAACTTCCCGGTCCATCTGCTCACCGCGGCCGCGCCGCCCGCGCTGCTCGGCGGCAAGAACCTGATGATGCTGACGATCTGGGACCGCATGTTCACCGCCGACTGGTTCCGCATCGCCTCGCTGCCCAACATCCTCAACAGCCTGCATCTGGCGCGCCTGACGGGCTTACGCTCGCGCACCGCCATGAGCGGCATGGCCGCCGGACTGACGCTGATGTTTGCCTTGAGCTTCTTCACGTTCCTGGGCCTCGTGTACACCAACGGAGGCGCGAGCAACGGCGGGTGGTTCCTGAATGCCTATCCGCAATGGGAATGCGAAGTGATGGCCGGAAAAATGGCGCCGCTGGAATCCTGGCAGAAGAAAGTCGAGGCCGCCCAAGGCAAACCCATCCCGCAGAAGGAAGTGCCGGCCGTCGCGCAGGTGGATTGGCCCAAACTGCTCTGGATCGGCGTGGGTTTCGTGGTCATCGGCGGATTCAACATCGCGCGGCGCTACCTGTTCTGGTGGCCGCACCCGGCGGGCTACGTGCTCTGGATGGCGGCGACCGTCGACCGCCTCTGGTTCAGCTTCTTCCTCGGCTGGGCGATGAAGTGGGCCGTCAGCAAGTACGGCGGCATGCGCTTCTACATCGAGATGCGGCGGTTCTTCATCGGGCTGGTCATCGGCGAATCGCTCGCGGCGCTCTTCTGGGCGGTCGTCGCCATGTGGAGCGGGCACCACGGCACGTATGCACTCCAGATGGGCTGAGTGCTCCCTCCAGCAACCTTTTCTGGAAACCCATACACCGCCCGGTGTATGCTTGTAAGGCCTAATTTGGATTGTAGTTGCGAATTCCTTTTGATCGGTGTGTAACACACCTTCACATGGTGCCATAGAAAGGTGAGCGCGATGCCAGAGCCCAACGCCGACCGGGAGGCCCGGTTCGCGGAGATCCTGGAGTCGACGCAGACGCATATCCGCGCCTACGTCGCGGGCATGGGCGTGCCGACGGTGGATGTCGACGACATTGCGCAAGAAGTCTTTATGGAAGTCTATCGCAACCTGGAGGGCATTCCGCCGGACGTGCCGCCGATCCGCTGGCTGAAGGGCATTGCGAAGAACCTGTGCCTGAATTACTTCCGCCGCGAGAGCCGCCGCAAGCTACGCATGAAGATGGAAGCCCTGGCGGAGGTGCTGGACAACACGCCGGCGACATTCGACGAGATTGAAGCGTACGAGGATGCGATCAAGGCCCTGAACGGCTGCTTGCAGCAGCTATCCGAGAAGAACCGGCAGATGCTGACCATGCGCTACAAAGAAGGACAGACCTCGGAGAGCATTGCCGGGCATTTCGAGACCACGGCCGAGGCGGTGCGCATCACCCTCTTCCGCCTGCGCTCGAAATTGAAGGACTGCGTCACCAAGAGCCTGGAGCCCCAGCGATGAGCGCCGACGAGAACATCCTGGCGCGCTTTATCGAGGACCGCGAGAGCCTCTCGGAACCCGAGTTCGATGGGCTCGTGGCGGCGCTCAAGGCCGATCCCATTCTCTCGCGCACCCTTAAAGACCTGCTCGTCGTCGACGACATGTGCGGGCAGCACCTGAGCCCCGACCGCCGCGGCTTTAAAGCGCAGATCGCGCAGCGCCTGAAAGATCTGCGCGAAGGCCGGCACTGGGAAGCAGGCGAACTGGTCAAGCAATTCAAGAGCCGTCCGGCCATGCCCGCAGCGAGCGCAGGAACTCGATTCTGGGCTTGGGGAACGCTCGCCGCTGCCGCCGGAGTGGCCATCGTCGCCACCCTGATCGTTGCCGGGCGCTGGAACCGCCTCGAACATCTCGACGTACAGGTCGCGGCAGTAGGAGGCGCGCCGGCGGAATTGCACGCCCAGCGCGGCGGGAAGGACGAAGTGCTCACGCAAGGCGCGGCCGTGCTCTCGGGCGAGACCATCGCCAATCGCGGTGACGCCGACGCGGAGTTCGCGCTCACGGGCGAGGACTCGCACATCGTCCTGCACGAGGACTCGAGCCTGAAGTTCCATGCGGAGCCCGGCGGCACGCGCATCGAACTCACCGAAGGCTCGCTGAGCGCCAAGGTCGCGCCGCATGAACCGGGGCATCCGCTGGTCTTCGCCACGGCGCAGGCGGAAGCCGCGGTGCTCGGCACCGAACTCAAACTTTCAGTGGAAGAAGGCACGACGCGGCTGGAAGTGACGCACGGCCGTGTACAGGTGACACGTAAGGAAGACGGCGAGACGATCATGGTCGAGGCGGGCAAGTTCGCGACGGTCGCGCCCGGGCGCGAGCTCGTCGCGAAAGCCGTAGCCGCGGCTTCAACCGCCACGACCGCCATGGAAGACCTGCCCACGGGCTACACGGCCTCGCCGTGGCGCAAGCTCTTCGACGGCGCGACGCTGAACGGCTGGACCCAGGACAAGGGCCATTGGATCGTGAAGAACGGCGTCATCGCAGGCCAGACGCGCGTGCGCATGGAACAGGCCGCGCTGATGTCCACGGAGACATTCGGGGATTTCGAGCTGCGCTTCGCGTACTACGTCGACGGCAACGCCTACCTCGAATTTCGCCACCGGGTCACGGACGCGGGCTGCTTCCAGTACGAGGCGAAGGAGAAGAACCACCGCGCCTGGCGGCAGTGCGTGGTCCGCGTGATCGGCGCAAAAGGCGAGGCCACCATCGACGGCCGGCGCGTGCCTTACGCGGCCGACGGCGCGCCCGTCCTGCCCGGACACCTGCGCTTCTATGTCCAGAACCGCGGCCTCGACATCGAGACGGATTTGAAGGTAAAAGACATCGAGGTCCGCACGCTTCAGCGCGCCGCACAGCCGTAAATTCCGCTTAGCTGACGCACGCCAACCTGCCTTTCTCCGACCGCCGCCAAAACTCGTTGAATTGAACCTTCGCAGGGGAATGCTGCAGACTGCGCGGTCGCTTGACGCCCGCATGTCAATAACCGACCATAAGACCGTGGCGATCTCGCGCGTCTACCAGGCCGGGCCGTTGAAGGTGCTCGTGCACCGCGCCTCGTCGCAGCCGCTGCAGTCCGAGTCGGGCGACTTGGTTATCCGGCGCGCCGCGCGCGAGCGCTGGATTCGCGATACCGGAATCTTCTTCGGAGAAAACCAAGCCCACGTGTTCCTGTACGTCTACCGCGGCATCTGCCGGTTCGAGCACGGGCGGGAGCAACCGGAACAGGTGGAAGCCGTAGGGGCCGCCCGCCTGATC
Source organism: Planctomycetota bacterium (assembly GCA_016200135.1). GTDB lineage: Bacteria > Planctomycetota > SZUA-567 > H5-PLA8 > H5-PLA8 > JACQFI01. The sequence goes on from JACQFI010000110.1 coordinate 6,157, forward strand.
GCCGTACCGAGCGGCGCTCGTTACCGCTTCTGGGTCGAGCCCGAGCGGGATCTCGAATTGACCATCGTCCATGCGACAGGAGCGGTGTGCGACCGCTGGTGGCAGGATATGGGCGAAGCGCGTCCGCGTGTGCTGGCCGTGCGCCGCCGCAGAGAGCTCGAACGCGACCTGGAGGATTTGGTCCAGCATGCGCCGTCGTGGGCTGCGCAGGATCGCGCGGCGGCGCTGCACTACTTTCAGGCGTTCCTATGCGTGGAGGCGGGCGACCAGACACTCGGCCTGCCCGCGCGCTCGCGCGGCGACGTGCACGCGGACCGCTGCCGAGAGTTGATCGACGAACATTTTCAGACGTATACTTCCGTGGGCGAGTTGGCCGCGGCACTGGACCTGCATCCCGATTACCTGACCCGCGCCTACCGCGCGCGCTTCGACACAAGTCCCGCCGATCACCTGCGCCGGCGCAAGATGGAACAGGCGAGCCTCTGGCTGCGCGAAGGCGAGCGCACCGTCGAGGCGATCGCCAAGGCGCTGGGCTTCTCGGACGCCTTCGCCTTCTCCAAGTCCTTCAAAGCGTATGCGGGATTGGCGCCGCAGCTCTGGCGCAAGCAATTCAAGCGCTGAGGATGCGCGTCACGGCTTGGATTGGCCGGCCGCGACTTGAATCGCACACTCGGCCGCGCGGCCGCCGTCTTTCGCTTTAAGCGTGATAACCGCGCGGCCCGGCGCCTTGGCCGTGACTTGGCCCAGGCTGTTGACGGCGGCAACCTTGGCGTCGCTCGACGACCAGACCACTTCCTGGCTCGACGCCGCGAGCGGCGTGAACGAGGCCGTCAGGCCCCAGACCGTATCGGCCTTGAACGCCTGCGGCGGCGCGTTCAGTATCTCCACCTTTTCCGCGGCCACTGCCGGCGTGCCCGTGTCGACGCGGACCTTCACATCCACCTTGAACGCCGGATCGTTGGGCTTGGAGGTCTGGCCCGCCTCGTCGAATGCCTTGGCGGTGAGCAGCCATTCACCCTGCGGCGCGTTGCGCCAGGTAAACGCAAAGGGCGGATTGGCGGATTCGCCGAGGTAGTGCTCGTTACGGTAGAACTCCACGCGCCGCACGCCGGGCGTGGTCTTGACCCGAACCGAGACGTCGGCGCCCACCTTGAAGACGTCTTTATCGCTAGGGAACGCGATCGCGACGCCGGGCCGCGTATGCGCGGCGGGCGGCTTGCCCGCGTTACCGCTGAGGAAACCGTAGGCGAAGACCGAGGGCGCCATGTTCTGGACCACGGTGAACTCGCCGCCCCAGATGCTGTAGCGGTTCTCAAAGCGCGTCTCGCTAAGCGGCCACGTATCCACGTCGGGATAAGCGGACGCACGGCTGAAGTCTTCGTCGCCCGAGAAGTGGTACCCGGGCCCGAAGATGTCGCCGCTCTCGCAGCTCCCGAAGGGCACGTAGCCAGGGAGGATCTCGTTGTCGTAGACCATGCTGTTATAGTCGATGAGCGCCCAGGAGTCCGGATGGAAGGGGTACTTGACCGCGCGCTGGCCCAGCCCGGTCATCCAGACCATGTTCATCGGGTTGCCGCCGAGGCAGTACGCCGCGGTGGTGTGCATCACGTCCAGAAATTTCTTCTCGCCGCTGATCTTGTACGCGATGGCCGGCAGAAAAAGCATGGGCGTGCTGAACGTGCCGAGTTGGTGCATCTTGCTCCAATCGAAGCCCAGGCGAAAACCGCGCTCGGATGCCGTGTGGACGAACTCGGAGTCCGCCGCCGCGACGGCCTTTGTCTGCAGCGTCTTCTGCAGGTCCTTGTCGAGCCCTGGGAAATCGGCGGGCAGCAGCGCATAGATGCCGGCCGCCAATTCCCAGCCGTTGGGCGCGGACCAGCCCTCCTCGCCCTTCTGCATCGAGACGTCCTTCTTGATGTCCGCCGCGAACTGCTCGTGGAAGGAGGCCTCTTTGGTCGCGCGATACAGGCAGAGCGCGGCCAGCATGCGCTGGCCGGCGACCTTGCCTTCATCGCCTTCGCGCATGTTGGCCTTGGCCCAGGCGTAGGCGGCCTTGGCTTCCTTGATCCATTCGGCGCTGTCGGAATGCGCGCCCTTGGCTGCTTTGTCGAGGCACGCCGCCAGCCAGGCCGCGCAGGCGGCGTACTGGTACGTCGTCGCGGGATCTTCGGCTGAGAATTTGAGCGCGCGCTTGTCTTTCCAGGAAGCCTCGCCGGCGCAGGAATCGACGCCGCGGTGGCCGCCGGGAACGCCGCCGGTCGTTACGCCGGTCTGCATGCCCACTGCGCGGGCGCGTCTGTAAAACTGGATGAGCCAGCTCGCTTCGTCCAGCAGGTCCGGGAGGCCGTTCTTCCCTTCTTCGACCCACGTGCCGTCGCTGTTGGATTTGTACCGGTTGCCGACCTGCCCGTCCGCGAACTTCTCCGGCGCGAGATCGTAAAGGAGGAGCAGACTGTAGGGCACCAGTACGTGGCCGGGGTAGCCGTCCCAGTCGCCCGCGTCGTGGTACCAGCCCCAGACCTTGAGCGAGCCCGTGGGCGTGATCTTGGCGTTGTGATCGGGCCGGTCGATCCAGCGCCAGTTCTTGTCGTACTCGAAGGCGTTCAGACCGTCGTCCGGATGGTGGTCGCGCGGATAGTTCAGGCCCGGTTCCACTTCTTTCTCGATGCCCGCGCGCTGAAAGAAGAGCCCGCGGCTAGCCGTGCAATACGCTTTGCGATAGACGTCGGCGTCGATCGCGAAGGGGAAGGAACAGCCGATGCCTTCGACCGCGACGCGGTACTCGCCCGGGTCCTTGAAGGCCGAGAAGTCGCACTGCCAGACATCGGCCTCGGTGAAGTTCTTCGGATCGGCCTTTTTCTTGCTCCCGTTGTAGGGTGTGCCGTCGAGATTCGAAGCGGTCTGCGGCGCGCCGGTCTTCAGGTCCTTGCGCTTGGCAACTTTGCCGGTGAAGACCGCCTCGCCGTCGCTTACGCGCACCAGCAGAAAAGGTTTGTCCGCGTACGCGTCTAGGTTCAGGCCACCCAGATCGCCCATCCAATGGGAGAGATACGCAAACTTGGGCGCCTCCGGCGTGAATCCAATCTGAGTGACGTGGACCGTCTCGGAGTGCAGGGCGTTCTCATGGAACAGAAACGTGCAGGTTTGCGGCTCGCTCGCCAGGCCCTCGATGCGCAGCGTGTACGTGCACCCGCGCTGCAGCGCCTGCGGCAGCACCAGGTAAATCCAGTGATCCAGTACGAACTTGTCCGGCGTAAATAAGGAGAGCGTATCGGAGGCCTTCGTCTTGCGGCCGACCTTGACGGGATGTTGTTCGGACTTAAAGCGCGAGTCGTCCTCGCTGAGGATGCCGTAGCGTTCGGGCTGCGCGGCGGCTTTGGTGTCCAGCTTGGTGATGTACGGTTTCGCGTCCTTCTCGCTTAGGCCCTGGTCGATGTGGCCTTCGTTGAGGCGCACCATCAGGATCGTGTCCGTGACGGGGCTCACGCCGCGAAGATCCGCCGCATGGGCGCCCGCGCCGGCGACGAGCAAAAGAGCCAGCAGTGCAGGAAGTCGAAGACTCAGAACGCGCATGGGGTCTCCCTTTTGAAATGTCATTCTCCGACTTCGAAAATCCTCTGCTACGGTATACACTTTAGGAAACCGTCCGCTGAATGGCGATTATTGACAAAAGCATGTCATTTTCCGATCAAGTTCCCGGATGGTGGCCAGGTCGGCTTTCCGACTTCCTACTCCGCAGGCTTGGCGTCCACGCTGCATTCACCGTGAGCGGGCACGGCGGCTTCCACGTCCAGGATGGTGAACTTCTTGTCGTCGGAGTCGAAGTTTTGGAGCACCTTGCCGCCGTTCACGGCGTACTTCCCCGCTGCCAGGACGAACCGCAGCCACGCATGTTCAAACTTGAGGTCGAACTCGTTGACGATCTTCGCGGAAAGTTCCTGCGCCGTGCCGTCGTTGGCGGCGCTGAATTCCGCGCGCAGTGGAGACTTGTCGTCGCGAGGAACGGCCAGCACGGTGCACTCCTTCTCCGCTGCGGCGGCGCCCTGGCGCGTCATGGGAATCCAGCGCAGCGACTGCTGCGAGGGCGCGCGCAGCTTGAGCGTCCCCTTGGGAAACTGCGCCGCGTCTGGATGCTCGTCCTCGCTGTGCCCGTCGAAGATCACGTCGACCTCCGCTTTACGAATGGCCTCGAGCGGCGCGAAGCCCTCAAAGCAGAGCCACACCCGGGCGCTGGCGTCGGCGCGTTCGGTAAGCAGCCGCTCGGCGTCGAGCCAGGACTCGAAGGGCGCGCGCCCGAACGTAACGATACGCAACGGGCCGTCGTCGCAGACTAAGGGCTGCGCTCCGAAATGTTCCTCCCAATGCGGCAGCGTATGGTTGCCGCTGCAGGTGACGTAGGGGATGGAAAGATCGGACAACGCGCCCGCGACGTACGCCGCGTTCACTTCGTTGGCGATCAGAAGCGCGCGCGCGCCCGCGAGCCGGGCGGTCTCGGCGAGCTTGACGAGATACTCGCTCGTCTCCTGGCCCCACGTGTTCGTGTGCCCGCAGCCGGCGAGGAAATAGTTCTCGGGCAGCGGCTCACGCACGCACACCGACTGCGCGAGTTTGTAGATCTGTTCCCAACGCTTCACCTTGTAGGACAGATGGAGGTCGTACATGTCGAGGGGAATCCCGTCAGGGATTTTGAAGGTGACCGTCCCCAGTTCGTGAAAGCGGCCGAAGTTCAGCGGCTTGCGCTCAGACAGGGCCAGTTCGATCGTCTTGAAGCGGCTCACGAGCGCGGCCTTGAGCGGACCGCCGCCACTGTTCGGACAGACGGCCGTGAAGGAACCGCCCGGCTGGAGAGAGATCGTCTGGCCGAAGCGCGGGAGTTTGTCCTCGCCCCACGGCTGGAGCCGCTCCTGGCGCTTGAGCACCACCAGGCCCGCATCGAGCTGCGCGCCGGCCTCTTTGATGGTGACGGAAAGCTCTGCGGGCTCCCAGCCGGACGCGCTGAACCGCAGCGTGTACGCGCCGGGCTTCAAGCCGTGCAGATCGAAATTGCCGGTATGCGGCGCGCGAACGTACTCGGTGCGGACGATCCGGCCGTCCTGCCGGATCTCCGCGCGAACATCCGTGAGCAGTTCGTCGAGTTCATCCGCGTGGATCGTGCCGTGTATGCGGGACATGCGTTCGTCCGCCACAAGGAAGCCGTCCAGCCAAGCTTCGCCGTCCACCGCCTCCACCACGATGGTGTGCGGACCTTCGGGCAGGCCGTCGGCGATGAGGATCTCGCGCGGCGACGCGGCCACCGTAACCGGATTCCACGCACCCGCATCGACGCGATAACGCAATTTCTGGAGCAAGGGCGTCCCGTAGTACGGTCCCGGCGGCGGAAAGGCGATGGGCAAGCGCAGCACGAACGACCGCGCATCACGCGTGAAGGAAAGTTGCGTGTCTTTTTTCAGGACCACGACCTTGCGGCCTACGGTGCGGGGGTAATCGTACGTGCTGGACTTCCCGGTAATCTTGCACGCGTCCGGATTGCAGGCCTCGAGATAAAGACAGTCGCTCCAAGAGAACGTCAGAGCATAATTCAGCGGTAATTTCCCCGCGCTCGTCAAGGAGAGCTTGTAGCCGCCCGTCTCGCCCGCATGGCTTTTGACCGAAATCCGAGAAGCGCCACTGTTCCATTTCAATACGCTCGAACTCACCGCAGCGCCGCCGGCGCCCCTGGCAACTTCCGCCTTCACTTCGTCGGGACAGAGGCCCTTCACGAGATCGTTCAAGGGATTGAGGAGCACGCACGCGGCCGGGCGGCCCGATAATTCCGCCACAGGCTTCTTGCGTTCCAGCAACAGTACTTCGTTAAGGGATGAAATCTTGAGGTCGGCGGCGGTCAGCGCCGCGGGATCTTCTCCGGCCAGCACCGCGACGCCGAAGTAATCCGGCCGGCAGTTGGCGGCGCCCTCGATCGGGGACCAGTGCAACTCGGGCGGAACGCCGCCGGCGCGGTTGCGCACGAGGTCCATGCGTAGGACTTCGCCAAGCTTGCCTTCGAGACCCAACACTTCTCTAAGCGGAATCGCGATCTCGGAGACGTACTGCTTTTCCGCACGCGAGCACTTCACCGTCCACGGGGGATTCCAGTTCTCGTCCTTCGTGACCACCCGATCGCGCTCGAGGTCGTACTTGATCGCATAGTCGCCCTGGATGCCTTTCAGATTCAGCAGCAACTGGACCGGACGATCCAGATGCGCGGAGCTGCACAGGAAGATCTCCGCGCCGTCGTCGTCCCAGACCGGTCCGTCGCGTTTGTCAGCGGTGGCTTTGGGTTCGGCGGGCGCGTTCCAATCGAACTCGATTAGCAGATAGAGCACGCCGTCTTTGTGGCCCGCGCGAAAACGCGCGTCCGGTTTTCCCACAGCCTGATTACTGCCCGTGGCAAAACGCAGCGGCATTTCCGTTGCCTGTTTCCATTCATCTGGACTTGCGACGCCGTCCAGCTCAGGAGCCTTGGAGAGCTGAACGATGGCTGCGCCCGGCCGCGGCCACGCGGGCTTCGCGTCCGCGGCCTCTATGGTGATGGGCGTTGCCTCCCCGGCGAACGCACGGAAGAAGGCGCAGCACACAACGACCGGCGTAAGAGTTACCCATGCATGACGCATGAGCGGATGGTACTTCGGCAGGCTTGCCAGAAAAAGGGAATTGAGCGCGTCTGTATGCCAGGAGGCCCGCACAAACGTGCGGTTTGTGCGAGCCTCACCCGGTTACTTCTCGTCCGGCAGCGCGATCTTCAGGTCCCACGGCTCGTACTTGATGAAATCGAGCGCCTGGACCTCAGTGACCACGACCATGCGCTTGGGCGTCAGCTTGAAGCGCACGAACTGCGCCTTCACCGGCTTGTCGAGGATGAGTTCGAAGTTCCAGCCTTGCGCGCACTTGTCGTCCGGCAGCATGTGATTGATCGGCACTTCGCGCTCGCGCAGGCGGAAATCGAAGTTGCCGCGCGAGGTGTAGTCCTTGCCGTCTTCGGACGTGAAGACTTCCACTTCGTCCTTCACTTCCCACTTGAGTGCGTCCGACCACGGCCAGCCGGCGGTGAGGTGAATGCGGAACGCGCCGAGCGTCTGCGCCGCGCCCATATCGACGTTGATCTCCGGCTTGTCGCCATCCTGCCAGAGCAGCCCCCAGCCGGGCGCGGGGCCGCCCGCGAAGGCCGAGCCCACCACGCCGTCGGTGAGGCGCTTGCCTTCGGGATCGCCGGAGCCCCACGCTTTGCGCGAGGGCACGTTGACGGTGTACGGTTTGCCTTCGAGATAGTTCTTGCCGTACGTGACCCAGCGGTCGACCCACTTCTCGCCCCCGGCGTCCTTGCCGTCCGAATACCCGGGCTTCACTTCACCCGCCGCGCCCTTCTGGCAGATACGCAGTGACTCCATCACCGGATGGTCGTCGCCGCTGACGTTGATCGTATACTTATACGGAACTTTCGTGACGACTTCGGTGTGGCTGCGTTCGACCTGGCTGTGGTCCTTCTGAACTTCCTTCCACGTGTAGGTCACTTCAAGCGGCGCGAAGCCGGGATCGGCGGGCTGATAATTGATCTCCATGCGCAGCGCATAAAGGCCATCCGGCGCGTCGCCGCCGACGAGCGGCTGGCTCGTGAAGACGAGGTACTTGAAGAGCACCGAGCGGACGCCCGCCGGAACTTTGTCGACGGTCTCGTAGTGGATCTCGTCGAACGGCGGCTTCTCGACCGTGTTGCAGGTCCAGGACTTGGTCCAGGTCTTGCCGCCGTCGAAGCTGTGCAGGAGTTCCTGGCGCGCGCCGCCGTGGCGTTCGTAGTAGCGCCCGCCATAAACGATCTTCGTCACGTCGCCCGGCGCATCCATCTTGAAGACGAAGTAGCATTCCTGGTTGGGCTTGCCCGCGCCCATCACCGCCAGATACCCGGCGTGCTGCTTGTTGCTGACCATGTCTTTCACGTCCACCGCGTACGGCTTCCAGGCGTCGCCGCGCAGGTCCGGCCAGAAGACGCTCGAGCCCGCCGGTTCGCCCGTGCCGACGTAGACCGTGTTCTTGCCGAGATTGAGCTTCGGCTGTGCGTGCGCATTTACCTCGGTAACGGTCTCGAACGTGAGCGCTTTGAGCTGCGCGTCGTCGGCCGCGGTCTTGCCCAGCATGCGCGCCTTCACGAGGACCTCGTAGGAACCGTTCACTTCGTCGCGCAGCTTGAGGTCCACCGGGAGATCGCCGGCCTTGTCGGCCTTCCAGACTTCCTTCCACGTCAACCCGTTGGTGGTGCTCACGGAAATGGAGCACTCGTCAGACTCGCTTTTGCGGAGGAACGCCGCCTTGAGCTTGAGGCTCGTGACGACGTTGGCGCCCTCGACCTTAAAGATCACCTCGCCCGCGTCGCCGGCTTTGTTCGGCTTCACCGCCGCGCCGCCAGAGACGTTCGAGGCCGACCATGCGGACTTCGCAAGGTCCTTCAGGTCCGGCGCCCAGGTGCGGATGCCATTGCCGCGGAGCTTGTAACGGGGGTTGCAGGCTTCGGGATCGCGCGGCTTGCCGTCGTCGCCGAAGAGCGTGACCCAATAGTCGCTGTCGGGCTTCTTTTCGTCGTCGAGGCGGCGGTAGTAGCGCGTGTAGACCTCGTTGGGGCGCAGGTTCAGGCTGTAGCGATGGCCGCGATCCCAATTGTAGTAGTAGTAGCGGTACTGGTGCCCGCCGAAGGTGTGCGTCTCTTCGGCCAGCGAGCGCGGGCAGTCCGCGCCTTGCAGAAACCCGTTGTTGCCGGTGCGGAAGAAGGCGTGGTACTTGGCGATGTGGCCGGGTTCCTTCTTGCCGCCGCTGGCCTCGCACGCGCCCTCGGCCGCGACGGCCTCGACCGGCGCAATCGTCTTACCGTCGCAAAGCGTATAGAAGACCGAGAGGCTGTTGTCGTACATGTGGTACGTGCCGTCGTATTCCACTTCGGCCACCGTGTGGCAGCTCAGGTCCCAGAACTTCGCCTTCAGGCCCATGTAGTTCCAGATCGAACAGTTGATCCCCGAGATCGTGCTACACATCGTAAAGCCGTAATCGTTGAACTGGCGGATCGGGTCGGCGAGTTCGAGGCCGTGGAGCATCATGGGATTGGTCTGGCAGCGCGCGCGGTGGTTGGCGATGAACATCGCGTAGCACTTCTCGGCGGGCGTCTTCCACTTGCTGGTAATACTGTGGACCATGCTGTCCATGTCTGTGTAGTCGGGACTCGCATCGGTGACGACCTTGATGTTGTCCACTTCGCCGGCACGAGTGAACCCGCACACGAAAAGGACCACGGCCAAAGTTGAAAGGGCGGCGGTGCGGACGGTTCGCGAAGGCATGAGAAGGCTCCTGAGAATGGTTTGGTACGCGTACGTAATCTTATGGCGCACGAGGGGCGAACGTTTCAGGCTATTCGCGCACTACTATAAAGGAATGCGCTCGCGCTCACGTAAAATAATGAACATGGTGCATTTTAATTACAACATATTAATATGATTAGAGTTACAGTCCGCCCTCGGCTTCGATGATGTAGGGGCAGTAGAGGAAGTTGTCGCAGTCGGCACCGCGCAGGCGGGCAAGCCGTTCGGCGGCGACTTGGCCGGGGACGATATCGGCCAGGAACTGCCAGCCGGGCGGCGACTTCGGGACCTCGAAGACGAGATCGGCCGCGCTGGGCGGAACGTCATGCCCAATGAGCATGACTTTCGCACCGTGCTTGCGGAGGTCGGCGGCGAGGGCCAGATCCTGGGTTCGCAAAGTCGCGGCGTCAAGCCAGAGGCCGATGCGGAGGCCGTCGACCGTGATTTCTTGCGGGCCGTGGCGGAAGCCGCCGGTGGTCATCGCGCAAGCCGGAGCTTTCGCGCCTTCTTCCCAGAGCAGCCGCGTCTCGCTCGCGCTGGCCATGCCCGCGCCGCGGGCGAGGAAGTACGCGGGCGCGGTGCGCTCGAACCAGCGACTGCTTTCGGCTTGCTCGCGCCAGCCCGGCAGTGCGCGAGTGGACTCTTGAAGGGTGCGCTCGAGCGCCGCGGCAAGATCGCCCAGCGGAGCGCCGAGGGATTCCGAGGCGAGCAGGCCGCCGACAAGCGTCAGCGCCGAGTACATCGTGATCGAGATGTTGTGGTCGAACGCGGCGGAGAGCAGCAACGTGGCGTCCGCGCGCTTGCCCAGCGGGCTCTCGGGCGTGTTGGTGACGGCGACGACCTGCGCCTTGGCCGCGGCGGCCTTGTCGAGCAGCTTCACGATCTCGACGCTCTTGCCGCTGCGCGAGAGCGCGATCACCGCCGAGCCTTCCGGCAGCGCGGTGAAGTGGAGCAGCTCCGACGCATCGACCAAATGCACGGGCCTGCCGGCGGCGCTGAAAACCGACTGCACGGCCATGCCCGCGTGCCAACTGCTGCCGATGCCGGTGACGAAGATGTGCCGGGCTTCGCGCACGATCGCGGCGGCGCGGACGAGGTCCGTGCGGCCCGCGCCGAGCGTGTGGCGCAGCGAGCGGAGAAGTTCGCCGGATTGCGCCTGGATGTTTTCCGTGAGTTTGGTCATACGCTGGCCCCCATCATCTGGCAGACGCCGATTTTGCCCGCGACGAGTTCGGTTACGGCTGCCATCGCGGGGGGAAAGGTTTTGCGGAGGTCGATCTCGGTCCCGCTGGCCATGGTCTTCTTGAGCGCGCGCGCGAACGTGTCTTTGATCTCGGTGGCGAAATTAATCTTTGCGATACCGCGGCGCACGGCCTCCTGGCACGCTTCGGGCTCGATGCCGGAACCGCCGTGCAGCACAAGCGGAACGTCCACGACCGCGCGGATCGCGGAGAGGCGCGCGTAGTCGAGCTTTGGTTTTTTCTTGTAGAAGCCGTGCGCGGTGCCGATGGCCACGGCGAGCAGATCGACACCGGTGGCCTCGACGAAGCGGACGGCCTCGTCCGGCGACGTGAAGCCATCCTCGGTGACGTCGGCCTGCCCCAGCTTCGGCACGTAGCCGAGTTCCGCTTCGACGGCCACACCCTTCGCATGTGCGCGCACGACGACCTCTTGCGTACGCTTCACGTTCGTCGCGAAGTCGGACTCGCTCGCGTCGATCATCACGGAGTCGTACCCCGCGTCGATGCAGGCATCGATCAGCGCGGAGTCCATCGCGTGGTCGAGATGCAGCCACGCGCGCACGCCCATCTGCTGCGCGGCGGCGCGGGCCATTGCCACCGTCAGCGGCACGCCGCCGAGGTACTCGATGGTCGAAGGCGAGGTCTGGAGGATGATCTCGGCGTCGGCGGCCTGCGCCGCGCGCAGCACGGCCAGCAGCGTCTCCGCATTGTAGAAGTTAGCGGCCAGCAGCGCGCGCTGGCTGTCGCGGTGCGCGCGCAGGGAATCGAGGAAACGCATGGATGCTCCTTTTGCCAACCCAATCTGGTAGGGCAGACATTCCCGTTCGACATGGCTCGCGGTCATGAGCCCGTCGAATGACTGTCTGCCCACCGCGGACGAACGTTCGCCCTGCACCGGAATCTTCTCTTCAAGCTGGTCCTCAATGCCGCCGGCCGCGGAGAGGCTCGCCTGAGCGCAGCGCATCCCCCACCCCAGGCTGTCCTCGATGCCGTAGCCAAGCTGCCAGGCGCGGAGGAACCCGGCGTCGAAGCAGTCGCCCGCGCCGACGCTGTCCACGATCTTGCTGCCCGAGGCCGCGCCGCGATTCGGCACGGGCGCGTGCCAGACGCGCTCGCCCTGGTAGGCGCGCGCGCCGGCCGCGCCGCGCTTGATGACCACCAGAGGACAGATCGCCGCAAACTTGCGGCCGGCTTCGTCCACGCTTGAAGCGCCGCTGATGGCGAGCGCCTCGGCCTCGTTGGGCAGGAAGACATCCACGTGCGGAAGCAGGTCGCGCACGCCTTCCCAGCGATTTTCGGGATCCCAATTCGTGTCGAGCGAGACGGTGACGCCGGCCTTGCGCAACGCGCGGCACCAGTCGGGCCATGCGCGGCGGAGCCGCGAGAGCAGGAAGTAGCTCGCGATGTGCCAGTGGCGCGCGGCGGAAGCGAGATCCGCCGAAAGGTCCTTGGATTCGGTCGCGTTGATGGTGCCGAGATGCGTCAGGATCGCGCGGTCGTTGGGCTCGGCGAGCGCGACGCCGAGGCCGGTGCGTTCGCCCGGGTGCGGCTTGAGATTCGAGAGGTCCACGCCCAACGAGGCGAGGCGCTCGCGCGCGAACGCGCCGAAGGTGTCCTGCCCCGACCATCCGGCCAGTCCCGCGCGGCCGCCCAGACGAGCGAACTGGCTCGCGAAGATGTTCGCGGAGCCGCCCGCTTCGAGCGTGTAGCCGCCGATGAGCTGTTCGACCTGGCCGAAACGCGGGCGCACGTCGCCGCGCAGGATCAGGTCCACGCAGAAGTCCGAGACCGCGAGCACATCCAGGGGAGCCGCCATGTTTTGGAGCCTCTCTTGCCTGGATGTAGTTTTGCATCTGTTCAGTGCTCTAAGCAAGGATGACGTATTGTAAGGATGCCCGGAAATAGTTGTATATTTGCACACTACTTACATACTTTCACCACAAAGGCACGAAGTACGCAAAGGACTTCTACACATAAAATGTTTAGAAGTGACTGTTCTTCGTGTCCTTTGTGTCTTCGTGGTGAAAGAAGTTCCGTTTTTGGAGGCCCCGCATGCCCCAGATCGAACGCGTCGTCTTTACGCTCTCCGAACGGCAGCCGCTGGTGGCGGCGGTGAATACGCACGCGCGTTCGGACGCGTTCCTCTTCGATATGCATTACGAGCTGGAACTCGGCGTGGTGCTCTCGGGTGTGATGCGCCGGAAGTACGAGGGCAGCACGCGCGACTATCGCCCCGGCGAGGCATGGACGTGCGGGATCTGGGAGCCGCACGGGTACCGCATCGTCAAGGCGCCCTGCAAGGCGCTGGTGCTCGTGATTCAGCCGCAGATGCTCGTGCGGACACAGTTCGACGAAGCGCCGGGCTTCCGCTGGCTCGCGCCGTTCACCGCTGCGCCCGGCAAGCGGCCTCAAGTGGAGCCGCAAAAGAGGAAGGAGCTGTTGGACCTCGCGCGGCGCTTCGAGGACTCGTTCGCGTACGAGCCCGAACGGCGCGCGCTCTGGCAACGATTGCTCTTGATGGAGATTTTACTCCTATTGAAGCGGGATGAGCGCGGCGCAATCGGCGACGATGCACCCGCGAGTTCCTACGGGCGGATCAACAAGGCGGTGCAACTCGTCTTTTCGAGCCGCGAGATGGTGACGTCGAGCACGGCCGCGCGCGCGTGCGGGTTCAGCCGCAACCATTTCGACAAGCTCTTTCAGAAACTGATGGGCCTCTCGTTCGCGCGCTTCGCGCTGCGCTTCCGTCTGAGCAGCGCCGCGGCGCAACTCCTGCGCGGCGACGATCCTGTGAAGACCGTGGCGGCGGAGTGGGGCTTCACCGACGCGAGCCATCTGCATCACTGCTTCATGCAGCACTTCGGGTGTTCGCCTGCGGCGTACCGCAAGCGGCCCGTGCCGGCGCTCGCGGCGCTGCCGCCGTCCGGCACGCCGGTAGTCTTGAACGCCGACGGCAGTTCCGCGCCCAGCCGCGTGGCGTGGAACGTGCCGAAGGAGTGATTATTTTCCCGGTAATATAGCTATTTTCTCGGGATCAATTCTCGGAATCGCGCGGTAACGAGCCGAGAGCCTGGGTTTTGAATCGTATCGACTATTTCGCTTCTCATTTATCTTAAACGAGTTGCATGATCGCTAATTGCTTACGGACTACCCTCATTTCGCGTCGATCCGCAGGCCCTCTAATTGGGCTTTTGCGTTGTATGATACCCGGACGTTTTCGAGGCCACGCGAGGGCTTAAGCCATGGAATGCCGCTTCACGTATTTGCGACCGGGGCAGATTGTTCAGCGCTTGAAGGAATGTCCCGTCGTCTACATCCCGTTTGGGCCGCTGGAATGGCACGGCCCGCACCTCCCTTTCGGGATGGACCCGCTCAACGCGGAACACTGCGCGCTCGAGAGCTGCCGCAAGACCGGCGGGATTGTCTGGCCCACGCAGTTCTGGGGCACGGAGCGCGAGCGCACGCCGGCGCAGCTCAAGAGCCTCGGCTTCCGCGAGGACGAGTACGTGGTGGGCATGGACTTTCCCAAGCACAGCCTGCCGAGCATGTACTGTCCCGAGGAAATCTTTGCGGTGATCGTGCGGGAACTGCTGCGCGAGTCCATCGCGCTCGGCGCGCGCGTGGCGGTGCTGGTGAACGGGCACGGCGCCGAGAACCACATGGCGGTCTTCAAGCGGCTCACCTGCGAGTTCAATCACACGACGAAGCTGCGCGTGCACTTCCGCGTCGCGGCTCCGCGCGTTGAACTGGCGGGCAGCGGCGAGCACGCCGGGCGGATGGAGACGGCGATCCTGATGCATCTCAATCCGACCTGCGTGGACGTGCAGCAGCTTCCGCCCAAGAACCAGCCGCTGCGCTACGCGGACTTCGGCATCGTGGACGGCCCGGGCTTCGACGGGCGCGGCGGCAAGGGCGGCGCGGTGGGCGAGGCCGAGGACCCGCGACTGCATTCGACCCCCGAGATGGGTCGGGAGATCGTCGAACGGACCGTGGAAGAAATCGCGGCCGAGGTCCGCGGGATCGTTAAGGAGCTTTGATCCTTCCCCGGCACCAATGGTATTTACCGGTGTATTTGCCGACAAAATATCCTGTTGAGGGCAACCAGTCCAAAGAGGAAATCAGTGCGTGGTCGGACGATAGCTCACAACTGATTGTTTAGATTTGAGTTGCCATAACAAGATCACGCTGGCGGATTCTTCTGCTCTGAGGGCAATATTCCGGTATTAATGATTGGAGAGCGAAACGATGGAAAACGGAGCCGACGTGAACCTAAAGACTCTGGCGATGGCCACCGGCTACAGCATCAGCACCGTCTCGCGCGTCGTGCTAGGGCGCGGCGAGGTGAGCGACGCCACGCGGGAGAAGGTGAAGACCGCGATCGAGAAGTTCGGCTACCCGACCGCGCCGCGGCCCGGCGGGCGCGGGCGGCCGCGCAAGCGCGACCGGCGTCCGGCGCTGGCGGTCGTCTGCGGGCAGCACGCGGAGGTCCGCAAGAATCCGTTCTTCGCGCCGATCCTGAGCGGGCTGCTGAACGCCTGCGCGGAGCTCGGTTGCGAGAGCGTCGCGTTCGATTGGCCGAAGGAGCAGCTCGAGGTTCCGCAGGGACTTTACGACACCGACGGCGTGCTGTTCGTGAACTACGCGTCCGAGCACGTGCGGATCGCGGCGGAACGGCGGCCGACGATCACGGTGGACACGTACTATCCGGGTTCCGGCGCGGACGGCGTGGTGCCCGACTACCGGCACGGCACGTTCGAGGCCGTGAAGCACCTCCTTTCCAAGGGCCACCGCCGCATCAGCGTGATCTCCGGCCAGCGCGGCGACGGCGAGGATTATTACAGCCAGCTCCACGATGGCGCGCGCCGGGCGCTGGCGAACGCCAACGTCGAACCGTGGGAGGACTTCCTCGCAGGCATGGCCACGAACTCGCAGGAAGGCTACGCGATCGCGGAGCGCCTGCTGGCGCGGCCCGAGCGGCAGCGGCCGACGGCGATCATCGGCAACGACCACGCCTCGCTGGGCGTGCTGCGCGCGGCGCATGATGCGCGCGTAAAGGTGCCGGACGATCTGGCGGTGATGGGCGTGGACGATATCGAGTTGGGGCAGTTCGTGACGCCGCGCCTGTCCACGGTGCGGGTGGATAAGGAGATGCTCGCGCGCGCGGCCGTCGAGCGCATGCTCTGGAGGCTCGCGCGGCCCGCACAGCCGTCCTGCCGCCTGATGCTCGATTGCCCGCTGGTGCTGCGCGACAGCGCCTGACGGCAGGTTAGCTGGTTTCCTCGTTGGCTGGTTGAACCACAAACCAGCGAACTAGGGAATTAGCGAACTAGAAAACCAGATCACCAGGCAACCCGTTAACTCGTCGTTTGGAGGAGCCAACCATGTACCAGATGGGCGAAGAAGAAGTCGAGGCCGCTGCGCGGGTCCTGCGGGCGCGGAAACTCTTCCGCTACAACCCGGACCAGGGCGCGGGGCCGGCGGAGTGCGAGCTCTTCGAGAAGGAGTGGGCGGCGAAACTGGGCGTGCCGCACACGCTGCTGGTGAGCACCGGCACCGCAGGGCTGATCTGCGCGCTGGTCGGCCTGGGCATCGAGCCCGGCGACGAGGTGATCGTGCCCGGGTACACGTTCATGGCGACGGCGCTTGCGCCGCTGGCGATGGGCGCGGTCCCGGTGCTCGCGGACGTGGACGCGGGCCTGGGTCTCGATCCCCAGGATGTGGCGCGAAAGATCACGCCGCGCACGAAGGCGGTGATCCCGGTCCACATGAGCGGGCACGTCGCGGACCTGGACGGGCTGCTGGCGGTGGTAAAGGGCCGCGGCATCAAGGTGCTCGAAGACGCCTGCCAGTGCGTGGGCGGAAGCTACAAGGGCAAGCGCGTCGGCACGATCGGCGACGCGGGCGCGTACAGTTTCAACTACTTTAAGATTATCTCGGCGGGCGAAGGCGGGGCGTTCTGTGCGAAGGATGTCGAGACCTATCAGCGCGGGCGCATCTATCACGACACCGGCTGCGCGTTCCGCTACGACGCGAACAAGCTGCAGATCCCGGTCTTCGGCGGCGTGAATTACCGCATGGACGAACTGCGCGCCGCGGTGCTGCGCGTGCAGCTCGGGCGGCTCGACGGCATCATCGCAGGGCTACGGAAGAATTACACGAAGCTGCGCGAGCGGCTCGTGGGCGCGCCGGGCATCGAGTTCGCGCCCGTGCATTCGCCCGACGGCCACTGCGGCGCGTGCCTGTACCTGCGCGTCGAGAGCCGTGCCGAGGCGCAGGCGCTCGAACAGGAAGGCCGCGCGAAAGGCGTGGGTCTGGCGCTGCCGTTCGACAGCGGCCGGCACGTGTACACCAACTGGGACCCGCTGATGCAGCGGCGTGGCGCATTCCACCCGAAGATCGATCCGTTGCACATCACCGAGGCGGGCCGCGCGCAGAAGTACGCGCCGGACATGCTCCCAAAGACGCTCGAACATCTCGAACGCACCGTCACGGTGCACATCGGCCTCAACTGGACCGAAGCGGACATCGAACGCACGGCGCAGGCGCTGCGCGCGCTGTTCAAGAACCGGCAGACCGCAAACGCAGTGTAAGCGGCAAAACCTGCATCACTACAAATCAACAAGGCCGGACGCGGGAGAGTCCCCGGGTCCGGCCTCGTTGTTTTGCAGCGAATGGATCGAGCGTGTTACTTGGCTTTGAGCTCGGCTTCGATGTCCTTCACGACCGTGGCGTCGT
This sequence comes from Planctomycetota bacterium, assembly GCA_016200135.1. Lineage (GTDB taxonomy): Bacteria > Planctomycetota > SZUA-567 > H5-PLA8 > H5-PLA8 > JACQFI01. The sequence continues at coordinate 23,510 of JACQFI010000110.1, forward strand.
CGGGCTTGGTCTTGGGCGTGAAGCGGTTAGCGACCTGGCCGTTGCGGCCGATGAGGAACTTCTCGAAGTTCCAGGTGATCTTGCCGGGCTTGGGGCTGCTCTCGGTGAGGTACTTGTAGAGCGGCGCAGCCTCGGCGCCCTGAACTTTGACTTTTGAGAGCAGCAGAAACGTGACCTTATAGTTGTCGGTGCAGAACTTTTTGACGTCCAAGTCCGAGCCGGGCTCCTGGCCGCCGAAATCGTTGCACGGCACGCCGATCACCACCAGACCCTGGTCCTTGTACTTCTCGTAGAGTTCCTCGAGCTGCTTGTACTGCGGCGTGTTGCCGCACTTGGAGGCCACGTTGACGAGCAGGATGACCTTGCCCTTGTACTGCGAGAGCGCGCAGTCGGTGCCGTCGTTGGCCTTAAGGGTGAAATCGAGCGGCGACTTGGCCTTCTCCTCGGCGCTGACGGCGAGCACCGCAAGGCAACAGACCAGCACGCAGACAATCGAAACGTTCATGTTGCTTTCCTTTCTTGAAAGGGTAGATAACGAGTTCACACCTTAACACCTTATGCCTGAACGTACAGTGACGGAGATTCTTCAACGTAGCTCCGCCGTCCCAGCGCTGCTACGTATGTGGCCGGGGGCGGCTTTTCTTCCGGTATCGCAATGCCTATCACGCTGGCGCGCAGCCCGAAGGGCTCCTCATTATTCCCTGGTCACCAAAAAAATGGCATTTGTTCTGAAGACAGGTGAGCGCGATCTGTTTCTAACCCAGTTTTGATATTGCAAATCCTTATTATAAAATATGTTGTGGCATTGCATTTCGTGCATTGATTTGCTGCACCCTTTGCCTGTGCTGTGGTTACCTAAACCATGACGAGGGATTCATTCCACATGTCGAACGATGAACTGGAAGCCCTGATTCTGGCGCACCAAGCCGAGGTCTATCGGTACGTGCGCTTCTTGGGCGCCGAGGACGTTTCCGTCGCCGAAGACCTCGTTCAAGACGCCTTCCTGGCCGCCTTCCGCAGCAACAACGTGCCCGAGACCAACGATGAGCGCGTGCTCGGTGCGTGGCTGCGCGGGATCGCGCGCAACCTCTTCTTAAATCACTGCCGCCGCCGCCGCAACAGCCCTGTCAAGGTCAACAGCGAGTCGCTCGAACAGGCCGAGGCCTGCTGGACGCAGGAGTTCCTGGGCGAGGAGGACGGCTTCGAGGTGATCGAAGCGCTGCGGCGCTGTGTCGGCCGGCTGGAAGACCGCAAGCGCGAGATCATCGACCAGTTCTACGCCAAGAACGCCTCGCGCGCGGAGCTGGCCAAGGTCTTCAAGATGTCTGAAGACGGCATCAAGTCGATGATGCGGCGCATCCGCGGCGAACTGGCGGATTGCATCCGCCGGCGGATGGAAGCGGGGAGGGCGAGCTAATGGCTGAGCTCGAACCCGACGACCCGCGCGACCGCATGGTCGATATGCTCCTCTGGGAGACCATCGGCGGCCAGGAGCCCCCGAACCTGGTCGGCCCGATCATGCGCCGCGCCACGGCCATGGAACGGTCGCGCAAGCTGCGGCTGGTCTTTACCGTCGCCGCCGCCGCCGCGCTCGTCGGCCTGGCGATCTCCGGCTACCTGTGGATCACGCAACCGCCGGCGCAGAATATCGCAGAGAAAGAGAAGCCGCCCGAGATCAAGACGCCCGAAGAGCTCAAGACCGCGCCGGCGAAGACGGAAGAGCCCAAGTTCGAAGAATGGGGCCGCGGCACGCTGGTGCAGACGAGCGACAAGCCCAAGACCGGGATGCTGGGCGGCTACGCCAAGGTCGAGGCCGCCGCCAACACGTCCATCCGGATCGAAGGCAAGGAGAAGGCCGAGCAGATTCTCGTTGAGAAGGGCCAGGTGGCCTGCTCGGTTGAGAAGAAGATCGGCAGCTTCACGGTCCGCACGCCCGCGGGCTACGTCTTCGTGACGGGCACGCGCTTCGAAGTAACCGTTCCCCAAGGCGATGGCGAGCACCACACCGACGCGGCGCCCCGGCAGATGGCGCTCGCGGTTACCGAAGGCTCGGTGCAGCTCTGCGGCGAGTACGGCAAGACGGTCTTCGAAGCGGGCGAGCAAGGCGGCTGCTTCATCGGCCCCATCGCGAAAAAAGGCGAAGAGTTCATTTCGGTGCGTATGGAAGGCGAGCACGAGCCGGTGCGCTTCCTGCCGCGCCAGGTCGAACGGAAGCTCGACCCGGCCTTGATGGAAAAACTCCGCGACGCCAAGGAAGGCAGCCGGGTCCAGTTCGCCTGGAAGACGATCCAAGGCCAGCGCCGCATCGTCGGGATGCAAGTCTTCGACCATGGCCCGAAGACGGGCCGCTTCATCGGCGTGATCCAGGAGAAGGCCGAGGAAGGGATTCGCGTCAAGAACGACGACGGCAAACTGGAACTCTTCCGGCCCCAATGGATCGGCGGGCAGCCGCAACTGGGCGGCGGACTCGACAAAGAGATGCAGGGCAAACTGGCGCATCTGAACCGGGGCGACCGCGTCCGGATTGACTGGGTCTTCAACGAAGGCATGCGGATTGTGCAGATCGAGAAACTTAAAGAAGGAGAGCGTTAAGCCATGGCGAATCAAGACCGCAGGCAGTTCCTGATGATGGCGTTTGGCGCGGGCGGGATGGCGGCGGTGGGGCTGGCTGCGTTGTGGCGCAGAGGCGGGACGTCAACCGCGGCGCTTCCTGAGAAGCGGAACGCGGCGGAGCTCGAAGGGCTGCTGATGGCCAAGC
>JACQFI010000106.1 GCA_016200135.1 Planctomycetota bacterium
GCCCTGGCCCTCGCCGCCGGCGTCGATCAGCGCGGCCTCGCCGCCGGGCGTTTCCACGAGCGCCGCGCGTCCGCGGCCGAGATCGAAGACGGTCAGGCGCGGGTTTTCCGGCGGCGCGCGGAAGAACGAGCTCACGGCGAGCGCCGCGAAGGCCGCGGGGAGCATCAGCGCCATCCGCGGGAACGTGGCCGAACGCGCGCGGCCCATCCAGACCCAGCACATTACCGCGGCGTAGATCACGCAGACGGCCAGCGGCGGCGGCGGGACGTCGAGGCTCGCGAGCGGCCATGCCGAGACGGTGCGATTCAAGCCCAGCAGCAGATCGAAGGGCAGGTTGAGCGCGGGCGCGAGGGTGCTCAGGCCCGGCAGCATGCCCACCGCGCCGGCGGCCATGCCGAGCATCGAGAGCGGCACGGCGACGATGTTCGTCCCAAGGCTAAAAAAGGTGAAGTTGCCCATGTGCCAGGCGACGGCAGGCGCGGAACCCGCCCACGCCGCGAGCGAGACGAAGCACGCGCGGCGGAGGCCGCGCGACCAGCGCAGGCGGGTCTTCTCTTCCGGATCGACGATCCACGCTTCCGGAATGCCGCGCCAGCGCAGCCACGCGGCCTCGAGCGACGGATAGAGCGTGACCAGCGCGAGCACCGCGAGAACCGAGAGCTGGAATCCGGCCAGGAAGAGGTCGTCCGGCGCGAAGAGCAGGATGCCGAGCGCCGCCGCGCCGAGCGTGGTGAGAGGGTCCGGCGCACGGAAGAAGAGGAACGCCCCGGCATAAACGGCGATCATGGCCACGGCCCGGACGACCGGCGGCTGCGCGCCGGTGAAGAGCGCGTACGCGATCGAGAAGACCAGAACCGCGAGCGCCGCGCGCCGCTTGGAAAATCCGAGGCGCGCAAGCAGCCAGCCCATCAGCGCGGCGACGGCCTGAACATGCAGGCCGCTGATCGCGAGCAAGTGCGCCGTGCCCGTGCGCGCGAAGGCCTCGCTGTCGCCGGGGCCGATGTTGTCGCGCCGGCCGAGCAGCAACGCATTTAAGAGCCCCGCGCGTTCCGGGCCAAGGCGCTCGTCGTTGCGCGCGGCCAGTGCGCCGCTCCAGCGCCGCAGATGCAGGTCCACGCGCCACCAGGGCGTAAGACCGAGCACTTCAACGCGGCCACGCGCGGATTCACCCACGCGGCGGATACCCTGGCGCGCGAGATAGTTCGCGCGATCGAAGATGTCGGGGAGCGTAGCCGAAGCCGGGGCTTCCAGGCGCGCGAGCACGCGCAGTCGCTGACCCTCGAGGATCTCTTCAGGCGGCGAATTGGGCTCGCATGCGGGCGCGGCCAGTTGGACCAGGCCGGAAGCGGGCGCGAGGTCGTCCGGCTTGGCTCCTAAAGAGGAGAGCTCGATAGTCCAGAGTTCCCGGCCGCGCGCGCCGTTCACCTGCGGGCGGCGCACTTCGACGACCGCGCCTTCCAGCCAAGCGATGGACGAGGCCGCGGGCGTGCGCCGCGAGACGTCGCTCGCGCCGGGAAAGCGCGCCTTCAGCGCGTGCGTGAAGGTGCCGCCAGCGAACCCCGCAAAGGCCGCCGCGGCGAAGCAAACCAGGCCGCGAAGGCGTTCGCCGCGCAGGAGCACGCCCGCGCCGAGCGCCGCCAGCGCGGCGGAGATCAGCAGTCCGCCGAGCGCGGGCAGTCCTGGCGTGAGAACGTCGTCCGCCGCGATGCCCGTGGCGAAGGCCAGCGCGAGCCAGAAGAGCGGCCGGCGCCGCCGCGCGCCGCTTGCGTCGCGTGGCGAACCGGGCTCGCGCCCCTGCGGCAGCAGGCCGGGAGGAAAGGTCGAATCCATTTGTCCCAGCGTACTAAAGGAAGCGCAAAAACGAGAGCACGAATTGTCTCTATGGGCATTCGCCGCGAATTAGAAGAGCTGTGTCGCGGCCTTCGCTGCATGTGCCAGGAATTCTACGCGCAAGGGATGATTCTTGGGCGGTGGTTTGTCTTCTGGCCAACCAATGAGCACGTTTCGCACGAGATTCTCAAGCGGGCCGGGCCGTCTGACGAATAACCGTTCGATCTCCTCAATGATTCGGAAGCAATCAGGCGCGACGATGCGTATAGCAGAGAGCACCTGCTGCTCGGCATCCACGACGGCCTGCATGGCAGGATTGATGTCGCCTTCTATAGGGGCTGCAAAGACCTGGAGTTCACCGAAACAGGCGGGACAGAAAAACCATTTATAGCAAGGAGTATCACCGATTGGTAAATGAACCACGAAGACTCTGTCCTGCGAAACATATAGTCCGCCGCATGGGCAGATGAAATCCCGGCACCGGGGTACCCAGACCGGTCCCAGCGGACTTTCATGACTGTGACGACGGCAGATAGCCATGTGCTTACCGGCGTGAAAATCGAGTTTGTTGTGAAGCCTTGAACCGCAGCGGCAGAAGCCAGTCGTTGTCAGGGCGGGGTGTGGCATGGTCGGATCACGGCAGACCGGCCTGGCTGTTCCACCATTTCCGCCAGGAGGCCGCGTCAGGGCCGAAGGACTTCTTCGAGAGCTGCATCAGCGCCCAGTGGGCCTCGCCCTTCGCGTCCGCCGAACCGCCGTCGAGGACCTCGATCAGATCCAGCACCGAGCCCATGCCGCGCTGTACGAGCGCGCTCGCGGCCACGCGGCGCAAGTCCTTGTCCTTGTCGCCGAGCGCCTGGATCAACTGGTCCTGCGGTTCGGAGCCGGGCTTGGTGATGAGGGCCTCGAGCTTCTTCTTGCGGCTCAGGTAGACGGGGTCGTCGGCGCGGTACTTGGGATCGGCCAGGTCGCCCGGGAGCGCGCTAGGCGCGGCGGGGGATTCCTTGGGCGTCTCTTTCGGAGTCTCCTTCACCACCTCCGGCTCCGTCTTGGCGGGCTCGGTTTTGGGAGGATCGTTCTTCACGACCTTCGGTTCGGGAGGCGGCTCGGGGGTTTTCGCCACCTCTTCATGCTTCGGTTCCGGCGGCGGCTCCGGTGTCTTCGCGACCTCTTCGTGCTTTGGCTCGGGCGGCTTGGGTTCCGGGAGCTTCGGCTCCGGCCGCTTCGGCGTGTCCTCGGGCGTCACGGCGAGGTCGCGGGTCTTCTCGGGGTTGGCCGTCACGGAGTCGGGTTCGACCGGCGGCTTTGGCCGCGCGGGCGGCTCCTTGGCCTGCCTGGGCGGAGGCAGCAGCGCGCCGCCTTCGGGCCGTTCAGGCGGCTTGGGCGTCTGCGTGGCGCTCTCGGGCATGGACGGATCCTTCACCGTCACGTCCACGACCGCGGGCAGGCTGTAGTTCTCTCCGTCCCTGATGATGAGCATGAAGCGGTACGCGCCGGCGTGGTAGATGCGCAGGCCCACTTGCGGCTTGGCCATCTGTTCGGGCCGGAGCTGGAGGTCCTCGCCGCCGATCTGCCGCCAGGCGAACTGCGCCTTAGCCTTCGCGGCCGCGTTGATCACGCTGGGCGTGCCGTCGAGGACGATGAAGTTCCCCTGCTGCCCGCGTACGGCCACGTTGGTGACGATCTGGTAGTCGCGGGCCCGGGCCACCGGCAGCGTGCCGGCCTTGAGCACGCCGATCTTGACCTGGGCCGGGGCGCTTTCGGCCTTGCCGTCGTACGCGATCAGGTCCCAGACCATCGTGCCCGCGCGTCCGGGCTTGAAGCGCAGGTACGGGCCGTCTTCCGACTTCTGCTCGGGCGACGGGCCGGAAATCAGCTTCCAGCGGAAGGCGAGGGCCTTCGGGCCTTTGTCCGGGTCGGTGGAGCCGCTGGCGTCGAGCAGGACTTCCTTGCCCTCTTCCACGGTCAGCATGTTCGAGCGCGTGTCGGTCTTGACGATGTGCGGCAGGCGCAGCAGGTTCGCGGGGTTGTTCAGATCCTGGTCGGTGTAGTTGGCGATGGCGACGACGGCCGCATTCGGCGGGACGTTCGGCGCGCGGGTCTTTACTGTCGCGCGCGCGGGCTCGCTCCACTGCTTGCCGTTAAAGACCTTGAGCTCGAACGTGTACTCGCCTTCCTTGGGCAGATCCACTTCGGTCTTGGCTTTGGCCTTGCCGCGGTTGAGGAAGCCGAAGCCGACCTTGACGCCGTCGGGCGCGCTCACGCATTCCCAGCGGTACTCTTCGATGTTCTTGGCCGTGCCCGAGGTCGAGTTCGAGCCGTCGAGCGCGAGCGTGCCGCCGGCCTCGCAGGCGACGATGTCCGAGATCACGGCCACCGGCGTGCCGGGTTCCGCGTTCGCAGGCTTGGGCTGTTCGGGCGCTTTGACGGGATGTTCTTCGGGCGGATGCTTGGGCGTCTCGACCTTGGGCCGTTCGGCGACCTTGGGCTCGTCGACATGCCCCGCGGCGTCGCTGACGGTCACGGTCCAGGTGGCCGGCTTGCTGCGCATGCCCTTGTCGTCCACCACCACAAGTTGGAAGACGTAGCTGCCGGATCGCTCGGGCTTGAAGTTCAGGTCTCTCTTGCGCAGGTCGCGGTCGATCAGGCCGAGCGGCGGGCCGCCGTCGGCGAGCTGGCCCCATTGGTATTCCTCGATCAGTGAGCCGCCGGAGCAGGTGCTCTTTTCGGCGCTGAGCGTCACCACTTCGCCGATCTTCGCCTGTTCAGGTCCGCCGGGGACGGCGACGGGCGCCGAGCGGCGCGCCTTGATCTCGAGTTCCGCCGTCGCGGGCGCGCTGTCGGTCTTGCCGTCGTTGACGACGAGTTCGAACTTGGCCTTGCCGGCCTCGACGCCGGTCACGGCCAGCCGGGGCTGGTTGTGCGGGCCGAGTTTGACGAGGTTCTCGCCTTCGACCACACGCCAGGTGTACGTGAGCGCGTCCTTGTCTTCGTCGGAACTGCCCGCGCCGTTGAGCAGGATCATCTCTTCGACCAGAATGCCCTGCGGCTTGATCACCACCGCGACGGGCGCATGGTTCTCGGTCTGCGCGGCCGCGACTTCAAAATACTGCGTGCCCGGCCGCGAATCGGAGACGCCGTTGTTCACGATCAGTTCGATCTGGTACTTGCCGGGCTCGGTGGGCGTGAACTCCCATTTGTTCTCGGTGCTGGCCGGGACCGGGCCGGGGATCTTCGGCTCTTTGTCCAGCGGCACCTGCTTCCAGGCATAAGAGAGGCGCTTCTTGCCGACGTCGCTGGACTCCGAGCCGTCGATCACGACCTTCTGCCCGACCGTGTAGTGCAGTTCGCCTTTCAGGATCGCGGTGGGCGGAACGTTGGCGGTGTTGTCGGTCACCGAGACCTGCACCCGGCCGGGCGCACTGGAGAGTTTGCCGTCGCTGGCGGTGAAGCTGAAAACGTACACCTGCCGGTCGGGCGGCGTGAAGACGAGCGGGTTGGCGGTGAGCGCTTCCTTGGGCAGCTTCAGGCTCGGCGGGGAGAGGATCTTCCACTCGACCGTCACCGGATCCTGGTCGGGGTCGCTCACCTTCGCCGTAATGCGCACGGTCTCGCCCAGTACGGCGTCGATGTTCTTGGCCAGTTCGACCACCGGCGGGCGGTTGGCCGCGGAGACGTGGATGAGCTGGGCCACCGGGGCCGACTTATCCTTCCCGTCGCTCACGAACAACTGGATGCCGTAGTCGCCTTCCTCTTCCGCCATGAACTGCACGCGCGGGCCGTTGTCCACAACCCAGGTCTTGGGCCAGAGGCCCTTGCCCGAGCGCGCCCAGAAGTAATCCAGCTTGTCGCCGTCAGGATCGGAAGAGGCCGAAGCGTCGAGCGTGACCGTCTGGCCCTTCTCGTACTGCGTATCCTTGGGTTTGAAGGACGCAACCGGCGGGCGGTTCGCTCCGCCGACGGAGAACTCGATGGCCTCGCTGACGCCCGTGCGGACCTTCTCGCCCTTGCCCGCGGTCACTTCGAGTTTGAAGCGGTAGACGCCAAGTTCGGTGATCTTCACGCGCCAGGCCGGGCAGTGGAACTCGTCCTTCTTGTCGCCCTTGGCCGAGTTCATGTCCGGCACGAGCGTGTGGAGCACCGGAGTCTTGTCGTCGAGGATCTGGCGCCAGAAGTATTGCAGTTCTTCGCCCTGGGGATCGCTGGCGGCCGTGGCGTCGAGGGTGATCACATCGCCGACCTTGTACGCGCCGGCCTTGGTGCGGCTCGTATCGGCCTTGGGCAGCGCGCCGAGTTCCACCGGCTTGACCACTTCCGGCGCCTTGACGCCCACTTCGCCCTTCTGTTCCTTGTCGCCGAGGTCGATGATCGGCATCTTGTTGATCGCCGCGACCTTGACCACCGCCTGTGCCGGCGCGCTCCAGTCCTTGCCGTCGAACACTTTGAGTTCGAAGACATAGTCGCCGGGTTCGGTGGTATCGAAATAGATCTTGCGGGCCTTCAGGTCCTTCTCGCTGAGCTTCAGCTTGGCGTTCGGAGGCGAGGAGACGATGGTCCACTGGTACTCCTTGATCTCGCCGTCCTTGTCGTAGCTCTTGCTGCCGTCCACCACGACCTTCTGCGTCAGCACCGCGTTCTGCATGGGCTGCTCGAACGCGGCCACCGGCGGCCGGTTCGGCATGGTGATGTTCCAGACCTTCTTCTTGGAGACCTCGTCCTTGCCGTCGGAGACGCGGATCTCGAAGACGTACTCGCCCGGCACCGTGGTGGTGAACCAGGTCTTGGGGGAGCGCGGATTGTCGATCTTGACGTCGGTGGGGCCGGAGAGCTGCTTCCAGGCGTAGTTGAGGGCGTCGCCGTCTTCGTCGTGGGCCTTCACTTCAAGGGCGAAGTGGTGGTCTTCCTCGGCGGGCTCTTCCGCGCGGACCCATCCGCAGGCCGCGAGGACGGCCAGGGCCGCCAACGCGGCCCACCATGACCGCGACACGTTGCGCTCGACGCCAAACTCCATGAGAAGCTCCCCCTTGTGACAGGGACCCGTCCTTAATTCACCGGCGGAACGGCGGCCGTCTCGGCTGTCTGCGGCGCCGGACTCTGCGGCGCCGGCGGCTGCACGCCCAGCAAGCGGCCCAGCTCGGAACTCACCGCCGCGACCTCTTCTTCGCTCAGGGCCGGCTGAATCACCTCGTGGCTCTCGCCCGCGCGGCCTTCCACGAAAACCAGCACGTCGGCGCCTGCCTCGTTGCGCGAACCGCCCTTCAGGCGCAGGACCTTCTTGCGCGTCAGCATCAGCGCGAGCACGTAGCGGAAGGCCACGCGCTGCGGATCGGTCTCCCCGGCCAGCCTGCGGAAGAACTCCAGCACCGAGGCCACGTCCAGCATGGCCTTCGGCTTGGCGTCTTCGTCGTCCTCGGAAACGGTGCTCTTCCAGTAAGAGAAGACGTTCTCAGGCCTGCGCTCTTGGAAGCAAGCCGGGCAAAAATCGCTCCGTTCGAACTCGCTGCCCAGGTCGGCAAGCGCCGAGAAGTAGGCGTCCCCCGTCCTGAACTTCGCGCTGCAGGCCTTGCATGTATGGTTAGACTTCGCAATCCGCCATTCGGTCGTGACCACTCGCAGGCTCCTCTCGGCCGAGGCGGGCGCGTGCCCGTCCGGCTCGTGGCGCGTAATCCCTGATGCGCCCAAAGGTTAGCCCCCCCGCCAGCTCCCCAAACAGTCTGCCCCGCATCGAGTATCGTCCAACTCTGAGCGAGGGCTTTAGTTACGTTCGTTACGTATTCTCTGCTAGAACCCTAATTTCGTCAAGCGGTTGGAAAAACAAAAGGCGCCGGCTTATTTTACGCGGTCCGGCAGCCAAAAGGGCTCAATCCCTCTGCGGCGCCGCCGTGCGGATCGCCCGCAGCACGCGGGTCATGGGGACGACTTCGCCCGCCTGCGCCTGCCGGCGGTAGACGCGCGGCGAGACGCCCCAGGCCGCGCTGAAGCAGCGCGTGAAGTGGAAGGGGTTCTCGAAGCCAAGTTGCCCCGCGATCGCCTTGATGCGCAGGTTCGTCCGCGAGAGCAGCGTTGCGGCGCGGTCGATGCGGATCAGCCGGGCGGCGTGCATCGGGCCGACGCCAACCTCCTTCTTGAAGAGCCGGCAGAGATGCCCGGCGCTCACGTTCGCGGCGCGGGCGAGTTCGCCCAGCACTGGCGCGCCGCTGCGTGCGCTGTCGGCCCAATGCTGCATGAACTTGAGCGCCTGCGTTACCGGCGGGGAGAGTTCCAAGCCGCCTTCGCCGCGGGTGAGATACGCGCCGGCCAGGAACCCCAGCAGCAACTGGCGCGCGGCGCTTAAAAGGAGCGGCTCCCAGCCGGGGCGCGGCTCGTCCAGCAGCCAGATCACGTGGCGGAAGAGCGGGCGCAGGATGTCGCCTTCCGGCAGCGTGCGCGCGACGGGCCATTCGGACTGCGGCGGCAGACCCGCGTCCTCCGCATCGAGCGAGAAATGAAAGTACGCGTGGCGCGTCTGATGGTCGGGGTCCCAGCGGAACATATCGCGCATGCCGGGCCGGCAGAGGATGATCGTGCCTTGCGGGGCGGGGTAGGTGACTCCGTCGGCTTCCCACTCCACGTTCCCGTCCACGATCCAGACGAACTCGAAGTCGCGCAGCGTCCGCGGCCCAAACGTCGCGCCGGGCGGATACAGCGCCAGACCCGCGGTGGCGCTGATGCGAATGCGGATTTTCTCCAGAAGCAGATGCGGAGGGAGTTGGATGCCAGCCGGTGCGGGAGATTTCGGCGCGCCCGGCCCCGGGCCGTAATGCTCGATCTTGGTCGCACCCTGGATCTGTTTCTGCGGTCTTCGGCTTCCAGTAGGGGGCATGGAGACCTTTCGTGTGAATTTTAGATAGGTATTTGAACGTCCGATGCATTGTTTCACAGGGGACAACCTGATTCAATGTGAAAATCGGGAAGCATGAAGGACGCACCCAGAACCCGCAGAGGACTACCTCCATGAGCAGCGCCGCCCTGGCCACGGAATCGAACGCGACCGCCACCGCCGTGAAGTCCGCGCCCGCGCAAGCTTTCATTCGCGGCGCGATCACCCCCGCGCACGTGGCCTTCTATAAGGAGTACGGTTTTCTGGTGCACGAGAACGCGTTCGATCCGGATGAGATCGACGAGCTGAACCGCGACACGGCCAAGATCTGCCGCGGCGAGTACGGCGCAGTGAAAGGCGGCTGGGTGGCCGGCACCGAGGGCATCGACCCGGCCGCGTCGGCGGGCCAGAGCGACGATGAGGTCATCAAGAAGTTCCTCTGCATTCACTTCCCGCACAAGATCTCGCAGACGATGCTGAAGTCGATCACGCACCGCAGCTTCGTACATGTGCTCACGAACATCATTGGGCCGAACGTGAAGTGCATGCAGTCGATGCTCTTCGTAAAGGCCGCGGGCAAGCCGGGCCAGGCCTGGCACCAGGACGAGTTCTACATCCCCACCCGCGACCGCTCGCTTACCGGCGGCTGGATCGCGATGGACGACGCGACGGTCGAGAACGGCTGCCTGTGGGTGATCCCCGGCTCGCAGAAGCAGGGCGTGCTCTGGCCGCAGCACACGCACACCGACCGGCGCTTCGACTGCGCGGGCGAGTCCTTCCAGTTCCCGTATACCGACGACGACGCGGTGCCCGTGGAGGTCAAGCGCGGCTCGGTGGTCTACTTCAACGGCTACCTGCTCCACCGTTCGCTGCCGAACCTCAAGAAGACCGGCTTCCGCCGCGCGCTGGTCCACCACTTCATGAGCGCCGAGTCGCTCCTGCCATGGCATCCGCCCAAGGAAGGCCAGCACATGGGCATGATGGACGTGCGTGATATCGTGATGGTCGCGGGCAAGGACCCGTATGCGTACAAGGGCTTGGAAGATATCCACAAGGCCCACGTGCGCGCGACGGGCGAAGGCGGCTGCGGCGATCCCAAGAAGAACTTGAAGAAGGAAGAGAAGAAGGACTGAACCGAAGAAAACAGGGCGCTGAGGACAGGGTCATGAAAAGAGCGGCGCGTAGGCGCCGCTCTTTTTTATTGTGTAAGGGCGCGCAACGGAGCGCCGGGGCTACTGGTCGATCTGCTCGCGGGCTTCTTCGGCGACTTCGAGGAGTTCGGTGGAGGAGGCCTTGCCGACGATGCTGCAGAGGAGCTTCTCGTTGCGGGTCTTCCAGCAGACGGCGCGGATGTCGTTCTGTTCGTCCACGAAGTATTCCTTGCCGTTGAACAGGGTGCGCGTATAGGCGAGCGGCATGTTCTCCGGCGAAACGGGGTGCAGCATCAGCACGATCAGGCCGAAGCCTTCGCACTTGTAGCAGATGGCCGCGGCCTGCGGCGTATCGGGGCGGTACTTGCGGAGCGAATTGAATTTGGCGCAGCAGGCGCCCTTGGGCTTGAAGGTACAGCGCGTCAGCGTGGGAATGGCGGGCAGGTCGAGGTGAAAGCGTTCGTCCACGTAATGCGTGAGCCGCACCGGGTCGCTGCTCATCATGCCCAGATGGTCCTGGCGGCGTTCGAGGTCCTGGTATTCCACCGACGCGGCGTTGATGTAGGGGCATTGGCCCGTGAGGCAGACCGACTGATAGAGAACAATTCCGGAGACCCCGAGCA
>JACQFI010000111.1 GCA_016200135.1 Planctomycetota bacterium
ACGCTCTACGCTCTACGCTCTACGCTCTACGCTCCACGCTCCACGGCCCTACACCACCGACCCTGCCTGCCTGATCTTCCGGAACTGATGCGGCGTGACGCCGTTCTTCTTCTTAAAGGTGGCGTGGAAGTTCGAGACATCGCCGAAGCCGCTGCGCGCGGCAACCTCGAGCACATTCAAGTTGGAATGCTGCAGCAGGCCCGCCGCGGTCTTCAGGCGGGCTTCCAGCAGCAGGTCCATGAATGAAGCTCCACAGGCTTCCTTGATGGCGTGGCCTGCGCGGCTCTCGCTGATGTGCAGATGCTCGGCGAGGTCCTCCAGGCGCACGGGAAAGCGGTGCCGGTTTTGGATGAAGCGCATAACGGCGTGACGCCGCGAGGCGGACGCGGCGGGGCGATCGGAGGGACGTCCGGTTTTTGTGGGCACCGCGGCGGACGCCTCGGCCTCGCGGCGCCATTCGCGCAGGCGCGCCGCCAGCATGCGGGTCATCTCCAGAAGCTGCAGCGCCTCTTCGTCGTCCACGGGCGGCGGGAGCGGCTCGGTCTTGGGCCAGGGCAGCGGGCGCGAGGGCGGGGCGGGGTCCTTGATGCAAAGCGTCAGGCCCTTGCCCGGCATGCGCTGGCCCGCAAAGAGCACCCACTCGATCCGGTCGCCGGCGATGTTCGGAAGCGTCCATTCCACCAGGCCCGCGTGGCAGATCTTCACGACGCCGTGGGGTTGCTCCAACAGGTGCTTGCGCGTGAACGCCACGTCGCACGCCACGCACTGGCGTTCCCATTTGGACTTCATGGCCGCACAGAGCGGCGTGGTGTGCACGAAGCGTTCGGGCGGCAGAAACGCGTAGAGCTGACCCGAGAGATCGTGGAAGCAGACATTCAGTCCGGTAGTCCGCTCAAATGCTTGCACCATCTGTAGGGGGGCTTCGAAGAGGTCGTCCATGTCATCAATTTAGCGGAATTCCCCATATAATCAACCGGAAGCCCATCTACCCGACCGCAGGAAACAGGGTATAGAAAGCAGGTACGCCAGGGCATTGGCAAAGGAACATTAGCAACTTTTCCCACAACTCATCAAAATCGGGAGATGCAAACATGAGCGAGGTTCTCAACTTATCCGGTCCGCTGGATGTGCTCGACCGCGCGGAACTCTGCGTGGCGGGCGGCGGCCTCGCGGGCGTGGCGGCGGCGCTGGCGGCAGCCGAGTCCGGCGTGGAGACCGTGCTCGTGGAAGAGCGCGGCGCATTGGGTTGGGAGATCTCGCACGGCCTGGAACTCTACCTGACCTCCGGCGCGAAAACCCCGCGCGCGCTCCAGACGCTCGTCGATGCGCTGGCCAAGCACAACTCCACGCGAGGTGGGACGCTCGATCCCGTGGCCAGCGAACTCCTGCTCGACAAAATCCTCACCGCTGCGGGCGTGCGGTTGCACTTCCGCGTCTTCGCGGGCGGCGTGGATGTGAAGCAAGGCGCGGCGCGCGTAACGACCAAGTCCGGACCGCTGGCGGTGCTCGCGCGCGCGTTCGTGGATGCCACCGAGCAGAGCCGCCTCGCGCGGGCCGCGGGGGCTTCCTTTGCGCCACTCAAGTCATCGCCCGAGGCCACGCATACGCGCGCGTTCCTGCTCTGCGCGGTCACCGCGCCTGCCGCGCCCGAAACGGTGCAGGTGGAAGGCCTCGAAGAAGTCGCCATTCGCCCGACGCTCTGGTCCGGCGAAGCGCACGTCCGCATCGCATACAAGACTGCAACGCCGGAAAAGGCCGAGTCCGAATCGCGCTTCGCGATTGCGCGCGTGATCGAAGCGTTGCGCAAGCACAAGCCCGGTTTCGAGAATGCCTCGCTGAGCCTCAGCGCGCACGAGCCCTTCGCGCTGCACGTGCCCAAGCTCGATCTCAAGAGCGTGCCGGAGGGCCTGCTCGTGGCGGGACCGAGCGTGCTCGGCCGCAAGCCCTCGCTGGAAGAGCGTGTGCAGCTTGGCGAACAGGCCGCGGCGGCGGCGGTGGAACAGATTCGAGGCGTCGCCGCGCAGCGGTGATGGACCATTTTCTTCAATGCCCTCAAACCACGAATAAAGGAATCTTCGATGAGCCTGACGCTTCGCACCAATCATCTTCCGCAAGCCGACGCCAAGGGCCGCGCCAAGCTGGAACTCGCGCGCATTCCCAAAGCGGGCGCGTTCGACGTGGTCGTCGTAGGCGGCGGCACGGGCGGCGCGCCTGCGGCCATCGTCGCCGGGCAGGAGGGCCTCAAGACGGCCGTGGTCGAGCCGCAGGGCTTCCTGGGCGGCATCGGCACGGGCGGCGGCATTCACAGCTACTACCACGGCTTGCAGGCGGGCGTGCAGGTCGAGATCGACAAACGCACGGGCGCCTGGTCCGAACGCATCGGCGGAAAGGCCAGCGGCTTCCATCCGGAAGCGAAGAAGCTCGCGCTGCAGGAGCTGGCCGACGAGGCCGGCGTGCGCTGCTTTTACCGAACCTTCTTCGTCGGCGCGGTGCTGGAAGGTTCGGCCCTCCGCGGCGTGGTGGCCGAAGGCGAAAGCGGCCTCTTCTGGCTCGAAGCCAAGGTCGTGATCGACTGCACGGGCGACGCCGATGTGGCCGCCGCCGCGGGCGCGCCGTTCGTGTTCGGCCGCGAAGGCGACCACGCTCCGCAGCCCTACAGTCTGGCCCCCGGGCACGTAAAGAACGAGTCCGTCGGTTTCCGCAACTTCGACGCCGGTTACGTCGATCCCACCAACGCGCTCGACCAGACCCGCGCACAGCTCCTGGGCCGCTCGCACCTCTATAAGGATGCGTACGACGAGACCACACGCATGCTTTACGTCTCGCCGATCCTGGGCCTGCGCGAGAGCCGCTTCATCGACGCCGAGTACGTCGTGACGCTGGCGGACCAGCGCGCACAGCGCCGCTTTCCGGATGCCATTGCGCGTGCCGTGGCGCACTACGACAACCACGCGCTCGACTACGAGAACGAGTCCCTCGACGCGCGGCTCTGGATCGGCGGCTACAGCGGCTGGCACTTCAACATGTGCCACGACGTCCCGTACCGCGCGCTGGTGACCAAGAAGGTCGAGAACCTGCTCGTCGCCTGCCGCGCCGCGGGGATGACCCACGACGCCCACCAGCTCTTCCGCATGCAGCGCGATATTCAGGCGCTGGGCGAAGCCGCCGGCGTGGCCGCGGCGGTCTCGATCCGCGGCGGAACGAACGTCCGCAAGGTGGACGTGAAGGCCCTGCAGAAGCGCCTCGTCGAACGCAACGCACTGCCGGCCGCGGCTCTTGAAGGCGCGGGCGTTGGCACGTCCATTGAACGCGACGCGGAGATCGTAGACGCCGACTTGGCGGGCCTCTTCAAGAAGTTCGGGAGCCGCAAGGAATCTCCCGCGCTGCAGGAACTCGTCCGGCGCGGCGCGGCCATCCATGCCGACCTCGTCCGCACGGTGCGCGAGGGCAGCGCCGACGAGAAGCTGATGGCCGCCATGGCGCTGGCCGTCCAGAAGCGCGCCGAGGGCGCGGAGGTTCTCAAAGAAACGGTGCGAAGCCGCCGAGTTGACCCGGCGCACTACAATCGTGATCTGCCGCGCTACATGGCCGCGTTTTACCTGCTCGATCACCTGGGTCTGCGCGAGACCGGCGCGCTCGACCTCGCGCTCGGCCTGCTCGATGACGCGCCGCTCAGCGTCCACAAGGCCGTCGCGGCGATCCGCGCGCTCGGCCGGCATGCATTCAAAGTTGAGGCGCTCGAAACGGTGCGCAAGACCCTGCGCCGGAGCGACCTCGAATGCGCGCTGGTCCTGCAGCACAGCATGGGCGCGCAGGGCAAGCCCATCGCCGACGACCGCCGCTTCGAGCTCGACCTGGCCGCCGCGCAGGTGCTCGCAAAGTTCGGCGCGCCCGACGAGGCCGTCGCGCTCGCCGAACGGCACAGCGGCGATACGCGTGCGCTCGTCCGCAACTACGCCCGCAAGGTGCTCGCGCAGGTGAAGGAGCAGGTGCCCGAGCCCGCGCTGGCGAGATAAACCGGACCCTTGTCTTTAGCGGCGCACGTTGTTACTTCAGCGCTCTCCCGGTAAGATGGGAGCGCCATGTCCGATAGCCCCGATCCGGTCTCCAAGAAGAACCGCACTGTCCTCCTCGTGGAGGACCACGAGGCCACGCGCGTCACGCTGGCGGGCGTGGTCGAGCGCGAGGGCTGCAAAGTTACGTCCGTCGCCAGCGCCGGCGCGGCGCGGGAGAAGCTGCGCGAGGAGGAGTTCGATCTCGTTGTCACCGACATGCGCCTGCCCGACGGCGACGGCATGGACCTGCTCACCGAAGCCAAACGCCTGAGCGCCGGGACGCCGGTGATCCTGATCACCGGCCACGGCAGCGAAGAGACCGCCGTGCAGGCCATGAAGCAGGGCGCGTTCAACTACCTCGCCAAGCCCCTCGACCTGCACCGCCTGCGCGCGGAACTCGAGAACGCCTTCCGCTGGCGCACCGCGCAGCTTCAGACCGCCGAACTCCAGCAGGAAGTGCTTACGCGGCGCCGCGGCGACAGCGAACTGATCGGCGTCTCGCCCGCGATCCTGCGCGTGAAGGAAAAGATCCGCCAGATCGGACCGACGCACGCCACGGTGCTGCTCAGCGGCGAGTCCGGCGTCGGCAAGGAAGTGGTCGCGGGCGCGCTCCAGGCCGCCAGCGACCGCGCCGGCAAGCCCTTCGTAAAGGTCAACGTCGCGGCGCTGCCGCGTGACCTGCTCGAGAGCGAACTCTTCGGGCACGAACGCGGCGCGTTCACCAGCGCCGTGCGCGCGCGCAAGGGCCGCTTCGAACTCGCCGACGGCGGGACGATGTTCCTCGACGAGATCGCCGAGTGTCCGCCGGAGGTCCAGGTCAAGCTGCTGCGCGTGCTGCAGGAGCAGGAGTTCGAGCGCGTGGGCGGCTCGGATACGATCCGCACCGACGTGCGCATGATCTGTGCGACGAACAAGGACCTGAAAAAGGAGATGGCCGAGAAGCGCTTCCGCGAGGACCTGTATTTTCGCATCAACGTCATCCAGATTCAGATCCCGCCGCTGCGCGAGCGGCGGGAAGATATAGAGGCCCTCGTGCCGCACTTCCTGCGCCAGCACGCGCTCTCCACCGGGCACGTCAAGCAGATCGGTCCGGCCGCGATGCAGTTGCTGCTGCGGTACGCCTGGCCCGGGAACGTCCGCGAACTGAAGAACGCGCTCGAGCACGCCTGCCTGCTCACGCCGGGCGACACGATCGCGCCGGATTCTTTGCCCGAGGACGTCCTTGAGGGCGGCGGCGCGGGGGCCGCGCTGGGTTCCTCGGCGTCGCAGAAGGCCGTGCCGACCGGCGATGGCCTCTTCATGCCGCTGGATCTCTCGATGGACGCGGTCGAGCAGCGTTACATCTTGGCGGTGTTCGAGAAGGCCAAGGGCAACAAGACGCTCACGGCCAAGATGCTCGGCATCGGCCTGAAGACGCTCTACCGCAAGCTGGTGAAGTACGGCGTGATGAAGCCGTCCGAAGGCGAAGCGGCCGAAGACGAGCGTTAACGCGCCCCCAAGCGCCCCGCACTTTACTCCAGCCCGCTTGCGGTCATAATCGCCCGCCGGTCGCCGTCACGAAAGGGAGACCGTGGCCACCGAAGTTCAATATTATCCGAATGGTCTGCCGCACCCGCCGATGGAAGTCCGGCGCCGCATTGCCGTCGAACTGCTGGTCCTTGCGATTCTCACCACCCTCTACATCGCCTATTTTCACGGCCCGCGCTCGAAGTTCATGGACGGCGGCCTTGCGCTGGCTGCGCTGGGCCTGGTGGGCTTTACCTCGCGGTATACGAAGGAGAAGATTTGGGGCCCGCCGGCAGACGCCGAGTTCGAGCGCCTGCGCCGCTGCTTCGTTAACATCACCCTTGCGACGGTGCCCGTGTTGATCATTCTGGCTATCGTCGGCGGCGTGGAAGGCTACCGGGAAAGCAATAACTGGAGCGGGGTGGCGGTACGGTTCCTGAATTGGCGTTTCCTGGCCTCGCTCCTTCTTTACATTCCGTGGGCGCTGATGCAGCAAACCCTTTTTCAGTTTTATCTGCTCGGCCGGCTGCGGGCGCTGCTGCCGTTCGCGTCGCCGCTGCTGCTCTCGGTGCTAAACGGCATTGCCTACGGCGCGGTGCATCTGGACGACCCCGAGCTCGCGCTGCTGACCATGATCGGCGGCGTCATCTGGAGCTACACCTACCACCGCGACCGCTACGTGCTCCCCATCGCGCTCTCGCACGCTATTCTCGGCACGACCTTCTTCTACTGGTATCGCGGCAGCGACCTGTTGCTCAACCTCTATCACCAGTTCTCGTAACCCGTTCATGCCGAGAACCGAACCCAACAAGCTCTTTACGAAGTTCCCGCGGCCCGCAGCGCGCGCGCTGATCGTCCACGCCGGCAAGCTCCTGGCGATCCACATGCGCTCGGGCCCGGCCGATTTCTACGTCCTGCCCGGCGGCGGCCAGCGCCACGGCGAGACCCTGCAGCAGGCGCTCCTGCGCGAATGCCGCGAGGAACTCGGCTGCCGCGTGGTGATTCACGAGCTCGCTTTTGTGCGCGAGTACATCGGCAAGCACCACGAGTACCCCAAGCAACACGCGGGCTTTCACGCCGTCGAATGCATCTTCCGCTGCACGCTGCCCAATGGCGCGAAAGTGAGGCCCGGCCATGCGCCCGACCCCGAACAGATCGGCGTTGCTTGGCTGCCAATTCGGAGAGTCACCGATTTCGACCTCTATCCCAAGACTCTCCGTCGGTACCTTCGCGACAACAAACTGCGATTGTTGCCCATTTACTTGAGCGACATTGTTTGATTGCCTCGCCTTGGCGTAATACCATTAAATGGCGAGGTAGATGCTATGAATAAATCGAATAAAAAAGATCCAATGAAGGATAATAACCAGAGCCTCCCTGAAAAGGTTTGCAAGATGTGTAAGCGAAAAATAGAACCTTCATATTGGGACGAAATCAGAATTGTCACCTTTATGCTTTGCTGCATCCTTGGCATTCACATTATTGTACCTCCTATTCTGCTTATCACTCTTCCTCTTGTTATTGTAATCCTGGCGACCTTGGTAGTCCTTTGGTTTGTTCGCCGAAAGTATCCTTACAAACCGAAGTGTCCTATTTGTGGAAGCATGGAAATTGTCGAAGCAACCTCAGACGAAGGTCAAGAAATCCTCAAGTTACTGCAACAAGATAACCTACGAAACTAGGTCGTCCTTCGACGCAGCGCTTGCGGCCCTGTGCTCGTCCACTAAGCTGCGATTCGCTCCAGGGAAAACTCCGTGGCCGAAACGTTCGAAAAGCCCGCCGCGCCGAATCCGGAAGCGGACGCCCGCGCGCTCCGCGCCGCGCGGACGCTCGTGCTGATCGTGATGCTTTGCGGCGCGGTGCTGATGGGCGTCGAGATCGTCGGGGCGCGGGTGCTCGCGCCGAGCTTCGGGTCGTCGGTCTTCGTCTGGGGCGGGCTGATCGGCCTGCTGATGGCCGCGATGGCGCTCGGCTACTACATCGGCGGGCGCTGGGCCGACCGCAATCCGTCCTTCACCAACCTTGCGTGGGTCATCGGACTGGCCGGCGCGGCGGTCTTTGTGGTGCCGTACGTCGGCAACGGCGTCTGTCGCGATATCGCGCGCGTCGTCTCGCACCGCACGCTAGGGCCCCTGGCCGCGGCCGCCGCGCTCTTTTTTATCCCCAGCTTTCTGCTCGCGATGGTCTCACCTTTTGCCGTCAAACTCAGTGCGACCTCGCTCGCCCGCGTCGGCGGCATCGCGGGACGCCTCTACGCGCTCTCCACCTTCGGGTCCATCGCCGGAACGCTGCTCACGACGTTTCTCTTCATCCCCTGGTTCAAGGTCGCGAACATCCTCTGCGGCCTGGGCGTGATCACGATGGCCGTCTCAGCCTGGGGACTGGCGCGCTTCGAAGGCTCGACGCGCGGTCTGAAAGGCATTCCCCGCGAGATCGCCGCGCTGCTGGCGCTGTTGGCGCTGGCAGGCCTCGAGACCTGGATCGTCTTCCCGTCGCAGCCGTTTATCCCGGATAAGTATCGCCTGGTGGAGTACGAAGAATCGAGCTATCACGAGGTCGCCGTGGTCGAGGAGATCTTCGACGGCCCGAACGGAAGGCTTCAGCCCACGGACGAGATCCGCCGCTGGCTCACGTTCGACATGCAGCGCGCGATCATGCAGGGCGGCGTGTATCCCTATCGCGGCGTGTACTCGAACGCGATGACTTTCAGCCAGATCGTCCATCTCTCACTCGAATGGGTACCCGAACCCAAGCGCATGCTGGTGATCGGCTCCGGAGTGGCGGTGGTGCCCGCGGAGTTCCAGCTCCACTATCCGAGCATCGAGCACGTGGACGTGCTCGAGATCGACGACGTTGTGGTCAAGCTCGCGAAAAAGTACTTCCAGCCCGATATCCCGAACTCCAAAGTGGCGTTCCACGTCGGCGACGGCCGCACGAACCTGAAACTGCTTGAGGGCAATTACGACATTATCCTGCTCGACGCGTACTCGTCCGCGAGCCAGATTCCGTACCATCTCTTAACGTGGGAATTCTTCCACGAAGCGAAGCAGAAACTCGCGCCCGGCGGCATCGTGGTGAGCAACATCCGCTCCGCGCTGCGGAACGACGACCCGGACCAGATGCGCCCCGCGGACATCCTCTTCTCGGCGGTCAAGACCATGCGCAGCAACCGCGCCGAGGCCGAGCGCCTCGCGAATCCAACCACCGCCGACCGCGAGCCACTCTTTAAGCAGGTCTATCTCTTCCCGCGCATCTGGACCGGCACGAACCTGCGCGAAGAGATCTACGAGATCCGCAACGTGATCGTCTTCTGCACTGACGAAGCGAGCCCGCGCGAACACGAAGAGATCGTCCGCCAGGCAGAGTTCCTGACGCTGGGCCACGATCCCAAGGTTAAGATCGAGAACCGGGTCTTCGTCCGCAACGCGAAGAACCAATATCGCGAGGGCCCTACCGAGGCCGACCTGCAGGACGTGCCGATCCTCACCGACGATTACGTGCCGGTGGATACGATGTACTTGGGGATCAAGCACGATCAGTAGGAACTAAAACGTAACTCGTAAAACGTAATAAACGGCCATGTCGCCCGCATACCTTCTGCCTTTGCTTCCCAAGGCCGTAATTACGTTTTACGCTTTACGTTTTACGAATCCCTGCTTGCCAGTATATCGTTAGCTACCAAAGGCATTCTCTCTCGGAGCCCCCCATGTCCGACTACCCCGTTGCCCGCGTCGCGGATGTGCTCGCCGGAAAAGTTCCGCCGGGTTCGAAGGTCACGATCCAGGGCTGGGTGCGCACGCGCCGCGACAGCAAGGCGGGCGTCTCGTTCATCCACGTCAGCGACGGCTCGTGCTTCGATCCACTACAGGTGGTCGCGCCCAATACGCTCGAGAACTACGCCAAGGAGGTCCAGCACCTCTCCAGCGGCTGTTCGGTGGTCTGCACCGGCGCGGTGACGCCTTCGCCCGCGCAGGGGCAGTCGGTGGAAGTGCAGGCCGAGAGCGTCCGTGTGCTCGGCTGGGTCGAAGACCCGCTCACGTATCCGATCCAGCCGAAGAAGAGCAGTTACGAGTACCTACGCGAGGTCGCGCATCTGCGCTCGCGCACGAACAGCTTCGGCGCGGTCGCGCGCGTGCGGCACTGCCTGAGCATGGCCGTGCACCGTTACTTTCACGAGCACGGCTTCCTCTGGATTCACACGCCCATCGTCACCGCCAGCGACTGCGAAGGCGCGGGCGCGATGTTCAAGGTGAGCACGCTCGACCTCGCCAACCCGCCGCGCACGCCCGAAGGCAAGATCGACTTCACGCAGGATTTCTTCGGCAAGCAGGCGTACCTCACGGTCAGCGGGCAGCTCAACGTCGAGACCTACTGCATGGCGCTGAGCAAGGTGTACACGTTCGGGCCCACGTTCCGCGCCGAGAACAGCAACACCGCGCGGCACCTGGCCGAGTTTTGGATGATCGAGCCCGAGGTCGCCTTCAACGACCTTACGGCCGACGCGGACCTCGCCGAGGACTTCCTCAAGTACATCTTCAAGGCGCTGCTGAACGAGCGCGGCGACGATTTAAAGTTCTTCGCCGACCGCGTGGACAAGACCTGCATCGAGCGCGTGCAGAAGTTCGTCGAGAGCAGCTTCGAGCGCGTCAGCTACACCGAGGCCATCGCGATCCTCGATAAAGCGCCGAAGAAGTTCGAGTTCCCCGTCAAATGGGGCGTGGACATGCAGTCGGAGCACGAGCGCTACCTGACCGAAGAGTACTTCAAGAAGCCGGTGGTGGTGATGAACTACCCGAAGGAGATCAAGGCCTTCTACATGCGCCAGAACGACGACGGCAAGACCGTCGCCGCGATGGACGTGCTCGCGCCGGGCATCGGCGAAATCATCGGCGGCTCGCAGCGCGAGGAACGCCTCGAACTGCTCGACAGGCGCCTCGTCGAGATGGGCCTCGACCCCAAACATTACTGGTGGTACCGCGATTTGCGCCGCTACGGCACCGTCCCGCATGCCGGCTTTGGCCTTGGCTTCGAGCGCACGATCATCTACGCGACGGGCCTCGGCAACATCCGCGACGCCATCCCGTTCCCGCGGACGCCGGGCAACGCGGAATTCTGACCAACGGCGCCACGAAGAGGTGATGACGCACGAAGAACGGCAATTACCTACGGCTTCTTATCCACATTGATATTTACGCGGCCTAGGCCCGGTACGGTGGGCCGTACCGTCTTTTGATCGGAGGAGACTTCGATCACCGTGCCATCGCTCATCTCGACGACGACCGTGCCGTCAGGCCGAGTTTCCGATTTCTTTATGCGGCGCTTTATCCCCGTTATTCGATACCCAAAACCTAGCAGCCGCCATTTGAAGAGCCGGAAGCGGTTGATCAATCCCATGTGAAAAGGTTTACATGTTATTGGTTGGAACACAAGATCACCAAGCTCCACGAAGTACGGCCATTCCCATCCTTCCGGAAGAGCAGTTCTTGGTGAAACTTTGTGTTCTTCGTGTCTTCGTGGTGCTGTTGTGGTTTACTCGCTGCCACCGGCCGCCATCGTCTTGAACCGGCCGCTCGGCGCTTGGTTGCGGTTGTCCTTCTTAAGGGCAATCGCAGTCACGCGCGGCGCAGCTTTCCCTTCTGCATCGGATTCCGGGTCGACGGCGCCCAGTTCCACGAGCTGCTTGTACATGAACCGCCCCGAGACCCGTTTTGCGCCGCCTTTGCGTTCTTGTTGCGGCGGCCGGTTCTTGTTGCGGTCCACTTCCTGCTTCAACCACTCGGTCCACGAGTAACTTCCCGATTCCTCGTCCATGCTGTGTTCCCCCTGACTCCACTAACCCCCATTTCTTATTGTTTCAGGCTCGCATTTGGTTAGACGAGCCGCGTTGTCAAAAGGTTCTTAGCATTTCGCCACTTCTTATTACCCCGGACGAGCGCCTCCTTTCACGACTTAGTTCCGAATGCTTCAACTCGGTGAAGCTATTGAAATTTACGGCCCGAAATACCGGAACAATTCCGTGTGACTCAATCCGCTGCCGCTGGTTCCAGCCTGCCGCTCGTCTGGCCTTCCCTGCGGTCCTTGCTCTTCACCGAGGCAAACCGGCCAGTCTTGCTGGCCTCGCCTCTCTCTGGATTATCGTCCTTCTGGCTACGCACATGAGCATTTTCGGCGGGCTGCTTGGCCGTGTCCTCGACCTTTTGGTTCGACTGCTCGTACCCCAACGGCCCAAAGAGCGGCGCCTGCCGGCCGACCATGTTGCCCGGGGAGTGTGAGTGACCATCGGCCGGCACGGGCGACTTGATCTCGACCGCCTGCACCGGCGCTTCCTGCCGCGGAACGACCCCGGTGCGTTCGCGCCAGCGCCCGATGTAGTCCGCGGTGCGGCCGGAGAACTTCACCTTGCCGTACTGTTCCATGAAGAGATCGAAGTACTTGCCTTCGCGGGCCAAAAGTTCCTCGTGCGTCCCGGTCTCCACGATCTTGCCTTGGTTAAGCACCACGATCTTATCGGCGTGGACGATGGTCGAGAGCCGGTGCGCGATCACGAAAGTGGTGCGGCCCTTCATCAGGCGGTCGAGGGCCTCCTGGATCTGCGATTCGGCCTGGCTGTCCAGCGCGCTGGTGGCCTCGTCGAGGATCAGGATGCGCGGATCGGCCAGGATCGCGCGGGCGATGGAGAGGCGCTGCTTCTGGCCGCCGGAGAGCTTCACGCCGCGCTCGCCGCACAGGCTGTCCAGGCCGAGTTCGCTCTTCTCGATGAACTCCCACGCGCCCGCCATCTTGGCCGCGCGGATGATGGCTTCATCCGAGGCATCCGGGCGCGAATAGGCGATGTTCTCGCGGATGGTGCCGCGGAAGAGGAAGTTGTCCTGGAGCACGATGGCCAGGTTGCCGCGGTAGCTGGCGGTGCGGTAATCGCGGATGTCCACGCCATCGACCTTGATCGCGCCCTCGTTCACGTCGTAGAAGCGCGCGAGCAGATTGATGAGCGTCGTCTTGCCCGAACCCGAGGCGCCCACCAGCGCCACGACCTGCCCGGGTTTGACGTGGAAGGAGATCTTCTCGAGCGTCCGCATGTGCGCGGCCTGCGTGCCGTCGCCGTGCTCGGGGTTCTCCCGGGCGCGGGTCTCGCGCTCGGATTCCTGGTATTTGAAGCCGACGTCCTCGAAGGAGACCTCGCCCTTGAGCGCTCCGGCTTCAACGGCGTTGGCTTTGTCGCAGATGTCCGGCTGCTGGTCCAGGATCTCGCCGATGCGTTCGATGCTGGCCATCGCCGCCTGGACGCTCTCGCTGACGTTGATCAGTTCCGCGATGGGGGCGTAGAGCATGCCCAGCAAGCCGTAGAAGGCCACGAGTTGGCCGGGGCTGAGGTCGCCGGACATCACGCGGTGCCCGCCGAACCAGATCAGGGCCACCAGGCCCAGCCAGGCGGAGATTTCCCACACGATCACCTGGTCGTGGTGCGTCTTGCGCACCAGCAAGCCCTTGCGCATCATCAGGTGGACGCGCTTCATGAAGCCGAGGTCTTCGCGCTTCTCGCTGCCGTAGGTCTTGACGACGCGGATGCCGGAGAAGGTCTCCGCGGCCTTGGCCCACAGGCGCGAGCCGTCCTCGCTCATTTCCTTATGCGCGGGGCGCAGGCGCCGCACGTGGCTCGCGAAGCCGATCATGAAGAACGGCATGGTGCAGCAGCTCACCAGCATCAGCCGCCAGTCGATCCAAGCCAGCGTGCACGCGACGAAGACGAGGCGCAGCGAGTTCGAGGCCGTGGTCACGAAACCGCCGAGCAGCAGGTTCCGGATCGCCTCGGTGTCGTTCATGATGCGCGAGACGATGCGCCCGACCTGGTAGTCCTCCAGGAAGCGCAGGGACATGGATTGCATGTGCGCGTGCATCTCGTTGCGCACGCCGCCGACGATCAGCGAACCCGCCAAGCCGGAGAGTTCGCGCTCGAGGTACAGGTAGAAGGCGCGCAGGAGCACGAAGAACGCGAGGCCGATCGCGATCAGGTTCAGCAGCGCGCCGTCGTGGCGCGGCAGGATGGTGTCGATCACGCGCCCGATCGCCACCGGCATGACCACTGTCATGGCCTGGTTGATCAGCGTGCAGACGCAGAGCAGGTAGACGAGGTGCCGGTAGGGATAAACGAAGTCGAGGAAGCGCTTGATGGACTTCCACGTGACGGGCGCCTTTTTGGCGTCGCGTTCGTCGTCCTCGCGTTCTTTGCGGCCGTTCTCGTACCGGAAGAGTTGTTTCCAGGTCCGGCGTTCGCGCAGATCCTGCGGAACCGGCCCGGCGTCTGGAGATTCCTGCTTGGTCAAGGTGTGGCTACTCATACGTTGGTTTAAAACTCCTCCTGAGCGGACTTAAAGGCCCGGGTCCCCATTTCCGCGCCCGCACCGGCTTACGCGTCCGGTCCTCGGGCGTGCGGCCTGTCCGCACCCTCGCTCCACGCGGCCGTTCAGGTGAACTGAACGTCCGGCATCTGCTCTACCCCGGCCGGCCGGTTCGTGCCCGGCGCGACGCGGTCGTCGCTATCGCTCTGCTCGAAAGCCATCGACGGATCTTCGTACAGGTTCACGCCCAGGCTCAGTTCGTTGAGCGAGGCCAGCGGGTCGAGCCGCGCCACGGTGGCGGGATCGAGCGCGGCGATCTGCGCCGTGGGCTTCATCGGCTCGCGCTCGGGGTATCCCGGCCGCGCCGCGGCGCCATCGATGAAGACTGCGAGCAGACGTTCGGCAAGCTGTTCGCTCGCTCGCGTGGACCCGAAGTTCCTCAACAGGCCGCGCACCGAACCCATCAGCACGACCGCGCACAGGGCGGGTTCGATGTCCGGCCGGATCGAGCCTTCCGCGATGCCCTCGGCCAGCAGGCGCGCGAAGAACCCGCGCAGCTCCGCGCGCTTGTTGTCAATGTCGCGCCGTTCCTTGCAGCAGCGGAAGACCTTGTCGTGGTACAGGATCGCCAGGAAGGGCTCGTTGAGGCGGAAGTACTCGAGCGTCATCGCCACGGCCTTGCGCAGGCGCTTGATGGCCGGTTCCGGATTGCTGATGCCCGCGCGAATGACCTCGCTGGCGCGGTCGACCGCGAGATGGACGAGCTCGAGGAAGAGCGCTTCCTTCGTCGGGAAGTAGCGGTACACGGTGCCCTTGCCCACACCGGCTTGGTCGGCCACTTCGTCCATCAGGACTTCGTGGTAGTCCTTGGTCGTGAACAGCCGAACCGCGGCCTCGAGGATGCGAATGCGCTTCTCGGGCGAAGGCTTGCGGCCGCATTTCCTGGGACCGGGTTCCGCGCCCTCTTTACCGACCTCACGATCACCGATCATCGCGGAAAGAGGAACATCGTGCGCCGAATCGGCCATCCGAATGCCATGTTCTTTGAATTCCGCTTGCGATTTTTCGTTTTCCATAGGGTATCTTCTCTTTCGAATGGCTCTATTCATTTCGGACTGACTGGTCAGTATTACACTTTGTTTATCGGAAAAAGTCAAAGGCAATATGCATAAAAAGTGGTGATTCTGGCCAGAAATTTTGCATTCGATTGCATCATTGTGCATTGCAACTCGTTTCATTTATTAGCCTTAACGGTGTAATGTCAGGGAAATTATTCGGTTAAACGTACTCGTCTTCTAGTAAGTCTATATATTTGTTCAAGGTGCATAATGCCTTTATGTATTAAACTGAAGCCTTCGCAGCCCCTCGAATCGTACGATGTGGTGTGGAAATTACTTCGAACGCAT
>JACQFI010000109.1 GCA_016200135.1 Planctomycetota bacterium
CGGCGGCGCCGAGGGGCGCTGGCGCGGCGGGGCTTTCAGGGGCGCAGATATTTTCTGCGGCTATTTGACGGCAAATGTCGAGAAGTTCGGAAGGCGAGGCGGTTATTAATGTTGGATATTGTGGCGTTAATACCGTTCTGGCCTCGGCGAACTCGGCCGTCATGGGCAAGCACGGGTCACCCTCACCCCCTGCCCCCTCTCCCTTCGAGGGAGAGGGGAATGTGGCGCGGGGCAAGCACCGTGCACCCTCGCCCGCTCGGCTGAACTCGCCGCGAGCTCCGGCGCCATCTCCTTTCGAGTGAGAGGGGAACTCGGCGCGGGGCAAGCACCGTGCACCCTCGCCCCCTGCCCCCTCTCCCTTCGAGGGAGAGGGGAATGTGGCGTCACCGTCTCTGGGCGCGTGGTCGCGGCAGCAGCGTTTCACTTTTTTGCCGCTGCCGCAGGGGCAGCGGTCGTTGGGGCGCGTGGACATGGGAGGAGATCCTTCCGATACGGGCTGTGCGCGCATGGTTAGGCACGGCCATAGGAAATCATGCGCTCACTGAAGATTTCTTTACCCTATCGGGAGCCGAAGGGCAAGGGGAAAGTTGGGTAATCTTTATAGATTTTGTAATTCGTAGACAGGAGAACGGGTTACGGGTTTACGGTAGTGGCTAAAAGGTAAAAGGTAAAAGGTAAAAGGTAAAACGTAAAACGTAAAACGTAAAACGTAAAACGTAAAACGTAAACGGCAACGCGTAAAACGTAATGCGTAACACGTTAATGGAACGTTGAGCGGGCGTGCTGGAAGTTATTAATTACGTTTTACGCATTACGTTTTATGCGCCGTTCTGCATCTCGGCGGTGAAAGTGGATTCAGGGCTTCTGGTTTTCGAATAGCCACACCTTCGCGCCTTTAAATTCGGCGCGGTCTAATTCGGTGAGCTGGCGGCCGAGTTCCTTTTCGAAGTTCTTTTCGGCGTCCACGTGCGCGTTGATATAGAGCACGCGCGCGGGGTGCTCTTTCTTGAGAAAATCTTCGAGGCGCGGCAGGTCGGCTTCGGCGCCGGCGGAGAAGCGCGGACGGGCGGCGCTGCCGGCGCGTTCAAAGTAGTAGTCCATGTATTCGAGGCCCGCGCCGCCGAGGTAGCCGATCACGACGGTGCGGTCGTCGTCGGCGCCGTGAGCGGCGGTCCATTCGACGGCTTCGCGGAACTGCGTGTGCTGCGGGGTGCGGTAGTAGTCCTTCACGAAGAGGAGATCGGCGGCGAAGCCGAGGGTGAGCGCGGCGGCGAGGATCCATTGCATCGTTTTGCGCCCGGATTCGAAGTGGAAAAAGAGTTCCGGCAGGCGCATGACGGCGCGGGCGAGCAGCAGGTACGCGGGGGCCATCGAGATCAGCAGGTAGCGTTCCTGGAGCATCGGCTTGCCGAGCTTCGAGACAGCGAAGATCAGCGCGAAGGGCACGACGAACCAGAGCGTGAGCAGCAGGCCGGGGGAGTTCAAAAGCGGTCGTGGATCGGTGGAGCTTGGGCCGATGCCGCCGCGTGCGGAGCCGGGAGGCGGTGCTGCGGCTGCTTCGCCGCTCGCAGCTTTAGACGCAGGGCCGCGGCGCGATTCGCGGAGGGCCACGACAAAGAGGAGCGCGTAGAGCCCCAGCACGATCCAGACGAAGAGGTACTTGCGGTCGAAGAGGTGGTGGACGAAGCGCAAGAAGGCGCTATTGGGCGGCGGCTTCATCCATGCGGCGGTGGTGTGCTGGGACGTTAGCTGCACGAGGAAATCCGGGAGCCACGGGGCGAAACCGGCGACGCTCGCGGCGTAGATCCCGGCGACCCAGCCGAGCGCGCGCGGACGCTTGCGGCAGAGCAGGCACGAGGCGAGCGCCTGCAAGCCGAAGAAGAGAATGCCGAAGAAGTGCGTGTAGTACGCAAGCGAGGCGCAGACGGCGTAACCCGCGGCGAGGCCGAAGCGGACGCGGCCGGTCGCGCGGAGTTCATCCATTAAGGGGAGCCAGAGGCAGGTCGCGCCGGCGGTGAGCGCGACGAGGATCATGTACGGCGCGGCTTCCTGGCTGTAGTTCACCGGGCACCAGAGCACGGCGGTGAAGGCGGCGGCGGCGAGGCCTTCGCGGTGCGAGTAGAGGCGCTGGCCCAGCAGAAAGACGATTGGAATCACGAGCACGCCCGCGATGGCCGAGGGCAGGCGGTAGTCCCCTTCGCTTCCGCCGGTGCAGCGCGTGACGGCGGTGAGCAGCAGGATGTAGCCGGGCGGGTGGACGTCGCCGCGCAGGAAGGCGCGGAGTGCGGCGAAACTGCTCATGCGGGATTCGGTGACGCGGATGAGTTCGTCCATCCAGAAGGAGTCCTTGCCGAGGGCGTAGAAGCGCAGGGCGGCGCCGAGGAGCGTGAGGGCGGCGAGCGCGAGCCACGCGGAGCGCGGGACGGGTTTGGATTGGCCGAGGAGCATGCGCGGCATCCTAAAGCGGGCGCTGGTTTTCACGAGAGTAGGAAAATCTGGTTATGGGACGGATAGGACCAATGGGATTTATGAACTATGACCTACGAACCTCTAACCGCGAACTCGCAACTACTCTTTCTCGCGGGCTTCGAAGCGCCAGAGTTGGGTCTTGACCTTGGCTTCGGACCAGGTCTGGCAGCCGGTGGCACGGAGGCGTTCGCGGAGGAATTCCATCATGCGCGGGCCCGGGCGGCCGGGGTAGGCGAAGAGCACCCAGAGTCGCTTGGGCTTGCGCGCTTCGAGAAAGGCGCGCACGGCGGGGAGGTCGTCGTCGGTGAAAGCGGCGAGGTCCACCCGCAGCGGCGAGCCGGCGCGTTCGAGATAGTAGTCGAGCATGCGCGTATCGGCGCTCATGTAGGCCAGCAGCGCGGGCGCGCGCGCAGCCGAATCGAGGCGGGGTTCGTGCGCGGCGATGTACGCGGCGGCGTCGCGGACTTGGGCCTTCTGCGCCGCGCCATAGTAAGCGCGCACGCAGAAGAGGTGCCAGAGCATGACAAGGCCCAGCGCGGCGGCGTAGAGATACTGGCGCGCGGCGGGGAGCGGGAGGCGGCAGAGGGCGCGCGCGAGCAGGATGTACGCGGCGGGCATCACGATCAGCAGGTAGCGGAAGACGAAGAGCGGCACGCCGAACTGGGATTTGACCCACATGAGCGCGACGGGCGCGGCGAGCCAGAACGCGAGCAGCAGGCCGGGCGCATCGAGGAACCTGCGCAACCAGGACGTGTTCCCGCCGCTGCCGCCGGGTGCGGGCGAAGCGGCGTCCGCGGACTTTGGCGCTGCGGCGCGCGCGCTTTTCAGCGCGATGAAAAGGAGCGCGAGGTAGAGCAGCAGCGCGAAGGCGAGCAGGTAGCGCGTGTCGTTGAAGAGGAAACGGTAGAACTTTTCGAGGTCCTCGAGCTTGGGGCGCTTGAGGAAGGAGTCTTCGAAGTCCTTGGAGCGGCCGAAGTGATGGAGGAAAGACGGCAACCAGGGCAGATAGGCGAGCAGGACGAGCCCATAAAGGAGGAGCACCGTGGCGAGGCGTGCGCGCTTGAGACAGGCGTAGAGGCACGCGAAGCCGCACTGGCAGCCGATCAGAAGCAGTCCGAAGTAATGCGTGTAGCAGCTCGCGGCGGCGAGCAGCGCGTACCCGATGGCGGGCCCGGGGCGCAGGCGCTTTGCGGCGAAGAGGCCTTCCATGAGCGGGAGCCAGCAGGCGGTCGCGGCGAGGGTGAGCATCACGACGAGGGCGTAGTTGCGGGCTTCCTGGCTGTAGGCGATGGGTTGCAGCAGGATCGCGGTGAAGCCCGCGGCGAGCAGGCCTTCGCGGTGCGTGTAGAGCCGCTGGGCGACGAGAAAGACGAGCGGGACGGTGAGGATGCCGCCGAGCGCCGAGGGCAGCCGCAGGGCGAATTCGTCGGCGCCGCAGAGCGCCACCGAGAAATGCGCGAGGATGAAATAGAGCGGCGGCTGGAGTTCCTCATGCATGCGGGACCATACGGCGGCGGCGCTGGGCTCGCGGGCGATATCCAGCGTGAAGAACTCGTCGAGCCAGAACGATTCGTGCCCGAGATGGTAGAAGCGGAGGACGGCGGCGGCGGCGGTGACGACCGCGAGGACGATCCAGGCCGTGCGCGGGACGGGCTGGTACGAGCCGAAGAGGCGCGGAGCGGTCTGTGAGAGAGGTTGGTTCATGGGTAAGGCAGACCTCAGGCGCCGCCTGCCTTTATATAAGGTGAGCGGGGAAGAGCAGTAGGAGCGCGGGTTTCCAAGCCGGGTCAGGGTAAACGGGCGCGGCGGAGAGTCAAAAACCATGCCGCCGTCCCAGCCTAAAACCCTTGTCCTAAAATGAGTTGACACGATTTAACCGCTGCCTAATCTATATCGATTGCTTAGTGTCTCTGCTTAATGGCTTTCCGGCAACCGGAGCTCTGCTCCGGGGTTGCCACGGAGGATCGCCGATGCGAATGCGCGTGCTGTGCGGGGGGATGGCGGCTCTGTTGGCGGCGACGCTGGCGGGGCGGGTCTTCGCGGAAGGCGAAGAGCGCGATCCGACGAACTTGAATTCGGAAGAGGGCGGGATGCAGTTCGAGACCGCCGAGCATATCAAGAAAGCGCGGGCGTTGCGCGAGAAGCTGGCGGACACGCGCAAGAAAGAGCAGGACAACGTCAACGCGGAGCTGCAGAAGCTCAACGCGGAGCGCGCCGAGAAGATCGACAAGATGGGCAGCGCGGAGACGACCACGATCGACGGGCAGAAAGTGACCGTCAACGAACCCAAGGATTCGGAGACCGCGCTGGGCCTTAAAAAACCGGTGCGCGACCACTACGAGATCAGCCCCGAAGACTTCGAACTCTACCAGTACGAACGCTGGTCGCTGAACGCGGCGGACTTCCGCTTCGACAAGCCGGGCTACGTGATCGACGACATCCGTTCCGGGCACGGCAAGCGCTGGTTCGTCTTCAGCTACTCGATCACCAATTCGACGGCCAAGACGCAGCGCATCGCGCCGGTCTTTATCGCGGTGACGGAGAACGGCGTCTTCAGCCCCGAGGCCGGCGGGCTGGTCCCGCAGCGCTACGTCTCGGACAGCATCCAGCACCCGCTCGCGGATTCCACGGACGTGCGCGACACCAAGTGGAGCGCCGAGGGCGTGATCCCGCTCGAATCGGTCTCGAGCATGCTCACGCGGCAGCTCAAGGACGGCGAGTTCAAGCTCGACCCGATGCAGACGTTTCTGGCCGGGCAGACGCGCTGGGGCGCGGCGGTGTGGCCGGAGTTCAACGACCAGTTCACCGAGCTGAAGATCGTGGTGCACGGCCTGAGCAACGCGCATAAGTTCGACCGCAAGCAGCGCCGCGTGCTGGTGCTCACCTTCAACCGCAACGACGACGAGTTCAACGTCGAGCGCAGCAACCTGGTCTACAAGAGCAAACAGTGGGAGTACCTCTGGGCGTGGGACCAGGACATCAGCGTGCCGGTGCCCGCCGACCCGGCCGATCCGCAGATCAAGGACAAGGCGATCAAGACGCCTTCCGGCGTCGAGCGCCTGCTGGTCTCGTTCCCGTACACGATCGACAACTCGTCGGGCACGGACCAGACGCTCACGCTCAAGGAGATCCGCTTCGTGCTGCGCGGGGCCAAGGCCGGCGACAAGTACGCGGGCTTCGACATCAGCGTAGGCGACCAGAAGATCAACCTGGATGAAGTGCCGCTGGTCGACGACGGCCGCTCCACGATCTACAAGGCCCAGTACCTGCGCGACGCGGGCAAGGCCGCGCCCGGTCCCGACACCAACCGCTTCGCGCCGGCCGTGGAGACGTCCAAGCAGCCCGGCGGGATGGTCTTCAAGATCGAGAACGGCAAGAAGCTCGAAGGCCGCCTCGGCGTCTTCGACGTGAGCAGCGACGTGGATTGGCGCTGGGTGCGCGAGCAGGTGGAAGACCGGCTGACGCTGGCGGTGGATAAGAAGGCGCTCGCCGACAAGTTCATCAAAGAGCACGCGGGCGACGCGAAGCTGCCCGAGGGCGGCATCCCCGGCTACATCCCGCGCCGCACGCTTACCGACGACACGGTGACGCTGGCCAGCGGGCACAGCTACAGCGGCGAAGTGACGCGCGACGACGACGCGTTCGTGAACGTCACCACGCGCGACGGCGCGCAGCTCGAGTTCAAGAAGGGCGAGGTGAAGACGGTGGAGAAGGGCGAGATGGCGAAGGTGAAGGAGCAGATCCTCGCCGCGGTGCCCGCCGCGCTCGAAGCGCTGAAGAAAGACAAAAAGGTGTTCGCGTACTTCACCTGCGAAGCGGGGCTCTCGACAGGCCAGTACCGCATCGCGCGCTCCTACCACCAGCCCGGCGTGATCCAGGACGACTGGCTGAAGGCGTGGGAGACGCTGGAGCAGAAGTAGGGGTAAGCAGCTTTCGCATGCAGGGAAAAGCGGGCCTGAAAAGGCTCGTTTTTTTTAGTGGTGCATTCATGTCCGCCTACAGGTTCTACAATTGTAACGGTTGCGAAGTTTGTCCAAGGATTTAGAAAATGGCAATATCTAGAAAACAGTTTGATGGAATGGCGTCTAAGGCAGCATTCGGCGACCTAGAATCGCAATACAGCTTAGGACTTGCATTTATAAATGGATCAGGAGTCAAGAGGGATGTTAGAGAGGGTATGCGCTGGTTGACGCGAGCCGCAATGGGCGGACACAATGGGGCTCAGAGTAATTTGGCTTGCGAACATCACGAAAGCGGCGATTTCAAATCGGCTTTTAAATGGTGGGACGCCGCGGCGAAAAAGGGCGATGCCTTATCGCAATATTTTTTAGGCTCCATGTATGAGACCGGCGAGGGCGTACAGAGAGACTATGTAATGGCAATCAAGTGGTATAGGAAGGCAGCTCGATTGGGCGATGAATCCGCGGCAAGAAGCATTGGAGTTTTTTATTTACAGGGCTGGGGTGTTGATAAAAATTACAAAGTCGCTGCCAAATGGTTGAAGCAAGCAAGCCGAAAAGGAGATAAATCGGCGAGTCTACATTTAGGGAAGTTATATGAGAAGGGAAACGGAGTCAGAAAGAATGTTAAAAAAGCGGTAGAGCTTTACTGGAAGGCTGCTCAAGATAACGACAAAGATGCAATAGAGCTACTGCGCTCAAAGAAGCTGTGGCCTGTGTAGAAGCGCGGATATACCAGAAGCGGAACGTAGGGCAGCCCCTGGGAGGAAGCGCTTCCCATGAAAAAAGCCCAAAGTGGCGTGTGAACCGAAGATTGGCGCAAGTTATTCTTGTCACCGAACGGGGATGAAATGACGCCGTGCTTGCGCGCCCCGTTGGAGTTTGGGCAAAAGGCGGATCGCGGGCCTGGGGCTTCGCCCCTGGCTCTTTTCGCGCGTGCCTGCGGCGCTGACGGCATGACAAGTCATTAAGCCGCGGAGCGGCGGCAGGTTTTAGCCCACGGCGCGAGCCGTGGGAAAGAGTGGCCTTTTCCGCTGGCGGAGCTCCGGAGGAGCGAACGAAAAGGCGTTTTGAACTGCGGAGGTTTCTGCCGCCCCTCCGGGGTTTAACAACTATTGGGGCCGTCTGTAACCCACAGCTTACGCTGTGGGCTAACCTCTGCCGCCGCTCC
The DNA here is from genome assembly GCA_016200135.1 of Planctomycetota bacterium. Classification (GTDB taxonomy): domain Bacteria; phylum Planctomycetota; class SZUA-567; order H5-PLA8; family H5-PLA8; genus JACQFI01. Next base: position 7,600 of record JACQFI010000109.1, read on the forward strand.
GCGGCTCCTGGGTTCAAGGACAGACAAGAATTTCTGTCCTACTCCGCGGGGAACCACTTCTGCGTGGGGCCGGTGACGAGCGTAAAGAAATTCAGGGGCGCGCTGGCGCCGCGGTCCATCTGGTAGATCACGCCGCATTGATTAATCTGAAATGCGTTGCGGCCGGTGGAATCATAGGACGCGGGCACGGCGCTGAGCCCGAAGCCCAGCGTCATGCGGCCCTTCACGATATAATTCCTGAAGATTCCGCCCGTAAATTCCCCGCGCTGCACGCGGAAGACGTAGCCGGCCTTCGGCACGGCGGTGCCCGGATTGCCTTCGGCTCGCGCGAACGCCTGGTCGATGAGCTGGATATCGCCCGCGCCCGCGGCGGTCTCGAAGAGGCTGTTGTTCCCCGCGAGCGTCTGGGCGTATTCGAGGATGCCGTCCTGGTTCCAGTCGGTGCGGCGGTAGGTCTCCTGCGCGGTGGCGTAGGTCTTGCACGCCGCGATGGCGGCGGCCTCGTTGGAGGCCATGCGCGAACGCAGCATGTTCGGGATGGCGATGGCCGCGATAATGGCGATGATCGCCACGACAATCATGAGTTCGATCAACGTAAAACCGTGAGCACGCATGGCGTCTCCTTGTCCTTCGCGGACTTGGGCGGAAGTATTCGGAACGGTTAGGAGCCGCGCGGTTTGCCGCGACCTTCGCGGATCTGCGCAGCGTGTCGAAAATCTAGAAAGGCACACGCAATGCCAAACCGTTCGGGATTCGCACAGGCCGGAGGAATTCATAGGCGTGTTACGAATGAAAATCGCCCGCTGCGCGGGCGGATCGAGCGGAGTCAATGCACGGTGATGGTGGGGAAATCCCACACGCGAAGACGAAATTTTGTCAGAGGCGGGTGACAGGAACTGGCGGCGGAAGCGCGGACCGGAGGGTATGGGAATGTAGCGGCGATTTGCTTTTGGTGTGGGCGCAGGGTGAGCCGGAAGCTTTCACCCTCACCCGCGTTCGCGTTGCTCACGTCGGCCTCTCCCTCCAGGGAGAGGGGGATGGCGCGGCGGGTCGAGCTGAGAACGATGGGTGCGAAGTTGGACAGACAAGAATGTCTGTCCTACCGGGAGCGGCGGCGGTGCGTGCCTTCTCCCTGTTAGGGAGAAGGTCGAGACGAGCGAAGCGAGTCCGGGATGAGGGTGTGAGCTTACGGTGACAGGGAGTTCTCACCCTCACCCGCGTTCGCGTTGCTCACGTCGGCCTCTCCCTCCAGGGAGAGGGGATGGCGCGGCGGGTCGAGCTGAGAACGATGGGTGCGAAGTCGGACAGACAAGAATGTCTGTCCTACCGGCGCGGATCCCGATGCTTCGGGATCCTACTTCTTGAGGGACTTGGCGGTCTCGGCGGCTTCGGTCTCGGGGAACTGGGCGATGATGGCGTCGAGGCCCTGCTTGCCTTGCGCCGAGACGGACTTGTTGGGCGACGCGATCATCTCGTTGGCTTTGTCCAGCATCCCCTTGGCCTGGATCTCCTTGGCCACCTTGGGGTCGCCGCGCAGCTTGGACAGCTCCGCGCCGGCGGGTTTGGATTCGGCGAAATCCTTATAGGTGACCGAGACGGCCTCGTACTTTTTGTACGCAACCCACTTGTCGCCCGCGTCGAGCTTGGCCTTGGCGTCGGTGAGCGCCTTCTCGATCTCTTCCTTGATCGCGGCTTCCATCTTCTGCGCGGCGGCCTTGGCCTTGGGGTCGCTGGACGCGAGGGCCTGCTTGACCAGCGGCGCGGCGTCGCCCGTGCGGCCGAATTCGAACATGCGCCAGGCCTTTTTCAGCGCGTCGGGGACCTCGGCGGCATCGATCTTCCACTTTGCACCGGGTAGTGCGGACTTGACGGCATCCGCGAGTTTTTCAGCATTGATCATCTTGGCGTCGCCGCTGGGGTCCATGATCATGGCCTGGTAGATGTTCTGCAGGCTGATCTCCATGTTGATGGTCTTCTTTTCAAACGAGCGATCGGAGTCCACGTAGAAGGCCCAGCCCGTGCCCGGCGCGTTGACGCCCTTGGCGTAGCCTTCGACCACGTTCTTGGCATTGCCCGAGTTGATGCCCACGAAGAGGACGGGGTCGTTCTCAAACTGTTTGCTGGTCTGGAGCAGGCCCGGCCACCTACCGCGGCAGGTCGGGCAGCCTTCCTCGAAGAAGTAGAGCACCACGACTTTGCCCTTGAGGCCTTCCTTCGTGTAGGGCCCGTCGACAACCCAGGTGCCGGTGAATTCGGGGACGTCCGCGGCGTGGGCCATGCCGGCGAGGGACAGCAGGATCGCGCAGAGGATATAGGTTGAAATTGAGCGCATAGCGAATTCCTCCAAGGGCCGGATCGACTAAACGCAGAGCATCATAGAACACGGCGGAAGAGGCGCAATGCCATTCCGAGGGCGCGGCGGGCGCGCGTAGGGCCTTGGGGGCATAGGCAGGCCAGACATTAAAACCTGAACGGCGGGACAGGCAGGAATGCCTGTCCTGCCGTGCGTGGCGGGGCTTGAGCGCTGCCCGTAGAATGCCCGCATGTGCGGAATTGTCGGATTGCTACGCTGGGACGGGCTTAGCGCCGAGGACGGCGAGCGCGTGCGGCGCGGCGCGCGGGCGCTGGTGCATCGCGGGCCGGATGGCGAAGGCTTTTGGGCCGATACGCATTGCGCGCTGGGCTTCCGGCGGCTGAAGGTGATCGACCTCTCGCCCGCCGGCGACCAGCCGATGGCGAACGAGACCGGGCGCTTGCAGGTCGTCTTCAACGGCGAGATCTACAACTTCCGCGAGCTGCGCGCACAGCTTGAGGCCAAGGGCCACGCGTTCCGTTCGAAGTCCGACACGGAAGTGCTGCTGCACGGCTACGAAGAGTGGGGCGGCGAGGAGCTGCTGTCCAAGCTGCGCGGGATGTTCGCGTTCGCGCTCTGGGACGCGAGCGAACGCAGGCTTTTCCTCGCGCGCGATCCGCTGGGCGTGAAGCCTCTTTATATTGCCGAGCGCAACGGCTGCATCCTCTTCGCCAGCGAGCCGAAAGCGCTCTTCGCGACGGGCCTTGTCGAGGCCAAGCTTGACCCCGCCGCGCTGCATGAGGCGCTCACGTACCGCTACGTCCCCGCGCCGCGCAGCGGCTTCCGCGACGTGGAGAAGCTGCCGCCGGGGCATTTGGCGTATGCGGAGAAGGGGGAGCTGCGGTATCTGGGGTGGTGGAAGGTTGAGGAGAACAAGCATTCTGCGAGCCGATGGAGTAACCCGATGACTGCGGCCGAACAGGAGAATGAGGTTGAGTCTCTAGTCCTGCCCGCCTGCTTCAGGCGGCTCTATTCAGATGTCAAATCAGGCGTGTGGCTCTCAGGAGGAATTGATTCAGGGCTCGTTATTTCGGTTGTTCATTCGGCTGTGAATAATGGAGCACAGGGTCGAGCAACTTCATCGCCGATCCTATCCTTCTCCGCCGGGTTCGCGCAGCCGGAGTGGAACGAGCGCGACCTTGCGCGCGCGGCGGCGAAGCATCTGAACTCTCAGCACACCGATTTCGAGGTGCCCGCGGACGTCTTCAAACTGCTGCCGCAGATCGTCTGGCATGCGGACGAGCCGTACTTCGACAGTTCGTGCCTGCCGACGTTCGTGCTTGCGCAGCGGACGAAGGAGCACGTCACGGTGGTGCTCAGCGGCGACGGCGGGGACGAGTGCTTTGCGGGGTACGAGCGCTATGCGGGGATCGCGCACCTTTATAAGCGCTGGAAGAAGGTCCCCCGATGGCTGCAACGCGCGATGATCGGCTACGCGAAGTGGCGGCATCCGGCGCCGTCGCGTTCGGGCTGGGACCGTCTGGTCCGCTGGCTCGACAAGTGCGCGAAGCAGGAGGCCGCGGGGTTCCACCCGTACCTCGGCGCGACGACGCTCTTCGATCAAGAGCAGATTCGCGCGCTGTATTCGCCGGATCTGCTTGAAGTGAACCAGGAACTGGACGGCCGCGAGTACATCGCGCACGCTTTGCGTAAGTTCACGAAGGAACGCTACCCCGACTGCGCGCCCACCGAGCACAAGCTCGACGTGGGCCTCATGCAGCGCGCGGATTTAGCGACGTACCTGCCCGGCGACGTGCTGCATAAGGTGGACCGCATGTCGATGGCGCACGGCCTGGAGGTCCGCAGCCCGTTCCTCGACGTGGATCTCGTGAATCTGGCGCTCTCGATTCCGGACGAGGTCCGCATGCCCGGCCGCGAGACCAAGCCGCTGCTGCGGCGGCTGGCGGAAGCGCGGCTGCCGGCGGAGGTCGTCCACGCGCGCAAGCGCGGCTTCGGCGTGCCGTTGGACGACTGGTTTCGAGGACCGCTGAAGGCTCAGGCGGCGGAGCTCTTCGAGGCTTCGCATCTGGCGAGCGACGGCGTCTTCAAGGCGAAGTATTGGGAACCGTTCTGGAGCGAGCATCAGGCCGGCCAGGCGCAGCACGGAGAGCGGCTGTACGCGCTGCTCGCGCTGGAGATCTGGCACCGGACGTTCCTCTCGGGCGCGCCGGCGCTGGAGCGGCCGGCTCCTCTATAGGATTCTCACGCAAAGACGCTAAGGCGCAAAGAACGGCGCACGACTTCACAACAGAACACAACAAACCAGTATGCGTGGAATGGGGTCAATATTCCGGTGGTACATGCGTGTGAAATAAGGGGCTTCTTTGACGACCCGTGGGGACGCCAAGAGATTAGCGCAGCGATTAATCGCTGTGTACTGAGGCCGTTATCTGGTTGCTTGTTTGCTGGTTAACTGCTTTGGGCAATTGCGCGTCAGTGGGATAACCAGGCAACCAGCAAACGAGCTAACCAGTCAACGAATGCTTCACTTGGGGATGCGGAACTTGACGCCGACGGCGTCGCAGATTTTGTGAGTGAGGGGTTCGATGTTCTTCCAGCCGCCGCAGTATTCCGGCGTGAGGCAGAGCGTGAGGACTTCGATGCGCTTGCGCTTCCAGGCGGAGGCGAGGACGGCGAGGAAGTCGTCGATGTAGCGCTCGGAAAAGAGCGGCGCGAGGGTCTTCTTGTCGCGCATGTAGAAGAAGAAATCGAGATCGAGGTTGACGACCCAGTGCGCGTCGTCCTTGAGCGCGTAGAACCAGGAGACGTGCGTGAAGGTGAAGGCGACGTCGTAGTGGCCGGGGATCGCGGGGCGGTCGCCGATGTTGTGCGTGGCGAAGAAAGTCTTCTCGAAGACGCCCGGGAATTGTTTGAGGAAAATCGAGAGGTAATTGTCGTAGCGGAAGAGCTGCTCGCCCTTCTTGCCCGGCATCGGGACGCGCAGGTAGTCTTCGATGCTCAACGCGCCGATGTCTTTCGGCATCGCGGCCTGCCAGGGTTCTTCGAAGCCCATCGTGTCGTAGTGCGCATCGACGTGATAGAGATTGTAGTGCGCGCCGGGCTTGAAGTGCTGCAGCCAGCACCACAGCGCGGCGCGGTGGTTGTCCATGATGTAGAACGGGCCGTCGCGCCAGAGCAGGTTGGTCTTGAAGGGGCCGGTGAGTTTGCGGCCCTTGAAGGGGAGCAGGTATTCGCCCATGCAACGACTCCTCAATGAAACGTTAATGAAACCAACTCTTTCTCAAAAATCCTAAGCCTAATATGCGATTATTCGCGCAATTAATCTTCTGATCTTGCCCTCTCTTGCTTTTGGTGGAGACACTATACGCAGGGGTTCTTTTGATAAGGTATAGAAAAAACAAGCGTTCGCAAAAACCATGTAAAAGTTCTGATCGCAACAAACAAAGTGCTTATTTGTTTCTCTCCATGGATACGCATTGGAGCTTGCCCAATCTTTTGCAAGTGCGACGACTTTCAGCTTCAGATTCTCGTCCTCTACTTCGTTCAAGACTGAACTCCATACCGCTCCTGGAAAAATATCAATTTGATAATACAGCCACGGACCGGCCGGCATCCTATCCGAAGGTATAACCGTGAAAGTCATTAGATGCTCATCATTAATTATCGCTTGTGATTCGTCCAACCTCAGATGTAATTTGTTGTTTTCTGGCTCCTCTAACCACTTTATTATTCTCATAATTACTTCGGACTTGTTAACAATTGGGTTTGGCCACCCCAAAATTTTTCTAGCCAATTTGCATTCGATCCCCATAAATCTGATCCCGCGTTAGTAAAGAGGACTGAAATCAAGAATTCATTACCTCATAGGGCATTCGAGAATAGCCCGGGACAAACCAAGCATTGCAAGGCACTGCCCTGGATTTTCAAATCTCTCGCGTTCGACACCTTCCCCCTCCCCAAGCCCAAACATGCCATGCATGTTTGGGCTTGGGGAGGGGAAAGGGGGAGAGCGAGAGTGCATTCACACCAGGGGCGGCGCGCCGCTACGCGACGCTTGCCCCTGGCTATTTTCGTTCGGCCCTTCAGGCCGATTTACTTGCCCGATCGCACTTGCCTCACAACCGAGCCTGTGAGCCAAGTCATTTGCCAACTCAATCGACTCATTGCGTATCGCATTACATGCGGTTGAGGCGCGTGACGCGGCCGTCGTTGATCCATTCGACGACGTAGATGTTGCCGTGCGGGTCCACGTGCAGGCCGTGGGGGCTGGTGAAGTAGCCGACGCGGCGCCACTCGTGCTTGATGTTCGGCCAGCCTTCCATCTTCCAGCCTTCGAAGGTCTCGCCGAGGTGGCAGACGAGCTTGTCGTTCTTGTCGAGGATCGTGACGCGGCTGTGCAGGTCGGGGATGTAGATCTCGTCGCCGTGCTGGATGGTGGTGCAGGGCTTCATCACGATGCCTTCGCCGGTGATCTTCACGGCCTTGCCGTCGAGATCGAAGTATTGCAGGCGGCTGTTGCCGCGGTCGCTCACCAGCACGAACGGCTCCTTGCCGCGGCGGTCGATCATGATGCCGTGGCAGTTGCTGAGCTGACCCTTGCCGTTGCCGGGCCCGCCGAAGGACTTCTTGTAATTGCCTTTCAAGTCGTAGACGTGGACGTACGGCTGGCCGTAGCCGTCGGCGACGAAGACGAGCCCTTCCTTCACCGCGACGGCGGTCTCGGTGGGCTGGAAGAGGCGCCAGTCGCTCTCGTAGACGTCCGACTGCGGCGGCGTGGTGACGGCCCAGACGACTTTGCCTTCGAGCGTGAGCTTGACGACCATGCGCTGGTTGGTCGTCGAGAGGTAGAGGAACTCGCCTTCTTTCTCCCTGGTAAGGTGCAGGCCGTGCGCGCCGGCGGCGTAGGCGTTGCCCCAGGTCGAGAGCAGGTTGCCGTCCTTATCGAAGACGCAGACGCTGTTCTTGCTCGCGTTGTGAATGTAGACGCGGCCGGCGGCGTCTTCCACGACACCGTGCGTGTAGCCGTAGCTGCGGCCCGGGGGCAGCGTGCCCCACTGTTCGTCCCATTCGTAGGTGTGCGACCCGCTCCCGATCTGCATGGCGTGGCTCCTTTTGGGGCTCGTGTGGTGGGCTGGGCTAATAGAGCGGGATGAAGGTAGCATTGCGCGCGAGGGCGTCAAATGACGGCGGTATGTAAAACGTAATGCGTAAAACGCAATAAACGGCAAGACGACCTTTCGGTATACGGACGCCTTATTCTGTTTACGTTTTACGCGCTACGTTTTACTCTTTATGCGCAGTTCTCGGCGTCTCCGCGCCTTTGCGGTGAAAAGTAGAGGATGAAAAGCATGCCGCAGACCGAAGCGAAGTACATGGTCACGCAGCTCGACGCGGTGGACCCGGTGAAGTGCCCGTGCGGATGGAGCCGCCGCGCGTTTGCGACGCCGGACAATCCGGTCGCGACGATGCATTACGTCGAGATCACTGCGGACGCGAAGGTCCACTACCACAAGAAGCTCACCGAGATTTATCTGATCCTCGAAGGCGAAGGCTTTATGGAACTCGACGGCGAGAAGGTGCCGGTCAAGCCGATGACCTCGATCTTCATCAAGCCCGGCTGCCGCCACCGCGCGGTGGGTAAGCTGAAGATCGTGAACGTGCCGATCCCGGCGTTCGATCCGCATGATGAGTGGTTTGATTGAGATTTCTCACCGCAGAGTTCGCAGAGCACGCCGAGAACAGCACGTGAGGAATAGGAAATGAGCGGCGAGCGACGTTGGTTTCAATTCCATCTCAAAACATTGATCGTCACAATGATTGTAGCCAGTATTTTCCTTTACTTTATCGTCTCAAGACGCATGGATCGGTTTGGGCCCGGAACCTTCTACTTTGAAGGGTTACCTAGAGATATTAGCTTTTTCTTTCTACTATTAATTCTTATTTCCACGGCCTATGAATGGGCGCTTCGCAAAGGAGAAAAGAAATCAGATGCAAAACCCAAGTAGAACTTTGGGTACCTAGCGAAGTTATTCTTAAATTGCCGTTCTCTGCGTCCTCCGCGCCTCTGCGGTGAAAAAGTTCAAGGCAACAGCTTCACCGTACGCTTTTCCTTCGCGCTGAGCGCGGCGCTGTCCACGATCTGCTGGCCGATGCGGCAGAGTTCGGGGGAGAGCGGGCCTTCGATGGGCTGGCCTTGCTCGATGCGGTCCAGGACGTATTCGATGGGGTTGCGGTTGGGGGCTTTCAAGTCGTCGACCGGCTGGTCGTAGCCTTCGGGCTTGGCCTTGGTCTGGATGCGGATGGTCTTCTCGTAGTCGTAGCTGCTGATCGTTCCCTTGCTGCCGACGATCACGAAGCCGCACTTCGGCTGCGGCTGGAGCGTCCATGGGTCCGTGAACGTTCCCCAGCGCGTCTCGAACTTGCTTAAGCCTTTCGCGTAGCGCGCGACGGTGACGCTGTGTTCGTCTACTTCCAGGCCGAGCGGTTCGTCGACTACGCAGGTCACTTCGAGCGGCGCTTTGCCGCCGTGGTACCACGTGCCGAGCGTGGTGCCGTAGCCGAGATAATCGAGCAGCGAGCCGCCGCCTTCCGACTTCTTGTAGAACCAGCTCTTGGACTTCTCCTTTGCGGCGGCGGCCTCGTCGATCTCGATCTTGTCCGCGACGTGGCGCATCGGCCCGCGGTTGCCATCGTAATAGTGGACCTGCAGCACGTCGCCGATGAGGCCCTCGTCGATGAGGCGCTTGCTCGTAACATGCGGCGGGTACCAGCGCAGCGGCCAGTTGATCGCGAGCGTCTTGCCGGTCTTCTTCACGGCGGCAAGCATGCGGTCGGCTTCGGCGAGCGTCGCGGCGAAGGGCTTTTCGACGAAGAGGTGCGCGCCGAACGGCGCGACTTTTTCGGTCCATTCGCCATGCTTGGCGGTGGCGGGGCAGAGGATGACCATGTCGGGCTTGGTCGTTTCGAGGCACTGGCGGTAATCGGTAAAGACGCGGTCCTTGGGGATGCCGAAGTTCTTGATCGTCCCGGCCATGCGCTCGGGCGTCTCGTCGCAGACCCCGACGATCTCCGCGTTGGGGTGCTCGTGGGTCATCCGCAGCAGATCGCCCATATGCATGTGGTCGAAGTTGACGCCGGCGATCTTCCACTTCTTGGCCATGGACTCCCCCTCGTTTCAATCCAGCGGTGAAAACTCGCCGGAAGCAGAGTAGATAAGTTAGTGCGAATCACGTCAAACTTATATGAATCTTATCTACTCAACGAAAAAAGGCAAGAGCTTGCCATGATGCAAAGATTGCATTTCAGGTAACTTTGTAATGGTTAACACGGCTTTTGGTTAGAGCAGCCCGACCTTCTTCATCTGCTCTTCGACCTTGCGCTTTACGGCGGGGTCGTTGGCGAGGTAGTCGGGCCATTCGCGGACGAAGCCTTCGTCCTTCCACTTCTTCGTGGCGTCGATGCCGAGCTTGCCGGTCCAGCCGTAGTGCTGGCTGGCGTGGTCGAGGATATCGGTGGGACCTTTCACGACTTCGATATCGCGGGAGAAGTCGCAGTTCGCGCCGACGTGGAACCAGACCTCGTCCTCGTTCTGCACGTTCACGTGCTCGTCCACGATCACGATCATCTTGGTGAACATGATCTGCCCGAGGCCCCAGATGGCGTGCATCACCTTGCGCGCGTGCTGCGGGTACTGTTTCTTGAGCGCGATGAAGGCGCAGTTGTGGAAGACGCCGAACTCGGGGAGATTGTAGTCGGCGATCTCGGGCAGCGTGAGCTTGAGGAACGGGAGGAAGATGCGCTCGGTGGCCTTGCCGAGGTACGTGTCTTCCATCGGCGGCGCGCCGACGACGATGGTCTGATAGATCGGCTGCTTGCGGTGCGTGAGTGCCGTGACGTGGAAGACCGGGTACTGGTCGGCGAGCGAGTAGAAGCCCGTGTGGTCGCCGAACGGTCCTTCGAGGCGGCGTTCGCCCGGTTCGAGGTAGCCTTCGATGACGATCTCGGCTTCGGCCGGCACGTGCAGGCTCGGTTGCGAGACGCACGGGCACATCTCGACGGGTTCTTTGCGGATGAACCCGGCGAGCAGCATCTCGTCGATGCCCGGCGGCATCGGGGCCGTGGCGGCGTAGACCACGGCGGGATCGCCGCCGATCGCGACGGCCACGGGCATGCGTTCGCCCTGGGCTTCCCATGCGCGGAAGTGGCGCGCGCCGTCGTGGTGCATGTGCCAGTGCATGGCGCAGGTGTTCCTGTCGAAGATCTGCAGGCGGTACATGCCGCAGTTCGGCAGTCCCTGCGGGTCGCGAGTGAAAACATTGGTGAGCGTGAGGTAGCGCCCGGCGTCGCCGGGCCAGCATTTCAGCGCCGGCAGGATGCCCAGATCCACCTGGTCGCCTTGAAAGACGACTTCCTGGCACGGCCCGCCGCGGACTTTCTTGGGCGGGTAGCTGGCGAGTTGCGCCAGCAGCGGGAGCATCTTCAGCTTCTCGATGATGGTCTCGGGCGGGCGCTGGTGCACGAGCTTCTCGATCTCGGCGGCGATCTCGTCGAAGTGCTTCACGCCCAGCGCGAAGGCGGCGCGTTCGTACGTGCCGAAGACGTTAATCGCGACGGGCATCGAGCTGCCTTCGACGTTCTCGAAAAGGAGCGCCGGGCCCTTGGGTCCAAGCTGCTTGACGGTGCGTTCGGCCCACTCGGTGATCTCGAGAATCGGCGAGACCTTCTCCTTGATGCGCAGGAGCTGTTTGCGTTCTTCGAGCGCCGCGAGGAGTTCGCGGAGGTTGCGGAAGGCCATAGTTTTCTCCGGATGGTGCGCGCGCAGTATAGCGAACTTTCCGGAGATTGCCGGGCAGGGGCGGAGGCGGTGCTTGGGTTTTCGTAGCATCTGCGTCCCGCCGATGGTCCTACCCGCGTCTGCGCCGGTCGTGCATTCGAGCAGCGGCGAGACGCTGCTGCGACCTCCGCCGGGACGGCGGAGCCACATTTGAGAGCCACCTTATAGAGGGCCTCTACAGGGATTCCGGTAACGCGGCGGCTCGCCGAACCGTCTATCTACTATTCGGAATACCGGTGTCCAAACGGCTCAAGCTTTTAGGATATAAGGAGTTGGCAAGATGAACCATTCCGCAATCAGGGCGCTGCTGGCGTGCTTCCTTTTAGGATCTACGCCGGTTTCGGGCGAAGACGCGCCGGCCAAGCCGGACCTCGCCAAAGAGGCCGACAAGCAGATCGCGCGGCTGGACTCCACGGACTTCGACGAACGCGAGTCGGCGCTAAAGAAGCTCCAGGAGTTGGACCCGGCGGCGTTGCCCTATCTTAAGAGCCTGGTGGACAGCAAGCGCTCCTTGAGCGAGGAGGTGCGCGGGCGGCTGACGATGGTCGTGAACGCGCTGGAAGCCAAGCGCGCAAGCGGGGAGACGGTGAAGGGCACGACGGTCAGCCTGCGCTTAAGCAAGGCCGGACCTAAAGAGATCCTCCAGGAACTGGCCAAGCAGGTGCACGCGGAGCCGCTGCCGGACTTCGAGACGCGGCTGCCGGCGGAACCGGCGGCGGACTTCAACTTCACCGGCAGTTACTGGGAAGCCATCGACCAGCTCCTGCGCCTCTACCCGCCCAAGGACAACGGCAAGTGGACGCGCGAGAACCTGGCCGAGTCGCGCGCGCTCAACCGCTGGACCGCCGAAGATTACGACGGCTGCGCGCTGCCGCACGCGATCGCGGAGGTCTGCCGCATCCGCGTGGGCCATGTGGCGCTGGAACGCAACGCGAAGGGCCAGGCGCTTACCCTGACGCTGGTGCCGCTGGTGGAACCGCGCTACGAGGTGGACAAGCTCAAAGTCCAGGTGGACACCTTTACGCTGTCTGCGGGTAAGGCGCTTAAACCCCAGTGGGTCTTTCAGCCCAAGCCCAATAACGCGAATGCCGTCGCCAACCAGATCAACATCCCCTTCCTGGTCCGTGCGGGTGCGGACGGCCTGCTAAGCCCGCTTCTGTTCTCGCCTCAAGCGGAATGCTTCTTTGCGGCCCCGGCGGCGGACCTGCTGGCCACTGACCGCCTGATGAGCTTAGAAGGCTCGGTGGCTATGACCATCCGCGAGACCGACGAAGTGGAGAAGACTCTGCGCGAGGTTGCTTCACCCATCAACCTGCCGGGCGGGTACACGTTCTCGGCGCACTCGACGCGGGAAGGCATCGAAGTGCAGCTCTCCGGCGGCGGAAACTTCAACGAACTCGGCCACCACCTGCGCGACCGCGTGCTCTTTCTGGATGCCAACGGCACCGCGCTTGATGCGCAGTTCGTCAGCACGTCGCTGCAGGGAGGCGTGCAGGGGTTTACGCTGGTGGTGAAGTCAAAAGTGACGGGCAATCCGGTAAAGGTTCGCGTCTCGATTCCCGGCAAACCGCTCGACGTGAACGTGCCCTTCAAAATCAAGGACGTCGCGCTGCCGGTCGCCGGCGATAAGTAAGCACGTCTAACAAAATGCCTCGCAGCTCGCGGCAGATAAAGTTTCCTGAAGTTCTAGGGGGCCGTCGGTTACGGGCTAGGCACTACGGCCCGGGGCCCTGCGTCGGCGCGGACTTTAGCGCTTCCTGGATCAGCCGGCGGTATTCGTCCACATCGAACGGCTTTCCGAGAATCGCGAAGATGCTCGCGGTGAGGTCTTTGACCACCTTCGAACTGCTGAAGCGTCCGGAGGACTGGCGCAGGGAGCGCAGGGGCTTGTCGTGCGCCGAGAGCACGATGATGCGCGGCGGGTTGGGCAGTTCCTGGACGCGGTAGAGCAGTTCGAGGCCGTCGAGCTTGGGCATCTCGAGGTCCGTCACCACGAGGCCCACGCCGCCGCGCCGGATGCAGGCCAGCGCTTCCACGGGGTCGCGATAGGTTTCCACTACCACACCGGCGTCTTTCAACAGGGCCACCTGAACTTCGAGGATGACTTCGTCGTCGTCGATCAGGAGGACTCGGGGTTGCATGGCTTATTCCACCGCGACGCGTTCAATAGAGCCGGTATGGCATGGCACTCGTCAAAAGCATACCCCATAATCTGCTACGGAGCCAGAATTCGATCGAGCCGAGTTCCTTGCGCACCACTGTGCGTTCGTTAATCTAGCACCAGCAACGATCCCGCTCCCTCGAACGAGGCCCCAAGCGCATGAAAAAGACCGTCGCCGTCCCGCCGCTGGGCGAAAAGAAGCAGACCGAGACGCTGGTGAATTTCTGGTATGTGGCCGAAGGCGAACGCTTCAAGGCCGGCGACGACCTGGCGGAGCTTGTGACCGACAAGGCCGCGTTTAACCTCCCCGCCGCCGAAGCCGGGCGCGTGGTGAAGATCCTTCGGCAGGAAGGCGCGAAGGTTAAAGAGGGTGACGGGCTGCTGGAGATCGAGACGGAGTGAGGCGTAGAGCCGATGCGGGTTCTAGCGGGTTTGCTGCCATAAAATCGAGACGAGCGTGAAGAAAGAATCAAAAGGATCAAGGGTTCCAGCGGCGCCGAAGCCGTTTTCGCATCACGCTCCACGCTCTACGCTCCACGGCCGTTCCGCGCCGCGCGGGAAGTTTATCGTGCTCGACGGACCGGACGGCGCGGGCAAATCCACGCAAGTTCAACTGCTCACGGAGCAACTCGCCAAGCGCGGGATTCATTCGATCTCGTTGCGCGAACCCGGCGGCACGACGGCCGGCGAAGTGATCCGCTCGCTGCTACTCGAACGGCGCCAGGACAAGCTCACGCCCGTGGCCGAGACGTTCCTCTTCGAAGCCGCGCGCGCGCAGCTTGTCGAAGAGATCGTGCGCCCGGCGCTGCAGAGCGGCACATGGGTGATCTGCGACCGCTTCACGCTCTCGACGCTGGTCTACCAGGGTTATGCGGGCGGCGTGGACCCCAAGGCCATCGAGCTGATGTCGAAAGTGGCGACAGGCGGCCTGCAGCCGGACCTGTATCTGGTGCTGTGGGTGGACGCGGCGGTGGGCATCGCGCGGCGCGAGGCCCGCCAGGCCGACCGCATGGAAGCCAAGGGCCGGCGGTTCATCGAGGCGGTCTCGGCCGCGTATAAGAAACTCGCGCGAGGCAAACACGGCAAGTACGCGTTCATCGAGGCCGGCGGGTTGGTGGAAGGCGTGCGCACGCAGGTGTGGAAGCAGGTGGAACAACTGCTTTAACGGCGCCACGAAGACACATCGAATAGAAGCGTTCCTGATTGCCAATTAGAGTTATACGTATAGTATACGTATAAGGAGATTGGGCATGCAAAAGAAACTAACCATCCTGGTGGACGAGAAAGTATATCGCGGCTTGCGCACCGTCGTGGGGCCGCGCAGGATCAGCCGCTTCATCGAGGATCTGGTGCGCCCCCATGTCCTGGCAGGCGACCTAGAATCGGGATATCGCGCTATGGCAGCAGATGAAAAACGCGAAGCCGCGGCAAAAGAGTGGGCGGAAGGCACCCTGGGAGATGTAGCGGATGAAACGCGGTGAAGTATGGTGGGTGGAATTCGGCGCGGGGAAAGGCGGAGAAATCCGAAAGGATCGGCCCGCTGTTATTGTCAGTACCGATGCGTCCAATAAGCACCTGAATCGAGTTCAAATAATTCCACTGACCACCCATGTTGAAAAAATTTTTCCAAGCGAGGCGCTCGTGGGTGTTCGCGGACGTCAGAATAAAGCCATGGCCGATCAGATCGCAACCGTAAGCAAGCATAGACTCAAGCGTCGCGTCGGAAAACTTTCGACTTCGGACATGAAAGCTGTGGACCACATCATCATGGTACAGTTGGGACTCTGGGAAATCATATAAAGTATGTCCTGGGAGAAGATTCTCGGCCAGCCGGCGGCGGTCGCTTACCTGCGCGCGGCGCTGCGGGGGAACCGCGCGCCGCATGGGTATCTCTTTTACGGGCCGGCGGGCGTGGGCAAGCGCACGGCGGCAGTGGCGCTGGCGCAGGCGTTGCTCTGCCATGAGCCGCCCAAGCCCGGCGAATCCTGCGGCGCGTGCCAGTCGTGCCGCTGGATCGATGGCCGCGCGGGCCTGCTGACGAACCATCCCGATCTGCTCCCGTTGCTCAAGAATCCCGAGACCGAGAAGGAAAAAGCGCTCGGCGATCAGGAACAGATCATTCCGTTGGAAACGGTTCAGGATATCTGCAAGAAGTTGAGCCGTTCGCCGATGACTGGCCCCAAGCGCGTGGCAATCATCCCCGAGGCGCACCGAATGTGTGGCGGGCAGGCCGAAGGCGCCAACGCGTTCCTGAAGACGCTCGAAGAACCGCCCGCGAGTTCGATCGTGATCCTCACGTCCAGCCGGCCCGAGGCGCTGCTCGAGACCATTGTCTCGCGCGTGCAGCCGGTGCGCTTCCGGCGGCTCGCGGGCGCGGACATTCGCAAGGGCCTGAGCGCCGCGGGCTTCAAGCGCGCGGAGGCCGACCTGGCGCTGGCGGCGGCGCTGGCCGACGGCAGCCTTGGGCGCGCGAAGGAACTGCTCGAGGGCGACCTGGGCAAGTGGCGCGGGGCCATCATGGGCGCGCTGGCCAAGACGGCGGGCGCGCAGGCCTGCCCGGGCTTTGGGCTCGCGTTGTGGGCGCTGGCCGAAGCGGAGGGCGAACGGCTCTTCGAGGCCGCGGAGCATTCGGAAGCAGCCGCGGCGGAGGACGACGGTTCGGACGACGCCGCGCCCAACGAGGCCGAAGAGGAAGCGGCGGCCAAGACCGCATCGGGCTGGAAGCGCTTCGTCTTCCGGCGGCTGCTGGAACTCTGCGAGGTCGCCTTCCGCGACGCGCTGGTGCTGGCCGCGGGCGCGGAGGACGGCGCGGCCGTGCTGCTGCAGCCGGACCAGGAGAAACTTGCGCGGGATCTGGCGCAGCGCTTCGGCGAAGACGGCTGTGCGCGGATGCTGGAGACGCTGCGCGAGGCCCACTTCGCGACGCGGCTGTACGTGCGCGGGGACCTCGTCGGCCGCGTGCTGGCCGGACGGATGGTGGAGGCGCAGCGGCGGGCATAGATACTAATGGGTAGCCCCGACGTGTGACGCCGGGGGGGTACCCGTCCGGGTTCATCGAAAGTGTCCATCATAACCCTTCTAAAGATTGTCTTTTATCCAAACGGCGGTTAGCTTGCTCGCATTCGCGGGATTATGGTCTTCGAGGAAACGCTATGTTTCTCGCCACGGCGCGGTTTGGCGCGAACGAGTTTCAGGAGAACGTCGTCTCCGAGCTCGGCGACCTGCACCGCAAAGAGCGCGTGGTGCTGCAGACCGGGCGCGGCGTCGAAGTGGGGCGCATCGAGGCGCCGCCTTCGCCCATGCCGCGCGGGGCCAACTTCCCGCACTTCGCCAAGATCCTCCGCCGCGCCACTCCGGAAGACCTGGAGAAGCAGCGCGAACTCGAGTTCGATTTGCGCATCAAGGCGCACCAGAAGTGCGCGGAGCTGATCGAGAAGCACACGCTCAAGATGCGCCTGGTATACGTGGAGCTGCTGCTCGGCGGCGAGAAGGCTTTCTTTTACTTCATCAGCGAGGACCGCATCGACTTTCGCGAGCTGGTGAAAGACCTGGCCAGCGAGTTCCACACGCGCATCGAACTGCGGCAGGTCGGCGAACGCGAGGCCGCGCGCTTCCTGGGCGATTACCAGTCCTGCGGGCAGAAGCTCTGCTGCAAGACCTTCCTCAAGAAATTGCCGCCCGTCAACATGAGCATGGCGCGGAACCAGTTGACCACGCTCGACCCGGGCAAGCTGGCCGGGCAGTGCGGCAAGCTGAAGTGCTGCCTGCGCTACGAGGACTCCGTCTACACGGAACTGAAAAAGAACCTGCCCGAACGCGGGACGCTGGTGATCACCGATGGCGCGCAGGGCGAGGTGATCGGGCTGGACGTGTACAACCAGCGCGTGACGCTCGCGACGGCCGACGGCCCGCGCATGACCGTGGGCGCGGGCGAGATCCGCGAGGTCCGGCCCGGCGAGCGGCTCCCGCCGCGCAAGCCGCAGGGCGGCGAAGGCGGGGACGATGCGGGGGCCTCGGGCCGCCAACCGCCGCCGCGCCCTGAGGGACCCCAGGGTTCGGGAGGCCCTCCGGCCGCGCCGCGCGGGCCAAGAGGACCCGGCGGACCCGGGCGCCCGCACGGCCAAGGCGGATCCGGCCGCGGATCTTCGCAACAGGGCTCGGGCCATGGCGGATCGCAGCGACGCCCGCAAGGCCCACAGCCGGCCGGCGGCAACCCGGCCTTGAATCAACTTGAAGAGCCCGCGGCGGCGCCGGTGGCGCTGCCCACTTTCGGTCCCGAGAGCCTGCTGGTAAAACTCCTGCAATTGCGTTCGGAACCGTCCGCTGCGATGATGGCCGCACCTCAAGCCAAGGCTTCGGAGGGCGCGTCCTGTTCCAGCGGAGGTTGTTCGTCGGGCGGGTGCGGCTCGGGGGGCTGCAGTTCGGGCGGATGCGGTTGCAGCACAAAAGCAAAGCCGCGCAAGCAGCCGACCGTGGAGGAGTTCTACCGCCTGCGTGCGCCGGCCTTCTCCCGGTCCTGACCTTGCGGCGCAGCGCGTACGCCCAGCGCCTTGAGCACGACCGGGCGCATTCGACACCCCTGATCCACGGAGGCGGTTTCCAAGAGCCATGAGCGAGAAGTCGGACAAGCGCAGTGACGAAGAGAAGATCTCCGACATCCTGCTTCGGGAGGACCGCTACAAGCGGGAGGCCTACCGCTTCGTGCAGGAGGCGCTGGAATATACCGTGCGCAAGCGCGGCAAGCGCGGGCACGTCGGCGGGAAGGAACTCGCCTTCGGCGTGCGCGACCTCGCGCGCGAGCGCTTCGGCCTCATGGCCAAAACCGTGCTGAACCAGTGGGGCATCCGCGCCACGCGCGACATCGGCGAACTCGTCTTCAACATGGTCGAAGAAGAGATCATGATCAAGCAGGACTCGGATCTGCGCGAGGACTTCGACGGCGTCTACGACTTCGACGCGGCCTTCGGCAAGGATTTCACGCTCGATATCGGCATCTCGGATTCGTGAACCCGCAGGCTTTCAAAGGAAGCGAATGGCCGACAACACCAACCTGACTCTGCTGGACCTGCTGGAACGTTCCCGACAGCGCAGCCCCGATGCTCCGGCGGTGCTCGGCCCCGACGGGACGCTCACCTATGCGCAGCTTCACGCGCAGGCGCTGGGCTTGGGCGCGGCGTTTACGCAGCTCACGCAGAAGCCCGTCGTCGCGCTCTTTCTGCCCATGATTCCGGCCTTTCCGGGCGCGTTCTTCGGCTGCCACTACGCGGGCAAGGCCGCGATGCCGCTGAACCTGCTGCTGCAGGGCGAGGACCTGGCCTACATCCTGGGGGACTCGGGCGCGGATACGGTCGTCACCATTGACCTGCTGAAAGAGAAGATCAAGGGTCTGCCGGCGAAGATCGTGACGCTGGAGGAACTCAAGGCCAAGGCCGCGCAGAGCCCCGCGCTCGAACCGGCGGCGCTCGTGAAGATGCTCGCGCCGCTGCGCCCCAAGCCCGAGAGCGCCGCCGCGTTCCTCTATACGTCCGGTACCACCGGCCGGCCTAAGGGCGTGGAACTTACGCACCGCAACCTGGCCTCGAACACGGATTCGGCGATCCAGTTCATGCAGTTCTCGCCGGAGTACCGCGTGCTCGCGTGCCTGCCGACGTTCCACACGCTGGCGATCACCGCGACGGTGCTCGCGCCGCTGGCCGCGGGCGGCTCGCTTTTTACGGTGCCGCAGTTCCGGCCGGAGGGCGTGCTGCAGGCGGCCGAAAAGGGCGGCTGCAACGTCTTCGTGATGGTGCCGTCGATGTACCGCTTGGTCACGCGCCGTCAGGAGAAGGACCAGCACCCGCTGAAGCTCAAGCTGGCTGTGGCCGGCGGTGAGCCGCTGCCAGAAGAGGTCCGCACGAGTTTCGAGCGCGTCTTCAAGGTCCCGCTGCACGAAGGCTACGGTCTGACGGAGACCTCGCCGGTGATCGCGTTCAACACGTCCCTGGCAAGCAAACCCGGCACGGTCGGCAAGCCGATCCCCGGCGTGGCGGTGAAGATCGTGGACCCGGAGTCGCTCGCGGCGGTGGAGCAGGGCAAGACCGGCGAGATCTGGGCCAAGGGCCCGAACATCATGCGCGGGTACCACAACCGGCCCGAAGAGACCGCGAAGGTGCGCTCGACGGACGGCTGGTTCCGCACCGGCGACATGGGCATGCTGGACGCCGAAGGCTATCTGACGATCACGGGCCGCCTGAAGGAGATGATCAAGGTCGGCGGCGAGATGGTCTTTCCCGCCGAGGTCGAGGACGCGCTGCACAAGCATCCGGCCGTGCATGAGGTGGGCGTGATCGGCGAGAAAGACGAGCGCAAAGGCGAGACCGTGAAGGCATTCGTGGTGCTCAACGAAGGCAAACAGGCCACGGCCGACGAACTGATCGCGCACTGCCGCAACGAACTGGCGCCGTACAAGGTTCCGAAGACGGTGGAGTTCCGGCCCGAGCTGCCGAAGGGGCCGTCGGGGAAGATATTGAGAAGGTTGTTGAAGTGATACTTGGTTTTAACTTGAAGTTTTCGAACAGAACTGCCTGCACGAACGCTTTATCGGTGCTGTTGCGAGTAGAGCTGTGCAGTTCGGCCCGAAGGGCCGCACGAAAATAGCCAGGGCCGAAGGCCCTGGTATGCGGAACCCAAATTTAAAAGCCCCGAAGGGGCGTGCGAGACCCTGGAGGTTCGGCGCGTGCCGCAATCCCTAGCTTGCATCCTCGTTCATATCGTCTTCGGCACCAAACGCCGCCAGCGGATGATCGATGCGGAATTGGAAACTCGCCTCTATCCATACCTAGGCGGCATTTTTCGCGATTGCGCCTCGCCCGCCCTGGCCATTGGCGGAGTTGAAGACCACATACATGTCCTCTGTTTCCTCTCGAAAAGCATGTCCGTTGCGGAAACGGTGGAAGAAGCGAAAACACGCTCATCCAAATGGATCAAGGAACGGGGCGCCGAGTACCGGGGATTCTATTGGCAGGCGGGCTACGGGGCCTTCTCGATTGGTAAATCCCAGGTTCCCGCGCTTGAGAAATACATCGCATTGCAAAAGCAGCATCACAAGAAAAAATCGTTTGAGGAAGAATTCGTCGCTTTGCTCAAGAAATACGAAATCGAGTATGACCCGAAATACCTTTGGGACGATGCGTTTGTCGGCTAATTGAACACTGCCTCGCGCGCCCCATTCGGGGCTTGGGGCGCAGGAGGCCAGCCACCAGGGCCTTTGGCCCTGGCTATTATCGTGCGGCCTTTCAGGCCGAACGGCACCAGCAAACAGTACAATCCGAACAGCACAGTCCGAACAAGCACAGCACTTACCGTACAGCAGGGCCATATTTCGGCGATTATGGAGAGGAACCTACCATGATCTGCCTCGTTGCAGTAACCCTGGGTCGCGATTAGAGTATGGGGTCCGCGCACAAAGGGATCGAGGCGTTCTCGCTGCTTTTTGCGTGGGGTGCGAACGGGCTTTTCCGGTATTCCGATGCCCATCAACTTCGGCTATGTGATCGAGGGCGAACTCGCGGGCATGGAACGCCCGGGCAGCCACGCGCCGCTCGACGACGACCTGGACTTCCTGCGGAACCAGGGCATCGGGGCCATCGTCTCGCTCACCGAGCACCCGCTCGATCAGATGGCGCTGGAACCGTTCGGGTTCCGGTACCTGCACCTGCCGGTCGAGGACTTTACCGCGCCGACGCTGCCGCAGATCCGGGCGTTCATCGAATTCTACGAGAAGGCCCAAGCCGAAAAGACGCCCGTGGTGGTACACTGCGCGGCCGGTTACGGCAGAACGGGAACGCTGCTGGCGTGCGTGCTGGTCCATAAGGGCCGCACGGCGGCGGAAGCCATCGAGCAACTGCGGCAGATGCGGCCGCACTCGATCGAGACCACGGAACAGGAATTGATGATCCAGAACTTCGAGTGGGTGGCGAGGCGCAGGAGCTGAATGGCGCGCAAAGCCCCCAAAACCTTCGAACAGGTCGTCATTGAGAACGCCCTCGCCACCGAGGACCAGGTAA
The DNA here is from genome assembly GCA_016200135.1 of Planctomycetota bacterium. Lineage (GTDB taxonomy): Bacteria > Planctomycetota > SZUA-567 > H5-PLA8 > H5-PLA8 > JACQFI01. The sequence goes on from JACQFI010000109.1 coordinate 28,953, forward strand.
AACAGTGCCTGGAACTCCAGGAATCGCAGCGCAAGAACGGCGCCGACGTGAAGGCCCTCGAGGATCTGATGCTCGAGAAGGGCTTCATGACCGAGGACCGCATCCGCGCGGTGAAGACCGCGCTGGACCGCATTGCCCGCGACGAAGAGAAGGGCGAGCCGGTCCGCATCGGCAACTACGAGATCATCGGCAAGATCGGCGACGGCGGCCTGGGCACGGTCTACAAGGCCCGGCAGATCTCCATGTCCCGCGATGTGGCGCTGAAAGTGCTCCACAAAAAGTGGCTGAGCGACGAAGAGTTCAAGAAGCGCTTCCTGCTCGAAGCGCGCCTGGCCGGACGCCTGAGCCACCAGAACCTGATCCAGGTCTACGACGTCGGCCGCGACCGCGGGCTGTACTACTTCTCGATGGAGTTCGTCGACGGGGAAACGCTGGAGGACCTCATCGAGCGCGAAGGGCCGATGGAAGTGACGCGCGCGATCGACATCATCGTGCAGGTGCTGCGCGCGATCACGTACATCAAGCGCTTCGATATCGTCCACCGCGACATCAAGCCCGGCAACATCATGATCAACCGCTCGGGCCTGGTGAAGCTGGGCGACTTCGGCTTCGTGAAGTCGAAGCTCGACCACGTCATCGCCACGCAGGGCGAAGTGCTCGGCACGCCGGACTACATCTCGCCCGAGCAGGCGATGGGCGTCGAGGACATCGACTGGCGCAGCGACCAGTATTCGCTGGGCTGCACGTTCTATCACATGCTCTCGGGCAAGCCGCCGTACGAAGGCTCGGGCTCGTCGGTGATGCGCCAGCACATCAAGGCCGATCTGCCCGACCCGCGCACGATCAACAACAAGATTCCGGACTCGGTCGTGCATATCCTCGAACGCATGGTCGCGAAGGACCCGAACGACCGCTACCAGAACACGAACGAGATCTTCGAGGACATGGAGCTGGTGAAGATGGGCCAGGACCCGACGAGCCAGCGGCTCGACGCCGGCAAGTCCACGATCATCCGTGCGTTCAAGATCGAGAAGGTCCGCGCGCAGCGCGCGAAGACCGAGGCCGAGATCCTGCAGGACGAGATCGCGCGGATGCGGAAGTACATGGTGCTCTCGTTCGTGCTCTCCGGCATCCTGATGGTCGCGCTGGTGCTGGTGCTGCTGTGGAAGGTGCTGAGTTAGAACGCCTCACAAATTGAACCGCCCAAGCGCCAAGAAAATCAAAAAATCAGAAAGTCCGTTCTGCTTGGCGCTATGGCGTCCTGGCGGTTCGTTCCATTCTGTGCGGCAGGGTTAGTTTGGCCCCGCCAGCAGCGCGCGCTCGCTCTTGCGGCGCGTGACGAGCAGGATCTGCACGGCCAGGGCGAGCGCGCAGAGCAGGCTCATGGCGATGAAGGGCGAGCGGAGGGCGGACAGTTCTCCGGAGCCGCCTTTGCGGCAGGCCTCGATCAGCGCGCCGGCGGCCAGCGGCGAGAGTCCTCCCACTCCAATCACCATCTCGTGGACCGTAGTGCCCGTGCGGACGGTGCGGAAGTGCTGCGTCGCGGCGAGAATGCCCTTCTGAAAAGCCACGGCCGCGGTGAACCCGAGCAGCAGTACCGCGGGCAGCAGCACCGCGTCCGACTCGGAGCAGAATGCGAACGAGAGGTTGATCGCGATCAGGCTCACGCCGATGAACACGTACAGCCGCCGCATGCCGAGCAGCGGTTCGTACAGCCTGCCGCAGAGGAACGCGGCGAGCTGGCCCGCCAGGCCGCCGGCCATGAAACGGCCCATGCGTTCGGCGTTGCCAGCGACGAAGAGATTGAGCTCGGGAAAATTCACGGAGATGATGGTCCGCGTGCCGAGCACGCAGAGGTTCGCCAGCACCGCGGCCACGAAGACGCTGAAGCGCACGCGCAGAAGCGTGGCGCGGGTCGCCGGCGTGCCGGGAATCTCTTCCAGCGAGTGCCGCGTGGCCGCAACCGGCAAGACCAGCAACAGATTCAGCGCGAGAACGCCCACCGCGGCGTAAAAGGAAGCCGCGGGCGCGATGTTTTCGCAGAGCCATCCGCCCACGTACGCGCCCAGGCCGGTGCCGCTCGTCCAGCCTACGTTGTAAAAGCGCAGAATGCGCGTCTTCACGATGCCGGGCGCCTCGAAATCCAGCATCCAGGCGGAGGTGAACGGCCAGAACGCGCCGGCGGCGATGCCGTAGAGCGCCTGCGCCACAGCGAACTCGGCCACCAGCCGCGCGCAGGCCATCCACAGCATCGAACCCGCGCCCAGCAGGATGCCGCCGATGACGACGTATTTGCCGGGAATGTTGCGGAAGATGCGACCCAACCCCACACAGGCGAGCGCGTAACCCAGGGGCAGCATCGCACCGATGATGCCCAGGTCGCGCGAGCCGATGCCGGCCTTCAGGCAGGCCTGCGGGATCGCGACGCAGACCAGCCCATTCCCGGCGCCGTAACAGATCACGGAGAACGTCATTAACCAGACGGAAAACAAGGAGCGCTCCAGGCGGGAATCGCGGCGATCATAGCGAAGGGCAGCGCGTATGCCAGCGCGTCCGATTCCACGCCGTGGGTGCGCGCGTTCCGAACTCGACAGCGCCGCCCCCGGACGCCAGAATCCGGCCATGCTCTACTGGCTGGGCAAAGCCCTCGAACTGATCGGCATGGTCGTCACGCTCATGGCCCTTATGGCCGGCATGGGCCTAACACCGTCGGGCCAGGCAAGCATGGGCCACGAGTTCATGCTGCTGGGGATCGGCGGCGGCATCTTCACGCTCGGATGGTGGCTTGAACGCAGCCGGAGCAAAGGCTGACCATGCCGGACCCGCGGCGCATCCTTATCACCAACGACGACGGCCTCTCGGCTCCGGGCCTCACCACGCTCGTGGAGGAACTCGTCCGCGCTGGGCGCTACGACCTGCGCGTGGTCGCCCCCGAACGCGAACAGTCCGGCGTCGGACACTGCATTACGATCCACACGCCGCTCTTCGCCGAACCGGCCAAGCTGCCCGAAGGCATCGCGCATGTTCCTGCATACAAGGTTGCCGGCACCCCGGCCGACTGCGTGAAGATCGCGATCACGAATCTCTTTCCGGATTTCGCGCCCGAGCTGGTGCTCTCGGGCATCAACCGCGGGCCGAACGTGGGGATGAACGTGCTCTACTCGGGAACCGTTGCGGGCGCGCTGGAAGCCTGCATCAACGGCATTCCTTCGCTCGCGCTCTCGCTGGATGTCCCTCCGGGCGGGCTCTGGCATTACGCGCTCGCCGCGGAACTCGTTCAGCCCATCGTCGCGAGCACGCTCGAGCGCGGGCTGCCGGAGTGGACGGCGCTGAACGTGAACGTGCCCAATCTGCCGCAGGCCGAGATCAAAGGCACGCGTCTCACGCGGCACGGGCTGAGCGGATTCAAAGAGTATTACATCGAAGAGAAGGCCGAGGGCGCGCGACGCCGCTTCCGGCTCGAGGGCAACATGGTCTTCCGCGACGACGACGAGGGCATCGACGCCGTGGCGCTGCGCAAAGGCTGGATCAGCGTCACGCCGCTCGGACTTTGCCTGCAGGACCGGAAAGCCTGGGATCACGTTGCGGGCTGGGAACTCTTTACGCGGTAGGATTGTTAAGTGTAATTCAAGACAGAATGAGAAGTTAAGCGGGATTTCGAGCGCTTATTATCCGTCGGCTAGAATTCAATTTACTGAACATTAATTCGCGAAAATGTATTGAGTATCACATGTGCATCAACGATTATAACTACAGGAAGGTCGAAGGGTTTGTACGCTTCGATCTATGCAGTTCGCACCTGTGAGGACCGCAAGCTCGGGCAGCCTCTCCATAGCGAGAGCCCCAGCTTCCTTATCGTCCGGGTAAGGTAAGGTCCGAAGCAGGGGGCCCTACTAAAAAAGGAGGTGGTCCAGTGACGGCAGGGAGTAGACCTTACGGTGACCGGAGGTGTCTGTCCTCGTAGAGGACGCAGACCCTTAGCACCACACTGGCCGCGTCCTCTTGGTCACGGCACAAGCAGTCGACAGTGAACGTGGGACAGCACAATAGATTCACCGGCCCGGCCGCCGGAGCGATCCGACGGCCGGGTTTTTTTGTGTCCAGCCGCAAGGCCGCAATCCGCAGTTGCGAAATAAGATCTTTGGATAAACCATGGGAATTCGAGTTGTCCAGGCGCTTGGGTCCATGCGGAGGAGAACCCAGGGAGGATTTGCGATGCGCCCTGTTCTATTCGTGATCTTTGGAGCCGCGCTGGCCGCCGCGGGTTGCTGCGCGCTGGACGAAGGCGAACTCACCAAGCTGCGCGACGAGGCGACCGCGATCCAGAAGGCCTACGGCGAGGGCAAGGCGACGCCCGAAGAGTACGCCGCCGGCATCCTCAAGCTGGAGCAGGCGCTGAACATCCTCGAGAAGGCCGGCGACACCAACAGCACGCTCGCGCAGGACATCACGGCGCAATACTTCTGGGCCAAGCGCTTCAGCAACGTGTTCGTGATCAAGGCGCTGGAAGCGCTGCGCGCCAAGGGCGGCGTGGTTCCGCCCACGCGCTTCGATAAGCCACGAACGCCACGGAACCCGAACGACCCGAACCCCGATCCCTTCGCCGAGCAGATGGACGCGAAGAAGGCGTTCGAGGAGGCGCTCGCGTACGTCGAGAAGCGCAAGGACGACGACATGGCCGTGGCGCGGCGGTTCTTCCAAATGGCGGGCGAATGGCCCGGCACCGATTACGGCATGAAAGCGATGGGCCTCGCGCGCGACGCGATCCTCCATTTCGCGAGCAAAGGCGCGGGCCAGGAAGAGAAGCTGCCCGAGACGCCCGAGATGGAGCCCGTGAAGAAGGCCGACGCGCTGGTGGACGCCGGCAAGTACCGCGAAGCCTTTCCGCTGTACATGGCCTCGATCCGGCAGAAGGAGACCGATATCGCGGAGCGGCGGCTCGGCCGCGCGCAGTTCGGGTACGCGATGAAATTGCGCGAAGAGATTCTCGCCGCCTGGGAGGAACTCAAGCCTAAGCTCGAAGAGGCGCGCCAGAACGCGTACGTGATGAACGGCAAGGACCGTGTCTTCGATCCGCAGAACCCACGGTTGGCGGCGGCCATGGCCGAGCAGCAGAAGCTTGTCGCGCGCGTCAACGACGCCAAGGCGGCGTTCGGCGCCGCGCAGCGCGCCTTCGAAGCCGTGGTGCGCCTGGCCGCGGAGAAGAAGGACCTCGAAGCCGCCGCCTACATCGCGCTCTGCCTGCGCGGAGCCGAACGCGTGGCCGACGCGAAGACTTTCCTACAGCGCTTCGTGAAGGACTACGAGCCCAAGAGCGACTACGAGCGCATCCTCGTGGAGTACGGCAAGATCGAACTCGAGAGCTTGGCGGCGAAGAAGTAAGCGTAGCGCAGGCTTCCAGCCTGCGCCGTTGTGCCGAGCCCGCTTGCCGCAAGGACGGAAACTCCCGCATGGCCTTCATCGGCGTCGACGGCGCCCGCTTCCAGCCCTGCATGGATAGTTTCCTGGGCGCGGCCAAAGGCGTGATCGAATGCCTCGGCGAGGAACTCTCCTACGCCGACCTGTGGGGCCTCTCGGGCATGGCCTTCCGCACGCAGGTCCACCGCACGCTCGCGCCGGCGGGCCTCTTTCCGCGCCAATGGGACAGCACCTACGGCCGCGTGATGCAGCGGCTGGGCTATGCCTGCATCGCGGGCCTGCGCGATTCTTTCTACACGCAGGACGATATCTCCTATTTGCGCACCGGCTGGATGGGCAACATCGAGCGCCACCTCGACATGGGCCTGCCCGCGATCGCGTACGGGCTGCACGGGCCGGCCTTCGGGATCGTCAGCGGCTTCGACGACGAGAGCGAGAATTTCCGTGTGAGCACGCGCTTCGACGGCGCAAAGGACGGCCCGGTGCACATCCACGACCTGGGCCTGACCGATCCGCCCTGCGTCTTTGTGCTGATCCCCGAAGGCCCGCTGCACGGCTACGACCGCAAGCAGGCCGTGCGCGAAGCGCTCGGCGAGGCGCTCGCGCACCATCTCGGCCAGGAGAAGGACGACGCCGGCAAGCCCGCCGCGCTTCCGCCGGACCTTGCGACGGGCATGAACGCGTTCGAGGCCTGGGGCGTCGCGCTGCACGACCGCCAGGTCCAGCCGCATTGGGGCGCGGCGCTCACGGCCGCGTATTATCTCGAAGCGCGCACGCACGGGGCCGATTTTCTGCGCACGACAGCGAACCGCCTCTATCCTGAATTCGCTCCCCGCTTGCAGAAAGCCGCGAAGCTTTTCGACACGCAGGCCGCTGAGCTCAAGTCGCTCGCCGCGCTCTTCCCAGTCAAGGATCCCGTCGCGCTCCAGGATGCCGCGCGCATTGCATCATCCGTCGAGCACCTCAAAAAGATTGCCGCGGCCCACGAGGAAGCGATGACGGTGCTGGCGGAGACGAAGTGACGTTTGTCTCCGCTATCCCTTATACATCCGCCCGTTTGTCCTGATCCACGTCGATGATGCCCGCGATGCGTTCGGCGACGGACGCGAGCGGCGGCAGGCCGCTCTCCGGGCGATCCAGATAAAAGTAGGCGGTGGCGGTGTAGTCGTCGCTGCGCAGGAAGTTCACCCAGTTATCCTGAAATGCAGGGCTCTCGAAAGCTGGCGCGTTGGGCATATCGAAGAGGTAATCAAAGCCCTTGAAGCGGCCTCTCGAGACAGTGACCGGCTTGAGCGGCGCGCCGCTCTTGATGAGTTCCATGACCTTCGGCTTCATCGCGCCGCCCATCTCCTGAATGGTGACGCGGCAGTCCTCGTGAAAGAAGACCGGGTCCGGAATATGGAACCGGTAGAACGACCACTGTCTGTTCTTCTTATCGCTGACGGTGCAGCCCGACCAGCGGTTGGAGAAGACGCCCATGCCCCACCCGGTGGCGATGTAGTCTTCGGCGCCGGTGTTGCATAGCGTCGGGAACTCTGTGTCGCCGTCTAAGAAGACTTTCACCTCGCCCTCGCCCCACCACGTCTCGCCGTATTGAGGATCGGAAATAACGCCTAAGTTCGCGCCCACGTAACGGCCCTTGCCTTCAAGGTGCGGAAGGATTTCGAAGTCCGTGCCGACCGGCAGCGACGTTTTGCGGTTCCAAGCGGCGTGAAAGTACAACACATCGTTGGCGTGTGACGCCGTCTGCAGCGCGTCGATTTCGTAGAAAAAGAGAATTGGATTCTCGCTCTCGTTGGTCAGCACGATTCGAGCGGCAGTCCTGAAGGGCATCGGCACAAAGCAGACAAACGAACGGCCTTCCGGATTGCTGAACAGATCGGACTCAAACGTAACCATTCGCCCAAAGCCCAAGCAGAAGAAGTCTCCCAGCGGCGCGGAAACCGCCGGCGTTTTCGCGTCGTCCCAGTACATATCGATGCGAATCGAGCGGAGCGTCTTGGGCGGGCTGTCGTAGAACCCGCACCAGAATCGCGTCACGATTCCGGCGCCGCGCAGGTCCAGCAACGTCTGCATCTGGCCCGGTTGAATCACTTCGCAGGGGTGGCCCTTCGCACCCTTATTCTCGCGCGCGGCCTGACCTTTTCCCGCCGCCGGATTCTCAAACGTGACCCAGCGCGTGTGGTACTGCGGCTGATGCTTGAAGATTTCGATCATGCGTGCCCTCCAGAGAGCATTGCGAGATGGGTTGGCTGCAAGATGAATACCCCAATTGTTCGCCACTGACGGGAAAGATCAATTCCAGGCGCGATCTGGACGAAAAATCTGCGGCTCATTGGTACTCTTCATGAACCAATCCCGCTTGCCGAGACCTTCGGTTGCTTGAGCGGCCTCGGCTTATACAATCCGGCGGCTTTCTCATCGCAAACCACTGAACGGGAGAACGACGAACATGTCCGAGATCATTTCCGTGCGCGGCCGGCAGATCCTCGATTCGCGCGGCAACCCCACGGTCGAAGTGGACGTCCTGCTCGACAGCGGCGTGCGCGGACGCGCGGCCGTGCCGTCGGGCGCGAGCACCGGGGCGCACGAAGCTATCGAACTGCGCGACGGCGACGAGCACCGGTACATGGGAAAAGGCGTGACCCACGCGGTCCGCAACATCAACGAGATCATCGCACCGGAGATCACGGGGCTCGACGCCGCCGACCAGCGCGGCATCGACCGCACGCTGTTGGAACTCGATGGCAGCGAGAACAAGGGCAAGCTCGGCGCCAACGCGCTGCTGGGCGTCTCGATGGCCGTGGCCAAGGCCGCCGCGGCGTCCGCGGAACTGCCGCTCTACCGCTACATCGGCGGCGCGAACGCGCACGTCCTGCCCGTGCCGATGATGAACATCATCAACGGCGGTCAGCACGCGGACAACAACGTGGACATGCAGGAGTTCATGGTGCTGCCGGTCGGCGCGGAGAGTTTCAGCGAGGGCCTGCGCATGGGCGCCGAGGTCTTCCACCACCTCAAGAAGGTGCTCAAAAAGAAGGGCCTGAACACCGGCGTCGGCGACGAGGGCGGCTTCGCGCCGGACCTGAAGAGCAACGAAGAGGCGCTGCAGGTGATCCTCGAGGCGATCCAGGCCGCGGGCTACGCGCCCGGAACGCAAGTCGCGCTGGGCCTCGATTGCGCCAGCACCGAGTTCTACGACTCGAAGAAGAAGCTCTACACGCTGGAAGGCGAGAAGAAGAACCAGACGAAGGACGCCGAGGACATGGTTGGTTTCCTCGCGGGCTGGTGCGAGAAATACCCGATCGTCACCATCGAGGACGGCTGCTCCGAAGACGATTGGGACGGCTGGGCCAAGCTGACGAAGAAGCTCGGCGCGAAGATTCAGATCGTCGGCGACGACCTCTTCGTCACCAACGTCCGCCGCTTGGCCGACGGCATTGCCCAGGGCATCGGCAACTCAATTCTCGTGAAGGTGAACCAGATTGGCACGCTCACCGAGACGCTCGACGCGATCGAGATGGCCAAGCAGGCGCGGTACACCGCCGTCATCAGCCACCGCTCGGGCGAGACCGAGGACACTACGATCGCGGACATCGCCGTCGCGACCAACGCGGGCCAGATCAAGACCGGTTCCGCCAGCCGCACCGACCGCATCGCGAAGTACAACCAGCTCCTGCGCATCGAGGAAGAACTGGGCGAGAGCGCGCGGTATCTGGGGCGCGGGGCTTTCTACAACATCAAATAGCATTTCTCGCTGGGGGGCTCTACCGATGGGTTTCGTCGCGGACCGGATGTTTTTCACCAAGGGTGTGGGGCGTCATAAGGAGCGTCTCAACAGCTTCGAGCTCGCGCTGCGCGACGCCGGCATCGCACGCTACAACCTGGTGATGATCAGCTCGATCTATCCGCCGGGCTGCAAGATCATTCCGCGGCAGCAGGGGGAGAAGTACCTGCGGCCGGGCGAGGTCGTGCATTGCGTGATGGCCCGCGCGGAGACCAACGAGCCCAACCGGCTGATCGCGGCAAGCATCGGGCTGGCGCTCCCGCGCGATCCCGCGATGTACGGGTATCTCTCCGAGCACCACTGCTACGGCATGACCGAGAAGATCGCGGGCGACTACGCGGAAGACCTGGCCGCGCAGATGCTCGCGACGACGCTCGGCGTAAGCTTCGACACGAACACCGACTACGACGTGCGCAAGGAACAGTACAAGGTCGGCGGGCAGATCGTGACCTCGCGCGAGCTCACGCAATCGGCCGAGGGCGATAAAAACGGCCTCTGGACGACGGTGCTCGCCGCCGCGGTGCTTATCGGCGAATGGCGCTGAAACGAAAGGCCAGCATGTTCAGCAACACCTACACGCTTCTGGCGCGCGATCCCGGTTCCGGGCGGCTCGGCATTGCGGTGGCCTCGCGCTACCTGGCGGTGGGTTCGGTGGTCCCGCACATCCGGCCGAACGTCGGGGCGGTCGCGACGCAGCACCATCACGATCCGCGCATCGCGCACGCGATCCTGGACGACCTGGAAGCCGGCGTCGATCCGCGCGACGCGGTGGAGCGCGCGCTCAAGTTCTTTGGCGACGCCTCCCAGCGCCAGGTGGCCGTGCTGCTGGCCGATCCCCGCGAGGGCCAGTCGCCGGTGTACGTTCATACCGGCGCGGACTGCCAAGGCTGGTGCGGCGAGCGCGTCAACGCGGACCTGATCGTGCTCGGGAACACGCTCGCGGGGCCGCAGGTTTTGGCGGAGGCCGAGCGCGCGTTTTTGTCGAGCGGCTCGCCGCATCTGCCCGAGCGCCTGATCGAAGGGCTGCTTGCGGGCGACCGCGCGGGCGGCGACAAGCGCGGCAAACAGGCCGCAGCCATCAAAGTCCTGGGAAAGCAGGCCTATGCGCCGGCGGACCTCGACCTGCGCGTGGACGACCATCCGGATGCCCAGAACGAACTGCACCGGCTCTGGATTCTGCACCGCAAAATGATGGGAACCCAATTCCTGCTGAAATCCGCGGCGCCGCCCCCATCCGGCAACATCTGAACACCAACATCACTCGTCTCGGATCGCCTCGCAGAGCTTGAGTAGGTTCTTGCGGTCTTCGGCCAGCAGAGTCGAGACGCGCGCGCCGATCCAGCACATCGGAGCCTCATCGGGGCTGGGCTGAACGATTCGGTCGGGCATCGAGACCTCGTCGATGCGGACGGGTTCGAAGCGCAACGTCACGGCCGCGACCTGGTGGTCGTGAAACACCTGCGCCGCGACGACGATCTTCGGAGCCGGCCGCTTCTTGAACGCCTCCACGATCGACCTCGGCACGGCGCCGCCGAAGAGAATTCCGGTCTCGCTGAGGTTCGCGGCGGCGCCCTCGAAGGTTCGCGGGTCGAGTTGTTCCAGCGTCGGGCCGTAAAACCGGTAACGGACGAGGACCTCCGTCGGCGTCTCGTGGCGGACATGCCGCTTCCCGCCGCTCGGGCCTTTGAGCGTCATCTCGATCTGATCCTTGTCGGCGATGTGCGGGATCACGCGCAACCGCGCCTGCGCTTCGAGCTCTTTGCGCTCGTCCATCGTGAGCGGGCGGCTCGACGCGATCTTGAGCCGCCGGCTGCTGATTGCGAAGGGCACGATGCCCATTTTCATGGCGGTGCTCGCCTTGATGCGGTGCAGCGCGTCGTCTTCGACGCCGGTGGCGTTCAGATCCACGAAAGGAAGCCCAACGTGGTCGCTCAGCGCCTCCGCGAGCTGCCGCGAAGTGACCAGCCCCGCCTGCAGCAGGCGCATGCCGAGCGGCACGCCGGTCTTGTTGCCGTCGAGGAAGCGCGCGAGGTCTTTCGGGTCCACGGCTTTGCGCCGGACGAGCACCTCGCCGATCTTCTCGCGCTTGCGGCGCGCCGGGTCCGGCTGGTTGAAGAGCTTGGCGCGCGTCGAGGCCAGGCTGAGCCGCGCGCGTTGCAGCGACGCGTCGATGTACTTGCGGTGAATCTCTTGCATCTCCGCCGCGCCGCTCGCGGCGAACTTGCAGCCGATCTCCACCGCGCCGTCCAGGCCCGGGATCGCGCGCAGCGTCTCCGCGTTTACCGCGCGCAGCGGATCGCCCTGGTGGAGCGTGACGGCGATGAGCACCATCTGTCCCTTCACGGGCGCGGGCAGCGGAAAGCCTTCGGCGTCCAGGCTCGACGGATCGTGGCGGTAACGCAGGCCGGTGTCGCTCAAGTCCAACAGGCGGCCGGCGGGCACCAGGCGGTCCTTATGCGAAAGCCAGACGGCGCCGTCGGCGGCGGCGCGGGCGCGCACCCGGCCAGCCTTGGGGTTTCCGGAAGACGAAGAATTGCTCGGGGCGTGGGTCAAAGCTTGCTCCAGTCGAGAGGCGCCGTAAAGGGAGCACCAGCGTATGGGACGGCGGCGGTTTTTGCCAGCCACGCGCTGCGAGTCGCAGCATCGGCGTCCCGCCGCTGCGACCTCCGCCGAGACGGCGGAGCCACGAGTGCTGGGAATCCCTTGCGAACAGATTATAACGTTTCCTGTTTACATCCGAGCAGAAGACCGGGAGCAATCCATGACTCAGGCGCAAGGCCCCGCCTTTCATCCCGTCGCCATTTCCGAGACCGGGCCCGCTACCCGCGAACTGGTCCGGCTCGTGCTCGCCGGGCCTCCGGCCGAGCTGCTCGCGGCGTATACCTCGCCGGGGCAATACATGCAGATTCGCGAGGGCGAGGGCAAGCCGGGCTTCTTCGCGATCGCCTGCGGCCCCGGACAAGACCGGATCGAATTCCTGATCAAGCGCGGCAGCCCGCTCGCCGACGCCATCGCCGCCAAACGCGCGGGCGAGCACCTCAGCATCAGCGCGCCGGCGGGCAAAGGCTACCCGATGGCCGAGGCGCGCGGACGCGACGTGGTGCTCTTTGCCGCCGGCTCAGGCATCGCGCCGCTGCGCGCCGTGATTCACGCGATGCTCAAGGATCGCGGCGCGTTCAAGCGCGTCCGGCTCTTCTATGGCGCACGCTCCGCGGAAGCGTTCGCCTTCGCGGAGGAGATCGAGGCCTGGGGTTCAGCCGGCATTGAAGTCACGCGCGCCTGTTCCCAGCCCGGCGCTCAAGGCTGGACCGGCTCGTGCGGCCACGTGCAGGACGCGTTCCGCGCGGCCCGGCTGGAACTCGACTCCGGCGCGTGCGTCTTCGCCTGCGGCATGAAGGGCATGGTCGAGGGCGTCAAGGCGGCGTGCGAAGCGTGCGGCGTTCCGGCCGCGCGCGTCTTCCAGAACTTCTAATGGCGCGGCAAAGGCGACCGGGCGAGGCGGCGGTCGAATTCATCCTGCGCGTGCTCGACGCCCATTTTCAAGAAACAGAGCCGCGGCCACGTGAGCAATTCGCGCGTCTTCTTCTTCGAAGCCGGCGTCTCCTGCAGCAGCGCTTCGACTTGCGAATCCGAGATCGGTCCGTCGTCCTCTTGAGCTTCTGCGCGTTCTTCTTCACGTTCTTCGGACGTCGGCCCGGCTGAACCGACGGTCGCGGCGATCTCGCGCCAGCTCATCAGCAGCTCGGCCTCGCGAACGGCTTCGCGGGGGCCCTCTTGCAGCCATGAAAAGTCGCGGTTTAAGTTCAAGCGTTCCATGCGCGGATCGCCGCCGAGCGCCCAGGCCTCCTTGGCGACCTCGCGCGTGAGCGTCCAGCCGAGGCGGAAGAGCTCAGTCAGGTCCATCGCCTTGAGCAGCTCGACGCCGGCAATGACGTTGCTTTTGGCGACGGCTTCCAGCCCCACCGATGAGAGCACCTGCACGGCCGCGAGCGCGTCGCGTTTGACGTTGGGTTCGCCGGGATTCTTCGCGTGCGCGATCAGCAGCGAGTTCGCAAGATCCGCGGCTTCCTTGATAAACGCGCGCTCGGTGCGGTCGCCCAGATCGCCCTTGGCGCGGCCGAAGGCCATCACCGAGAGCAGGAAAGGCGCGGCGGGCCCGCTCTTGGCCAGCGCGGCGGCCTCGGACGGCGCCTCTGCCACCGCGCCCGGCCAGCCGACCTTGTAGGAACTCGTGTCGATCGGTTCGAGCAGGTGCTCCGCCGCGGCAACGACGGGGAAGCCGCGCTTGATCAACCGGTCTTCGCGCGCGCCGTACAGGTCGTTCTCGACGATCTCCTGTTCCTCGACGATGATCAGCTCGAGCAGTTCGCCGAAGAGATCGCGGTCCACCGTGTAGAGGAAATCGAGGAAGACCCGCGCGAGGTCGTTGTGGACCTCCAGATCGTCGGGCGAATAGAGATAGTGCTGGCGCATGTGGAGCGCGAGCAGGATCTGATCGCGGCTGACCCGCGGCTGCACGTACGGGCGGAGGAACTCGGCGAGCGCGTTCGGGTCCAGGCCCTGCATCGCCTGGTCGGCCTCGTCCTCGTTCAGCGTTATCAACAGCTCGATCCACTTGCGGACCTTCTTGCGGTCGAGCTTGCCCTCGGTGAACCACTCGATGTCCATCAGCGCCTGCATCTGTTCGCTGGATGCGGCGGAGAGGATCGAGAGCGCGTCTTCTTCGCCGATCAGCTTGATGGCGTGATGCAGATGTTCGGGTGGCAGCGCGCGGACGAGTTCCGTGCAGTCGGCGCTGAGCAGCAGCCATTCCTGCAGGTCGTCGCCCTGGATGGCGAGCGCGGTCTCGAGCTGATGGTCGAAGCCGAGCTTCTCGAAGGCTTCTTCGGCGGCGCGGCGGTCCTTCAGCGCCAGATCGAGCAGGTTCTTGGCCTGAGCCGCGAGCGGGTTCTCGGGTTCGGCGCCCGTCGGCGCGGTGGAATGGGACGGCGGCTTGTTCGGCATGGGTTCGAGCGCTTTCAGCTTCGGGTATCTGGCCCGGGGCTGCATTTCATACCATAAGGACGCGCTAAAATAAAACGCCCCCGAGAGAAATTCGGGGGCGCTACAGCTCGAAAAAACGCGCGGCGTCTACCGTGCGGGTATCATCTCGGCGTAATCGCGCGCCGGGCACTTGGCGGCGGCGTTGACGTAGTGCAGCGCCCAGGCGCGGCGCGATTTGGGGCTGTTGTTCGCCTTGGAGCTGTGCAGCGAGAGCAGGTGGTGAAAAATGCACGCTCCGGCGGGGATCGGCACGGGGACTTCGGCGCCGAACGTGCCTTCCGGCGTCAGGTGCGGCGTGTCCTTGATCGCCTTGTGCGGCACCAGGCCGAGCTTGTGCGAGCCTGGGATGTAATTCATGCAGCCGTTTTCGACCGTCGCGTCGTCGATCGCCATCCAGCAGGTCACGCCCCCATCCATGGGCTCCACTTTAAAGTACGAGTTGTCCTGGTGCAGCGGCTTCTCGGTGCCGTGGAAGGCCGGCTTGAGGAAGGCCTGGTCGCTATAGAGGAGGATGCGTGCGGCGTTGCCGGTAAGTTGCGCGACGCAATCGAGGATCGCGGCCTTGGTGGCGATCGAGCGAAAGAACGCGTCGTTCGGCGCGAGCGAGCTGAGCTTGCGCAGGATGGGCTTGGCCGCGACGGCGGTGCCGCCTTCGCCGGGCTCGAAGTTCGTCACGAAGTTCTTGCTCTGCGCCGAGGCGCGGCCTTCCTGGATCTCGTCGATGCGCTCGCGCAGGGTCTGGAGTTCCTGCGGCGCGACGAGGTTCTCGACGACCAGGTAGCCGTTCTTCGCGTACGAATTGAGTTGCGCTTGGGTGAGCTTCATGTCCGGAATCTCCTGCGGGTCTCGTGGGCGTGCGGCCTCAACCGCACTTGCTACGGCAGGGAATGTACATTAATCCAAGAGACGTGTCTTTAGCGGCACCTCCGAATATGTGCACAAATCTCAGGTACGCCCATGCCATCCAGGACCTCTCCTTTGCTTGTCGCGCTGCCCGAAGGGCTGCCGACTTACGTCGGGCGCTACGGCGTTTACTCCGCGCGGCCGGGCTCGCTGCCTGTGGTCGTGCTGCACAACGACTGGGACATCTTCTGGGTCCGGCGCGGGCAGGCCGTCTGGGAACTGAAAGACGGCGAGCGCCTGGTCGCCGGGCCGGGCGAGTTCGCGCTGCTGCCGCCGTTCACCCCCGCAACCACCCTCGAAGGCCGCGCGCCGCTCGTCTTCCACCACTGCCACTTCGATTTCCGGCCCGTCCCCGGGCGCATGTCGGAAGGCCACCGCGCCGACAGCGCCGGTCCCGGCCGCCGCGCGCTCGTGCCGCTCACGTTTTCGGGCAAGGAAGCCCCGGGCGTCCAACGCGCCTATCGCGCGCTCGCGCAGCTCGATCCGCAGCGGCCCGGCGAGCCGTGGCGCTACGAGCGCGCCGTGCTGGACCTGATCGCCGCGCTGGCGGCGTTTGCCGAGGCGCGCACGCGCCGCCACGGCTCGGGCCGGTCCTTTGAGTCTTCAGCCGTCCGCGACGACCGCGTGCGGGAGATCCGCGAGAAGATCGAGGCCGAGCCCGCGCGGGCCTGGCGCGTGACGGACTTGGCCGCTTCGGTCGATCTCTCGCCCGGCCACCTGCACGAACTCTGCCGGGCAGTGCTCGGCCGCAGCCTCAAGCGCTACATCGTCGAGACCCGCCTGCGTCGCGCGCTGAAACTGCTGCGCGAACGCTCTGGCGGGCGCGTGCCCTCGGTGAAGGTGGTGAGCAGCGCCTGCGGATTCTCCTCGCAGCACTTCTTCAGCCGCCAGTTCAAGAGTTACTTCGGCGTGAGTCCGCTCGTATACCGCGACCGCGCTGGCTTGGCGTGAACCAGAATCCGTGGGGCGGGCGGCCCTGCCCGCCGGGCTGGATGATCGCTAGCTGTTCGTAGAGCGAAGCAATGCCGTTTCGCCGTTCGCTCCACGCTCTTCGCTCTACGATCCGTTCACGCTTTTCCCAGCCTGCGCAGCGCCAGCACGGCAACAAACGCCGCGAACTGGGCGAGGATCACCACCGAGCCCGGCGGGACGTTCCACACGTAGGAGCCATAAAGGCCGATCTCGTAGCTGAGCACGCCGACTACGCCCGCGAAGACCACGGCTTCGCCCAGGCGTTTGCAGACGGCGAGGCCGATGAGGCCCGGCAGCACGAGCGAGGCGCTGGCGAGCACGATGCCCACGATCCGGGCCGCGACCACCACCGTCAGCACGAGCAGCAGCAGAAAAAGATAATGCAGGAAGCTGACCGGCAGGCCGCTCACTTCCGCAAGGTTCTCGTCGTAGGTGTAGTACATCAGTTCCTTGTGAAGCACGAACAGCACCACGACGACCGCCGCCGCAAGCGCGAGCGTGAGCCACACCTGGCCCGCGCCAATCGTGAGCAAGCTGCCGAAAAGGTAGCCCTCCCAGCTCGGAGCGTACTGTCCTTCGCCGCGCTGGCGCAGCGTGATGAGCATCGCGCCGAGGGCCATGGCGACCGAGAAGGCGATGCCGATCGCGCTGTCTTCGCTGATGCGGCTCTGCCCGCCGCGCCGCGAGACGCGCCCGACCGCGATCGCAAGCACGAGGCAGAAGCCGATGGTGATTGCCTGAATGCTGGCGTCGTCGCTGCGCGAGCCCGCGATGAGAAAAAGGCCGAGCCCGAGTCCGCCGAAGGCCGCGTGCGCCATACCGTCGCCCACGAACGCCATGCGCCGCAGCACGACGAACGGCGAGAGGCACGCGCAGGCCAAGCCCACGAGCGCGCCCGCGCCCACCGCGCGCTGCAGCAGCGGCGTATCCTGAAGCGCCTGCCAATAGGAGACCGGCTCTGCCATGCGCGTCCTTAGTGGTTGTGGTCGCAGTGCGGCCCGTGCGCGTGCCCGGCGGGCCCCTGGTCGCCGTGGAATTCCTCGAGGTGCTGCTTGTGCTTAATGAAGAACGCGTCGAGCTCGCATGCATAGACCTTGCGCAGCACTTCCTCGCTGATGAGCTCGCTGCGGTCGTGCCAGTGCAGGCTCTTGTTCAGGCACGCGAGGTGTTCGGCGAAGTGCGCCAGCGCGGTCACGTCGTGCGAGACCATCACGACGGTAAGATGAAATTCTTTCTGAAGGCGTTCGAGCAGATCGAAGAGCTGCGCCTGGCCGCCGGTGTCGAGCCCGCTGGTGGGTTCGTCGAGCAGGAGCAGTTTAGGATGTGCCACCAGCGCGCGCGCGATGGCCACGCGCTGCTGCTGCCCGCCGGAGAGGTTGCTCGCGGAGCGATCCTGCAAACCGGCGAGGCCCACGTGCCCGATGGCCTTCAGCGCGGACTCGCGCTCCGCCGCGCCGGGCCTGCGAAAAAGTCCCAGGCTGCTGTAGGTGCCCATCAGGACGACATCGAGCACAGTCGCGGGAAAATGTTTGCGGACGCCCGTGTCCTGCGGGACATAGCCAAGCAGCAGCCGGTCGGCGCCGAGTTCGCGCGGGTCGCGACCGAGCACAAGAACCTTTCCGGACTGCGGCGCGAGCAGCCCGAGGATGATCTTCAGGAGCGTCGTCTTGCCGCCGCCGTTGGGACCGATCAGCCCGAGGAACTCGCCTTCGCGCACGGTAAAATTCACGTTGTCGAGCGCCTTTTCGCCGCCGGTGTAGGCGAAGCTCAGGCTCGCGACTTCGATCACCGGCGGACCGCCATTACCGGCGAACGCGGCCGGCGCGGCGGAGAGATTCGGCTGCGCTTGCGTGCTCACTGGAGATTCTCCACCAATGTTTTGACGTTGTAGCGCATGCGTTCGATGTACGTCGAACCGCTGGGCGCTTGGCCACGCTCGAGCGGGTCCAGCGGCGCCGCTTTCACGCCCAGGGCCTCGGCCAGCGCCTTGGCTCCCGATTCGTTCTGGGCTTCCGAGAAGACCACGCGCTGCCCAATCTCGCGCAGCTTGGCGGTGGCGGCGCTCACGTCCTGCGCGCTCGGCTCCAGGCCCGGGGCAATCTGCATCACGCCGGCCAGCTTGATGCCGCAGAGTTCGAGCAGGTAGCCGTAGGCGTCGTGCATGGTGACGATCTGTTTGCCGCGCGCCGGCTTGGACGTCTCCGCAAATTCCAGCGCGAGGTCGCGCAAGCGGGCGGCGTAGGCCTTCGCGCGCGCGCGGTAGCCTTCGGCGTGCGGCGCATCCAGGCGCGCGAACTCTTCGCCCAACCGTTCCGTGATCTGCGCGGCGCGGTTCGGGTCGAGCCACACGTGCGGGTCGTCGTCGAGGTCGCCGTGGTCGTGATCTTGCGCAGCGTGCGCGTGATGCGCATGCGCCTCTTTTTCAGCGGCGCCCAGCTTGCGGCGCTCGACCCACATCCCGGCTTCGAGCAACTCCGTGTTGCCGGACTTCCCGGCGGACTCGATGGCGCGATGGCTCCACGGATCGAGGCCAAGCCCGACGACCAGCAGCGCACGCGAGCGGCCGATGCGCCCGATATCCCGCATGCTCGGCGAGAAACTGTGCGGGTCGCCGCCTTCGCCTTCGAGCAGGTAGACGTCCGCGTCGGAACCGGCGACTTCCTTGGCCCAGTCGTAAAGCGGGAAGATGCTCGCTGTGAGCTCCATTTTCGCAGGCGGCGTCGAGGTCTGCGTGCCCGTGCCGCAGCCGCTCGTGAGCGAGAAGAGAGCCCCCGCGCCGGCGCCCAGTGCCGCGAAGCAGACGCGCCGGAGCGCCAGGATCGAGATTGGAAACCGCGCGCTCATGCAGACCCCGTTTTCTGCCCGGTGCACTCTGGAACGGCGCAGGCGCTGAAGGCTTCCTCGATGCGCCGCCGCGCGTCCGCCGGAAGTTTCTCCGCGACGATGTCGCAGCGGCTCTCGCCGAGATTCTTCACGCCTGCCTGTTCGTCCACGCCGCTCCCGCTCAGATTGAAGAGCACGTGCCCGCCCTCGGCATGGAAGATGCCCTTCGCGCGCCATGGCCGCACGCCGAAGTTGCCCGCGTCCAGTTCGGCAAAGAACGCGCGGAGCCGCGCGAGAGCGAAGCGCGTCGCAGCGGGTCTGGAGAAGGAGAGGCTCTCGCCGCGTGCGTGCTCGCGAGGCTCATGGCCGCCGTGCTTCCCGGTTGAAGCCGCGCCGGCCGCGCCCTGGTTCGGCGTCCCCAGCGCTTCAAGCACATCCGCCGGAATCTTCCAGTAGCTGGTCTCGAGGACGCGCGCGCGCGGGTTCGCCTTCGCCAGGGCCGCGCGGAAACGCGCGAGGTCCGCGGGGGCCGTGCGGTCGAGCTTGTTCGTGACGATCACGTCGGCCTCGGCGATCTGGCCCGCGTAGAACGGCATCGGGCGGCCCTGGAGCTTGAGGAACGTCAGCGGGTCCACCACGGTCAGTACGGGCCCGAGCGCGTAAAGGTTCGCCATGTCTTCGAGCGCGAAGATGCGGCGGATCTCTTCCGGCCGCGCCAGGCCCGTCGGCTCGACGAAGAGGCGTTCCGGCCGGACCTTCGCGGCGATCTCGGCGAGCGCTTCCACCAGGCGTCCGGCGAGCGTGCAGCAGATGCAGCCGTCGGGGATCTCCTTCACCGTGAGCGCGGACGAACCGGCGAGCACCGTGCCGTCGATGCCCAGCGCGCCGAACTCGTTGACCAAAACGGCGCAACGCTCGCCGCGGCCTTTGAGCTCGCGGAGCAGATGCAGGAGGGTCGTGGTCTTGCCCGCCCCGAGGAAGCCTGCGATGAGATGCGCGCGGATCGGCACGTTAATGATAATCCTTTCTCAATATCAGTATGCGCGGAGGGGCTGGGGGAGTCAAGCGGGTTGCGGCGGGAAGGAGCGTGGAGCGTGGAGCTACACCGATTCGATCATTGTTGTCGATGTTTTCGTTTTTTGTTCGCCGTACCGCTCTTCGCTTCACGCTCTACGCTCTACGGCAACCCTTACGGCTCAGGATCGCCAAGATTGCGCTTCTCAGTGACCGGCTGGCGGTGCCAGATGACCTGGTCTTTGAGCGCATCGTAGACGGCCTCGACGCGGCGCGTGCTGCCGGCGTAGGGTTGGCCGCTGGGATCGAGCGCGCGGCTGAGCACGTAAACGGCGAAGTAGCGCGAACGGAACGCGAAGCGCGGGGTCCAGGAGACGTCGCCGTTCGCGGCCGGACCGGAGTTGCGGTCGGGCGTCGGCTTGAGCGTGGTGTCATCATATCCGGGGCTTTCGATATTCCGGTAGGCGCGCACAGGCCCGTGCACCGTTGAATGGCAGGTCGGGGCATTTCCCGAGGCGTCTGCCAGGTCGAAGATGTCCGTGCCGTCAGATTGATCCGTTGACCAATTGGGGCTCTCGTGCATTGTCGTATTGGATGCGACGATTTTAGTGTTACCCGTGATGAACGTTACCTTATCTCCCGGCATAAAGGTGCCAGGCGCGACTTGCCCGTACTCCACCTCCTGCGTGTCGTCCGAGTTCAGGAACGTCATCTCGAAATAGCCCGTGCCTGTGGTGGGATGCCAAGCCTTCAACGTTCCTTTGGCGTCGTCGGGTGCGGTTCGAGTAACCAAGTAGGTCTTGATGCCCGCGGTGATATCCGCCTGCAGGATCTCGTTGTACTCAAACTTCGGCGTTCCGCTGGCGGTGCCGCCGAAGGGTATGTTCACGCTGTCGAAGCTGTAGAAGCTGTAGCCGTACGTCCCGTCGCGCCGCTTGCCGCTTACGGCGTTGAGCAGGTTGTTGAGCGCCTTGGAGGTCAGCAGCGCGTTGTTCGTCGCATCGGTGAAGAGCTTGGCGACGCCGTCGTCGGTGCGGAAGAACGCGAAGCGCTGCTTCATGAACGTCGTCATAAGAGCCGGAGTGCCCATCGAGGTGCTGTATTCGGCGTGCGCGGCGAGGAACTTCGCGTTGTCGACGCCGTACTGGTCGAGATCGAGGAAGACGATGGGTGTGATCAAGGTAACGTCGCGCTTGTCCATCGCCAGGTAGAGCATGCCGCAGGGCGAGGTCGTTGCGGTGAGCATGTCTTCGACGTCGCCCGACGCGGCCGGCGCCTTTGAGTTCACGTGCGCGGCGAGGAAGTCTTCGAAGTCCATGCGGCTGAGGAACGGGCGCTTGGCGCAGATGCGCGCGGCGAGCGCCTCGGCCTTGGCGAGGTTCTCCGCGACCATCGCGCCGGACGGATCGTAGCCGTCCACGAGCGGCACGCGCGCGAGCACCGCGCGCAGGGTCTCGTAGTTGGCCGTGTTCACGTTCAGCGCCGTGGAGAAGTCCTTCACGCTCGCGGTAACCTGGTTCTTCGTGGCCTCGGCGCCGCTGAGCGCATCGTCGGTAAAGACGTTGAAGTAGCGGTCGAGTCCGTAGCGCGAGTTGTAATACGCATAGCCCGAGGGTGAGGCCGGCGTCGCGATGCCGGTCGCGCTCCACATCTCGGCGACCGATCCGTATGGCGAAGTGTGCGGCACGAGCGTGCCCGTGACGAGCGGATCGTTAATGAGGCCCATGCCGCCGAAGTCCCGCACGCTCTCCAGCGCGCCCGAGGCCGCCGACTGGTCGGTCTCCGCGCCCACGTTCGCAAACGCGGTGTCGAGACCCCAGCCCGGCTTGCCGCTCGCGCCGTCGGGCTTCGGGTTCGCGAAGAGCTTGCCGTCGAGGTCCGCGATCCAGACGTAAAACTCGGCCATCTGCCCCGACTTCCACGTCGTGGCCGGCTTGGGCGCATAGAACTGCGCGATGCCGCCCTGATCGAGATCGACGACGAAGCGCCGCGCCAAGCCGGCGTGTTCGGGGCCGGACGCGAAGTTCTGCTTCACACCGCCGCCGGCGGTGGCGTAGTGCGAGATCTTGGCGTCGGTAAAGTGCAGAGGTTCGGCGGAGGACTCGAGGCCGGCCGAGGCAAAGAAGGTCGAATCGCTGTGATACCAGAGCCACGCGTGGCCGTTCGTGTTCGCGATGGTGGCCGCCGCCGTGGTCTCCGTTGGGTAGGCCTCGAACATGCGGAAGAGATTGCGTTGGGACTCGCCGGCAACCGCAGAGGGATCGGTGTTGATGTAGTTCTTGGCCGGATCGGGGATGAAATAGCCGTCGGGCGTCGTGAAAACATACAGCAGGCAGGCATTGCGTACGTTGCGCAGCGTGAAATTCAGCCCCGCGTCGGAGGCTTGGCCGGCCTGGACGTTCTGAAGCGCGTTGGCGCTCGCGCGGCCTTCCTGGCGTACGTACAGCACGAACGCCGTGCCGATGCCGAAGAGCAGCACGATCAGGATCACGGCGAAGACGAGCACGCTGCCGCGAGCCTGCCTTTTGCCGCAGAGACGCGGAGACACGGAGAACGGCCGATAACTTGGATTCATCTTCGCGCCTCCTTTCTCAGTTTGTGAACGAAGCCGGGATCGGGATCAGTTTCTGGAAGATGCGCAACGGCTGCTTCGGGTTCGGGTCTTTGATCTGAATCTGGACGTTGATGTGCGTGGCGGTATCGGGCGCGCCGGTCGCGTCCACAAAAGCCTTTGTTGCATCGTCCCAGCGATAATAGAGACACGTGAGCGACTCCACGTCCGGCAGCATCGCGAACTGGCTGTTGTGCACCGGCGTGGCCGCCAGCGAAGGCGGTCCAGGCGGCGCGTCCTGGGCGGTCTCGCGATAGAGAATCTTGGTGCTGGCGAGCACGTAGTAGCGCACGGTGACGAAGCCCACCGTCGCCGTGGTGGACTCGCCGGTCGTGGTCATCTTGAGGTCGTTCGTGGCCACGTCGCCGCCGGGCATCTCCACGAGGTTGCTCTTGGTGTACGGCGTGGTCCAGGGCCCAGGCACCGCGTCGGCGAGGTCGCGCTCGACGTTGTCGAAGAAGATGCGCGCGGCATCGGCGGCGCGGATGCGCGCCTGCGCGTCGGAGCGCGCTTGCGTTGCTCCATTTAGAAGCGTGAATCCAATGGAGAAAATAATCAGTGCGATAAAAACCGCGACAAGCATTTCCACGAGCGTGAAACCGCGCCTATTGGAACCGCGGAGGCGCGGAGACACGGAGAAGGGCGTCGGTGCGTTCACGTTACCTTGCCTTCTTGTCGCGCAGGTACACCACCACGGGATCGGAGACCTGCACCGCCTTGCTCATGTCCTGTTCGGAGTCTGTGTAGATGCAGATCGAGAGCACGTAAACGCCGCGGAAGGGCGACGAGACGTTCTCGGCGCCCTCGGCTCCGTCTACGTTATGCGTAACCCAGTCTTCGTGCTTCTCGAGCCGGTAACGGGCGCGGTAGTACAGGCCGCCGACCACGTTCGGCTTGTTCGGCCGGCGCGGCCATTCGTTCATGTCGGCCGGCGTCGAAGCCTGCGGCTTGAGCGGCGCGCCGTTGACCACGATGCCGGAGTACGGCGAGACCTTGTCGCTCTCGGGCGAGCTCTGCAGCGTCTGCACGAACATCCCCGCGCTGGCCGCGGGCAAGCCGTACGAGGTTACGGTGGCGTCGGTGATCAGATGTTCGAGTTCAATCTGCCGGATCGCTTCCGGGACCATAATTGCCGCCGCGTTGCGGTCGCTGGCCTGGTGGCCCTGGACGAAGCTGCCGTAGAGCAGCCCGATCACGCCCGCGAAGCCGATGATCAGCACCGAGACCGCCGCGAGCACTTCCACGAGCGTGAAGCCGTGCGCGCTTGAACCGCGGAGGCGCGGAGGCGCGGGGAACGAACGCTTCATGTCACGCCTCCTTTCCCTGCACGCCAAGGCCTGCACGCTACTTCAGCGCGTCGAAGTGCGTGCGCTTGCTGATGTCGCCGGTGCGGACCATGCCGCCGCGCCAGACCTGCACCCAGCGGAGCATCTCGTTGTCGCGGATGAAGAGCAGCACGTTCGCCGTAGCCGAGCCGTCCGGATTGAACGCGAGCAAGAGGTGCGTCGCTGCGCCGCTCAGACCCGCGCCGCCGCTCGTGTACGTCGCTTGCTTAGGCAGCAGATTGATTGCGTCGCCGCCCGCATCGGGCAGATAGACCGTGTACGGGTTGTTCGTGTTCGCGGTGGACCACAGGCCCGAGTAGTACAGATTGTTTTGGGATGGATGGATGTACTCGAGCGGGCGCGGCCGGTTGCGTGCGTCGTTCCAGAGCCCATTCGGATCGTTCGGGTCGTACTGCGTCTCGAAGTAGACGTTGATCTCGAGCTTCTGCTTATCGAGTTGCTTGACCAGCGGCGCGTTCCAGCCGCCCTTGTCCTGCACGGACTTTTCCGTCGTGGCCGCGATGGCGTCGGAGATCTTGGGGAAGCGGTACACGCCGACCCACTGGTCGTTCGGGCCGCGGTTCTCGATGCGGACGTGCGTGATCGCCTTGTCCTGGATCGCGAGGTTGCGTGCGTAGCTGATCGTGTTCACGACGCGTTCGACCGAGTGCCCGAGCCGGCGCGCCTGTAGCAAGTCCGCGTAGCCGCCGACCAATAGCGTGACGATGATCAGGATGATCCCGATCACCACGAGGATCTCGATCATGGTGAAGCCGCGGCCGCTCTTAAAGGAGCGCGTGTTCCCGCAGATTCGCCGCTCGTTCGCCATCACGCTTGAGCCTTTCGCTACCGGATAGACGTGGGCCGCAATGACTACGTTTCAACCAAGTATCGGTTTCAGACACCTTTAGATGGATTGGCCTCCCTTTAATTAACCGCCATGCAGCGCCTTAGGTCAACCGATAATTGATAGGGTGTTTTTAGGGAGGAATAAGGTGCTCTGTTTCAGTCCTCATATTTAAAGTGGATTCACTGCGTCGCAGCAGTTTCCTGACGCCTACAGCCTGAATCCTAACCCCTGAAGTCAAACTGCCTTTGACACTGCCATCGCGCCTAGTACAAATCGCACCCAGCTTTAGGACATTCGCACTAGAGCTGATGCACATGAGCCGAAGCTGCGGCGGGCAGACGTTTGCCCAAGCCGGCAAGGCTTAGAGGGACGCCCGAAGTCAGATGGGTCCGTGCCCCTCGCGAGCGGATGAACGCAGTAGAAGTGGGATGTCTCGAGCAACCGAAGAGCAGTACATAAAAGGAGCGAGCGGCTCCGTGGCCCTGTTTTGCCATGAGCCGCGAGCCAAGAAATATGCCTTTTGCGGCGATCATTCTGGCGGCGGGCCAAGGCAAGCGGATGAAGTCCGACCTGCCGAAAGTTCTGCATACGCTGAAGGGCAAGCCGCTGGTGAACTGGGTGATCGAGTCCGCGCGCGCAGCGGGCGCGGACAAAATCGTGGCGGTGGTGGGCTACGGACGCGAGCAGGTCGAACGCGCACTGCCGCTGGACGTCGAACCGGCCGTGCAGGACAAGCAGCTTGGTACGGGCCACGCCGCGAGCTGTGCGGAGATCGCGCTGAAGGGCTACACCGGTCCGATCGCGGTGCTCTCCGGGGATGTCCCGCTGCTGCGGGCCCAGAGCATCGCGGAACTGGCGGCGCGGCGCATTCAGGATGGCGCGGCGGTGGCGCTGCTGACGGCGCGGGTGCAAGGCGCACACGCGTACGGACGGATTGTGCGGGATACAGCGGGCGCGGTGACGCGGATCGTGGAGCACAAGGACGCGACGCCCGAAGAGCGGAAGATCGCGGAGATCAACACCGGCACGTACGTCTTCGGCCCGGGCGAACTCTTTCCCGCACTGGCCGGGCTGACGAACCGGAACGCACAGGGCGAGTACTACCTCACGGACACGATCGCGTTCCTCGTGAGGCAGGGCAAGCAGGTGAGCGCGGTGGTGGCTCCGCGGGCGGACGAATGCCTGGGCGTCAACACGCCGGAAGAACTGGCCGCCGCCGAGGAGCGGCAACTGCAGTGAGCAGAAATCAGTAGCGGAAGTAAACAGTAACGGAAGTAATCAGTAACTGAGTAACGGCAACAGAAGTAGTCGGTGGTGAGAAGCCGTCGTTACTGATGACTGATCACTTCCGATACCGATCACTTCCGTTACTAGTTACTTTTTTTACTGGTCAGTGTCCGTAACAGGGGGATGCCGATGGGCAACAGCGAGCTTCAGAACCGTCTGAAGATCATCTCGGGCAATTCGCATCCCAAGCTGGCCGAGGCCATCTGCCAGACCCTGGAGATTCCTCTAGCGAAGGCCGAAGTCGGCCGCTTCCCCGACGGCGAGACGAAGGTGCGCATCGAGGAAGACGTGCGCGGCCGCGACGTCTTCATCGTCCAGCCGACCTCGCCGCCCGTAAACGACCATCTGATGGACCTGCTCGTGCTCATCGACGCGGTCAAGCGCGCCAGCGCGCAGCGCGTCACGGCCGTGATTCCGTACTACGGCTACGCGCGGCAGGACCGCAAGCACGAAGGCCGCGTGCCGATCACCGCCAAGCTCGTCGCGAACCTGATCACGCACGCCGGCGCCGACCGCGTGATCACGATGGACCTGCACGCGACGCAGATCCAGGGCTTCTTCGACATCCCGGTGGACCACCTCTACGCCTGGCCCGTGCTGGTGAACCACGTCCGCGAGATGAAGCTCAGCGACCTGACGATCCTCAGCCCCGACCCCGGCCGCTTCAAGCTAGCCGACAGCTTCGCCAAGCGCCTGGGCGGCACCATTGCGGTCATCGACAAGCGCCGCACGGGCGACAGCGAAGTCGAGAAGGGCCACGTGGTCGGCGACATCAAGGGCCGCAACGTCCTGGTCGTGGACGACATGATCTCGACTGCGGGCACGGTCTCGCAGGCCGTGCATACGGCCATGGAGTTCGGCGCGAAGTCGATCGCGGTGATGTGCACGCACCCGGTCTTCTGTGGGCGGGCATTCGAGCGTCTTAACGGCCTGCCGGTCTCGGAACTGGCCGTCTGCGACACGATCCCGATCAAGAAGCGCCCGGAGAACATCAACATTGTCGTCTTGAGCGTCGCGAAGCTGCTGGCCGCGGCCATCCTGCGCACGCACAAGAACGAATCGATCTCGGAGCTGTTCAAGTAAGGGCGGCCGGAGAGCGCGCCGTGCGTGCCCGGAACGTTCCGGGCCTCGAAACGGGCGCGAGGTCCTGGCCCAAAACTGAAGGAAGGGAAGCACATGGCAGCGCAGGAACTTACGGCGGAAGTGCGGACGGAGAAAGGCACGCGGCCCATGCGGCGCCTGCGGGCGACGGGCAAGATTCCCGCGGTGCTGTACTCGGGCGGCAAGGAAGGCACGGCCATCGTCATTGAAGGCCGCGTGATGACCAAGATCCTGACCTCTGGCAGCCATGTGGTGACGATCAAGCTCGGCGGCCAGGACAAGCAGGCGCTGATCAAGGACGTGCAGTACGACGCGCTGGGCGAACAGATCCTGCACGCGGACTTCAACGAACTCAAGGCGGGCCAGAAGGTCCGGGTCAATATCCCGGTGGGCGTGAAAGGCATTCCCAAGGGCCACGCCGACGGCGGCGTGCTCATTCACGTTCTGCACCAGGTCGTGGTCGAGTGCTTGCCCACGGCGATCCCCGAGAAGTTCGTGTTGGACGTCGAACCGCTCGCCATGGGCCAGGCGCTCCACGTCTCCGACCTCAAGCTGCCCGAGGGCGTGACGGCCCTCTCCAAAGGCACGGAAGTGATCGCCGCCTGCACCGAGCCGCGCAAGGAAGAGGTTGCCGCGACGCCGGCCGAAGGCGCGCTGCTCGAACCGGAAGTCATCGCCGAGAAGAAGGAAGAGCCCGCCGAGGGCGCGGCGGCCGGAGACGAGAAGAAGCCGGCCGGCGGCGAGAAGAAGGCCGAAGCCAAGAAGCCGGAAGCAAAGAAGTAACGGCCGCAGTTCGCGGCTCAGGGCTCGCGGCTTCTGCCTAGTCGCCGAAGCGCTGCTCCCCATGAGCCGAGAGCATCGGGCCAGGAGTCAAAAACGGCGCGTCGGGAGCCACGAGCCATGAAGTTGATCGTAGGGCTGGGCAACCCGGGCAAGAAGTACGAGAAGACCCGGCACAACGCGGGCTTTCGCGTGCTCGACATCCTGGCGGAACGGACCGGCGGCGCGTTCGCGCGGGAGAAGTACAAGGCGCGCTTCGCCGAAGGCGCGCTCCCGCAGGCGTGGCAGGGTCCGGCAGCGGGCGACGGGCGGCTGCTGCTGCTCCAGCCGCAGACGTACATGAACCTGTCGGGCGAACCGGTGGCGTCCTTCGCCGGGTACTACAAGATCGCGCGGCCGGAACTGCTCGTGGTGGTGGACGACGTCGCGATCCCGGTCGGCGCCCTGCGCCTGCGGGTCTCGGGTTCGGCCGGCGGCCACAACGGGCTGAAGGACATCGAACGCGCGATGGGCGGACTGGACTACGCCCGGCTGCGGGTCGGCGTGGGCGGACGGGATGGATCGGGCGAGAAGCACGCGCACGATCTGGCGGACCACGTGCTGGGCCGTTTCAGCGCGGAGGAAGAGAAAGTCATGGAGGACGCCTTGAAACGTGCCGCGGATGCCTGCCTGGTGTGGGCGGGCTACGGCGCAAACGAGGCGATGAACCGGTTCAATACCAAGAAGCAGGACGATTGAACGCAGCGGATTGAAGAAAGGCAAGGAGGAAGCAAGCGATGGCAGAAGAACCAGTCAAGCCGGCGGCCCCGGTGGAGAGCAGCGCGGCAGCGGCGACGACGGCGGCGCCCGTTCCGCCGGTGCCCGAACTGCCCCACGGCACGCGGCTGTACGAGGCCATGTGGGTCGTGGACGCCAACGTGGCCCGCGAGAGCATGACCAAGGTCATGGCCGGGCTCAAGGAACTCGTCGAGAAGAGCGGCGGGACCTGGATCAACGGCGACAAGTGGGAAGAGCGCCGCCTGGCCTACACGATCAAGAAGAAGAAGCGCGGGATGTACGTGCTCTCGCACTTCTCGAGCGCCACGGAAAGCCTCACGCGCCTCGAACGCAACATCCAGATCTCCGATCTGGTGCTGCGCGCGCTGGTGACCAAGGACGAGGACGGCCTGACCACCTCCCAGCCGGTGCGCATGATCGAGGACGACGATTTCGGCGGCGGCTTTGGCGGCGGCGGGCACGGCGGCGGGGAACGGCGCTTCAGCCGGCCGGACCGCGACCGCGAACGGGGCCCGCGGCCGTCGTTCGGCGGACGCGAAGGCGGACGAGGCGGCAACTAAGTTCGTAGCGTAGCAGCGCAGCCGCGTCCGGATCGTCTCGGCGCGGCTTTGGGGCTCGCAGGGAGCGAAGGGAGAAGGAGCGCACATGGCGGACGTCAACATCGTGGTGCTCGCCGGCCGGCTTACTCGCGACCCCGAGATGCGTTACACCCCGTCGGGCATGGCCGTCGCAAAGCTGGGCATGGCCATCGGCAGGCGTTTCAAGGACAACCAGACGGGACAGTTCCGCGAGGAGACCACTTTCGTGGACGTAGATGTCTGGGGACGCCAGGCCGAGACCGCCAGCCAGTACCTTTCCAAAGGGCGCGGGCTGCTGGTCGAAGGGGAACTGCGCCTGGACCAGTGGGACGACAAGCAGACCGGACAGAAGCGCAGCAAGCTGAAAGTCGTGGGCTACCGCATCCAGTTCCTGGGCGGACCCGCGGGCAGCGGCGGACCTGGTGGGCCAGGTGGAGGAGGCGGCGAAGGCGGCGCGCCTCGGCCTCCGCGTCAGGCTCCGGCCGGCAAGGGACGCGGACCGGCGCCTGCGCAAGCGCCCTCGAGTGGCGAAGAACCGCCTCCGGATTCCGAACCGCCTCCGGATCTGGACATTAAGGAAGACGACATCCCGTTTTGAGTGCAGCCGTGAACCTCGTGGAGGTCCGTTTTCAGGTCCGCGACAGGACCTGCGGACCCCGCGGGCAAGATAAGGAGACCAGCAGTGGCAGATTTCGAGAGAAGTAGTGGCGGCGATGAAAGCAAAGGCGCCGGCATCCGTGGCGGCCGGCGCGGCGGGTGCCGCTTCATGAAAGAGGGCAAGTGCCTCGTCGATTACAAGGACGTGCGCACCCTCATGAAGCTCATCACTCCACAGGGAAAGCTCTACTCCCGTAAGCGCTCGGGGGCTTGTGCATTCTGCCAGCGGCGGATCAAGGTCGCCGTGAAGCGGGCACGAATCCTGGGGTTGCTGCCCTTTGTGGGCCGCTAGGACTAGGATTCCTGCGCACGCCGTGAAGTTTGGGATTGCGGCTCGCGTCTAAGTCTGTAAGCTACGGCGTTTGCACCTGTGCTTCTTTTTTTGTGAGCGCACCCGGAAGGGAGCGGAGCTGTTTTTGATTTTGCTTAACCCTTGGCATTGATGAGGATGCAGCCATGAAGGTGATCTTGAGAGACGACATCTCGAACCTGGGTAAACTGGGCGAGATCGTAGAAGTCAAGGAAGGGTACGCCCGGAACTACCTCCTGCCCCGGCAGTTGGCCCTGCGCTGCACGGCCGACGCCGAGAAGCAGATCGAGGCCGAGCGTAAGCGCCGGACCCTCCGGGAAGCTCACAAGGTGGAAGAGCTCAAGAAGGTCGCCGAGACGCTCAACGGCCGCAGCGTGACCATTACCGCAAAGGCCGACGAGGAAAAGCTCTACGGCTCCGTGGGCGCGCCCGAGATCGTGGCCGCGATCTTCACCGAGCACAAGCTGAAGATCCCGGAAGCGGCGGTGGCCATCGAGGCGCCGTTCAAGACCCTGGGCACGCCCGACGTGACGCTGAAGCTGGCGCCCGGCGCCGAGGCGACCATCAAGGTCTGGATCGTGGCCGAATCGTGATCGTAAGATAATCCGTGTAAGGGCAGACTTAGGAATGATTTAAGGCGCGAGCATTTCGTGCCGATCATGAGTACCTAAGCCTGTGGAAGGATGGGGGGAATTCCCGGGCTTAGGTTCGTCCAGGATTTTCCATCCCCCATTGTACCTACTGCCGACCCCGGCTCCCGCTGATGCGAGGGGCCGGCAAGCGATGCCGCTTTGGCTCGCCGTGCGCGGTACTCAGGGGAGTGGCATGGCCGCGGGCACGACGGAGAATCCCTTCGAGGGCGTTCCGCCTCACGACGAGGCCGCCGAGGCCGGCGTGCTGGGCTCGATGCTGATCGAAGAGTCCGCCGCCGAAATTGCGATCGAGTCAATTACGACTGACGATTTTTACACCCCAAGGTTTAAAAGTCTTTTCAAACTCTTTTCCGAATTACATCGGCAACAAGCAGATTTGGACATGCTGTTCGTGCAGAGCGAACTCGAGAAGCGCGGTTTGCTGGAGCGCGTCGGTGGCAAGCAAATCCTCCGCCAACTTGTTGATGATACGCCTACTGCCGCCAATGTTGAACGCTACTGTCGTATTGTTAAAGATCGTGCCATCGAACGCGAGTTACTCCGAGCAGCCCATCAGATTGTGGGTTTAGTTCAGAGTCCACGCTCTAACGAAGATGCGTCTGTTCTGCTTGGGCAAGCAGAAGAGGTAGTTTTCAAGATCGCCGATGGCCGTTCTTCAAACGAGCCCGTTACCATTCAATCTGTCCTGGAAGGCGTGCTGGCCGACGCGCACAAGACCGTCGAAGCGCGGCGGCAGGGCCTCGAGATTCCCTCCCCCGCCATCGCCACCGGCTTCCATGACCTCGACCGCATGTTCGCCGGCGGCATGTGGCCCGGCGAAGTGGTCATCATCGCCGCGCGCCCGAGCGTGGGAAAGACGACCCTCGCGATCAACATCGCGCGCAAGGTGGCCTGCCGCCCGCCGGAGAAGAAGCCCGTCGGCGTGGCCATCTTCAGCATGGAAATGCCGAAGGAACAGGTCTCGAAGAACCTGCTCTGCTCGGAAGCGAAGATCGTCTCGAGCAAGATGCGCCGCTACGAGTTCGACGAGGAAGAGTACGAGACGGTGCGCATGGCCGCGGAGCAGCTCAAGCAGGCGCCCATCTTCATCGACGACACCCCCGGTCTTTCAACTTCGGAATTACGCGCACGCGCTCGGCGCCTTTACCATCGCGATGGCGTGCGCATGCTCCTGGTCGACTACCTGCAACTCATGACCTCTTCGAAGAACCACGACAGCCGCGAGCAGGCCGTCGCGGAACTCTCGCGGCAGGTGAAGCAGATCGCGCGCGAGCTGAGCATCCCCATCGTGCTGCTCTCGCAGTTGCGCCGCCCGATCCAGGGCAAGGAAGACGATCCGCCCAAGCTCACCGACCTGCGCGAGTCGGGCTCCATCGAACAGGACGCGGACGTGGTGATCATGCTCCACCGGCCCCTCGACGAGAAGGGCGTGATGACGCGCGACATCAAGGCGATCGTGCAGAAGAACCGCAACGGCGAGATCGGCGAAGTGCAGCTCTCGTTCTTCCCCGAATACTTCCGCTTCGAGACCTATACACCCGATGTCAGCAATGCCCAAAGCGCGGCGGGAGATTAGATCCTGATTAACCCGCTCCGCGCTCCCCTTCTCCTACGCTCCCGGCGCCGCATGCGCGCCCAAGAGATCTCTTGCCGCCCCGCGCTGCGGGCCGCAGGTGGATTTGCCGTCTTCCTGGCGCTGGTGCTTTGCGCCGGAGCCGGATTGCTGGCTCCGGCGGCCCTGCGCGCCGAAGAGGCTCCGCCCGCCCCGGAAGAGCCGCAGCAGCCGGTCGTGCGCGAGATCGAGATCCGCGGCAACCTGCGCGTGGACACTGGAACGGTTTTGCGCCTGATCCGAACCCGCGTGGGCCGGCCTTTCGACCGCAAGACGTGGGACGAAGACTGGCACCGCCTGACGGACTCGGGTTACTTCCTCAACGTCCGCACCACGCCGCCCATCCAGGTGCCCGGCGGCGTGATGCTGGTGCTGGACTTGGTCGAACTGGCGACCATCGCCAAGATCACGTTCAAGGGCGCCAAGTCGATCTCCGGGACCGATTTGCGCAACGCGATCAAGAGCATCGAGGGCGGCCGGTACCAGCGCGGCCAGGTGCATCTAGATGCGCGCGCGCTCAAGAAGCTGTACCACGACCGCGCCTTCCGCGACGCGGAAGTCGAGTTCGAGATCGAGGTGCTGGCCAAGCACAAGCAGCTCGTGGCCGCCCGCGAACAGGAAGTGGAAGACGAGGTCGCGGTCATCTTCAAGGTCGACGAAGGGAACCCCGTCGGCGTGCGCAGCGTGAGCTTTAAGGGCAACAAGGCCTTCGACGAGGACGTGCTGCTCACGGCGATCCAGACCAAGCCGCGCCGCTTCTTCCGCGCCGGCGACCTGAAGGACGCGGACCTCGACACCGACAAGAAGCGCCTCGAGTACCACTATCTGCGCAGCGGCTACATGGACGTGAGCGTGGAAGAGCCCGTGATCCAGATCTCCAAGGAGACCTACTGGAACTGGTTCCGCAAGCGCAAGCGGCTCGCCGACATCACCTTCACTGTCCACGAGGGCCCGCAGTACCACGTGGGCAACCTGGTGGTCTCCGGCAACAAGAGCATCGAGTTGGCCGAGGTACAGGCGGTGATGAAGCTCAAGCCGGGCGCGGTCTTTTCGGATCTGCTGATGGAAGATGACGCGACGCACATCAAGGACCTGTACGGCGAGTACGGCCGAGTCTTCACCAAGGTGGACCGGGACCGCAAGCCCGTCACCGATCCCGCCCG
The DNA here is from genome assembly GCA_016200135.1 of Planctomycetota bacterium. Taxonomy (GTDB): domain Bacteria; phylum Planctomycetota; class SZUA-567; order H5-PLA8; family H5-PLA8; genus JACQFI01. The sequence continues at coordinate 62,617 of JACQFI010000109.1, forward strand.
CGTCAAGAAGACGCCGAACGTGTACGACGTAGAACTGCGCATCGTGGAGGGCTCGGAAGTGACGCTGCGCGAGGTCATCACGCGCGGCAACACCAAGACCCGCGACAAAGTGCTGATCCGCGAACTGGAACTCTTCCCAGGCGACCGCGTGGATACGTCGCGCGTTAAACTGGCGAAGGAACGCCTCAAGAACCTCAATTATTTCGAGGACGACATCCGCATCAACACCGAGCCCACGGAGAATCCCGAAGAGGCCGACGTCATCATCGACGTGACGGAGAAGGCCACGGGCGAGTTCAACTTCGGCGTCGGCATCTCCTCGGCCGAATCGGTTCTCGGCAACGTCAGCCTGACGCAGCGCAACTTCGACTATCGCGACTTTCCCAAGAGCTTGCGCGACTTCCTCTCGGGCAACAGTTGGGTCGGCGCGGGCCAGAACTTCTCCGTGGGCGCCACGCTCGGCACCAAGAGCCAGAACTACACCGTGTCCTTCCTGGAACCGTGGGCCTTTGACCGCCCGATCCGCATGGGTGGCAGCATCTTCCGCAGCGTGGACAACAACTTTAAGGACTTCAGCGAGACCAATACCGGCTTCTCGGTCACCGCCGGCCGGCGCCTGTGGAGCCCCAACTGGGACGGCGATATCACCTACCGCTTGAGCTACACGACCATCCAGGGCGACCAGAATACGCTCCCGCCCATCTTCCAGCAGCAGGACGGCTCGCGCATCCTGAGCACCCTGACGCCGCGCATCCTCTACGACACCCGCGACAACCGCATCCTGCCCAGCCGCGGCCTCTTCATGGAAGCCAGCGCCGAGTTTGGCGGCGGGCCGCTCTTCGGCGACCTCACCTGGGTCCGCCCGTCCGTCGACGCGGCCCGGTACTTCACCATGTACAAGCTGAAGGGCGGCGGCAAACACATCCTCGAACTGCACGCCAAAGCGTCCATGATCCAGGAGTACGGCAGCACCAAAGAGATCCCGCCCTTCCTGCGTTACTTCGGCGGCGGCATCTCGGACGTGCGCGGCTTCGAGAACCGCACGATCTCGCCCATCGAGAACGGCTTTTACATTGGCGGAAAGAAACAGATCACCGCGACGGCGGAGTATTCCGTGCCGCTGTACGAGGAGATCGTGCGCGCGTCGGTCTTCTCCGACGTGGGCCAGGTCTGGGACGCGGGCAACACCGATCCGGGCACCATCACCGTGAATAAGTCGGGCTGGCGGTCGTCCATCGGCTTGGGACTTTCGGTCCGCACGCCGTTTTCGCCCATGCCTGTGCGCATTTACTTCAGCCGGGCCATCCAGCGCAACGATGCCGACCGGCTCAAGACCATCGACTTCAGCTTCGGTACCCGCTTTTAGCGGTTTGAAATTCCTGAAGGCGTGATATTAAGGGCCGTCTTTATCGGGTTCCATTCCGGCGATTGACGAGCCCCTTCGAGCGGCAACATGCTGGCTCCATGCGAATTGACGTGCAGTGGCTGCGCCTAGTGTGGGACGGGAGGAGCTTCTAGTGATCAGGACTGTGGCAAGCAAAGTTTTGATGGCGGTAACGCTCTGTTGCGCATTGTGTGGTCCGCAGGTGCGCTCGGAAGAACCCGCGCTGAAAGAGACCAAAGTCGCGGTGTGCGATGTTTCGCTGGTGTTCCGAAGCTACAAGCGCGTCAACGACGTGCAGCGCCAGGTGGACGCGACCTTCGAGGACAAGCGCAAGCTCCTGGACAAAGAAGGCCAGGACCTGATCGACGAAGAGACGAAGCTTGGCGAACTGCGCCAGCGCGCGGGGGACGACGAGGTCTTCGACCGCACGCAGAAGTTCCAGAAGCGTCTGTACGAGTTCCGGAAAGCAAAAGACAAGCTCGAGATGGATATCGTGCTGCGGATGCGCATGGAAATGAAGACGGTCCTGAACGAGATCCGGGCGGCCATTCGCAAGGAAGCGGAGAAGTCCGCCTTCGACCTGGTCTTGCGCGCACCCGATCCACAAGATCCCGCCGATACGCCGGGCGCAAAGGGTCCGGAAGACGTCAAGGTCGAGGACCTCGAGAAGTTGGAGCCGCGTAAGCGCCAGGAACTGGAGATCAAGCAGATCCTGGCCCCGCAGACGACCGCCGACCTGCTGATCCGCACCCGGCGCAACCCGGTGCTCTACGGCGCCTGGACGATCGACATCACCGAGACGGTGCTGAAGACCTTAAACGACGATTACGCGAAGCGCGCCGCGAACCCGAAGTAGCGTTGCGCGGCAGTGCCGGCTGCGCGGGGCCGGTGGTTACGCCCGCGTGAGAAACGATGGAACCCAAAAGGAGCGAAACAATGAACGGTAGCAGCATTCGGATGACGGTCGCGGCGGGCATGGCGGCCATGGTCCTGGTTTCCGGATACGCCCGGGCCGGACAGGCGGGCGAGGAGTCCAAGCGCATCGCCGTCGTGAACGTCTCGCGCGTCTTCAAGGCCTACAAAAAGGTCACGGACATCCAGACGCGCCTGGAAGCGCTCTTCGAGCAGCGCAAAAAAGCCATCATCAAGAAGGAAGACGACCTGCAGAAGGACATTCAGGTCATGAAGATGGACCCGGAAGATCCTCAGAAGAACCGCGCCAAGCTTATCAAGATGCAGCAGCTCGAGATCGCCAAGTTCGACCTCGACAAGGAGAAGTACGAGTTCGCCATCGAGGTCGAGAAGAAGCGCCTGGAGGAGATGAAGCAGGTGCTGAAGGAGATCCGCGCGGCGATCAGCGACACGGGCAAGGCCGAGAAGATCGACATGGTCCTGCGCGCGCCCGAGTACGACATGGAAGGCAATCCGGAAGCCGATGCGACCAAGCCTGAGGAGAAGGACGAGGCTCAGACTTCCAGCGAACTCGTACGGCGCTTCCGCGAGAACCCGGTGCTGTACTTCTCGCAGGGCGTGGACATCACCTCAAAGGTGATCACGAAGCTGAACGACGATTACGCCAAGAGCGGCGGCGGCGCCGTTGCGCCCGCGCCCGCTCCGGCTCCCGCGGGAAAGTAATCCGCAGGAAATCCTTAAGCGGACCGGGGCAGGGTTTCACGACCTGCCCCGGTCTTTTTAAGCGCTGTTCCTGAAGTCAGCCGTACTCGCAGATATGAGCGGTGAATCCATGCTCACGCTCGCGGAACTGGCCACACGCTGCAACGCGACCCTTAAAGGCGGCGACCCCAAGCGCGCCGTCGAGGCCGCGGCCAGCCTCGCCGAAGCCGGTCCCCGCCATGTCGCGCCGCTTACCGACGCCCGCTACGCGCCGTTGCTCGACAAGACCCGGGCCGCCGGGGTCTTCTGCAAGCCCGAGTTCTCAAAAGCATCTGCACCCGACGGCACCGCGTTCCTCTTCTGCGACGACCCGGAGCTGGCCTTCCTGCAGGCCCTCGCGCTGCTGCATCCGGAGACGCCCGAGCGGCCCGGCATCGATGCGCGCGCCTGCGTCGAGCCCGGCGCAGCCATCGCGTCGGACGCCTACATCGGCCCGTTTGCGATCGTGCGCGCAGGCTCGCAGATCGGAGACGGCGCGCAGGTGTTGGGCGGCGCCTACGTGGGGCGGAACTGCCGCATCGGCAAACGCTGCCGGATTCATCCCCGCGCGGTGCTCTACGACGGCGTGATCCTGGGCGATGAAGTGACGGTGCACTCCGGCAGCGTGCTCGGCGCAGACGGCTTCGGCTACAAGTTCCGCGGCGGGCGGCACGTGAAGGTGCCGCAGGTGGGCATCCTGCGCGTGGGCGACCGCGTCGAGATCGGCGCCAACGCCTGCATCGACCGCGCGGCGCTGGGCGAGACCGTCATCGGCGAGGGCAGCAAGATCGACAACCTCGTCCAGATCGGCCACAACTGCAAGCTTGGCAAACATGTCATTCTCTGCGGCCAGGCGGGCGTGGCGGGCTCCGTGACCATCGACGACTACGCGGTGCTCGGGGCGAACTCCGGCATCGCCGATCACATTCACATTGGCATGGCCGCCAAGGTCGGCGCAAAGGCCGGCGTGGTGCAAGACCTGCCGCCCAAGAGCGAAGTCTGGGGCTTGCCCGCGGAAGACCGGCGCGCGTTCTGGCGCGAGATCGTTGCGCTCCGCAAGCTCCCCGAACTGCTTAAGCGTGTCCGCGAGCTGGAGAAGAAGCTCGAAAGTCTGGAACCCAAGCCGAAGTCGAAGAAACCCTCTAAGCCCTAATGGATCCCTCATCCGCTTTGGTTGCGCGCGGGCCGCGGACGGCTATCATCAAACCCTGTTCTTCAGGTACCTCCCCTCAAGAGGAAGGTCGCTGCGTGACGAGCGTCGCACGGAAAACTATTGCCCGCGATACCACGCTGGAAGGCGTGGGCCTCCATTCCGGCGCGACTGTGCGCTTGAGGCTCCGGCCTGCCGAGGCCAGACGGGGCATCGCATTCATTCGGACCGACTTGGCCGGCGCGCCGCACCTGACGCTCGCGGACGTGCCCAAGGACGGCCTGCCGCTGCGCACGGCGCTCAAGCGCGGCAGCACCGAGATCCATACCGTCGAACATTTGCTCGCGGCGTTTGCGGGCTTGGGCATCACCGACATCGAAGTAGGACTGGATGGCCCCGAGGTCCCCGGTATGGACGGCAGCGCGCTGCCCTTTGCCGTCGCCCTTCACGAAGCCGGGATTACCCGGTTCGAAGGTGTTTTCGTAGTTCCGGCCGAAGTGCCCGAGGAGATCACCGTCACCGAGGGACTAGCGACGATCTGCGCGCGGCCCTTCGCGGACGGCTTCAAGATCACGTACACGCTCGAATACCCTAGCGAGCCGCTCGCGCAGGGCACGCGGGAAGTGCTTGTGACCGAAGCGAGTTTCCTTGCAGAGATCGCGCCGGCGCGGACGTTCTGCCTGAAGAAGGAAGCGGAGCAGCTTCGCGCGGCGGGCTTCGGCAAAGGCGCGAACACGGCCAACACCCTGGTGCTCGACGGGACCAAGGTTTTGGACAACGCCTTTCGCTTTCCCGACGAGCCCGTACGGCATAAAATCCTCGACCTGCTTGGCGACCTGTACTTGCTGGGACGGCCCGTGCACGCGCACGTCACGGCGAAGCGCAGCGGGCACAAGCTGAACCGCGCGCTGGCCGAACGCATCTCGGCCTCGGCGAACATGGGAGTCTAAGGACCGATGACGCTCGACATCCAGCAGATCATGGAGGTCTTGCCGCACCGCTATCCGTTCCTGCTGGTGGACCGCATCGTCGAGATCGAGGAAGGCAAGCGCATCGTCGGGATTAAGAATGTCACGGCCAACGAGTTCTTCTTCCAGGGGCATTTCCCGGGCAACCCGATCATGCCGGGCGTCTTAATTCTCGAAGCGCTGGCGCAAGTCGGCGCGGTGATGGTGCTGCGGAACTTCAAAGCGGAGGGCCGCATCGCGCTCTTCGCCGGCATGGACGAAGTGAAGTTCCGGCGCAAGGTTGTCCCCGGCGACCAGTTGCGCCTGGAAGCGGAAGTGGACCGCCTGCGGCCGCCCTTCGGGCGCTACAAGACCAAGGCGCTGGTGGAAGGCGAACTGGCCGCGGAAGGGATTCTGAAGTTCATGGTCGAGATGCCCGGCGCAGACGCGAAAGGCAAGGCATGAGCGTGGCCACCGAGGTCCATCCCACCGCCATCCTGGACCCAAAGGCGCGGCTCGGCGCGGGGGTTCAGGTGGGACCGTATGCGGTGATCGGGCCGGACACGGTTATCGGCGACGGCACGGTGATCCACAACCACGCGACGGTCACGGGCCACACGAACATCGGCGCGAACTGCCAGGTCCACCCCGGCGCGGTCGTCGGAGGAGCGCCGCAGGACCTGAAATACCAGGGTGAGAAGACCACGCTCAGCGTTGGAGACCACACGGTCATCCGCGAATGCTGCACGCTCCACACCGGCACCGGCCTGGGCGGCGGCAAGACCGTGGTCGGCAGCCACAACCTGATCATGGCGTACGTCCACATCGCCCACGACTGCATCCTGGGCAACCAGATCGTGATCGCCAACGCGACGCAACTTGCCGGGCACGTGCATGTCGAAGACGGCGCGCGCATCTCGGGCCTGGCCGCAATCCACCATTTTGTGCGCGTCGGCCGCGGAAGTTTCGTCGCGGGCTGCGCGAAGCTCTCCATCGACGTGCCGCCTTACACGCTGGCCGAAGGGCACCCCGCGCGCATCCGCAGCCTCAATCTGGAGGGCCTGCGCCGCCGGACGATCAACCCCGACGCGCTCTCCGCGCTGAAGGAATCCTTCCGGCTGCTCTTTCGCTTCGAGGAAGGCACGCGCGCGCAGGCGTTCGAGCAGATTACGGCGGGCGGCCTGGAGAAACATCCCATCGTGGCCGAGTTCGTCGGGTTCGTGCGCGAGACCGACAAGGGCCGGCACGGACGCGCGCAGGAAGCCACGCGCGTCGAGCTTCCGCCCGAAGAGCGCAACGGCCGGCTCGGTGCGGCCCATCGAACTCAAGATGAAGAGGACCCGGACGAGTAGCGTCCATCCGAACAAAGGAAGCCGTGAATATGGCGAAGCACCGACCGATGGCCGTCCTTCTGGCCGCGCTGGCCTGCGCCGCGTTTCTGCGCGCCGAAGAACCCGCAGCGGCGCCCGCCGCCGCGCCCTCCGGGGCTCTGGCCGGCAAGGATCTGGAGCGCGCCAAGGCGCTGGTCGCCGATCTCGAGAACAAGGACGCCGCCACGCGCCAGAAGGCCGAGCAGGCCATACAGGAACTCGGCGCGGCCGTCGCCGAACTGCTCAAACCGCTGGTGAAGTCGGAGAACAAGGACGCCGCCGAGGCCGCCAAGCGCCTGCTCGAGAGCCCCGCGCTGGACGCGACGCTCCCGCGCGTGCGGATCACCCTTGCGAGCGGCGGCGTGATCGAGGCCGTGCTCTTTGAGGACCACGCGCCGAATACCGTGGCGAACTTCATCGAGCTCACCGCCAAGCACTACTACGACGGCCTTACGTTCCACCGCGTGATCGAAAACTTCATGGTCCAGGGCGGCGACCCGACGGGCACGGGTTCCGGTGGGCCGGGCTACCGCATCGCCGACGAGCTCAACGCCGACGACTTGGGGCTCGACAAGATCACCGCCAAGGAGTTTAGCGAAAAGCTGGGGATAAAAGCCCCGCCCGACACCGTCGCGAAGATGACGCTCAAGGCGATCTACGAGAAGCAGGGCTACAAGTTCCGCACGGACTTAAAAAGCCGCAAGATGCTCCGCGGTACCCTGTGCATGGCCAACTTCGGGCCGGACACGGGTAGCTCGCAGTTCTTCATCACGCATGTGGACTGCCCGTGGCTGGACGGCAAGCACACGGTCTTCGGGCAGGTGACGAAGGGGATGGAGTTCGTAGACGGGATGCGCCCGAACCAGAAAATGGGAAAAGTCGAAGTGCTCTCTAAGCGCGACCATCCGTACAAGGTCCAGAAGATCGAGGAGAAATAAGCGGTGGCCCTCTCGAACCGAAGTCTGCGCGGCGATCTCATCCTGGCCGGCATCGCACTGGCCCTCCTTTCGGGCTGCGGCGAGCCGGAGCGGCAAAAAGGCCCCGGCCTGCCTTACACGCCCGACGCGGCCATAAAGGAATGGACCGAGGCCGATATCAAACTCAAGGACGACCTTCCGAAAGTCCTGCTGAAGACGACGCAGGGCGACATCGAGATCACGCTCTTCGAGGACGAAGCGCCGAACACCGTGGCGAGTTTTATCGGCTTGGTCGAAAAGAAGTTCTACGACGGCCTGGCGTTCCATCGCATCATCCCGAACTTCTGCGTGCAAGGCGGCGACCCCAAGGGCGACGGCTCGGGCGGCCCGGGCTACCGCCTCCCGCCGGAGTTCGCGGACCAGTATCACAAGAACGAGTACGGCACCGTCGCGACGGCCAAGTCGCCGATGTACCGCGAGATGAGCGGCTCGCAGTTCTTCTTCAACATGAAGAAGGATCCGAAGGGCAATGCCGACCTCGACGGCAAGTACGTCGTCTTCGGCAAGGTCTCCCAAGGCATGGAGGTCGTCGAAAAGCTCGCGGGGGTGAAGTTGAACGGTGAGAAGCCCGTCGAGCCGCAAAAGATTCTCAACGCGACCGTGCTCAACAAGCGCAACCATCCGTACATCGTCGCAGGAAAGGTGTTGGAGGAAGAGCCGAAGACCGAGGCGAAGTCGGAAGCGAAATCCGAGGCGAAGTCTGAATCGAAATCTGAGGCGAAGACGGAATCAAAATCGGAAGCGAAGTCCGTAGATGCCAAGAGCGGCGAGAAGTCGGGCGCCAAGCAGCCTGAAGCGGAGGCCAAGACTTCGAGCACGCCCGCCAAGGAAGCCGAGAAATCGAAGTAACGCCGGGGAGGCGCCCGTTCCATGGATAGCGGCTCGCAGGGCCTGCCCGTCCGCATGATCCGGCAGCACCTGCGGGAGATCCCAGCCTTCGAGCTGCCCGCGCCTTTTTCGCTGCGCTGGTTCCGTCCTGGCGACGAAGGCGTGTGGACGCGCATCCAGCGCGAATCCGACACACTGCAGCCGATTCCCGACCGTCTCTTCGAGCAGCAGTTCGGCAAGGACCCGCGCGAACTCGGCAGCCGCATCTGCTTTGTGCTCGATGGAAGCGGCGCGGAGATTGGGACCTCCGCGGCCTGGTTCGGGCCGGACGAGGCCTGGCAGGGCTGGGGCCGCATTCATTGGGTGGCGATGGTGCCCGCCATGCAAGGCCGCGGGCTCGCCAAGCCGCTCATGACGGTCATCTGCCGCCGCATGGCGGAATTGGGCCACGAGCGCGCGTATTTGACGACCTCGACGGCGCGCGTGCCCGCCATTCGCCTATACCTGAAATTTGGCTTTGCTCCCGACGAACGAACCGAAGAAGATACACGTGCTTGGGCGAGTATCCGCACGCAACTGGGATAGCCCGGCCGAACAGCCGCCCTTTCCGGCGCGAAGAGAGCCATGGATCTGCTGACTTATTTCAGGGCCGAGATCGACACCGTCGGGCGTCACTGGCGGGACATCCTTGCGGCCTTCGACGACGCGTCGGCCCTCAAGCGGCCCGCGCCCAACATGAACCACGCCCTCTGGCTCACCGGGCACATGACTTGGGCCGAAGACTACCTCATCCTCGAAGTGCCGCGCGGCCAGAGTTTCCGGCGCAAGGAATGGGACCGCCTCTTCGACCACTCCAGCGACAAGCTGCCCGACGACCAGTACCCGCCCTACGCCGAGATCCGCAACGAGTACACGCGCGTGCATGCGGAAGTGGTCAAGGTGCTGGCGCTGCTCACGCCGGCCGATCTCGCCAAGGCGTCCACGGTCGAGAAACGCTGGATGCCCACGTCCGCGCACGCCATCGCGCATCAGGTCACCCATGGCCAGTACCATCTCGGCCAGCTCACCTACCTGGATAAGCTCCGCCAAGCCGGAAAGCTCTGAACCCAAGCGGAGAAGCGCATGCCCCTTCGAGTCGCGGTGGTCGGGGTCGGGCATCTCGGCAAGATCCACGCGGATATTTACGCCAAACTGGCCAAGAAAGATCCGCAGTTCGAACTGGCCGCGCTCTGCGACGTAACGCCCGAAGCCGAACAGGCCGCCAAGGCGCTCAAGGTCCCATACGTCCCGGACTACACCAAGCTAGAAGGAAAAGTCGACGCCGTCAGCGTCGTCGTGCCGACCACCTACCATCGCAAGGTCGGCGGTTTCTTCCTCGAACGCGGCGTCTCCTGCCTGGTCGAAAAGCCCATCGCTAAGACTGCCGCGGAGGCGGAGGAACTCTGCGCGCTGGCGGCCAAGTCCGGCGCGATCCTGCAGGTGGGCCACGTCGAACGCTTCAATCCCGTGGTACGCGCCGCCGGGCCTTACCTGGGGCGCCCGCGCTTCATCGAGGCCACCCGCATCTCGCCGTACCCATTTCGCTCGACGGACGTCGGCGTCACGCTCGACCTGATGATCCACGACATCGACCTTGCGGTGGCGCTCGCGGGCGAGGAACCGGCCGAGATCCGCGCGGCGGGCACGCCGGTCTTTTCCAAGAGCGAAGACGTTGCCAACGCCCGGCTGGAGTTTCCCGGGGGCTGCGTGGCCAACGTCACGGCCTCCTGCGTCTCGCTCAAGAAGGAACGCAAGTGGCGCATTTTCCAGGACAACGGCTACCTCTCGCTCAATCTGCTCGATAACGAGGGCGTCTTTATCGAGAAGTCCGAGGCGCTCAAGCGCGGCGAGATCGATCCTTCCAAGCTCAGCCTCGCGTCGTTGGGCGTGGCCGCGCTCACGTTCCAGCTCGAAAAACTGATTAAACGTGTCAGCCTGAAGGGCGACAAGACGCCTCCCCTGGACGCGGAACTGGCGGCGTTCGTGGCGTGTGTGCGCGAACGCCGCACACCCTTGGTGGACGGCCCAGCCGGACTGCGGGCGCTCAAGGTTGCCGAACGGGTGCTGGCGTGCATGAAGGCCCTCTAAAGTTTTCATATAACGTATGCGGGATTTGAGCAACGTGTTGAGTCGTACCCACGTCCAAGTAGGATAAGAACGATGTTCCCGTATGCCTTTTTCGGCTAGGGACTGGACCCGGAAGATGGAAATCCTTTACTGCGACCGCTGCGGCATTCGCGTTCCCGAGAAGGATCTCGAGGACGGCCGTGCGGTCCGCAATGAGACCAGCGTCGTTTGCGCGCAATGCCATAAGATCAAGACCGTCAAACCGGCGGGCGCGTCGCGGTCGTCGGGAGCGCATCTGCTGCCCGGTGCTTCGAAGACGGAGAAGCGCTCCGAAGTTGCCGTGAAACCCGCGCAGAAGGCGGCGGGAACGCCGGGTGGAACGGCCGCCATGCACCGGCCGTCGACGATCACGCGGGCCGAAAATCCCAAGAGCGCGCAAGCTACCATTCTTGTCATCGTCGGCGTGTTGGTCCTCGGTGTGGGCGGACTGCTCGCGCTGCGTTCCGGCGAAAAGCCCACGGCATCCGTGTCGCCCAAACCGGAGGCGTCGTCGTTATCCACGCCGGGCCTGAGCCCCAAGCTTTCCCTGCCAACGCCAAGTCCGGCCGCGGCAAAAACCGTTACAGATCCTGCCGCGCAGCCGCCAACCCCGCCCGACGCTGAAATCTCGCCGGAAGAGAAGGAAGCTCAAGCCGCATACGAGATCCTGCTCCAATTCGAAGGGCTCGCGCCCGAAGACAGAGCCGGCCGGTTGCAGCGCATCGAGGCGTTCGTGGCGAAGTACGGCGGCACGCTCCAGGCCGCGCGGGCGCGGGTGCTCGCCGACGAATACCGCACTCCGAAGCCTCCCACGCCTGTGGTGGAAGTTCCACTCACGCCCAATGCGGACGTGAAATACGGGGCGAGTCCGCCCTTCTCCATGACTGGCTGCCGCTTCGTGTGGTTCCCCGAAGACGGTTTTCCGGCTGCGACCCGCTACTTCAGGCGTGTGTTCGAGCTGCCGACCGGGGATGGGATCAAAGCCGCGAGCATGCTGATCACTTGCGACGACCAGTTCGTGCTATATGTCAATGGAAGCAAAGTGGCCTTCTCCGGAACCGATATCGCCGGCTGGAGAGGCTTCCAGTGGGTCGACTTTACTGCCGCGCTCAGACCGGGGAAGAATCTCCTGGCCGCGACCGGAACTAACACCGGAGGTCCCGCGGCGCTGGTGGGCCGCTTGCAGGTGGAACTTGCCGGCGGCGCGATCCAGACCATCGACACGGACGTCTCTTGGAAGTCCGCGAACGTGGAACAGGAGGGCTGGACGAAAGACGCATTCGACGACAAGGATTGGGTTGCGGCGAAAGACGTAGGGGCCTTTGAGGTAGGTTGGGCGAACACCACCTTCCCCGACCATTTCACCTTTGTAGCCAAGGGGCCGCCGCCCGTCCGATTCCTTAAACTCGATGCTGCCACAAAAGGTGGCTGGAAAGGCACCTTCGGCGCGGACGGGTATACGCTCAGCGCGTTCAACGCGCCGGCTGCGGGTAAATTGCCCGCGCGCACGCATGATCTGGAAAAACTTCCGGAGTACGTGGCCGAGCTTAAAAAAGAGGGCGCCGAGTCCTACGTGGGAACGGCCGACGCCGCGCTCTCGCTGGTTTCGCCGGACGACGGCCGGCGCGTCTGGGCGTGCGACTTTTCGGAGTCGAGCTTCACCTATCTGGTGAAGCTGAAAGCGAGCCGGGCCTTTCGCTTGGCCGTGTACTGCGTGGATATGAATAATGGCCGCAAGCAGCGCATTGAGATCCTGGACGCCGAGAAGGAAACCGTTCTGGATACGCAGGAACTCGAGCGCTTTGCGGGCGGCGTTTATCCGGTCTGGGAGATCCGCGCGCCCGCCATCCGCATTCGGTTCGTGCACGAAGGCGGATTGAACGCCGTCTGCAGCGGCGTTTTCTTCGACCCGCTTCCCGGTGAGGCGGCCGCAGTGGCGGGCGGCGCCAAAACGCCCGCCACGGGCGCAGGCGAACCCGATCCGCTTAAGCCCGTGGACCCCAAAACGGCCTCGTCCGACACCGTGCTTGCGGAAGCCGAGCGCTATGTAAAGTCGTCGCGGTGGAAAGAGGCGCTTGAAAGGATCGAGTGCCTCATCTCCAGTCCGCCGGAAGGGAGATTCACCGCCGAACAGCAGGCGAAAATCGATTCGCTGCGCGCCAAGGCGCGCGGTGAACTGGCGAATGCCTATCTGCGTGGCGACCGGGTCAAGCTGGCGGGCGCGAAACGCCAGCTTCCGGATGGACGCTGGGAATTCCTCTACGACTTCAGGAGCCCGGCGCAGAAGATGGATTTCCACGCGCCGCCCAACAAACTCGACGCCTTGGACAAAGGCGAGCTGCTGCTCACCAACATCGACGTGCCGCACATGCTCGAGTTCACCGACGACTTGGAAGTCTTTTACGAAGTGGCGACGGCGGGAGGCCCCGCCAACCGCGTGCATCTGGGCTATTACGATGTACGGGGAGAGTTCGGCGCCGAGGACAACAAGTGGACCGGCGTCTGGCGCGATGGCCCCGAAGGCTGGCGCAATCCGCTCTCCCGGAACGACGCCGTGACGCTTGTGCCCGGAAAGTGGCACCGGGTCGAGATTCAATTCGAGAAGAAAACCAAAGCCACCACGATCAACATCGATGGGAAACAGAGCCTGAAGTTCTCCGACCCGGCGGCGGCCGGAAAGGGCATCGTCTACCTGGGTTGCGCGTTTGGCGCCAAATTCCGCAATCTCGGCATTCGGGGCTCGCCCACGCTGGAGAGCTTGGAACGGGCGGAACAGCAGCAGAAATTCGCGCTCGAATTTTCACGTAAATTCGCCGCTGGGCAGCCGGTCCCGATCTTGAACAAGAACGATGAGCCCTTCTGGCTGGGCGGGTCGTGGAAAATGACCGGCGACGAAGCTGGGGGCGCCAATTTCCTCTGGATCCCGAGTGTCGCTTCGCCCAACTACGAACTCAATCTCGAGTGCCGCCGAATCGAAGGGCGAGAATTCCAGATTTACTTCCGCACCGATGCCATTCATAGCTGGCATATCAACTTTTTCGATGGCGGCGTCCACGCGCGGATCTGGGACCATGCCCAAGGCGCCCTGGCGAAAGTCGTCAAAGCCCTCGTGTGCGATTCGACGGCCTGGCACAAAATCCAGGTGCTCTCGCGCGGCAAGACTTTGCGCGTGGTCATGGACGAAAAGGAAGTGCTCTTTGATTTGAAGGACGTGCCCTTGGACGCGTGGGGGCCGTTCTGGGTCAGTTGGGATGCGAAGTGCGCCGTTCGCAAGGCCACGATCCGTTACGTGCCTTGAGATCCCCGCGCGCGGCCTACGTTTCTTTCAGATACTTCACGACCTGCTGCATATCGCCCCACACGGCGCGGCGCGTCTCTTCCGTGTACTGCCGCAGCACGAACGCCGGGTGAAAGGTCGGCATCACGCGCACGCCGCGATACATCTGCCAGCGCCCGCGCAGGGCCATGATGCCCTGGTTCGTCTTCAAGAGCGCTTTGGCCGCCGGCGAGCCCAGCGCGACGATGGCCTTGGGCGCGAGCAGCGCGAGCTGCTCCTCCAGGAACGGCTGGCACAGCGCGACTTCGTCCGGCAAGGGCGTGCGGTTGCCTGGAGGCCGGCATTTTACAATGTTACAGATGTAGACCTGCTCGCGCTGGAGCCCCATCGCGCCGATGATCTTGTCCAGCAACTGGCCTGCTTTGCCGACGAACGGCCGGCCGGAAAGGTCCTCCTGCTCGCCCGGGCCTTCCCCCACAAAAACGAGCCGGGCATTGCGGTCGCCTTCGCCGAAGACGACTTTGGTGCGGCCCTTATGAAGCGCGCAGCGCGTGCAGGCCAGGGCCCGCGCCTCAAGCGCTTCCCAGCGCGCGGCTTTTTCAGGAACCGAGAGGCCCGCCAAAGCCTGTTCGGAGGTGACGGGTGCCTTTGCCCGGTCCACGGCTGGAGCCTGCGCCGGCGCTTCCGGAGTTCGCTTCAAGGCGGAAGCAGGCGTCTCGGCTCGCGGAGCCGCTTCCGGCTTGGAAACGGCGCGCGCAGCCGGTGCGGCAGGACGGACGCATTCTAGGCCCATCTCGCGCTCGAACTTCAAGCGCCGCAGCAGCGCGCCGCGCAGATCGCCTATGGCCTCGTCGCTCAAGGCTGTCCTCTCTCGATGGTCTGAACGCTTTCCGCGGGATCGCTTGCGCGCGGGGCGCCCCACTCGTGTCTCGAATACCAGCCCAGCACCGTCATCCAGGCTATCCAAAGGGCCAGCAGTATCCAAGGGAGTAGCGCGGGCTTGGGGGGCGCGTTCCGTGGCCGCGAGGGACCGTTCGGCTGCGCGTCGGCCGGGGAACGCATACGTTATGGTTTGGAATCCGGCGCGGGGGCCTCGGTCTTCCCTGGCGCCGGCGCTGCTTCCGTTTTCCTGGCATCCCGCGCGGCCTTGTCCGCCGCAAGGGCGTCCGGATCGTCCGGGAAGAAGAACGACAGGGGCATCTTGCTCTCCTTGCCTTCCTGAATGCCCATGATGAGGTTGGTGCTCACGGCCTTCCGGAACCACTCGTCTTCCTTCCGCGAGATCCGGTTGTTCATGAGTTTCTTGTAGATCTCGTCGTACAGGGTGTCGTCCAGAGGCCGGGGGCCCGCTTCCCTGCGGTCTTCCAGCAGCACAAAGGCGTAACTCTGTTCTCCGTATTGGAAGACCTTCGAGACCTCGCCGGTTTTCAGCTTCTCGACGGCCTTCACGAACGCAGCGTTGCGGCCGTCCATGCTGATGAACGGATCGCCGTTCGTGCCTACGATCAGGCCGCCCTGCTTTTTCGTTTCATCGGAGTCGTCCGAGTGATCGCGCGCCACATCGGCAAAGTTGGCGCCGTATTCCACGATCTCCCGGCGCAGCTCCTCGGCCTTCTCTTTGGCATCGGGCACGCGCTCTTCGCGTCCCAGTTTGTTGATCTTGATCGAGTCCACTCGGATCTGCCGCACCTTCACGCCGGGACCGCGCTGAAATTCGGAGATGTGGCCCTTGTAATACTTTTCAATCTCCGGCCGCTTCGGCATGTCGAAGACGTTGATGAACTGGTCGCGAAATTCTTCAAGCAGCAACTGGTCCTTCAGCCGGTCGCGAATCTCTTCGAGCTTAAAGCCCGGCTTATTGAGCAGGCCCTGCTTGCGGTAGTTGTCCAGCACTGCCTCGTAACGCTTCTCGAACATCGCCTTGGGCACTTCCACCTTATCGGACTTGGCGTCGTGCAGCATCAGTTTCTCGCGGATGGCATTGCGGAGTTCGTCGCGAAACGCGGGAATGTACAGTTCGTTGAAGCGCTGCTGGTTCTCTTCGGTCCACTGGTCGTCGGACTTCAAGCGCTCGCGGAACATGAAGAGGTTCAACATTGCCTGGCCGTTGTTAAGCATGCGGATTTCCACGTCGCGCTTGCTGATGACCTCCGTATTGACCCGGCAGACGACCTCGTTC
>JACQFI010000114.1 GCA_016200135.1 Planctomycetota bacterium
AGTTCCTGATGATGGCGTTTGGCGCGGGCGGGATGGCGGCGGTGGGGCTGGCTGCGTTGTGGCGCAGAGGCGGGACGTCAACCGCGGCGCTTCCTGAGAAGCGGAACGCGGCGGAGCTCGAAGGGCTGCTGATGGCCAAGCGCTCCGGCCGCGCCCTCGGCACAGACATCTCCATGATTGCGCTGCACGCGAAGCAGGCGCAGGCCGAGGCCGCGCTCGACGCCGCCTTCGCCGAACTCGAGACCGTCGAACAGGTGATGAGCATCTACCGCCCCGAGAGCCAGCTCTCCAAGCTGAACCGCGACGGCGCGCTCTCCAATCCACATCCGTACTTCGTCGAGGTCCTCAAGTCCGCGCAGGCGATGTCCGAACGCAGCCAGGGCGCGTTCGACGCGACGGTTCAGCCGCTCTGGGAACTCTACGCGGCCGCGCAAAAGTCCGGAGGCCTGCCGTCCGACGCGGAGATCGACGCTGCGCGCAAGAAGGTCGATTGGACGAAGCTCGAGGTCTCCAACGAGCGCATCGTGCTGCGCGGCGCCGGCATGAAGATCACGCTGAATGGGATCGCGCAGGGCTATGCGGGCGACCGCGTGCTCGGAGCGATGCGCGCACACGGCGTCACGCACGCGCTGGCGAACACGGGCGAAGTCGCGACGATGGGCCGGAAGAACGGCGGCGAGCCCTGGGTCGCGGGCATTCAGCATCCGCGCCAGCCCGATGCGCTGCTGGGCCTCGCGAACCTCGACGGCATCTGCATGTCCACGTCGGGCGACTACAACACCGCGTTCACGCCCGACCGCGCGTACAACCACATCTTCGATCCGGCGACGGGGCGTTCGCCGCTGGTCTTTTCGAGCGTGAGCGTGACCGCGCCGAAGTGCGTGGACGCCGACGCGCTGACGAAGCCGCTGTTCATCCTCAGTCTCGAGCGCGCGCAGGCGTTCGTGGCGACGACGCCCGGCGCGGAGGCGCTCTTCGTCCAGAAGGACGGCAGACAGTTCATGACGCGGGGGTTCCCGCTGCAGGCGTAAGATCGGCCGTAAAACTTCGGAGCGCCGGGACCGCCGCCCGCGTGGGCGGCGTCAAGGCCAGGGGCAAGGGAAGGAGAAGAACATGAAGCGGTTCGTATATGGAGCGGTTGCGCTGTGTCTGGCGGTGGCGTTCACCTCGTCGCTCTGGGCCGAGGAAGGCCACGGCGGTGACGGGCGCAGGGAAAAGCGGCGCGAAGGCGGCGACGGCGCTGCCGCGGGCGCCGAGGCCCGGGACCTCACCGGCACCTTCAGCAAGGGCGACGGCGGGGCGGTGCTGTTCAAGTCCGGCGAGACCACCTACACCGTCGTGGCCGGCGAGAAGATCACCGACGACGCCAAGGAGAAGCTGAAGAACTTCGAGACCGTGCTGGTCGGCAAGGGCACGTGGGTCGTTCACGGCCTGTCGAAGAAGGACAGCGGCGGCAAGGATTGGCTCGCGGCCGAGACCATCACCAAGCGCGAAGGCGGCGATGGCGACCGGCGTAAAGAAGGCGGAGACGGTCATCGCAAAGAAGGCGGCGACCGCCACTAAGCCGGCATAATCCGACGGAAACTTTGGGGCCCGGGTTCCCTCCCCGGATCGAAGGCGGGGAGGGAACCGGCCCAGGAACGCACACGGGGTCCAGTCCACGATGGCCGCCACGAAGCACGCACCGATCTTGCTGACGCTGGCCCTACCGCTGCTGCTCGCGGCGGACGCGGCGTGCGGAGCCCAGCCGGCTTCGCCCGCGCCCAACCGCACCAAGGCCGAGGTCGACGCGCTGATCCAGAAGGACGGCGGAACGCAGCCCGACTGGTGGAACGCGGTGCAACTGAATTATCCCAAGACGCTCGATCTCTCGATGAACCCGCCCGCCACAAAAGGCTGGGACCCGAGCAAGAACGTCGGCCAGTACTTCTGGAGCATCATCAACGAGAATTCGAGCAAGTGGAAGGAAGGCGTCCGCTTCGCGGCGCACCTGATGACCGTGAACAAGGACGAACCGAACAAGGTCAACCAGGCCATGGGGCAGATGGCCCACCTGTACGCGGACTGCCTGGAGGACTACACGCGCGCCGCCTACTGGCTGCTGAAGAAAGGCGATACGGCCGACGAACGCCTGGCCGTCTGCTACTGGAAGCTCGGCTGCAAGGACGCCGCCAAGGAGATTCTGACGAAGTACGGCGTGGACGACACGCGCCACGGGTCGATCGTCAAGCTCTGGGCGGACATGGGCGAGTACGACACGGCCCTGAAAGTCGCCGACGAGAAGTCCAAGAACGGCGCGGCCGATATCGCCTATCTCATGGCCGGCGACACCTGCCGTCTCGCCGGAAAGTACAAGGAAGCCCTCGATTTCTATCAGAAGGCGCTCAACGTACAGCCCAACGACGCCGGCCGCGACATCAAGCAGACCAAAGGCCGGGCGCAAGCGAGCCTCGACGCGGTGAAGCTCTACGAGACCCTCGACCTGAAAAAGGTCGCCGACGGGGTCTACAAGAGCAGCAGCCAGGGCTACACGGGGCAGGTGTTCGTCGAAGTGAGCGTCAAGTCCGGCACGATCGCGGACGTGAAGGTCGTCCAGCACACCGAGAAGCAGTACTACGGTTCGATCGCGGAGACGCCGCGCAAGATCATCGCGAAACAGAGCGTGAAAGGCATCGACACGTTCGCCTCGGCGACGATCACGTCCGAAGCGATCGTGAACGCGACGGCCAAGGCCCTCGCGTCGGGCATGAAGTAAACGCGAGTTAAAAAATGAGGAGCACATTCATGAAGCCAGCCATGAAACTGTGGGCCCTGCTGCCGCTGCTCTGCGTCATGCGCCTGGGTATGAGCGCCGATGCGCCCGTGCCGCCTTCCGGGCTGCATACCAAGGCCGAAGTTGAAGCGCTGATCGAGAAGGCAGGCACCGCGCAGCCCGACTGGTGGGCCCAAGCCAAGCTGGAGTATCCCCCCACGCTCGACCTCGGCTGGAACAAGGCTCCCGGCGGCTGGGACACGAACAAGAACCTGGGCCAGTACGTCTGGAGCGTGATCAACGAGAACCCGGCGAAGTGGAAGGACGGCGCCAAGCTTATCCACCACACGCTCACCGTAAACCAGAAGGACCCCGCCAAGCTCAAGCAGTCCATGGACGCGCTGGCCAAGATGTACCATGACCTGCTGCTGGACCCCGCGCGCGCGGCCTACTGGTGGCGCAAAGCGGGGAGTTCCGGCTGTGGCAACTGCCCCGTGGGCCTGGCCGACTGCTACTGGAAACTCGGCAACAAAGACATGGCACTGGATGTACTGCAGAAGTTCGGCCAGCCGCAACTTATGCAGGTGATCCGCGCGTGGGCGGAAGTGGGCGAGTACGACAAAGCCTACGCGATGGCGCAGGACCTCTTGAAGTCCGGGCGGCCCGGCGTCAAGCACTGGGGCAACCTGCTCAATGGCGACGTCTGCCGTCTGGCCGGACGCTATAAGGAATCGATGGACTTTTACCAGAAGGCCATTGCGCCGCCGATCGAGAAGGGCAACGACAACACCGTCACGCGCGCCACCGCCGCCCTCGCGGCCGTGAAATGCTACGAACTCCTGGACCTCAAGAAGATTCCCGACGGCGTCTACAAGGACGGCTGCTACGGCTACGACAGCATCGTGACCGTCGCGGTGACGGTGAAAAACCACAAGATCGAGGACGTGAAGGTCGTTGATCACCACGAGAAGCAATACTACGCCTCGATGATCGAGACGCCCCAGCGCATCATCGCGAAGCAGGGCGTGAAGGGCGTGGACTCGTTCGCGTCGGCGACGCTCACCTCCGAGGCCATCATCCAGTCCACCGCAAAGGCGCTCTCGAGCGGGATGAAATGATCCGCTCCGCCGGCCTGCCGTTCCTGCCGATCCTGCTGCTCTTGCCCGCCGTGGCGTCGTGTTCGAACGATCTTCTCAGCGCAGAACCGAACGGAGGCCCACCCGTGCCCGCGGGACTCGAGGACTTCTTTGCCGGGAAATTTGCCTGGACCGCAAGCGCCCCGCTGCTCGGCCCCGCCAAGCGCGCGAGCGATCCCTGCCACGCACTCAAGGATCCCTCGGTGGTCTTTCACGCAGGCCAATGGCACATCTTCAGCACCATCCGCAGCCAGAAGCGCACCCACCAGATCGAATATCTTTCTTTCGCCGACTGGAAGGACGCGGACAAGGCCGAGCGCTACACGCTGGACCAGATCAACGACGGCTTCTACTGCGCGCCGCAGGTCTTCTACTTCACGCCGCACAAGAAATGGTACCTGGTCTACCAGGCGTCGAACGAGAAGCGCGGCATACCTTACGGTCCGTGTTTCTCCACGACAGAGAACATCGCCGACCCGAAGTCGTGGACGCCCATGGAACCGCTGTACAAGGAGAAGCCCAAGAGCGTCGACAAGATGTGGCTGGACTTCTTCGTGATCTGCGACGCGGCCAAGGCGCACCTATTCTTCACGTCCTGCGACGGGCGCATGTGGCGCGCGGAGACGAAACTCGCGGACTTCCCCAAGGGCTGGAACGACCCCGCGGTCGTGCTCAAGGGCGATATCTTCGAGGCCAGCCACACGTACAAGCTCAAGGGAATGGAAAAGTATCTCACGCTCATCGAGTGCCAGGACTCGCCGCGGCGGTTCTTCAAGGCGTTCCTCGCGGACAAGCTGGACGGCGCCTGGACGCCGCTCGCCGCATCCAAGCAACAGCCGTTCGCGGGCAAGGCGAACATCACCGAGGCCGCCGGGCATTGGACGGACTCGGCGAGCCACGGCGAACTGCTCCGCGACGGCAGCGACGAGAAGTACGAGGTCGATCCCGCGCACTTACGCTTCCTCATTCAAGGCGTCACGGAGGAAGAGATGCAGGGCAAAAAGTACAGCGAGATCCCCTGGCGCCTGGGTGTTCTGGAAGCGAAGAAATAGCCTCTGCATTTCCTTCAAAAAAGCCCGTTCGAAGAGCCCAAAATCATTCGACTCGATCAATACAACCCGTTTTAAAATAGGGTATTGCAACATCGCTATAGGCTTTGGACAACTGCTGTAATTTTCGCACCCTTTGGCGCCTCAAAAGCAACCTCCTTGTACGGAAGGCGGACGACTTTGCGAGCGTCGGCGGGGAACAGGAGACGAACATGATTTGCAGCGGCTATACACAAGCGTTCGGCATTGCGTGCGCGGCGGCGTTCGTCGCGGTCTCGGCTCAGGTCTGGGCGGCCAACGAGGTCTCCGAGTTTCAGCTTACGACCGAAGGCCACCGGCCGCAGGCGATCACGCCGGGACCCGACGGCAACCTCTGGGTCACGGAAGTGATCAAGCACACGATCCTGAAAGTGACGCCCGCGGGGCAGATCACCGAGTACCCCATCCCCGGCACGGGTGTGGGCGTGATCCAGGGCATCGCAGCCGGTTCGGACGGCAACATCTGGTTCACTTCGCGCGAAGAGAACAGCATCCGCCGGCTCTCCCCGGAAGGAAAGTTCAACGGCGAGTTCAAGATCCCTTCGCAGGCCACCGACGGCAACGGCATGGTGAAGGGCTGCTGGCCGCGCGTGATCATCGCCGGTCCCGACGGCAACCTCTATTTTGCCGAGATGGCAGCGAGCAAAATCGGGCGCATCACCATGAAAGGCGAGATCGCCGAGTACCCGATTCCAACCAAGGACAGCAAGCCCTACGGCTTGACGGTGGGCGCCGATAAGAACATTTGGTTCGCGGAGAGCGGCGGAAACAAGATTGGCAAGCTGGACATCAAGACCGGAAAGGTCGACGAATTCCCCATCCCGACGGCCGACAGCTTCACGCGCGAACTCTCCAGCGGCGCGGACGGCAACATCTGGTTCGCCGAGAACAAAGGCAACAAGGTCGGCAAGCTCGACATCAAGACCGGCAAGATCGACGAGTATCCCATCCCCACCGCGGGCAGCCAGCCCGTCGGCGTGGGCGCCGGGCCCGACGGGAACATCTGGGTCTGCCTCTTCAAAGTCGGCAAGGTCGCGCGCGTGACGCCCAAGGGCGAGATCACCGAGATCGCGCTTTCCGCAGCGGACACGCAGCCGTTCTGCATCTCCGGCGGCCCCGACGGCAACGTCTGGGTCGCGCTGCAGAAGAACCGGGTTGCGCGCATCAATGTAGGCGGCAAGGCCAGCGCCTCGGCAGAAGGTGCCCGAAGCAAGGGTGTCGAGAAGGACGAGCGTAAGTAGCGGTTCGTGTACGACTGCGATCTGCAAAACCCTGGGAAAGGAATGGAGCCATGAAAAAATCGTTCTGGATGGTGCTGGCCACCGCGGGCGCGCTGTTCTTGAGTGCCCCGCTGCTGCGCGCGGAAGAAGGCGGCGAGAAGAAGGAGGCCGCGAAGGCCGAGGCCAAAGACGGCGAGTTCACCGGTACGGCCACCAAGACGCAGTCGGGGCTGCCGATTCTACAGGTTGGCGAAGTGCGCTACCGGTTGAAGGCCGGCGAGAAAGCACCGGAGACCGTAAAGGCGGCCATCGAGAAGATTGCCAAGGGCGAAACCAGCGGCGAGTACAAAGTAAAAGGCAAGGTCAGCGACGACGACCGCGGCAAGAAGTGGATCGCCGCGGAATCCATCGATCCCGTCGAGAAGAAGTAAAGCGGTTCTTTGGCGGCCCTCGGGACCAGGACCCGAGGCGCCGCCGTTTTCACATGCGTATCGCGGCCATCATGGAGTAAGATTGTCCACAAGAGGATTCCGCGATGCGACTGGACCTGTTCCTGCCCATCCTGCGCAAGCCCGTACCGGGCAAGGAGCCCTCAAAGCCAGGCTTGTTTAGCCGCGTCGTGCGCGCGGTTCTGCCCAAATTCTTCTTTGACGACACCCAGAAGATCCGCCCCGGCCTGTTCCGCCGCTTTTTGAAGAAAGTTGGCCCAGTCACGCTTTCATCGCCGTTCCGCCGGGCCACCCAAGCGCTCTGCTTCACCGCCTTCATGGCCTTCTTCTTCTATGTCTGCTGGCCGTACACAGCTCAGCCAGATCCCGCGGCCGTGATCAAGCTGGACGACAACACCGACTGGCACGCGCATTACGCGCTCGACCTGGAACGCAAGGAAAAAGTTCAGGCCGAGTTCTTCCTGGTCATCGACCCGCTCGTCGCGTTCTCGACTTCCATCGCGTCCAAGACCTGGGAGTGGTCGCTCCCGTGGGCTTTCGGCATTTTGGGCGTCTGCATCCTCTTTCCGCGCGGGTTCTGCGGTTACCTCTGCCCGCTCGGCACGCTCATCGACTGCTTCGACTGGGCCATCGGCAAACGCGTGAAGATCTTTAAGGTGAAGGGCGAAGGCTGGTGGGTGCACCTCAAATACTACATTCTCACCGGCATCATCGTCTCCGCGTTCTTCGGCGTGCTGCTCTCGGGCTTCTTCGCTGCGATTCCCGTGATCACGCGCGGCATGCTTTACATCGTCGAACCCTTCCAGATGGGCTTCATCAAGGGCTGGCACCAGGTCCCGGCGCTGAACGCGGGGCAGATGCTCTCGATCGGCCTTTTCCTCGCGGTACTGTGCTTGGGATTGCTGCGCAAGCGCTTCTGGTGCCGCTACGTCTGTCCCTCGGGCGCGGTCTTCAGCGTCTTCAACGTCTTCCGCGCCACCGAACGCAAGGTCGAGTCGAGCTGTATCAACTGCAACAAATGCGTCGAGATCTGCCCGTTCGACGCGATCAAGGCCGACTTCACCACGCGCGTGGCCGATTGCACGCTCTGCCAGAGCTGCGGCGGCGTCTGCCCGACGCACTCGATCAAGTTCGTCGAGCGCTGGAACCTGACGGATCTCAAGGAGGAAAACGATCCGCCGGTGCACGAGACGCCCATCGCGCGGCGCGGGTTCCTCGCGGCCACTGCCGGCAGCCTGCTGGTGGTGCTGGGCATGCGCAAAGCCTTTGGCGCGGGCCTGGAAGAATCCGGCGCGGTGATGCCCATCCGCCCGCCCGGCAGCGTGCCCGAGGAAGAGTTCCTGCAGATGTGCATCCGCTGCGGCGAGTGCTTCAAGGCGTGCCCGAACCACGTGCTGCAGCCGGAGGGCTTCAAGCAGGGGCTCGAAGGACTCTGGACACCCGAGGCGGCGCTCAACTGGTCCGGCTGCGAGCCGAGCTGCAACAACTGCGGGCAGGTCTGTCCCACGGGCGCGATCCGCGCGCTGCCGCTGGCCGAGAAGAAGACCGCGCGCATGGGCCTCGCGATCCTGAACCTCGAGACCTGTCTCCCGCATGCGGGCAAGGAGGCCTGCCAGCTCTGCGTGGACGAGTGCAAGGCCGCGGGCTACGACGCGATCGAGTTCATGCGCGTGCACCCGGAGATGGACCAGGACGGCAACCTGATTGAGGAATCGGGCTTCAGCGCGCCGGTGGTGGTGCACGACCGCTGCGTGGGCTGCGGCTTATGCCAGACGCGCTGCAACCACATCAATGTGGAAGAGAAGAAACTGATGATGGAAGCAGCGATCATCATCCACGCTGGCAAGGGCGAACGCGGCGACGGCTCGAACTACGAGGACCGCATGATGGGAGGCTCCTACATCGCCCTGCGCAAGAAGGAAGCCGACAAGCGCGAGGCCGACCGCAAGAAGTTTCTCAAACAGCAGGGCGTAGACGAGAACGACAGCTACGTGCCGGACTTTCTGAAGGAAGAGAAGACGAAGTAATGGTCTTCCAACATCTTATTCAATACACAAGCAGCCCAGACAGATCGAGCGTCTGTCCGGGCTGCATGTGAATCCTTCTCAAACTTACCTTACCGCCGGCGATGCCAGCCGCCATGATGGTAGTAATGATGGTGGTGATGCCTGCCTCCCAGTTCAACACCCAGGCTTACCGACGGGCCGTAGTAATAACTTGAATCGTACTCATAATAATCCGGTCCCGAGTAGGTCGTGCCGTAGCTGGCGTCGTACTCAGGAATGCTTGCTTCCTCCCCCTTCTCGTTTCTCTTGCGGAGATCCTTCGCTTCGTCCTTCATGTCGTTCATGAGCTTCTTTTCCGGAATCAGCTTGTTGTCCGAGTCCACCTGGTTCCGGCTCGCGGTGAAAGAGCCGCCGTAAGGGCGCGGATCGATGATGGTGATCTCGTCGCTGGTGATGGCCCAGTCGTAATCCTTCCAGCGGATAAAGCGCCTGCCATCCGGGTTCAGATTTCCTCTTTCAAAGACAAGGCGGTCGTCGTTGAATTTCCAGTCACCGTCGTTCTCGAACACCGCGCCGGCAGGAATGGATTCATCGTCCCCCAGGACGTTTTTCGAGTGCCCGGACAAAACGAGGAAAAACATCAGCATCGGACCCACGATCATAAACTTAAATGGTAGCGGCATAACGTATCCTCCTTTCAAAACATAGCAGACCCTCCCAATAATTGGACGGAAGGAGCAGTGGAGATTTTCAAGGGCAATGCGCATTTCGCGCAAGGCGGCATCCTTGCGCGAAATTTCGCGATTTTGCATGGAGCTGCAAATAGACCCATCAGGGGGCGTCGACGCGCCAGCCGCCCTGCTGCTGCTTGGGCAGTTCGTCGGGCAACTGGTCGCGCGTCTTGCCGGCGTTGGCTTTGCACCACTCCAGAATCTTGTCCAGGTGCTGCTTCTTGCCGGCTTCGTCGAGCATGGAGAACGTGCCGACCTCTGAGATGCGCTTCTTGGCGGCCTCGTCGAGCACGCTCGCGACGGCCCAGTTGACCTGGTGCAGCGTGCGCTTGGGGTGGAAGTCGCGCCAGTAGCTGAAGGCGAGCATGAAGTTCTCGTCGGCGAGGAACGGTACGAGCGCCGGAAGTTCCGCGGGCTGCAAGGTCATCGCGCGCAGCTCGTTGTACGGATTGATCACCGGAGTGCCCGCACCGTTGGCCTTGCGGTTGGCCTCGGCCGTCTGCGAATCGGCGTAGTTCACGTCGCCGGGTTGGCCCATCTGGATACAGTTGAGCAGGCGCAAGCGTTCGGCGAGGAACTTCACCTGTTCGTCGCGCTTCATGTTCTTCTTCATCGCGTCCCATTCGGCGGGTTTGGGCAGCGCGAGCTTGCCGAAGTCGTCGCCGCGCTTGGCGAGCTGCTCCGCGAGCGTTTTGGCGCGCTTCTGCCACGTGAATTCCTCAAAGGCCGGCTTGGCGAGGTGCTGCGTGAGCGCGAGCGTCTTCGGGTAATCGCGGTCGTAGGTGAACGCTTCGAGCATCTCCTGCAGGCGCGCGGGCCCAATCATGTCGCGCACCATCCACAGCAGCCAGCGGTCGTCGGCCATCTGGTCGATGCGCAGAAAGAGCAGCGCCGCCGCCGAGGCTTTGTCCCCAAGCTTCACGCACCACGCGCCGACGAGCGCCTCCGGCACCGAGACGGCTTTGGGTTCGAACTGGTACGTCGCCATGCCTTTGCGCGAGAGCGTCTCCAGCTTGCTGCCGCCGTTGCGCAGCGCGAGGAGTTCCTTGGCGTCGTCGGCGATGGCGCGCGGCGCGGTCTTGACGCCCAGCTTCGGCAGGCGGACCTCTTCGCCAAACCAATCAACGGCGCGCGTCGAACCGTCCTTCTCCACCGAGAGCAGCCAGCCGCTGAACTCCTTCGCGGCGTCCTTCTCCTGAACCGTGAAGCGCGTCCACTTGGCGTCCCTGGGAATCTCGACGGCGACCAGCGAGGCGATGGCCTGCAACTGGCCCTCGAACCACGGCGTGAACGCGGCCTCGGGCTTATACTCGGGCACCGCGGCAACGCCGACCTTCGGCGCGGCGACGAGTGCGGCCTCGCGCACGGAGGTTCGGTAATACGCGCAGAGCGCCTTGATCTCGGGCGCGAGTTCCTTCAAGCCGCGCTCGGCGGCGGCCTCGACGGCGCCCTTGGCCACGGCCGCGACCGGATGCGGCTGTGCGAGCAGCTTCCGGAAGATCTCCACGGACTTCGGGGTTTTGATTTTCTTGAGCGCTTCCAGGCCCTGCGCCTGGTTCGAGGCGAGGCGCTCTTCGTCGAGCAGCCAGAGCACCGAATCGAGCGCCTCGTCCCCCTGCGCGTCCTTGCCGAAAGCCGCCGCGAGCTCCTGGCGGAAGACGCGCGCGTCGGAGTTCGTCCCGCCGCCGCCGAAGAAAGGCGAGCGCTTGACCGGCGCGCGGCCGTTGGTCTCGTCGTCGAAGCTCTGCTTGAACAATGCAAGGAGGTACGCGCCGGAGCTCTTGCGCTTCGCCGCGTCGGCGCCGGAAAGATCTTTCAGCGTCTGCGCGAAGTCCGGCTTCTTGGTGTTGCTGGCGTAGAACGTGCCGAGGTCGTCAAACGCGCGCTTGGCCTCTGGCGAACTCTGCGCCGGCTTGAAATCGGCCGCGAACAACGCGCCCGCGAACACCATGACCACACTCAGCCACTTCGCGACCGTGTAACGCATGCGCAAGCCTCTCCTTATTATTCGTTCCGTAAAGGTTAGACCTTGCACGCGTGCAAAGGTTTCACGGATTTACGGCCTGCATAACTCACGGAGTGGTTGGAGGTTGAATGCGTTAGATAGAGTACGCGGGGATGGCTCAGAATTCCATCTGGTCGAGCGCCTTGGAGCCGATGGAGAGCGGGATGTACGCGGCAAGAAACGTCAGGAGCGCGATGACGGTCATCATGCCGACCAGCACGAGCTTATAGACATGCGCCTGCTCGTTGCCGGGATCGAGCGCGGCGTCGAGATAGTGATAGCAGACGATCGCTTCCGCCACGATCACCAGGATGACCATCGTGATCGAGAGAATCAGCGTGAGGGTGCCGCCGAATCCCGAGACGATCTTCGACGGGTTCTGTTCGTGCAGGGATGGAAAGATTGCGCCCATCCCGACTGCCATGCCGGTAAGTCCCACGCAGAGCAGCGCCGCCGTGACGAGTTGCAGGATCAGGATGAACCCGCTGCTCTGCAGGATATAGTTGCTGAGCAGTACCAGGGAGAGCGTGATCAGCAGCGCGCCGCTTAGGCTGAAGACGAACTTCGCGACCAGGATGCGCCGGCGTTCGACCGGCACCAGCCCCAGCACCCAGAAGCGCTGGCCCTCGAGCGAGATGAGCGGAAAGACGAAGCGGCTAACCATCGTCGCGAGCGTCAGGCAGGTCGCGCCGAGGTTCAGGAACGAGATCAGGCTGTGGTAGAACGGCCGGTCGATGGGATAGGCGAAGTTGCGCAGGTTGCTGATGTAGATCGTGAGCAACCCAAAGAAGATCAGCACCTGCGACCACTGCACGGGATCGCGCAGGAACGTCTTCACGTCCTTCACCACCATCACCGTCACCGCGGGCCAGCGCCGCTGGAGCGGCTGGGCGAAGGTCTCGAGCAGGCCGCGGCGTTTCACCTGCCGGCCGCGGCCGGCCGCGTGCGCTTTCGAGAAGCTCGACTCGTAGACAGCCCCGGCCACGAACCAGCCCAGCACGACGAAGAAGGCCGCGCTCGTCACCAGCGCCGTGAAGAAGATGCCCGCGTCCTGCAGGTCGTGCTCGCGCAGGCCCTGCCCGCTGTCGCGTGCCAGCGCGAGCAGGCCGTTGGTGATCCAGTAATTCGGCATCAGCGGATGCTGGGTGAACTCCAACTTACCCAGGATCATGCGCACGTCGGCTTTCATCTCTCCGCCCGCGAAGCCCGCCAGGCCGGACTGGATTTTGAGCACGTCGATGGCGATCCATGCCGCGCCGGCCACCGCCAAACAGGCCAGCACTGCCAGCAGCTTGCCGCGGTGCCGCGGCACGATGGCCGTGAGCACCAAGCCGATCAACGCCCCGAGCGCCGCGGGAATCACCACGAACGGGAGCAGGAACGCGACCATCGCGGGATAGTAGTACCAGGCCACGTCCGATTGGATGCCGTACGCGACCAGCAGCGGCAGGCCCAGCGCGAAGAGCGCCCATGACGAGAAGACGAGCGACTCCAGCATCTTGTAGAGATAGATCGTGTCGTGCCGCACCGGCAGCGAGAAAAGAAAAGTGGTTTCCGGCGATCGAAAGAGGTTGCTGAACGAGATGAGCGCATTCGAAAAGATCAGCATCACCGTCAGCGTTAGAAAAAAGAGGCTGAGAATATGCTTCACCAGTTGATCGCGGAAAATGTAGGCGTTGACGTTCAGAAAATGGAAGGACTCGTTAAAGAGCATGAAGAGCGCGGCCCAGAAGGCTGTGCCGAGCACCGCCACCACCACGATCTTGAGTAGGGACTCGCGATGCAAATAGACCAGGTGGTTACGCAGACACATGAAGCGAATGCGCAATAAGTGGCAAAGCGACCCGGTGACCATCATTCGGTTCATCCCAAGACCTAAAACCAGCGCGGTCCGCCGCACCTGAATCTACTCGTAACCTCAAGCGGGGCCAAAACAAAGGGCATGTGTCCCGATCCGGTCCGTGCCTGACAAGAATTTACATACTGAATGTTTGACTCGGGAACATATATGGATATCATGCACAGGTGCAACACGTGTGCTTTTTGGGTTGAGGAGCCAACGTGGCAACCGTAATCCCCTTCCAAGCCCTGCGTTACAACCCAGCCAAGTTTACGGGCAAGATCGACGACGTCATCGCTCCGCCCTATGACGTAATCTCGATCGACGAGCAAGACCAGCTTTATCGGCGCAGCCCCCACAACGTCGTCCGCCTGATTCTCGGCCGCCAATACGATGGCGACGCCCCCAGCGACAACCGGTATACCCGCTCCGCCAAGACGCTCCAGCAATGGTTGGACGAAGAAGTCCTCGTTCAGGACGCACATCCGGCGTTTTATGTCTACGAGCAGGAGTTCCAGATCGTGACCGGGGCGGAAGGCAAACGCCAGAAGCATGTCCGCCGCGGCGTGCTGGGCGCGCTGAAGCTCGAGCCCTTTGGCATGGGCCAAGTCTACCCGCACGAAGAGACCTTTGCGTCGCACAAGACCGACCGCCTGATGCTGACGCGCGCGTGCCGCGCGAACCTCTCGCCCGTCTTCGGCCTCATGCCCGACGAACAGGGCGAAGTGGTGAAACTGCTCGCCGAGGCCGCCCGCGGCAAGCCCACGGTGGAAGTGCGCGAGCCGAGCGGGATCGTGAATCGCATGTGGGTGGTGGACGACCCGAAGGTCTGCTCCGCATTGAGCAAAGCGTGCGAGCCGCAGAAGGTCTTCATCGCCGACGGCCACCACCGCTACGAGACCGCGTGCAACTACCGCGAAGAGCGCAAGGCCAACGACAGCAATCCCGGCAACAAGAACCCGCGCCCCTACGATTACGTGCTGATGATGTGCGTGCCCTTCAACGATCCGGGCCTGCACATCCTCCCCACGCACCGGCTGGTCCACGCGCCTGCGAGCTACGACGAGAAGAAAGTTCTCAGCAAGATCTCTGAACTCTTTGAAGTGACGGACGCCGGCGACGCGGACCTGATCGCGCTCTCCGAAGCCGCAAGCGGGCCCGTGCGCTTTGGACTACTGCTGGCCGGAGGCGGCAAGAAAGTCCTCACCGCCAAGGCCGGCGTCGAAGGCGCCATGGCCAAGATCGCGGGCAAACACAGCGCCGCGTGGCGCGGCCTCGATGTGGCCGTCCTCCACGAGTTAATCCTGAAGGGCATCGTGGGTCTGACGGAGTCCAACGGCAACGGGAATGGCAACGCGCACAAGCACAGCGTCACCTATACCAAGGACGTTCGCGAAGCGATTTCGGAGCTGGCAATGAAGGGCACGTATTCGCTGGGGATCGTCATGCGTCCGACGCGGATCGAGCAGGTGCGCGACGTCTCGCTCAACGGCGAGAAGATGCCGCACAAGTCCACGTACTTCTACCCCAAGCTGCTTTCTGGGCTGGTGGTCCGCAAGCTCTAACCCGGTAAGACAGGCATTCCTGCCTGCGTGCCCCAGACTTTCGGCACGCCTGGGTTCTGCTCTTTCCCAACAACCAACAATTCATTTGAGTAACGGCTTTCGTACGTGGGGCAGACAGGAATGTCTGCCCTACTGGATTACTTCGCCAGCCGCGCCATCGAATCGTAGCACTGCTTCGCGGCGGTCTCGACCGGGAGTTCCCAGATCTCCTTATTGAAGAGCTCGATCGAGAAGAGGCCCTTGTATCCGTTCTGCTCTAGTCGGCCGAAGAGTTCGCGTAAATTGAGCGTGCCCTCGCCGGGCAGGACGCGGTCGTCGTTGCAATTGGAAAGTTCGCCGGGCTTGTCGCGCATGTCGTCCACATGGACATGCAGGATCTTCGCGACCACCTGCGGCGTGAGGTCCTCAAGCTTACTGCTGGTGCAGTGGTAATGCGCGGGATCGAAAAGGATGCCGACGCGCGGATGGTCCGCCGCGCGCGCGACGGCCACCGCAGAGCGCACGCTTTTGACGACCGGCGACCAGTTGAACTCGACCGCCAGCGCAACGTTCGCGGGGAAGCGCTCCACCAGCCCGCGCAGCGTGCGGCCGATAGTATCGAGCGTGCCGAGGTCCGCGCGAACGCCCACGTCCGGCCCGTCGGTTCCGACCACCATCACGCCACCGCCGAACTCGGAGAGCAGTTCCGCGTTGGCGGTAAGCAGCGCGTGGTTTTTCGCCCGCGCCTCCTCTGCGCCGAAGGACATCGCGCCGGCCTCGAAACCGCCCACGCAGCGCAGACCGTACTCGTCGAGTAGCGCCTGCGCCTGCCGGTTCGAGCGGCCCTGCGCGATCCAGTTCTTCACCAGCGGCAGATTGAACTCGACCTGCTTGAATCCCGCCTTGGCGCAGGCGCGCAGAATCTCTTCGAGCGATTTCTGGGCCAGCGAGACGGTGTTGATTGCAAACTGGGACGTATTCACTTGAGGGCTCCTTGTGCCTGCATTTTGCGAATGATCTCTTCGGAGAGTTCGACTTCTTTCAAGGCTTCGGCCGCGGTGGAGCGCGGCGCTTCTTCGCCCAGGATCGAGCGGACGAAATGCCGCGCCTGTTCCGCGAAGCCATCCATGCTCAAAAGCGAGGGCCGGATCTCGCGGGCCTCGCCGCTGGCCGGGTTCTCGAACGCGATGACTTCGGCACATTGCCGCGAAGCCAGCGGCGCCGGAATTTTTGCGACGAGCTTCGCGCGTTGAAAATAGACTTCAAAGCCTTCGTCCCAATGATTCGAGACGTGCGACGGGAAATCGAGCGTGATCTGCGCGCCCGACGTAAATGCGCCGGTCCCAAAGAAGCTCGTGGTCTCGCCGATGGTGTTGCGCTTGATCGACTCGAGTTTGTAGTCTTCGCCCGCGGCGTAGCGCGCGAGATTGGTCTGGTGACTGTAGTAGTTCGTCCAGCCCGTGTGCGCCTTCCAGCCGTTCTCGGTCATCCACTCCGGCTTGGATTCAACCCGTGAAGGATACTTCGGAAAATCTTCCTGGATCGAGAGTGCGGGCTCGTGGAACCATTGCCACGCGCCGTGGCAACACCAGATACGCAACGAGAGAAACGGCCCGAAGGCGCCGCTCGCCTTCCACTCGGCGATCTTGGCCTTCGCCCAACGCACGCCCGGATCGCAGCGTTTCATGTAGCCGACCTGGTAGACGAGTTTCTTCGCTTCGGCCAGTTCGGCCAGCTCGCGGCCCTTGGCGCTCGTGTTCACCTGTGGCTTCTCGGTGATCACGTGCTTGCCGGCCTTCAGCGCGTCCTCGACGAGTTCCGCGTTCAAGTGGAACGGCGTGATCGCTACCACCGCGTCGATCTGGGACTTCTTGAGCATCTCGCTGTGGTGCGGATAGACCTCGCGGATGCCGTAGGTCTTCGCGACCAGCTCCGCGGTCTTCGCGCGGCCTTCGGCCAGCGCGACGAGTTCCACTCCGGGGAGCTTCCAATAGTTCTCGATATGCGCGAGCTGGCCCATGTAGCCGCCGCCGACAAAACCGATCCGTATGCTGCCCGATGCCATTTGGTTTTCCTTTCGATGCTCGGTTTGGAGAAACGCTCAGCGCGCCACGGCGGCCCGGCCGAACTTCAAGATCGCGTCGTCCGCGGCCGGCACGATGGGCTCGGGCTTGCCGTGGCCCTTGCCGCCGTACGGCGCGTTGGCCAGCGCGTTGTAGCAGCAGATGTACGCGCGGCGCGGCCGGTCGGAAGTATTCGCTTCCGAGCTGTGGAACATGTTGGCATGAAAGAAGAGCGCGCTTCCGGCCGGCGCTTCGCAATAGTGGACCGGCAGGCGCTCGAGCACGGCCTGGACGCGCTCGGCGTCGATGCCCGCCTGGTTGCCGACGCGCCCGTGGTTGAAGCGCCCGAGCAGATGCGAACCGGTGACCACCTTCAGGCAGCCGTTCGCGCGCGTGGCGGGATCGAGCGCGATCATACAGGAGAGCATGCGCGGATAGAGGACACCGTCGTTGTACCAGTAACCATAGTCTTGGTGCCACTCCCACGCGCCGCCGACTTTGGGCTCCTTCAGCATCACTTTGCTGTGCCAGTGGTAGACCTCTTCGCGGAGCAGGATGCGCGCGCCGTTCACGATCCGCGGGCTGGCGCTCACGCTGCCGAAGACGTCGTCGCTCTTGTCCATCCACAGCGCGATCTTGCTCGAACGGCCCGCGGCGTCGGGCATGTTGCCCGCGTGCTTTTTGACGCGCTGGCCCTGCTCGACTTCCTCGATCAGGAACGCGATCTCTTCGGGCGAAAAGACGTTCTCGACCAGGACAAAACCGTCGTGGTCGAAGCGCTGGACCTGTTCGGCGCTGAGCATGATTCTTGTCTCCCGGTTCCCGTCAACGTTGGCACCGTGAACACCGGCACTCTAGCCTTGGACGTACACCGGGGTAAATGGACGTCGCGGGCTTTGTAATGGACAAAACCGAGATCGGCGCTATCTCGATGGGAAGCACCTTGCGTGCTTGAAGGCTTGGGAGCGCAACGAGGGCTGTGTTATGCCAAAGTTTCAATTCATCGGGCTCATTCCAGCGCCGATCCACGTCTTCCCGCCGCACCAGCACACGACCTGGGAGATCGTGCTCTACACTCACGGCCGCGGCGTCGCGCACATCGGCGGGACGCCTTATCCGTTCGAGCCCGGCACTATCATCTGCATGCCGCCCAAGATCGACCATCGCGAAGATTCCGAGGGCGGATACCGCAACATCTACATCCATACCGACGAGTACCCCGCCGCGCCGGGGCACGTGCCGCTCTTCGCCGACGGCGAGGACCGCCCGTTCTTCAACGCCGCGATGATGCTTTACCGCGAGTACCGCCTGCAGCAGGCGAACTGGAAACTGATGGCGCAGGACCTCTTCGACATCCTGATGCTCTACCTCAACCGCTGGACGGAGGCGGGCCACGCGCCGCAGATCGTCGAACGCCTGAAGCACGCGATCTTCGAGAACCTGCACAATCCCGAGTTCGACCTGGGCGGTGCGATCGAGGACCTGCCGCTCTCGGCCGACCACGCGCGCAAACTATTCGTGGGCAACACGGGCAGAACGCCGCTGCAATACCTCACCGCGCTGCGCGTGGACGAGGCCAAGCATCTGCTGCGCTACGGCGGTTACAGCGTGAAGGAAGTCTCGCGCCGCGTCGGCTACGAGGACCCGTACTATTTCTCGCGACTCTTCAAGAAGTGGGTGGGCCAGAGCCCCGAGGCGTTCGCAAGAGGGTAAGGATTGAGCCGCCGAGTTCGAAAAGTCTAATTCGACTAACCGTCTGGTCCCGGCAGGCCCGGGAACTTTCCACGAATGGCATAACAGATGCCGGGTATGCCGAAGAACGCTAGAAAGAAAATTGCGTTGAGAATACTGGGGTGACTTTTTCCGGCGACCACTTCGCCTTCGAACAACTGCGAGATTAAATACACGACGCCCGCGGCAAAGATCACGCCGCCCATGATTCGGCATGCGATATTGCGAATTTTTCCTGTAGTAAAACAAGCCGTGGCAAGGACGGCGCAAAAGGCCGCAAAGGCTAAAGCGGCAATAGGAACTTTGGTCTCGCTGGCCATGAAAACCATGTAAACGGAGAAGAAGGCCGCCACCGCACCAATCGTATAACGCGCCCCGGGACTGAGGCCCTGAGCCAACTGCTTCTCGGCCGCATCATGACGCTTGAATGCCATAGGTATCCTCCAATTAGCTATGGAATACTCGGAATAAGATAAACGTGGCCAGGTAAAAGGCAAGAAGGGAGTTTCAGGTCTACGCGACTACGATCGAGTGCAGCTCGCTCAGCCTGCGTTCGAGGTTTTCCTGGTCGGCCTTCGGCAATACTTTCGCATTGCGGACCCGCACCAGGCCGTCGTAGGCGCCGGCGATGTGATCGTTGGCGCCCTGAAAGAGATCTTCGACCACCTGCAGCCGGAAGTTGCGCGCTTTCTCTTTGCCCATCTCGTCGATGGGGCCGAGCGCCTTGCGCGCGGCGATCTTGGAGAGCGCGGCCAGGATGTCCGCGCGGTCTTCGCTGTCGAAGCGCCCGTCGGCATTCCTGCGTCCGCTGACGTTCAGGCCCACGGTGAGCGCGGCGAGGCTGGTGCTGCCGGTGTCGTTCGCGGCGAGGATGCCAGTCATCGCGTGCAAGACCGGGATCTGAGTCATGCGCGGCGCGAGCGCCTTGAGGATCTCCATGCGCAGTTCGTCCGGCACGGCGGTCTGCGCGCCGATCTCCTGCAGGGATTTCACCGCGAGCATCGCGTTGTTGGGGCCCCACACCAGAGCGCCGTTGATGATCCTCTTCCAGCGCATCATCAGGTCGCGCGCCAGTTCTTTCACGAAGTTGGGCGGGCAGTTCGGGGAGCGCGCGATGCGGCTCATGCCGGCCAACGCAACGGGCAGCTTCTCGACCAGATCCTCGCCGTGCTTAATCTCGATGACCTTCTCGCCGGCCACCTCGATGGTCGAAGCGACCATGTCGTCCTTGGCCTCGTCCAGCGCCTTGCGCAGCAGGCCGGTGACCGTAGCGATCAGCGCCGGCTCCGCGCGGCGGGCCGAAGCGAGCCAGGCGAGTCCTTCCAGCGCGCCGACCTCGATCTGCCTGTCACCCGACGAAACGCCGGCAAGCAGCCGCCGCTTGATGACTTCGTCCGCCGCCTTGGCCGCGGCGGGCGAGGCGCAGACTTTGCCAAGCGCCGCGAGCAGCTCGGGCTGGCCGGGGAAATCCGCTTCGGAGCTCAACGCCTGGAGCTTGCGCAAGATCTCCGTCACCGCCTCGCCGGTCCGCTTCATCTCGCCGCGCGGCGCTTTAAGTTCCAGCGCGAGATCGCCCAGGATGCGTACGGCCTGCACGCGCGCCTCGGCGGGGCGTTCCGGCGCGAGCCGTTCCAGCAGCGGCGCCACCGCCGCCAGGCCCATGCGCGCGATGCCGTCCTCCGCGATCTCGATGTCCGTTTTGAAGCCGAAGTCGCTGATCGAGGCGATGAACGCGCGCGCGACCTTCGCGCGAATCTCCTCGCCGATCTCCGGGTCCGTCGGGAAGCGGCAGTGCATCGCGACGATGCGCATCCCGCGCGAGCCGGACTCCATCGCCCGCAACAGGCACTCGGCCGCGCGCTCCTTCGAGGGCTTCGTGACTTTCTGATAACGCACGAGGTCCTCGAAGAGATGCAGGAAATACTTCTGCGCGCCCGCGGCCGCTTGGGAATAGGTCTCCGTAAGCTCTTGGAGCGCGGGTTCGCCGCGCTGGACCATATACAGCCCGATGGCGCGCGAGTCCCGGCCTTCCAGCGTGTCGCGGGCCAGGAAATTCGAGCAGAGCTTCAAGAGGTCGCGCTCTTCTGCGCTGCCTTTCGCCGCGTATTCCAGCATGACCTGCAGGAGGAACGCCTCAATCGCGGCCTCGGTGCATTTCTCGCGCTCTTCGCGCAGGATCGGCAGCAGCGTATCCGGCGCTTCCCCGCATAACTTGCGGATCAGCTTCGACGCGGGCGTGAACGTGTTCGCCAAGGTATGCGTCGGCGCGCCTGTTCCCACGGCCGCGGAAACCTTACCCAGCACGACGCGGATCAGTTCCGCCAGGCGCGGCGGCGTGCGCACGAGCGTCTGCGTACAGCATCCGAGCATCTGCAGCAGGAGCACGGAGATGCGGCCCGAAGTATCCGTCTTGAGTGTGGCGAGGCCCAGCACCGCGGCCGCGCCGAGTTCCAGTTCCTTCGCGCTATGCGCGAGCAGCTTAACCAGGCGCTCGGCCGCGCGGACACGGGGTTCTTCGCGCGTATCGCACAGCGCCTGCAGGGATTCGCGGACATCGTCGGCCACGCCCAGCACGAACAGGAGCCCCGCGGCCTCGCCGCGGACCTGCGGGTCGCGGTCCTCGAGGCCCAGAAAGATGACCTCGGCCTTCTCGTGTCCATTCAGCGGCGCGTGCGCGATGATGCGCAGCGCCTCGATGCGTTCGGGCGCCTCCGAGGCCGTGAGCAGCTTCATACGCAGCCGGTCGATCTCGTTCCGTGTATAGAGCGGCTCGCCTTCCGCTTCCGGGCCGCGCACCGCGGGCGTGCGGACTGCCAACGAGGCGGTGGGTGGAATCACGGGCGCGGTAGGTTCCAGCACGGGCGGAACGGCAGAACCTCCCGACGCGGCGGGCGTCTCGTCCCAGCCTTCGCCAGCCTCAAGCTCTTCGCGCAGGCAGATTACGCGCCGTCCATTTTCCAGATGCAGCGCGAGCGCGTCGAAACTCTTTGGCTCGGCGTTCAGATGCGCGGCCACGAGCAAGCCCAGGGCGGCCTCATCGAGCGCCGGCGCATGTTCCAACAATGCAGGATCAAGAAGTAAATTCTCATGCGGCGAGCCGGGCTTGGCGGCCTCAAGAATCGCGGGTGTGATCTCGACGCCGTGCTTGAGCAGCGCGCCGACGCGGACCAGCAGCCGGCGGCTGAGGCCCAGGCCCTGCGCTTCTTCGGGTTTGCGGACGCCGCGAATCATGCGGTGGGCCGGCCTCCTCTGATTGCTCTTATTTTACTCGTTTGCCCTGGCCCTTTGCATGCAAAACCGGCACTCAGGCATTCTTCTTGTAGCACAGCCACGCCAGAATCACCGAGACGACATACAAAAAGAGCAGCGCGCCGGACATGGCGAGCATCGAGATGATGTCGTTGCCGGGCGAGATGATCGCGCCCAGGATAAAGCAGACGAGCACGATCATGCGCCAATACTGCGTCAGCATCTTCGACGAGACGATGCCGAGCTTCGCCAGCACCGCGACCACCATGGGGATCTCGAAGATCGCACCCGTGATCAGCATGAACGTGATCAGGAGATTGATGTAACTGTCCGGCGTGTAGCTGGGCAGGAAGCCCATGTCGAGGTCCAGCCAGACGAAGAACGACATCGAGAGCGGAAAGATGATGTAGTAGCACGCCGCCGCGCCCATGAAGAAGAAGAAGACGCCGCCGAACAGCACGGGGCGGATCGCCGCTCTTTCCTTGGGCTTCAGGCCCGGAGCCACGAAGGCCCAGATCTCGTAGAGGAGAATCGGCGAGCTGATCACGATGCCGAACCAGAAGGCGACCGACATCAGGATCAGCGTCGTCGAGAGCGGGTCGGTGGAGATCTTGGTCACCACCGGCGTCGCCAGGTCGATCCGCGAGGCATTCAGCTTCGCAAGGAGCTCCGCGTCTACCGCGCCGGCGGGGATATCCACCCAGAGCTTGGGGTCTCGGAACGTATCGAGGACTTTGGAGCGCAGATCGGACTGCAGATCCGCCTTGTCGAGCGCCTGCTTTACGTTCGGCTCCATGCGCAACTCGATGATCATGCGGCAGAGATCGGGGTCCTCGCGGAACTGCGCGTTCACGTTGTCGATGGGCTGTTCGAGAAAGCGGAAGATCGGACCGTACAGCGCGATCGAGGCCATCATCGTGACGAACAGCGTAGCCGCGACAACGAAGAGCCGGCTGCGCAATTCCAGCAGGTGCTGCATGAAGGTCATGCGGCCTTCGGGATCGCGGCGCTGGAAGAAGCCTTGGGGACCGGTGGATTCGGCCATGGGAGATTAAACGTTTTTCCTGACGGCCTCGTGAAGCGAACCCGAGCGCAAGCCCTGGAGGTCCAGGCTGACGAATACGAACCCAAGCGCCTTCAGCTCGCGCACGACCTGCTCGCGCTTCTCGAGCAGTTCCCCAAGCTCCGCGGCGGGCACTTCGATGCGCGCGATGGTCTCGTGATGGCGCACGCGGCATTCGCGAAAGCCCATGCGGTGCAACAGCGCCTCGCCCTCGGCGATCTGGCGCAGCTTCTGCGCGGTCACTTCCTCGCCGAACGGGATGCGACTGCTCAGGCACGCGCCGCCGGGTTTGTCGGCTGTCTGCAGGCCCCACTCCAGCGAGAGCGCGCGGATCTCCACCTTGCACAGACTCGCGTCGCGCAGCGGAAAGACCGCGCCGCGTTCCTTCGCGGCGGCCTCGCCGGGGCGGAAGTCGCCCAGGTCGTCCATGATCGCGCCGAGCGCGATCTTCGCGTTGCCGCGCGCCTTCGCGGCGTCGAAGAGCTTGTCCATCAGTTCGGCCTTGCAGAAGTAGCAGCGGTTGTGCGGATTGGAGGCGTAGTTCGGATCGCTAAGCTCGTCAGTACGCACGACCTCATGCGCGAAACCGAAGCGCACGGCGACGGCCTTCGCTTCCTCCAACTCCTCCGGCGCGAGCGACTCCGAGTGCGCGGTGATCGCGAGCGCATTCTTGCCTAGCGCGCGGTGCGCGGCCAGCGCGAGAAACGTCGAGTCCACGCCGCCGGAGTACGCGACGATCACGCTTCCGTAGCCGCGCAGGAGTACTTCGAGCCGCGCGAGTTTCGCGCGGGCCTCGGCGGTGGGCGGTGGGATCGTCGTCGCGTTCATGCTGGGTTCAGGCCCGCGCGCCCGCTTTGGCGGGTTTAGCTCGCGCTGAGTGCTCCTGTTTTTTGTCTTTCGCCTTGGCAGTGGCTTCGGCGGGCGCTTCCTCCAACCAGTCCGCGAGTTGCCGGGCCCAGTAGGTGATGATCAGGTCCGCGCCCGCGCGCTTGATACCGGTGGTGATCTCCAGCGCCGCGCGTTTCTCGTCGATCCAGCCGCGTTCGGCCGCGGCCTTCACCATCGCGTACTCGCCCGAGACGTTGTACGCCACCAGCGGGACGCGCACGGCTTCGCGCACGGCGCGGATGACATCCATGTACGCCAGCGCGGGCTTCACCATCACGAGGTCCGCGCCTTCCTTCACGTCCAACTCGGCCTCGCGCACGGCCTCGCGGATATTGTGGTAGTCCATCTGGTACTGCCGCCGGTCGCCGAAGGACGGCGCGGACTCCGCCGCATCGCGGAACGGCCCGTAGAAGACCGACGAGTACTTCGCGGCGTAGGACAGGATGCCGGTCTCGCCGAAGCCTTCCTTGTCCAGCGCCTCGCGGATCGCGCGGACCATGCCGTCCATCATGCCGGAAGGCGCGATCAGATCCGCGCCCGCCCGCGCCTGCGAGACCGCCGTGCGCGCGAGGTTCTCCAGCGTGCGGTCGTTGTGGACTTCCTTGTTTGCGTTGAGCACGCCGCAGTGCCCGTGGTCGGTGTATTCGCAGAAGCACGCATCCGCGATCAGTACCAGCTCGGGTGCCTGCTCGCGCATGGCCGTCAGGGCCTGCTGCACGAGACCGCTGTCGGACCAAGCCTCTTTGCCCACCGCGTCCTTCTTATCTTCACTCGGAACGCCGAAGAGCAGCACCGCGGGAATCTTGAGCGCCTGCAGCGCCTTGGCCTCCTCGACGGCCGCATCCACCGAGAACCTGTAGACGTCCGGCATCGAAGCGATCGGCTGCTTCTGGCCGCTGCCTTCGCAGA
Source organism: Planctomycetota bacterium (assembly GCA_016200135.1). Lineage (GTDB taxonomy): Bacteria > Planctomycetota > SZUA-567 > H5-PLA8 > H5-PLA8 > JACQFI01. The sequence goes on from JACQFI010000114.1 coordinate 24,675, forward strand.
GAAATAATGGAGCGATCAGATCAGCCGTGCGTACCTGCGTCTCGCGCGTCATGCGCCGCAGGCCTTCGGAACGTCGCAGCCTTCGCATCCGCTGAACCGGGAATCCCATGCGCGTGCTTGCCTCAATCCGGAGATGGAGCCCTCTCCGTTACATAGTATCTCCGCCCGGCGCGCTTGCATCTGCACAATCGGCGCCGGTCAAAACCCACACTTCGGCTATTGGGTTAAAAGAATGAGCCGACCTTTTGTATTAAAGATTTATGGCAAGTGCGAAAAAGACAACCTTCGCGATCCAGGTTGGCCTTCATGCCATCTGCATCGGATTCTTTATCTGCCTTGGACACCTTTGCAAAGTCAAGGCGGAAGGCCCTCTCAACAACATGTACGGAATTACTACTTTTGCCGGAATCATGGAAATGGGTTTGTGCCATTTTCTCTCTTTGATTTCGTATTTTCTTGCGGGCTTCCTCGTATTTTGGTTACTTCTACATGTAATAGTGAAATATCCCCAAGCCACCAACGACTAGAGATTCGTTTTGTGGCGATTCCGGCGTCGCGTAGGTGAAATGGTTTATTCTACCAAGCTTGCGGTCAGGTATTGCCCTGGTCGGACGATTCGCCCGCGTCGTCCGCCGGCTTGGACTTCTCGCCTTGCTGTGGCGTGCCGGTCTCGGTGTCCTCACGCGCCAGCACGAGCAGGATCTCGGCCTGCTTGTCGTCGGCGCTGAGCACGCAGACGTCGAGCAGGTCGGACTCGCCGTGTTCGGCCAAGGCGTCCGCGACCTTCTGCGGCAGGTCCTCGCGCTTCGCAACCACCTCGATCGTCTCGTACGTGGTCGTCGTGGTCAGGCTCTCGCGCTGGTCGCTGCGGCTCAATTCGGCCACGGCACGCTCGATGATGCCGAGCCGGTTCAGGAACATCTCGTCCATCTGCTGCAGGCAGAAGCTGTAGGATTCTTCGCCGAGCGTCTCGGAACGGATGCGGGATTCGTTGGAGAGGACGTAGTCGGCGAGCCGCTGGTACAGGACCGAGCGGATCTCGGCCATGATGCCGTAGGCGCGGCGGGCCCGGTCGTCGCGCTTGACCGGCTGAACTTTGGTCGGCTTGCCGTTCAAGTGTCGCCCTCGCCTTGGCCCGCTTCGTCCCCTTTATCTTACCCTAAAGCTTTGTCGAGAAGAAATGTATCCTTAGCGTTTTGCGGCCCGCGCCCGGGCGCCCTTGGCCGCGAGTTCGGTTTGCGCCGCCGCGAGCATCTCGCGCGCCTCTGCACGCGTGCGGTCGCTGGCTTCGGCGCCGCGGAGCATCAGCGCCAATTCGGCGATGCGGGCGTCGCCTTCCACCACCGCCGCCTGCACCGCGTTCGCGCCGCCCTTCGCGCGCACCTTCTCCACTTTCACCTGCCGCTGCGCGTGCGCCGCGACCTGCGGCATGTGCGTGACGCACAACACCTGCCGGATGCGCGCGAGCCCCGCGAGCTTGCGCCCGAGCACCGAGCCCAGCCGCCCGCCCACCCCACTATCCACTTCGTCGAAGACAACCACCGGCAGCCGGTCCGCGCCGCCGGCCTTCGCCAACACTCCTTTTAGAGCCAGCATCACGCGCGAGAGCTCGCCGCCGCTCGCGCACTCGTTCAGGGGTTTGAGCGGCAGCTCCGGATTGGCACTGAAGAGAATCTCCGCCGCCTCCGCGCCAGTGGCATGCAGGTTCGCCGGGATCAGCCGCGCCACCTCGTCGCCCTGCTCGTCGGAATCGCCGCGTTCCTCTTTAAGATTTTGCTCCGGAGCGCGCGCATCCTTGCCGTCGTGCGGGACCAGTTCGACTTTGAGCCGCGCTCCAGTGAGGCCCAGGTCCGCGAGTTCGGCGGCGGCGAGGCGTTCAAGTTCGCGCGCGGCGGCCTTGCGCTTGCGTGTCAGTTTCTCGGCGTGGCCGCGTAGGCCGCCGATCGCCTTCTCCAACGCGGCCTCGCAGGCTTCGGTCTTCACGTCCAGATGCGCGAGTTCGCCCAGCTTCACGCGCAGCTCGTCGCGCAGCGCGCGCAGGCTCGCGAGTTCCCGCCCGTGCTTGCGCTCCAGCGTGCGCCAGCGCGCGCGGGCGTCTTCCAGGTCCGCGAGACGCTCCGGATCGCTGCGTGCCTTCTCGGAAAGCGCGCTCAAATCCCGCGCCAGCTCCTGCGCGTCCGCGAGCAAACTCTCCAGCCGGCCGGCGAGTTCCTGCGCTTCGGTCCCCGCGTCGCCCAGGTGCTGCAGGCCCTTCTGTGCGCGCGCGATGCGGTTCGCGGCGGAGGACTCGTCTTCCCCGTCGAGCCACTCCGCGGCATTCTGCGCGGCCTCGCGGATCTTCTCCGCGCCGCGCAGCAGCTTCAGGTCGCTCTCCAAGGCTTCGGGTTCGATTTCGTCGAGCCGCGCGTCCTCGAGTTCCTTGAGCTGGAAGCGGTAGAGGTCCTCGCGGCCCTGCCGTTCGCGCGCGGCGCGGCGCAGGCGCGCCAGGTCTTCCGCGGCGGACCGGGCTTCCTGGTGCGCGCGGCGCGCGGCGGCACGTTCGGAGTGCGCTTCGGCAAAGCGGTCGAGAATTTCCAGGCGTGTCGCCGGCCGCAGCAGCGATTGGTTCTCGTGTTGGCCGTGGATATCCAGCAGTTCCAGGCCGAGTTCCTTCAGCGCCGCGAGCGCCACCGGGCGGCCGTTGGCGTACGCGCGCGCGCGGCCTTCGCGCGGCAGCGTGCGCGAAACCACGAGCTCGAACGATTTTGGATTGCCGATTTTGGATTTTGGATTGGCTTCGAGCGCCGCGTCTTCAAAGGCGATGCCCAGGCGCTCGCTCAGGCCCTCTACCAGTTCCGCGTCGGAGAGCAGGAAGCGCGCGCTGACTTCGGCGGCGTCCGCGCCGGGCCGGACCAGATCGGACTCGCCGCGTGCCCCGAAAAGCAGACCCAGCGCGTCGACGAGCAGGCTCTTGCCCGCGCCGGTCTCGCCGGTGAAGGCGTTGAAGCCCGGCCCCAGGTCCAGGTGGACGTGCTCGATGAGCACTAGGTTCTCGACGCGCAGTTCCGCGAGCATCCCTATCCTTTAACGCCAAGGCCGCCGCGCGCCAAGCGGGTTGGCGGCCTCGGCGCACTTCTGTATACAAGAATTCTTCGGCAGGAACAAAAGAGCCAAACCGCAGTCCTTAATATAAGGATACGCCGGGGTACCTGGATTCGCGTCGAAATGCCTGTTCTAAGCGGGTACGATGTCGGCCGTCCTGAATGCTCCGAGGCGAAAGATGGATCCCAACGCGGCCCCCGTGGAAGCGCCAGCCCGCGCCGAGCGCACGAGCCGGGCCACGAGCCCGCGCCTGTTCCTCGCCACGCTCTGCGTCTTCGCGGGCATTATGACGGTCCTCGCCGTACCGGCCGTACCGCCAACGGTGTACGTCTTCGGCAAGGTCCCACTGATCATTCTCCTCGCTACGCTGGCCCCGATTCTGGTCCTCGGCGGCTGGATGGTGCTCAAGCAGTCGTACTCGCTGCAGACGCTGCTGCTCGGCATCCTCGGCGCCGGGATGCTGCTCACCTTCGCGCGCTACCAAGTCGTCAACGACTACGCCGACGAGAAGGTCCGGGCCGCCTATTTCCATTTTGTGCCCAATGAGAAAGACCGCGCCGCACTGCAATCCGCCCTGGAACCCAAGGCGTTGGCCAAGCTCTTCGATCCGGCCTTCGGCATGGACGGCTACGAACCCGGCTTCGGCCTCGGCAGCTTGCGCCTGGAATTCTTGAACACGGTGCTCGAAGAGGACCTTGGAGACTCCAGTCTCTCCATCTCGCTGCGCAAGTTCCGCGCGCGCCACGCCGAGCCCGAGCGCCCGTATGTCGTCGTCATTGCGTACACCGAACTCAAGGCCCACGCCATGAGTGTCGCCCATGCCACGCCCGAGTATAAGGACCGTTACAAGGCGGCGTTCGGCAGGCCTTTCCCCGCCAATTTCACCGTGCCCGATCTGGGCGTTTACCCGCTCACGCTCGAAGGCTCGCTGGAGATCTTCTGCGACCGCATCAAGCAGGATTGGGACGACCCCCTGCCGCTGCTCAAGGCCATCGTCGAGCGCGACCCCGACGAAGAGATGCGCAAGGCCGCCGTGAAGATGTATGAAGCGAAGAAATTGTTCGTGCCCGCACCGGAAAAGACCGCCCCGTAATATCCCCTTAAGTTCGCGCTTGACCGCTTCGGTATTCGCGAGCAGATTTCACATCTCAATCAGAGCATGTGTATTACACTGTGAGGCCCAATGGCCGATCCTCTCTACCTCGACCTCGGTATTCCGCTCGGAGCAGCGTTAGAGAAGACCCTGATTCCCAAGATGAATCAATTTGCCGCAGAAATCGAAGCAGGACTTAAGGTCGTATTGGGCGAACGGGTCCTGACAAAGATTGACCTTCCGGCAGTGAAAAGAACCAAGCCCAAAGACATTAGATTTCCCTACCTATCGATTACCTCCGTGGTTCGGATTCGAGAAGGTTTCCGGCGTGGAGTTGATATCGAGATCTTGTGGGTGGATGACGAGACCGGGCGAGTTGCGGTCACGATCAAGCCCGCTTCCAAGCTGAGCAAGATGCCGGACATTATCTTCTGGGCGGTAACGCTCCCATTTATTCTCGCAGGTTTTCTTTTCAGCCTGAGCGGCATCCTATGGGCTAAGTTGATCCTGTTTACGACAGTTGTCTTCATGCTTGCAGGAATGGTAGTGGGAAGAATTCTAGCCGTCCTCTTAAGTCTCGTGTTGGGCTCTTGTACGGCAGAAAGAGAGAATGCGGCTCTTGCCGAAGAAGTCCATAAATGGATAGCGGAACATTTCAAACACGCAGCAAGCGGCCAATCTTAAGGAGACTTCCATGAAGCCCGTCCGCGTCGGCCTGCTGGGTTCCGGGTTCATCACCGATATCCACGCGCATGCGCTGAAGATGCTCCCGGGTGAGGTGGACATCGTGGCCGTCGCCAGCCCCACGCCGGGCAAGGCGGCCAAGTTCGCGAAGCACTTCTACATCCCCAATGCCTACACCAGCCTTGAAGAGATGCTCGCGCAGGCCGATGTCGAGGCCGTCACCATCGCCATCCCCAACGACAGGCACTGCTGGGCCTGCGAGACCATCGCCAAGGCCGGCAAGCACGTCATCTGCGAGAAGCCGCTCTGCGTCACCGTCGACCAGGCCGACCGCATGATCGAGATCTGCAAGAAACACGGCGTGCTGCTCTGCTACGCGGAGGAACTCTGCTTCGCTCCGAAGTACGTGCGCGCGAAGACGCTCGTGGACGAGGGCGCGCTCGGCCGGCCGTTTCTGGTCAAGCAGAGCGAAGAGCACGACGGCCCGCACATGCCCTGGTTCTGGGACATGCGCCGCTCTGGCGGCGGCAGCATGCTCGACATGGGCTGCCATGGCCTTGAGTTCGCCCGCTGGATCTTCGGCAAGCCCAAGGCCAAGCGCGTCTGGGCCAGTCTGGCCACGTACGTCCACGCCAAGAAGACCAAAGGCGAGGACCACAGCCTCATGGTCGTCGAATTCGAGGACAAGAAAGGCCAGCCGCAGACGGCGCTCGTCGAGAACTCCTGGGCCAAGCTCGGCGGCATCGAAGACCGCGCGGAGATCTACGGGAGCAAAGGCAACACCACCGCCGACCTGATGAAGGGCTCGGCCCTCCGCACGTACTCGCAGGTCGGGTAC
>JACQFI010000113.1 GCA_016200135.1 Planctomycetota bacterium
CGGACCAAGGCGGGCGCGGTGCTCCTCGCGCGGGCCACGGCGCGCCCGGAAGTCCTCGAGTACCTCAATGCAAACATGCAAGATGCGGACTTCCGCAAAGCCTGTCCGCGCCTCGTCGCACGGTTGCTCGCACGCGACGTGGACGCCGCTGCGCTTGAGGACCGCCAGAAGATCGTGGACGCGAGCTTGAACGCGAACGATCCCGTCTGTGAAGCTTTCCAAAAACTGATCCTGGACCACGCAGCGGCCTTCGTGCCGTGGCGCGAACGCTTCGCCGACACGCAGGATTCAGGGCGCACCTCTTTACTCCAGGAATTCTGCGACCTCGCCGCCGCCGCCATCGACGCCATAGGCGCGCCTAAGGACGACGAGATCGCGGCCGCGTCCGGCGAGGCCGACGCGAAGGACGAGTACAGCGTCCTGGACGCGGCTTGGGTGCAGGCGATTCGCCCCAATTACCAGATAAAGGAGTATCAGGGCCGCCGCGGGCTCTCGCTCGAAGAAGGCGCCGGCGGCGTGATGTCGTGGCTCAAGGGCGAGGACGGCACGGTGGACGTCGGCGAGGCGCGCTTCTCGCTCTACGCGCCGCGCGACGCGACGTATCGGCTCTGGGCGCGCGTCTGGTTCGACGACAAGTGCGGGAACTCGTTCGGCCTCTGGCTCGACGAGCAGTCCTTCGGCGATTTCAGCGATAGCGAAAACCGCATGCGCGAATGGCACTGGCTCCCGCTGTGCGCGTCCGGCGGAAACGAATTGAAACTCAAGCGGGGCTTTCATGCCGGCCGTTTGCAAGCATGGGAAGACGGCGTCTGTATCGAATCCTTCGCGCTGCTGCCCGCGGCCGCCGATCCGGAAAAGATGGACCTCAAGCCCAAGGTCCATTGGGATCCGGCACTGCCATCCTCGCTCAGTTTTTCGATGCCCTATCAGAGCCAAATGCGCGGGACCACGCAAGTGGTCACGGTGTGGGTGCGCCGGAATTCGCCTGCCCTCACGACGGGCGCCGTGCACCTGCGTCTACCCGCGCCGTTCATCCTCGAAGACGGGGCAGCGGATCGTATCGTGCGCTTCGAAGAAGGCAGTCCCCTCGCGAACGCCACCTTTAAGGTGAAACTGCCCATGGACGCCATCGCCGGCGAAGGCCCTCTGCGCGCGGCATACACGGATGTCTCCGGCAAGACCGTGCGCGGCGAGACGATCCTCGGCGCGCAGTTTGATTGGTGGACCACCGGCCCGCTCGATCCCGGGGATGCCGCGAACCAGCGCTTGAGCCAAGTGACCACGGCGAGTGACGAGGAACTGAAGAAAGGCTGGTCTCGCCTGCCGCTCAAGGCCCTCGACGCGTACCGCCGCCTCAACTTCGAATACGCCTACGGCGCGATTCGCGAAAAATACATCTATCTCTGCGCGGACATGAAGGTGAGCCGGAACGCCGAGTACCTCGCGCTGCTCACCGCCGACGACACCGCGGCGGTCTACATCGACGGCAAGCTGGCGATCGAACAGCCCGGCGGCGGACCGGGCGAAGGCCGCCTCGTAATGACGCCGGTGCAGATCGCCGCCGGCACGCACCGCATCTTTGCGCGCGTGTACCAGGACGCGGCTGAAAACCCCGAGGGCGAAGACAAATACCGCCACACCTGGAACCATTGCAACGTCAAGTTCCTGCTCCGCAAGCAGCGCCACGAGCCCGCCGACGCGATTCAATGCCTGCCGCACGGCGGAGAAACTCCGAAATGAGCAGGAAGCGTAAAGGTCGTGTTCCCCTCAGCGTGTCGATGGATACCTCGAAGGATGCGAAAGGCTTCATCAAGCCCGCGGAAGGCCGCAAGCTGAAGGAAGTGCTGTACGACCACTTCAACTATAAACTGTACGAGTGCGAAGACGGCTCCTACGAGTTGGAGATCGTCGCCAATAAGAGCGCGGCGTATTACATCTATGCGCATGTCCTCACCGACGGCGAAACCTCCCTTTATAAGAAGCGCGGCAAGAAATACATCGACGCGCTCGCGAATAAGTATCGGAACTGTTGAGGACTAAGTTTTCTAGTTGTCTGGTTTGCTTGTTGACTGGAGTGCTAGAGAATTGGTAGGCGTAAATTCCAGTAACCAGATAACGAGCCAACGAAAAAACCAACCAACCCGTTAACCCTGGCACTTATCCTTGAGCGCCAGCAATCGCTTCCCCGCTTCCTTCAGGGTCTCATCGCGCTTGGAGAAGTTGAAGCGCACGATCTTCTTGCCTTCGGGCGCACCGGGGCGGTAAAAGCTCGATCCGGGCACCACGGCCACGCCGATCTTTTCGACCAGGTATTTCGAGAACGCGAGGTCATCGTCGGCGATGCCGGCGGGGTTGGGCACGGGGTACTCGGTCATGATGTAGTACGCGCCCTGCGGCACGTAGACCTTGAATCCCGCGTCCTTCAGCATGCCCACTAGCAACTCGCGGCGGTGCGCGTAGTCCACGGCAAGTTTCGTGTAGTACGCCTCGCCGAAGGCCAGCGCGGTCGCGCCGCCTTCTTGAAGCGGATGCGGCGCGCCGACGGTGAGGAAGTCGTGGACCTTGCGCACGGCGGCGGTGATCTCCGGAGGCGCGATGGCCCAGCCGATGCGCCAGCCCGTCGCCGAGTACGTCTTGCTTAGCCCTGAGATCGCGACGGTGCGTTCGCGCAGGCCCGGCAGCGCGAACGGATACACGTGCTCGCGGCCGTCGTAGAGGATGTGCTCGTAGATCTCGTCGGTGTAGATCAGCGCGTCGTGTTCGATGGCAAGCTGCCCGATGAACTTGAGTTCCCCGCGCGTGAAGACCTTGCCCGTTGGGTTGTGCGGCGTGTTGACGACGATGCCCTTGGTCTTCGGGCCGAACGCGCGCCGCAGTTCCTCGCGGTCGAAGCTCCAGTCGGGCGGGCGCATCTTCACGTACACGGGGGTCGCGCCGGAGAGGATGCAATCGGGCCCGTAGTTCTCGTAGAAGGGCTCGAAGATGATCACCTCGTCGCCGGGGTCGAGCGTCGCCAAGAACGCAGCGATCATCGCCTCGGTGGAACCGCAGGTGACCGTGAGCTCGCGCTCGGGGTCGAGGTCCAGCCCGGTGCAACGTTTGGTCTTCGCGACAAGCGCATCGCGGAACGACTTCGCGCCCCAGGTGATGGCGTACTGGTTCTTCTCGGCGTCGATGGCGGCCTTGGCCGCGGCCTTCATCTCGGCGGGCGCGGGGAAGTCCGGAAAGCCTTGCGCCAGATTCACGCCGCCCTGCTTATTGCACAACCGCGTCATCTCGCGGATCACGGACTCGGTAAAGCGCGCGGCTTTGGCGGAGACCCGCGACCGTTTGGGAGCGCTCATGGCGTCTTGGCTTCCGGCGCGGGCGGGGCCACTGTCTTCGCTTCTGCCGGCGCCGGCGCGGTTTTGGCTTCAGCGGGAGCGGCCTGAGTCTTGGCTTCGGTCTTCCCTTCAGGCGCAGGCGCGGCGGATTTCGCATCGCCCGCGGGTTTCTTCGCACCCGCGTTCAGCAGCTTCTCGTTCCAGATCAGTTTGTCCACATTCTCTTCGCGCATCTGCTGGAGAAACTTGTCGAACTTGTCGCTGACCAGATTGTTGCGGACCGCCGCCTTGAACTCGTCCGGCTGCTTGAGCCCCGTCAGCTTAATCAGGTGGAAACCGTAGTCGGTCTCGATGATGCCCGAGAGGTCATCCACCTTTTCTAGCTTGTACAGGGCGTCGGCAAAGGCCTTCACGAATTTGCCCTCGAGCGGCACCCAGTCCAAGTCGCCGTCCACAAGGTTCGAGACGCGGTCGTCGCTTACCTCTTTGGAAATCTTCGCGAAGTCGCCGCCGGCCTTCACCTTTGCCAGGGTGTCCTCGGCCAACTTGCGGGCTTCTTCCTTCGTGCGTTTCGCCTGGCTCTCATCTCCGTTCTTGTACAGGACCAGAATGTGCGAGCAGCGGCGCAGCGGCAGGCGGTTGCCCGCGTCCTTCAATGCCTGGTCCACGTCCGCGTCCTTAAGGCCCGCCGAGACGAACTTCTCGATGGCCAGCATGTCGCGGCTGATCTTGCGGAACTCCGCGTCGGTCTTCGAGACCTTCTCAAGGAAGCCCTCGTAGGTCACGCCTTCCTGTCCCAGCGATTTCTTGAAGTCCTCGATGCGCTCTTCGGCGTCCTTGTCCTCAACACTGAGATTTTTCTCTTTCACGAAGCGGGCCATCAGAGACCACTCAAGTTGTTTGAGCGCGATCTCGCGGCGGAAGCGCGCCGGATCGTCGAGCTCGAATTCGGGATCCGCGGTCTTCTGCTCGGCTACCAGCGCCTTCTCGATCTTCGCCACGTACGAGGCCGGCACCTTGATGTCGCCGAGTTCCAGGATCGCGGGGTCGTCCGCGGTCTTCTCAGCTTCCGCCTGAACACAGGGCGCGGCCAAGACCAGCGCGAGCAGCAGCGGCGAAACGGGCCGGCAAGGGCGGGGGAATCGGGACGGCATGGCGGATACTCCTCTGCGTGGTCCCGCTTTCAAGGCGCGGGCTTCTTATCGGAATTGGGATTCTGCGTCACAGCCTCGTCGGAAGCCGCGAAGGACTCGCGCGGATGACAGACCGCGCACGGGATGCGCCCGGCGCGCTCCGCCTGGTCGGGGTTGTCGTAACCGAGCAGTTCCTTGTCGGCGATCTCGCGCGCGTAGCGGCAGTCGCGCGTGTGATAGACCATGGTGAACTTGCCTGAGACCAGCATCGCCTTGTCCGCGGGCAGCTTGGAGACCACTTCAGGTTTGGGTTTGTGCTGGTCGGGCTTTCCGCAGCCGGCAGCCAGCGCAAGCGCACAGGCGCCCGCCAGCACTCCCGCGAACCGCACCGCCGCTGTTCGTCCAGATCGATTCATGGCCGCCGCATCTTAGTGCCGCGCGCGCTATCCCGCAACGTGGCTCCGCCGTCCCGGCGGAGGTCGGCAGGGTGACGTATGGCTCCTGAGGAACCCACCGGCGGGACGCCGGTGCCACGTTAACGACCGTTCCCGAGGAACTACACGGCGGGCGAGGTCTCCGGTAGTATGCCGCGCATGGCCCAAGCGCTTCCCGAGGACGAACTCCGCCGCCTGCGCGCGCTCGACGCGGCTGCGCTCTGGCATCCCTTCACGCAGATGCAGATTTTTCCGCACGAGGACCCGGCGCCGCCCATCGTAACGGGCGCTGAAGGCAACTGGCTCATCGCCGCCGACGGCAAACGGTACCTCGACGCGAATTGCGGCTACTGGTGTCTGGCCCTCGGTTGCCGGCCCGAGCGCGTCGAGAAGGCCATCGCCGCGCAACTGGAACGCTTCGGTCACTCGACGTTGCTCGGCATCAGCCACGCCCCTGCAATCGAGCTCGCCGCGAAGCTGACGACGCTTGCCGGCCCGCCGCTGAACCATGCGTTCTTCGCGGACTCGGGTTCGGAGGCCGTCGAGGTCGCGCTGAAGATGGCCTATCAATGCCAGGTCCAGCGCGGGCATCCGGAGCGCAGTACGTTCCTGGCGCTCGGCGAGGCCTACCACGGCGACACGCTCGGCGCAGTGGCAGTCGGCGGCGTGGACCTCTTTCACGGCATGTTCAAGCCGCTGCTTTTTAAGGTCCACCGCGTGCCGCCGCCGCACTGCTACCGTTGCCCGTGGCAGCAGCAGCCCGAGTCCTGCGCGCTCGAATGCGCCTCGGCGCTCGAGCAGGCCCTCGAAGACCATGCGCACGAACTCGCCGCGCTGGTGATCGAGCCCCTCGTGCTCGGTCCGGGCGGCGTGATCCCGCAGCCCGCGAAGTATCTCGAGCGCGCCGTTTCCAAAGCCCGCGCGCTGGGCATTACCGTGATCTTCGACGAGGTCGCCGTCGGCATGGGCCGGCTCGGGCGGCTCTTTGCCTTCGAAGAGATCGGCGTGAAGCCTGACATCCTCTGCCTCGCGAAGGGCCTTACCGGCGGCCTGCTGCCGCTCTCGGCGGTGCTGGCCGCGGAGGATATCTACCGCACGTTCCTGGGCGAATTCGCCGACCGCAAGACGTTCTTCCACGGGCATACGTTCACGGGCTCGGCGCTCGGCTGCGCTGCGGCGCTGGCGGCGCTGGAGATCCTCACCGAAGACGGCCAGGCGTTTCTGGTCACCACGCGGGAGCGGACTATTCCCGAGTTCTGGAAGACCCTCGAGCCTCTGCGCGCGCACGCGCTCGTTGGTAACCTGCGCGGCCGGGGCCTGATGGCCGGGCTGGAACTGGTCGCCGACAAATCCCGGCGCGTGCCCTTCGAATGGTCGCGGCGGACTGGACATCGGGTGTTGCTCGCGGCACGCAAGCGCGGCGTGAACCTGCGCGCCATCGGCGACTTGGTGCTGGCCGTCCCGCCGCTCACAATTACGTCCGCTGAATTGTGCCTGCTGGGCCGGGTTCTGGCGGAAGCGCTGGACGAGACGGCCGGACAGATGCGCAACGCGTAGGCGGATCGTCAAAAAATAGAAAAGGCCGCGAGGTTCTCTCGCGGCCCTTAAATGCTGAATGGAAGGTCGAAGCTACTTCTTCTCGCCCTCGGCTGGCGCAGGCGCGGCGGCAGGAGCCGCTGCGGGCGCGGCTGCTGCGGCAGGGGCCACGATGGGCACGCCCGGCCGGGTGAAGCGGATGCGCTGCTTATGCAAGGCCCGCTGGGAGCGCTTCAAACGCTTGAGCGCCTGGCGGTACTTGGGATTGTACTTGTCGAGTTTGCCTTCTTTGGTTGAGACCGCCTTGGCCTTGGCGACCTTCTCCTTGCGTTCCTTTACGACGTCCTGGAACACCTTGGCCGTCGGCACCTGATTAAAGCCAACCAGCTTCTTCTTTTCCTTGCTCTTCGCCATCGTCCTTCAACTCCTCATGGGTTCGCGAAGGGGCCACATATACGGCATGCGCCGGGAACGTCAACCGGAAGTTTGCGCCCTGGCACGGGCATGGCTAAGGCATGACCCGGACGGATGGGCTCGGGCAAAGCGTAGGGTTCAGGCGGCGCTGATCCGATCCGCACAAACTTTAAACACCATGCTGAAGGATTCTTAAGAAACGGGACCGATGATTAGGTATGGGGAGAGGCCAGGAGCAGACCGCAGATGCCCAAGCGTGCCATTCCCACTATTCTTGCGGCGCTGGTGGTGGTCTGCAAGGGCGATCGCTATCTGCTCGTGCGGGAGCGCAAGCGCGGACAGGGCTGGTTCCTCCCTGGAGGTCGCGCCGAACCCGGCGAGAGCCTGGCCGAAGCGGCCTTGCGCGAGACGCTCGAAGAGACCGGCGTCCCGGTGGAACTCAACGGCATCCTGCGCATCGAACACCTCCCGCGCGGCAGCCATGCGCGGCTGCGCTTCGTCTTCCTCGCCCGGCCCATCTCCGATGCTCCACCAAAACATTTTCCGGACCGCGAGTCCCTCAGCGCCGGCTGGTTCATGTCCGGCGAACTCGAAGACCTGAACCTGCATGGCGAAGAACCCGTGATCTACATCCGCCACCTGGAGGCCGGCGCGGCCGTCTATCCGCTCGAACTACTCAAATTCCATGGCGCTCCGTACCCACTCTTAAAGGCCTGACATGGCGCGCATCTTTTACAGCATGGCCGGTGAGGGCAGAGGGCACGCGACGCGCGTGCGCGTGGTGGTCGAGGCCCTGCGCGCCGAGCACGAGCTCACGCTCTTCGCGCCGGGGCATGCGTTTGAAGTCCTCGAGCCGCTGTACCGGCATACGCCCGTGCGCGTGGTCCCGATCCCGGGGCTGCTCTTCGCCTACAACAAGCGCAGGCAGGTGGACTTCTTGCGTACCACCACGCGCAGCCTGGGCTTCGCCTGGCGTCTGCCCGCGTTGCGCGCCCGCATCACTGAAGAGATCCGCCGCGACCCGCCGGACCTGGCGATCGTGGACTTCGAGCCCGCGCTGCCGCGCGCGGCCCGCGCCTGCGGCGTGCCGTTCATCAGTTTCGACCACCAGCACTTCCTGGTCTACAACGACCTCTCGAGCCTGCCCCGCTGGCTGCGCCGGCAGGCGGCATTCATGGGCCTGGCCGTGCGGTGCATGTACCGCGGCCAGGCGGCCAGCATCGTCTCTTCTTTTTACCAACCGCGGCTCAAGCGCGGCTGCGAGCACGTCCGGCAGATCGGCGTGCTGCTGCGCGACGAGATCCTGCGCGCGGTTCCTTCGCGCCAGGGCCATCTGGCCGCGTACTTCCGGCGCTTCTCGATTGGGCGCGAGTTGGCGGCGTTAAAAGCCGGCGCGCGCGGGCGCGAGGTCCGCATCTACGGCTTGGGCGAACGGCCCGCGGAAGGACCGCTGCGCTTCATGCCCATGGACGAACCGCGTTTGATCGCCGACCTCGCCTCGTGCGAAGGCCTGGTCACGACCGCGGGCAACCAGCTTGTCGGCGAGGCGCTTTATCTGGGCAAACCGGTGCTCGCGCTGCCCGAACCCAAGAATTACGAGCAGTACATCAATGCCCATTTCCTGGGCGAGAGCGGCGCGGGCGCGTGGGCCGAGATGGAGCGCATCGAGCCGAGCGCAGTGGACGCCTTTGTCGGCCGCTTGGACGAGTTCCGCGCGCGCATCGACCGGAATCTCGTGAGCGGAAACCGCGCGGCCCTGGAAGCGATCCGCGCCCATCTCCCGCGCCGCGCCAAAGCGCCGCTGGCGCCGCTTCCGGTCGTTCAGACGGCGCCGTAAGCCCGGCGCTGGATATTGAAGCAGAACCGCTGAGCGCTAGACCAGCCCCCAGCGTGGTTTTACGCCCTTGCCCTTGTGTTCCCTGCGCAGGCGCTGGAACTCGGTGGCCGCTGTGACGACCTCACCCGGCCGCGCCCTGCTGCGGACCAGGAAGTCGGCCTCCGGCGGGTAGCACGAGATCGGCACGGCCTCGTCGCGCGTGGGGAGGTCCTCGCCGGGCAAGCGCGAGATCTTTGCGTTGGTGGGCAGGGCAGCGCTCTGATAGCGCAGGTCCATGCTCCAGCGGACGATCTCGGTGTCGTTGTTGAAGCTGGCATGCGGCGTGAGGTTGTGCAGGAAGAGCGCGCCGCCCTTCTTCACCGGCACGCAGACGGGCTCGTGCCGGGGCAGGTCGGAGTCGGGGATGACCAGATACGGCTTGCCGGGCCGCGAGCCGTGCTTGACGACCTGCCCAGTCTTGTGCGCGCGCGGGATCACCCACATGCAGCCGTTCTCCTGCGTGGCGTCCACGAGCGGGAGCCAGACGGTCAGCACCAGCGCCTTGTCGCAGTAGGCTTCCATGTAGCCGGAATCCTGGTGCCACGGCACCGCGCCGTATGGATGCTTGGGGATCTTCGGGCGCAGCCGGTAGACGCTGCTGGCGATGATCTCCGGCCCGCAGAAGGACTCAGCGATGTCCAGCAGCTTCGGATTGCGGATCAGATTGAAGAAGGCCGGACCGCAGAGCGTACCGTTCCAGATGCTCTTCGCGACCTCGTCGGTCTCGCGGCTGATCAGCGCTAGCCGCTTCTTGAAGCCGTAGTTCGCATAGGGCTTTGAGAGCTTTCCCTTGGCAACCAGATCTCTCGCGCGCGCGTCGACCTCGGCCTCGATCTCCGCGATCACCGGATCGAGGTCCGAGTCGTCGAAAAAGCCCTCCACGATCAAGTAGCCTTCGCGGTCGAACTGCGCGACCTGTGCGGCGTTCAGCGATCCGGCGGTGGCGGGCAGGGCGGCCTGAACCATGTTCGTCTCTCCAGCGTGGGTTGCGCGCGGTTTGTCTCAGTGGTTCTATTCTTCCCTGATTACCCCGTTTCTCAATGGCCTCGAATCAACATTATTGGTATAAATTCACCATGAGCTGGCAAGACGACCGCTGGCAGGCCCCGTTGGCGACCCGGCCGCAACTGGTCAGCGTGGGGAGCAACAACTTCACGCCCGGCCAGGTCGGCCGCTGGCGCGCCTTGAATTTCTGGTGCTTCAATCTTTACCGGTACGAAGCGGACCTATGGGTGGAGGGCAAGCACTACCCGATCCGTGAAGGCTGCGTGAGCCTGATCCCGCCGCTGCTGGAGATGGAGTACCACTTCAAGACCGGCGCGCCGCAGACGCACGCGCACCACGTCTACCCGGAAGCCCACGCCAAGACGCCGCTCACCGCGGTGCCGGTGGTGCTCGACTTGGGCCGCGAGTTCGACCGTGTCTATCGTTCCATCGAAGAACTGGTCGGCTGGTACTCGCTGAACCGGACGCGCGCCGAGGTGCGGCTCTGGGAGGTCCTCTGGGAATTGGCCGAGCGTGCCGGGCCGGTGGCGGCGGGGCCCGAGGCCATCCATCCCGCGCTGGCGGGCGCGCTGGGGAGCATCGAACGGAACCTCAGCCGGCCGCTGCGCGTAGAGGCGCTCGCCGAAGAGGCCGATATCTCGCAGAATCACCTGACGCGGCTCTTCCAGGCGCGCTTCCAGACTTCGGTGGTGGGCTACATCCGCCGCCTGCGCACGGAACGCGCGCGGCACCTGCTGCTGCACTCGACGCAGACGGTGAAATCCATTGCCGCCCAAGTCGGCATCCCGGACCTGCACCTCTTCAATAAAGTGATGCGGAGGGAACTGGGTAAGTCGCCGCGGGCGTTAAGAATCGGCAAGGCAAGCTAGGCAAAAAAAGGCCGCGTCAGACGTACTCGTCCGAGTGCCCTTCCATCTTCGGGCCGCGGGCCATGGCGAGGCGGCCGGTGCGGGCCATCTCCTTGATCCCGAACGGCTTCATGATGTTCAGGAACGCGTCGATCTTCTTCTCGGGCCCGATGATCTCGACCATGATGTCCTTCAGGCCGATATCGACCACGGTGCCCTCGAAGACTTCCACGAGCTGAAAGATCTCCTGCCGCGAGCCGTGCGGTGTGTTGATCTTCACCAGCGCGAGGTCGCGCTCCACGTGATCGGTGCCGGTGAAGTCCAGCACCTTGATGACGTTCACGAACTTGGTCAGGCCCTTCTTGAGCGACGCGATGATGACTTCCTCGCCGCGCACGGCGATGGTCATGCGTGAGTACCGGTCGTCCTCGGTCTCCGCCACGGTGAGCGATTCGATGTTGTACCCGCGCGCCGCGAAGAGGTTGGCCACTTGCGCCAACAGGCCGGAGACGTTCTTCACCAGCACGCTGATGACGTGCCGGCGCGGCTTCTGTTCTTTCAGCACGTCCAGGCGCGCCTTGGGCAGATCGCCCGAGCCGCCCTCGGGGGCCGAGACGAACGCCGGGAGCTCCGGCGGAGTTGCGGAATCGGCGGCGGACTTGGGCATGCTTTGCTCCTGATCGATCGGTTCAACGGCGGACGGACCTTAAGCCCATGCCGGTCCTTCAGCGCCGGGCCTTGGCCTTCTTCTTGGGCTTGAGCTTGGCTTTGACCACTTTCCGGTGCGAGGCCTTGCCGTTCCGCGACGACTTGGCCGTCGCCTTCGCAGCCGCTTTCTTGCCTGAAGGCAGCCGCTCGGGGCGCAGGTTGCGCACGATCGCGCCGATCTGCCAGATCTCGTCGCCACGGACCTCGGCGAGCTCCTTCTGCAACTGCTGGTGGTAGTCGGGGCGGCTGTTGGCCTCGAGTACCCGGGCGGTCTCGCGTCCGCTGCGGACTTCCTCGTAGAGTTCGTCGAAGACGGGGATCGCCGCTTCCTCGAACTTTTTGCACCAGTCGAGCGCCCCGCGCTGCGCGGTGGTGGAGCAGTTCGCGTACATCCAGTCCATGCCGTTCTCGCCGATCAGCGGATAGAGCGACTGCGTGGCCTCTTCGACGGTCTCGTTGAATGCCTCGCTGGGCGTGTGGCCCATCTTGCGCAGAATCTGGTACTGCGCGCGCATCAGGCCGTAGATCGCGCCCATCAGCACGCCGCGCTCTCCCGTCAGGTCGCTGAGGACCTCATTGCGGAAGGAGGTCTCGAAGAGGTATCCCGCGCCGATGGCGATGCCGAGCGCCACCGCGCGTTCGCGCGCGCGGCCGGTGTAGTCCTGCTCCACCGCGAACGAGGCGTTGATGCCGCGGCCTTCCAGGAAGAGCCGCCGCACGGTCGTCCCGCTGCCTTTGGGCGCGACGAGGATCACGTCCACGTTCGCGGGCGGCACCACTCCAGTCTGGTCGCGGAAGACGATCGAGAAGCCGTGCGAGAAGTAGAGCGCCGCGCCTTCCTGAAGATTGGCGCGAATCGTGGCCCAGTTGGCCTTCTGGCCGGCATCGGAGAGCAGGTACTCGACGACGGTCGCCTTGCGGACGGCCTCGGCGATATCGCTGAAGAGCGTCTTGCCCGGAACCCAGCCGTCGCTCTTGGCCAGCTCGAAGCTCTTGCCCGGCCGCACGGCAACGATGGTCCGCACCCCGTTGTCGCGCAGGTTCAATGCCTGTCCCCGGCCTTGCGTACCGTAGCCGATCACCGCCACGGTCTCCTTGCTCAGGACTTTCTTGAGTTCGGACGGCGGCACGTCCGTCCGCTCGATGACCGTCTCTTCTACGCCGCCGATGGTAAAGGTCTTCATGTGCCTTGCGCTCCT
Organism: Planctomycetota bacterium; assembly: GCA_016200135.1. Lineage (GTDB taxonomy): Bacteria > Planctomycetota > SZUA-567 > H5-PLA8 > H5-PLA8 > JACQFI01. The sequence continues at coordinate 12,477 of JACQFI010000113.1, forward strand.
TTGGTCGTCCCAATTGGTTCGGTAATGTTTTGATCGCACTCCATCGTAGACGTAAAACCTAAAACGTAAAACGTAAACAACAGATTACGAAAGCAGTCATTACGTTTTACGCATTACGTTTTAGCCGTTAAATCAGCTCCGGCTCCTTCGGGTAATTCACGATCTCGCTCAGCGATGCGCCGGCGGGGATCATGGGGTACACGTTCGCGGCCTGCTCGACATGGAAGTTGATCAAAACGGGCGCGTCGTTGAACTTGCGCGCCTTTGCCAGCGCGTCGTCGACCTGGTCGCGCTCGGTGCAGGTGATGCCGTGGCAGCCGAAGGCTTCCGCCACTTTGGCGAAGTCGGGGTTGTCGCTCAGGTCCACCTCGCTGTACTGCCGGTTGTAGAACATCTCCTGCCATTGCCGGACCATGCCGAGGTGGCTGTTGTTGAGGATCGCGACCTTCACCGGCGTGCCGAGCCTCTTCCCGGTGACCAGTTCCTGGATGTTCATGATGATCGAGCCGTCGCCGCTGATGCACCAGACCTCTTCCTTGGGGTTGGCGACTTGCGCCCCGATGGCCGCGGGCAGGCCGTAACCCATCGTTCCCAGGCCGCCGCTGGTGAGGAAGTGCCGGGGCTCGCAGAAGGTGTAGAACTGCGCGGACCACATCTGGTGCTGGCCGACGTCCGTGGTCACGATCGCTTTGCCGCGCGTCAGATCGCAGATGCGGTCGATCACGTACTGCGCCTGCAGGCCCTCGGCCGGATAGCGCAGCGGGTGTTCCTGGCGCAGCTTCTCGATCTTCTCGAACCAGGGCTTGCGTTCTTTGTGGTTCAGGTGCTTGAAGAGCATCTTCAGGCTCTGGCGCAGGTCGCCGAGCACCGGGTACTGCGTCTTGACGTTCTTGCCGATGCAGGTCCGGTCCACGTCGAAGTGGACCTTCTTCGACTCGACGGAGAACTTGTCGAGCCGCCCCGTGATCCGGTCGTCAAAGCGCGCTCCGATGCTCACCAGCAGGTCGCAGTTGTTCACGGCATAGTTTGCGTACGAAGTCCCGTGCATGCCCAGCATGCCCACCGAGAGCCCGTGGTTGCCGGGGAAGGAGCCCAGCGCCATCAGGGTCGTGGTCACCGGCACGCCGGCGCGCTCGGCGCAGGCGCGCAGCTCGCGGTATGCTCCGGCGATCACGCAACCGCCGCCGACGTAAAAAAGCGGGCGCTCGGCCGCATTGATGGCCTCCGCCGCGGCTTCCACTTGCTTGGGGTCGGGCTCGAAGAGTTCCACTCGATAGCCGGGCAGGTCCATCGGTACATCCAGCGGGCCGTTGTACTTGGCCTCCTGGATATCCTTGGGGATGTCGACGAGTACCGGCCCGGGCCGGCCGGTCATGGCGATGTGGAAGGCCTCTTTGATGACGCGCGGCAGGTCCTCGATCTTCTTGACGAGATAGTTGTGCTTGGTGATCGGGCGCGAGATGCCCGTAACGTCGGCTTCCTGGAACGCGTCGTTGCCGATCAGGTGCGTCTTAACCTGGCCCGTGATAGCGATCATGGGGATCGAGTCCATGTACGCGGTCGCGATGCCGGTGATGAGGTTCGTCGCGCCCGGGCCGCTGGTGGCCATGCAGACGCCCATGCGGCCGCTGGAACGGTAATAGCCGTCGGCCATGTGCGCGGCGCCCTGCTCGTGCCGCACGAGGATGTGCTGGATCTCGGGGAAGCTGTAGAGTTCGTCGTAGATGGGGATCGTCGCGCCGCCCGGATAACCGAAGATGTGCTGGACGCCCTGCAACTTCAGGCACTCCAGCAGTACGCGCGCGCCGTTCATGGGACCGCTTTTTTTAGACATCGCCGTTCGCTCCAAAAAAGTCGCCCGGCCGATTTCGGCCGGGTGTGCTTGCTTAGACAAATGACTTTAACAACGTAGGCAGAGTACATTCAGAACCGATGTATTGCAAGGGTGTTGACTAATGATTTTATTATAATTAGTATATATCACTAATATACTTAGTTTTATTGTTAATAGTATTTACCGTTTAAAGAACCTGAGCCGCTATTGTCCCTTGCTTTACGAAACAAAGGCTGCGCTGTTCCTCATTCGAATAGTGCTCACGCCAACCCTTCATGCGTCAGGTACCGCTCGGCTTCGAGAGCGGCTTTGCAACCCATTCCCGCGGCCGTTACGGCCTGGCGGTAGCGGCGGTCGTGGCAGTCGCCTGCGGCGTAGAAACCCTTGAGCGAGGTCTCCTGCCGATCGTTGGCCTTGATGTAGCCGTCCTCGTCGAGATCCACCACGCCCTGGAGCACTTTCGTCGTCGGGATATGGCCAATCGCACCGAAGACGCCCTTCACGGCGAGCACTTTTGTCGAACCGTCTTTGGTGCTCTTGATGCGCATGCCCGTGACCAACGGCACCGGCTTGGCATTGGGGTCGCCAAGGATTTCGTCGACGACGTAGTTGAGTTCCCACTTGATGTTTGGCGTCTTCTGCGCGCGCTCGATCATGACTTTGCTCGCGCGGAAGCCTTCACGCCGGTGGACGATGGTGACCTCCGAGCAGAGCTTAGAGAGATACGTAGCCTCTTCCATCGCGCTGTCGCCGCCGCCGACCACGGCCACGGGCATCTTGCGGTAGAACGCGCCGTCGCAGACCGCGCAGTAAGTGACGCCCGCGCCGCCGCCCACTTTCGCATCCGAACTCTGCTTGGGTTGGTACTCGAGTTCACCTTTTACGCCCAGGAAGCGCGGGGCCGCGCCGGTCGCGAAGATGATGGTGTGCGTCTTGTAGACCTTCCCGCCGTCGGTGGTGACGGAGTAGGGTGGGGCCTTGCCCTCGATCTTGGCCGCGGACTCCCAAACCAGTTCGGCGCCGCAGTGCTGCGCCTGCGTGATCATCTCGTCCATCAGCTTGGGGCCGAGAATACCCTTGCGGAAGCCGGGATAGTTCTCCACTTCGCTGGTCTTGGTGAGCTGCCCGCCGGGCGAACTGCCCGCGAGAATGACCGGCTTCATGTTCGCGCGCCCGGTGTAGATGCCGGCCGTCAGGCCCGCCGGGCCCGAGCCGACGATCAGGGTCTTCAGAATTCCGTCGTCCGCAGCCATGCCGTGTATGCTCCGTTTGTGGGTGTTGGCGGAAGTTAAAGAAAAATGGGTAAGCGCTGTTTCCTAATCCTTGCTTCAATCCAGCCGGATTCGAAGAGCCCATCCTCAGATTCGGCCGGCACCGATCTGGTGCAGGCACCCGTTCAATTCCTTCAGCAGTGAGACCTCGTCCTTCGTAACCAGGCCTTCCGTGGTGATGGTCTCGAGGAAGTCGGCCATAACCTTGTAGAGCACTCCGCGGACTTCGTCGTCCGAGAGCCCCAGCCGCTCGCGGGCGGCGTTCAGGGTCGCCAATTCAGCGTCGGTGATCTGCAGATCCGCCATGGCCTCGAGGACCAGGTGCTTGTACTCATCCTGTTCCTTGTTCACCACCTGCGCGGCGGCGAACGGATGCCCGGCCGCGTGCGCGCCGGTCTGGCTCGTCGGCTTGCGCGGCACGAAACTCTTGCCCGTATCCTCGACGTTCAGGATCAGCTTGAGATTGAAGAGCCGCCAGCCGGGATGCGGGTCAAGCTGGAAGAAACGGACCATGGCGCCGGTCTTGGTCTCGGTCACGGAGTACGGTTCGACCAGCCGCGGCTTATCCGCGGTGGGCGCGGAAGAGTAATAGCGAATCTTGAGGACGTGCTTGCCGTAGACCGCATCCATGATCGTTTTTAGCGTCGCCTTTTCCGATTCGGAAAGCATGCGCGTTCTCCCTTTTCTGCTCGTACCCGAGCGCGACCGCGATCTTAATTGCGTTCGCAGCCTTGACCACCACCAAAACGCAGCCCTGCACCCGTACGCATGGCCCCGGCTATATTCCGGCCACGCCGGCGAATTGAATCTAGCGAAAGCGGTCCCCAGCGGATATCCTTCAAGCGGATAACGAGGGGTATTATACTCCTTATGTTCATGCCGCGGACGGGCGCCGCCGCGGACCCGGGTCTCGCGAGGGAACGAAAGCCGTGGATATTTCGAAACTGCTCGAGAAGGCCAAGGAAGCCGCCGAACGCCGCAACTACGACTACGCCATCGCTCTTTATCTGCAGGCCTGCGAACTGGATCCCGACAGCGTCACGGCCCGGCGCGAATTGCGCGCGGTCGAGATTCGCGTCGCTAAAGAGAAACCGCCCGGCATGCTGGCCAAGGCCAAGCTTATGGGCAAAGTCGGCCAGGCGCATACGATGCTGGCCACAAAGAAATACGACGCGGCCATCAAAGCCGCCGAAGAGGCCCTCCAGATCGATCCAGGCAGCATGAGCGCGCAGATGCTCGTCGGCCGCGCCGGCGTCGCCGCGAATTACAAGAACATGGCCATGGCGGTCTTCGAGGACGTCTGCAACGCCAAAGGCGGCGGCGACAAGAAGGTCCACGGCGAGGCCCTGCGCGAACTGGCCTACCTGCTCGAAGGCGCTGCACGCGTTCCCGAAGCCATGGCGCGCTGGGAAGAACTGCGCAGGATCGTTCCCGACGACCGCGAGGCCACACAGAAGATCCGCGACCTCTCGGCGACTTCGATGACCAAGAAGATCGAGACGGCCTCGGCGGGCGCGGGCAAGGGCTCTATTGCGCGCACGATCAGCAAGAGTTCCGATGAGGCCTCGCGTCTCCAGCGCGACGCCCAGGATATCCGCACCGACGATGACATGAAGGCGGCCCTTAAGGACACTCTGGACGACATCGCGAAGCGCCCCGAAGATGCGCGCCTCTACGGCAAGCTTGGCGATCTCTACAAGCGCGCCGAGAATTACGAAGAAGCCAAGAAAGCCTACGAGACCGCCAAGTCCAAAGATGCCGCGAACCCGCAGTGGAAGATCATCAAACTGGACGACCTCGAGATCTGTAAGATGACCCGGGACGTCAACGCCCTGGCCCAGAAGGCCAAGGCCGGCGACGCCTCCGCACGCGACCTGTACGGACGCAAGCGCACGGCGCTCATCGAGTACAAGCTTAGCTCGTTCGTCGAGCGCGAGAAGCAGTACGCCACCGACAGCCGCATCAAGTACGAACTGGGCGCGTGCTACTTCGACCTCGCGGAATTGAAAAAAGACAACAGCCTCTACGACCAGGCCATCATGCGCTACCAGTTCACGTACAAAGACCCCAAGTTCCGGCAGGAATCCGGCCTGCGCATGGGCATCGCGTTCACGAAGAAGGGCCAGTACGACCTGGCCCTCAAGCGTTTTGAAGAGACGCTCGGCGGCCTTGAGATCAAGGACGAGCGCTGGAAGAACCTGATGTATTCAAAGGCCGACACGCTCGAACTGATGGGCAAGCTGCAGGATTCGCTCGCCGCGTTCCTTCAAATTTACGAGCTTGACGTGGCCTTCAAGGACGTCAGCAAGCGCGTCGAGAACCTGCAGAAGAAAGTTCAGAGCGGAACGTCGGCCTGACGGTTGTTGAATATCTCAAGCAGCACCCATTCCACCGATAAGTTGCCGAGTGCATTCAGCACGGCCGCGTGTTCCCTTTTAAGCTGCTCGCCGCGGATATGCGGGCTCCAGGCCGCGTCATGGCTAGGCGCTTTTGCGCGCCCTCCTGGGAACCTTTTCGCCTTCGCGCCGCGCTTCTGAGATTCCGATGGCGATGGCCTGCTTGCGGCGGGTGACTTTCTTACCCGACCTCCCGCTGCGGAGTCTGCCTTTCTTCATCTCCCGTATGGCTCGGCGCACCTTCTGTGCAACCTTCTTGCCGTAGCGTGGCATGATCTGCCTCCTCATTTGATTCCGCCCTCAACAGCTCTCAAATTGGAAAAGAGGCAATCCCCGTGCCGCGGACGACAGGGATTTATTTGCCGATTTGAGAGAGGAATTGGAGAAATCGAGGCAATACGCTGCTTCCATCCGCCTGCCGCACGCTGTTCATTCCGCGGAATATACTGCGTACGGAAACGAGCGCGTCGTCCGATTACCGGACAAGTCCTTTTCCTTCATCGACTAGCCGATGGATGTTCAAATCGCGCCTGTATTTCGGAATGACAATACACTCACTGAGAATGGCCTTTGCTACTACGGGAAGCGGCCAGTCCGAAACTATCGTGCAGCTTGAAGATTAAGGAAATGGATTGGCACGCTATGGGTCTTGTTGTTTTCGAATAGGCATTCCAAAGGAGGAGCACTATGAAGAGGAAATTAGACGTCGTTCGACGCGCGTTTGCCATCGGCATGGCCGCGTTTGGCTTTTATGCGCCGTCCATCTGTGCGAACGAACCCACCGAGCATTTCGATCCCAAGATCAACGCCTGGGCCGAAGGGAGCATTCTCTCCCTGGATGTGGACGCGGGCAAGTTTTCGATTCGCGGAAGCAAGAAGCCCTACGCCACAGCCTACGCCCGGATGATGCAGGATATCTACGAGAAGACGAAGAATCTTGCCGGCGAGAAGCGCGAGCGGACGATCGCGGATACGCGCGCCGCGTGGCAGGGGAAGCTGGATGCCGCCAGTAAGGAACCCACGCCCAAGGAGAGCGATTTCACGTTCAATCTTCCGCCCAAGACGTCCTCCGTGTATGTCTTCCATGAAGAATCCAACTATGGAAAGGACCTGAAGAAGGAGGTACCTGCCGAACGGCCGAACTCGAACCTGAGTGAGAACGAAGCCGCCGCTTTGAAAACCCTTAAAGATTTCAAGGTGGGTGAATCGATCGTGGTCGGGTATGAATCCGGCCTCGTTTACAATACCGCCTACACGATCATCCGGATCGATTCAGCGAAGGGCGCCGCCTGGACGCCCACGCCAGCGCCTGGAGTAGACGGCAACCCGGCTGCGCCGCAGGGCGTCAATCCCGCGGACCAGGAGACGGCAAAGAAGATCCAGAAAGAAATAGAGAACGATAAGACGCTGTCGGCAGCGGCGCGGAACGTCACGGTCCTTTCCCAGGATGGAAAGGTGACCCTGGAAGGCGCCGTTCAATCCGAAGAAGAGAAGAAGAGTATCGAGGCTAAGGCCGCGGCGATCGCCGGCGCGGACCACGTCAAAAATAACCTGAAGGTCGCTAAGTAGCGAAGGTGTAGGTTATTTTCGGATTTCGATACATAAAAGGAGACTCGAAATGCACAAGAACGACGACTTGAAATCCATGCTGGTGGACGAATTGCAGGACCTTTACAGTGCGGAGACGCAATTGCTCAAGGCGCTCCCCGAGCTGGCAAAGGCTGCCAGTTCGCCCGACCTGCGGAAGGGGCTTCAGGACCACCTGCAGCAGACCCAGACGCATGTGAAGCGCCTGGATGAAGTTTTGAAAGGTCTGAACTCCTCGCATTCGGGCCGGAAATGCAAGGCCATGGAAGGTCTGATCGCGGAAGGCGATGAAGTGATCAAAAAAAAGAACGGCCATGGCGGCGATGCTTCTCTGATCTGCGCCGCCCAGAAAGTCGAACACTACGAGATGGCGGGATACGGCTGCGCACGGACCTGGGCGGAGACGCTCGGGATGTCGCACGAAGCCAAACTTCTCCAGCAGACGCTGGAAGAAGAACGTGCCGCCGATGCCAAACTCTCGCAATTGGCCGTCCAGCGGATCAACATGGAAGCCGCTGCATGCGGCAGCCATGGTGGCTGAAACAATCCTGAATAGGTTAGACGCTGAAACTGGAGCAAACACCGGTTAAAGCGTCGGGCGAACCCGGAAGGCCTATAAAGACTTGCCGGGTTCGCCTCTTTTTTTGCGGTCTTCAGCGCCGAACGCACACGCGCGGACTATGGCAGCATCTCCTTCACTTCGACCACACGTTTAGTCTCCGCCGCGCGATACATCGCCTGGATCGCCGCGACGTCGCGCAGGCCGATCTCGCCGTCCATTTCAAAAGGCAATCCATCCCGGATCGCGCGCGCGAAGAGCAGGTGTTGCGTGCAAGGAAATTTCGCGCCGCCGTTCTCTTTCTCGGCCTTGAGCAGTTTCGAGTGCGGCGGATAAACCAACGTGTCGCCGGGCTTGTGGTCCGGCCCGGGGTATTCGAGCCACTCGTCCTTGTACGCCGCGTTGGCTTCGAGCCGCAGGTAGCCGCCTTCCTCAACGCAATGCCCTTCCGTGCCGTAGACGCCAAACGCGGTGCCTACCGAGTTGTACGCGGACTCGAGCGTCATCAGAGGGCCGCCCTTCAGTTCCGCGCAGGCGGTAAACGTGTCCTCGCCTTCGAGCGAGTGCTGGCAATAGAGATTCTTCGCGAAGCAGCTCGCGCGCTCGATCTCGTCGCCGAGCATCCACAGCGTCAGGTTCATGGGGTGAATGCCCAATTGCATGAACGAACCGCCGCCGATGTGCTCCTTCTTGAAGCGCCAATGCGCGGTGTCCGCGCGGTGCAGCGGCCCCCGGTGTGCCAGGCGCACGCGGACGGAGGAGATCTTGCCAAAGAGCCCTTTGCGGATCATCGCGTGCAGCGAGTGGTGGAACGGAACGTTCAACTGGGTCATGTTCACGCCCAAGCGCTTACCAGTGGCTTTCGCGGCGTCGAGTATCTGCCGGCACCCGGCCACCGTTGGCGCAAGGGGTTTTTCGATCAGCACATGCTTACCGGCCTGCATGCAGGCGCGCGCCTGCTCCGGGTGGAGATGGTTCGGCGTCCCGATCTCCACGATATCGGCGTCCGACTTCAGCACGTCCTCGAAGTTTGTCGTCCAGCGCACGCCGCCGGCATCGGTTGCGACTTTCTTCGCGCGCGCCTCATCCACATCGTGGAACAGAACCAAGTTGGTGTCGGGGCAGGCCAGGTATCCCGGCAGCATGCTCTGCGTAAAGCCAAGGCCGGTGATTGCGATCTTGACGGGCGTGGGCATGGGAATCCCTTTGATGAACGTTCTGGGTTGCGAAGAGTTATGGAGGGTAGCGAAGCGAGGGTAAAACGTAAAACGTAAAACGTCACTCACCATATGAGGAACTTGAACAAACAAAACGCCAAGCCGTTATTACGTTTTACGCATTACGTTTTACGATCTCTTCTTCACTCATCCTTCTTCGCCGCTTCGGTGGCGAGGACCTTCTTCCAGCGTTCCAGCCGGTCTTTCGTCCACGCGGCTTCTTCTTTCATACCGTGCTGGGCGTAGAACGCGCCCAGGTCCTCGTAGCATTTCACCGTGTCGAGTTCCAGGCCCCACATCAACTTGCGGTGGCAGACGGGGCAGTAGTGCAGGGGCTCGGCGTCGGTTTCGGCGAGACTGTTGCTTCCGTTCATCGAGCACTTGTAAAAGATGCAGTGCTTCAGGCCGAACATGTGTCCGGTCTCGTGGTTCAGCACCTTGCAGGCGCGGGTCAGCGCGAGCACGTCGTCGCCATCCTTGCGCTCGTTGCCCCAGAACTCCGGGAAGTACCGGACCAGGCTGTAGACGCCCACGCGCTTATCGAAGCTGCCCAGGCCGAAGACGTAATTTAGCTGTTCGACGTAGAGGTCCTGCATCGTGATCCCCAGGTAGACCACGGCATCCTTCGGGAGATTCTTCTTCAATACTTTTTCGAGGATGGTATCGGCATTGTACTGCCGGTCGTATCCTGCTCTGCGGTGTCCTATGGGAATCATGCGCACGAGCGCATCGTCTTCTTCCATGCCCTTTGGTGGAAAGGCCATCGGTTCTTCGATGCGCGCGGGCAACTGGAAGAAGGCTTCCGCATAGTCCTTCATTGCTTCGAGCACTTTCTTCTGCTCGTCGTTGAACGCGCCGAGCGGTTGGAGCACGATCGTGCGCCGGTCCTTTGTGGGTTTCACCTTGGCCTGCTGCTTGTACTTCTCGAGCGCCTGCGGCGGTTCGTTGTACGTCGCGAGCCACTCGCCGGCCTTCGGAGAAGGCTTGCGCACAAATCCAGCCTCGTCGTCAGGTACGATGGTCGCGTAGACGCGTTCCTTTTCTTTCTGAAAGGCGGCGGGGTCCGGCAACGGAGCGGCGTTCTCTTCGCCGCGGCTTTTGGCGACCGAGAAGATCACCACGCCCAGCACGAGCGCCGCGCCAAAACCGGCCACACACGTTAAAATGCGGTCCTTAAAGGAGTGCTTGCGTTCGAGCGGGGAAGGGGGCATGGGCGGCGGCATGGCTCCTATCTATAACCTAAAGACGGATAATGCGCTGAAAACTTGCTTTTTGATTGTTGAGATTCCGGTTGCGAGTAGCCTAGGTCGCGCCTCGCATACGTTTATTACGAATGCCGCACCGTTCTCTTTCGCTCAGCCGGGGAAGAGCCGTGCGCTAACGCGATCCAGGAGCCGCAACGGTTCATGCTCTTCAGCACTGTTGACTTCTGGATCTTTTTCGCGCTCGTCTTCCCGCTCTACTTCGCGCTCTCGTTCCGCTGGCAGAACGCGATGCTGCTCAGCGCCAGTTACCTCTTTTACAGTTGGTGGGGCAGCCAGGGCTACAACAGCCAGGGGGTGCTCGACGAGAATCTCTACCCTTGGACGAATCCCTGGCATTACCGCTTCGCGGCGCTGATGTTCGCGACCTCGGCCTTCGACTGGTATGCTGGGTTGAAGATCCAGGACAACCCGTCCGCGCGGTCGCGGCGCGGCTGGCTCCTGCTCTCGCTCGGCTCGAATCTGCTCATTCTGGGCTTCTTCAAGTACTGCAACTTTTTTATCGAGAACACCGAGGCGCTCCTGCACGCGCTGGGCTTCTCGCCCGATCCATTCGTGATCAAGGTCACGCTACCGGTCGCCATCAGCTTCTACACGTTCCAGTCCATGGCCTACACGATCGACATCTACCGCGGCCAGATGAAGCCCACGAACAACCTCTGGGATTTCATGCTCTTCGTCGCGTACTTCCCGCATCTTGTCGCCGGGCCGATCAACCGCCCCCAGAGCCTGCTCAGCCAGTGCGAGCGCCCCCGCCGCATGACCTGGGACGGCTGGCGCCAGGGCGCGGTACTGATCCTGATCGGGCTCTTTCGCAAAGTTGTGGTCGCGGATTCGCTGGGCCCGCTGGCGGACAAAGTCTTCACCGATCCCACCAAGTGTTCGTCGCTGACGCTGCTGCTGGGCCTCTACTGCTACGCGATCCAGATCTACACCGACTTCAGCGGCTACAGCGATATTGCGCGCGGCCTGGCGAAGCTGATGGGCTTCGAGCTGATGCATAACTTTCAGCATCCGTACTTCGCCTCGAACATCACCGATTTCTGGCGCCGCTGGCACGTCTCGCTCTCGACCTGGCTACGCGACTACCTCTACATTCCGCTGGGCGGAAACCGCGGCGGGACGCTAAAGACCTATCGCAACCTCTTCCTGACGATGTTCCTCGGCGGGCTCTGGCACGGCGCGAGTTGGACCTTTGTCGTCTGGGGCACGCTGCACGGCGTCTACCTGGCCGTCCACAAGTGGATGCTGGGCGAGCGCAAACCGGACGGCGAGGCCCCACCGCGCGAGGCGGGCCTGGGCGCGCGGGTAATCTTTTTGCTGAAAGTGCTGGGAACATTCCATCTGGCCGCGCTCTCGTGGATCTTCTTCCGCGCGCCGGACTTCACCAAGGCGTGGCAGTTCTGCGCGGGGCTGCTCTCGTTCCGCAGCAAGATCGCGCGGGAGGCCGGGGGGATCGGCCTGGACTCCGACGACCTGCGCACGGCCTGCTTCGCGGTCCTGACCATGCTGCTCCTGATCGACCTCCCGCAGTACCGCAACAAGGACCACACGCGCTTGCTCAACTGGCCGCTCGCGCTACGCGTGCTGGCCCTCGCCGTGCTTGTGCTCTGGCTGATCTCCACACGGAGGACCGGGGAACATGTCCCGTTCATCTATTTTCAATTTTGAGTCCTTCGCAGGCTTCCGCCCGCGCATGCCATGGGCGCTGCTGGGCGTGCTGGCCATCGTGGCGGCGCTTGAAGCCGCCGCGAGGCTGGTGCCCAACGACGTGCTCATTCAACCGAATAGCGCCTGGGGCCAACTGCGCCTGGTCGAACGCGAGGTGATCGCGTCTTCTCGAGCGCCACAAATTGTGTTTCTCGGCTCCTCGCGCATGCGTAATGCGGTAGTGCCGCGAGTTGTCGAAGAACGGCTCGGCATGCCCAAGGGTTCGGTGGTCAATTGCGCGCTTGGCGGTGGGCGGCTCTTCGATGCCTTGGATCTCTATCGACGCAACCGGGAAATACTAAAAGGCACAAAAGTGGTGGTAATCGGCCTTGATGATTGGTATTTCACCCTGGGCTCGCACCCACTGGGCACGCTCTACGAACTAGACGCTCCCTTGTCGGACCGCATGCGCCTGCCCGAACCTCCGCGCAATGCCATGGTGTTGGATGGCCTCCTCCAGCAGCGCGTTAAGGTTCCCTTTGCCTTACGCTATTTTGCGCACGTCCTGTTGAACGGCAAACCTTCCGAAATCTCGGTCTATGTGGACGAGTACGGCCAGGTGCGCGACAAGGGCGACGAAGTCAAGGCGCTCACGCCGGCGGAGATCGAACACGACGCGGCGAATCTCGCTTATCATCATTACAGCCGCTTCCGGCAGAGTCCCGTCCTGGCCGGGCACCTGGAGGAACTCATCCGCAGCATCCGCGAGGACGGCGCACAGGCTCTGCTCGTCGAACTGCCGAACCGTTCGGCCTATCGCGAGCGCGTCCGGCAGGATCACGAGACGGAATTCCAGGCGCATCTCGCGCTGGCACGCGAGATCGCGCAGCGGCTGGACGTCCCGTTCTTGTACTACGAGCAGCCGGAAGACTGCGGCCTGCGCGACACCCTGTACGCCGACTACGGCCATCTCAAACCGGAAGGCGCACACGCGTTCTCGGCCTTCTTTGCGACCGAACTTGGGGCGCGCAACCTGTCGGGCCTGCCCGGCGCGAAATAAGGCAGGCCCGTGAGTCTGCCTCTCTCGATTGACACTTTGAGGCAGGTGCACGATAATGCTTCCTGCATAAATGTTTGCGCGCATAGCACCTAGATGGATGCGCCGTTGCCGGCCCGGCCTTGTATGTTCGACTGGGAGATCCGTAGCGCGTGGCCAAGCTCGTCGTACGCAAGGGCCGCAACATCGGCCAGGAACATAAGCTCAATTCCGACCGCCTCGTCATGGGCCGGCGCTCGGCCTGTCCGATCCCCATCCTCGACCCCAAGTCTTCGCGCGAGCACGCGGCGATCGTCCGCAAGAACGACCTAATCTTCCTGCAGGATCTCAGCCGCAATGGCACGTTCGTCAACGGCAAGGTGGCCGCGAAGAACGGCGACGGCCTGACCCCGCTCAAATTCGGCGACCAGATCAAGATCGGGGACACGATCTTGGAGGTGGTCGACGAGAAGAACGAGCCGATCTCCATCGAGATCCCCGGCTACAAGATTCTCGAGAAAGTCGGCGTCGGCGGGATGGGCACGGTCTACAAGGCCAAGCAGCTCTCGATGGACCGCATCGTCGCGCTCAAGGTCCTCAACGAACGCTACTCCACCGACCGCGAGTTCGTCGACCGCTTCATCCGCGAAGCGCGCGCTGCGGGCAAGCTGAACCATCCCAACGTCATCCACGTCCACGACGTCTCGAAGGCCAACGGCCGGCACTACTTCTCCATGGAGTACATCGACGGCAGCTCCGTGAAGGAGATGCTGCGCATCGACGGCAAAGTGCTGGTGGACAAGGCCGTGGACATCGTGATCCAGACCGCCAAGGCGCTGGAGTTCGCGCACGAGAACGGCATCGTCCACCGCGACATCAAGCCCGACAACATCATGCTCACCAAGGACGGCGTGGTGAAGATCGCCGACTTAGGCATCGCGAAGACCTTTGAAGAGACCGGCCTCTCGGCGAAAGACAACCGCCGCGTGATGGGCACGCCGCATTACATGGCGCCCGAGCAGGCGCTGGGCAAGGAAATCGACCACCGCGTCGACATCTATTCGCTGGGCGCGACCTTCTACCACATGCTCACCGGCACCACGCCGTTCTCGGGCTCGACCGCGCACGAGGTCCTCAAGGCGCATATCCAGGAATCGCTCCCGCCGATCCAGGAGTTCACGCAACTGGTGCCGGATCCCGTCTGCTTCATCATCGAGCGCATGATGGCGAAGCTGCCAGAGAAGCGCTACCCGAACATGACACGCCTCATTGAGGACCTCGAGCGCTCGCAGAAGGGCATCGGCGAAGGCATCGAGCGCATCGCAGCCGGCGAGAGCACCGTGATGCGTGCCATGAGCGCCAAAGAGGCTGCCGTGGCGGCCAAGAAGCGCCGGGTCCCCGAGGGCACCGAGAGCGTCTCCACCGGCGTCGTCTCGCCGGTCAAGAACGTCCTCTTCTACGCGGGCCTGGTGATCCTCTTCCTGTTGGTGGTCGGCATTGTCGTGCACTTCGCCAAGCCCGGCGGCACTGGCCCCGTGCCGCCGCCTCCTCCTCCGGTGCCCACGCCGGTTTCTTCTTCGGGCGCCACGAGTTCCTCCGGCGCGCCTGAAAACCCGCAGAACGCCGAGGCCGAGAAGAAACTCGCCAATGCCAAGGCCTTGCTCGCGAACGACCCCCTCTCCGCTCCGGCCACCGCCGAGCTGAAGGCGATCCTGGATGCGTTCCCCACCAGCACCACCGCCGACGAGGCCAAGAAACTCCTCGACGGCATTCTGGCTTCGCGCAAGGAGGCCGACCGCCGCAAGATCATGGCGCTGGCCGACGAAGCGCGCAAACTTGAAGCCGCGGGCAAGGACGATCCGGCGAAACTGGCCGAGATCGCCAAGAAGTGGCGCGAAGTAATGGCTGCGGCGGGCGGCATCGCGCCGGACATCGAAAAAGAAGCGCAAGGCAAGGCGGAAGGCTACGAGCAGAAAGTCGCGGGCGAGGCCGAGCGCAATACGGCGGCTGCGCTGCAGCAGGCCGACGCCGACAGCAAGGCTGGGGTGGCGCAGAAGGACTTCGACGCCGCGCGCAAGCCCTGGGCAGACTTCCTCGCCAAGTTCGGCGCCACAACCCACAAGGCCGACGGCGAGCAGAAGCTGAATGCCGTGAACGCCTTGGCCGATACCACGTTCAAAGACGCCACGGATGAGGCCCAGCGCAAGGAGCAGGATAAGAACGAGCCGATTCCGCTCGCCTTGGCCGCGTGGGACGATTACCTCGCCAAAGTCAAGGATTCCAAACACAAGGGCGAAGCCGAAAATGCCAAGAAAGCCCTTGAACAGCGCGCCACCACGTACGTCCAGGAAGAAGGCAAGAAGGTAGGCGAGAAGGTCAAGGCTTTTGATTTTGATGGCGCCATCCAGATCGTGAAGACGGTGCAGATGCGCCTGAACGGGATGCAAGGGCACGTCGCACTGGCCAAGGTCCGCGAGGCGGATCTCGCCATGCAGAAAAGCCTGCATGATAAAGTCCTGAAGGCGATCAACGAGCAGGCCAAGCCCAACGCGCCCATACCGATCAAAGATAAGCTTGAAGTGCCCAAGATGGCGGAAGTCGAAAAATGGGCCGTGCAAAGCGCCACGCCGGCGCTCCTGCAACTGGTCTCCGTTTCGCCGCCGGGCCCGGGCGTCGGCAGGAAGTTCGCGGACATGAAGCCTGCCGAGGTCTACCAGATCTATCTGCAGTTCCTTGGCGACCTGGCTGCCGACGACCACAAGAGCCTTGCCGCGTACTGCCGGGAACGCGGTCTGAACGACGAAGCCCAGGTCCACGAACAGAAGGCCCAGGGCAAGTAGGTCAGCGGACTCACCCGGGGCGCGCCGAAACGAACCTCGGAATTCCCGTATGAATACCGTGGCATTGCCCCTGCCCGGCCTTTAAAGAGACCTGCGGCACCCCATGAGGACTCCAGCCATGCGTTTTAATACTGTTGGCAATCGCGGCGCCTTACTCGCCCTGGCCCTGCTTGTGCTTCAGCCATTCCTGCTGCGCGGCGAAGAGCCAGCGCCGGCGGAAGCGCCCAAACTCCCGGCAGGCGTCGAGCCCCTCGCGCCGGACATGCAGCAGCGCATCGAGAAACTCAAGGAAGCCGCGCAGAAGTACCGCGGCCTTGCGCTCAAGAACAAGAATCTCGCCGTGGGCCAGAAGAGCCGCGACGCGCTCAAGCAGAAGGTCGTCGAGATGTTCTCGGAGGAGATGCCCAAGAACGTGCTCGACCCGATGGAACGCTCGCTCAAGAACTTCGACCTGATCCCGAAGGACATGGACCTCGGCAAGTACTACCCGCAACTGCTCTCGAGCCAGATCGGCGGATATTACGATCCCAAGGCCAAGTACCTTGTGCTGGTGAAGGACGGCGGCGGGCTGCTCGGACCCGAGATGACGAAGAAACTCGGCCAGGACGTGGCCGACAAGATGGAAGAGACAGTGCTCGTCCACGAGATCAACCACGCGATCCAGGACCAATACTTCGACCTGGTCAACTTCGGCCAGGACAAGAACCTCTCCGACGCCGCCGCGGCTAAGCTCGCGCTCGTCGAAGGCGACGCGACGCTGGTAATGTACGGCTACATGCTCGGCGTGCCTATGGAACGCCTGCCGGGCGTGGACCGCTCGCTGGACATGGTCGCATCCGATCCCGTCAAGATGGCGCAGATGATGCCCGAGATGCCCGGTTCGAAGGAGATCGCCGAAGCGCCCGCGTTCATCCGCGACAACCTGATCTTCTCGTACATCCAGGGCCTCGGGTTCTGCATTCAGGTGCGCCAGGCCGGCGGCCAGAAGCTGCTCGATTACTGCTTCGCCAAGGACCCGCCGAAGTCCACCGAACAGATCCTGCACCCGGAGAAGTGGCTCGCCAAGCGCGACGATCCGGTCGAGATCGCGCTTCCGGATCTCGCGGCCATGCTCGGCGGTTTCGCGAAGACCTCCGAGGGCAACTGGGGCGAATTCAACACGCGGCTGCTGCTGACGGAAAAGCTCGGCCAGCCGGCGCGCGAGAAAGCCGCCGCCGCCGCGAAAGGCTGGGGCGGGGACAAGTTCGCGCTCTACGCCAAAGAGGGCAAGGAAGTGCTTGTCTGGCTCACCGCCTGGGACACGCCGGAAGATGCGAACGAGTTCTACGACACGGCCGGGCAGGCCTTCAAGCAGGACTGGCAGATGGCGCTGCAGGCCGTGCGCGAGGGCGCAGGCGTCTCCAGCGTGGTCCTCGTGCGCGGCGACGTGCCCAAGGCCGCGTTCGACGCCCTCAAGGAGAAGCTCTTCGCGCTGAAGCTGGAGGCGCCCGCAAACAAGGCGCTCGATCTGGCCGCGCTCGGAATCACCGCGGACGACAAGCCGAAGATGATGAGCATGGCCGAGATGACGCAGATGCTCAACGACCCCGTCGTCAAGAAGATGATGCTGGCGGGCCTGGGCGGTGGCGACGCAAGTTCGTTGGATGTCGGCAAGCTCCTCAGCGATCCCAAGATGCAGGACATGCTGAAAGAGATGGGCGACAAGATGCTTGGGCCGGGCATGGGCGAGCAGATGAAGCAGGCCATGAACAATCCCGCCATGAAGAAGATGATGGAGGACATGCTCAAAGACCCGGAAGCCATGCAACAACTGATGAACAACCCGCTCGTGAAGAAGATGATGGATGACATGACGGCCAAGCAGGGCGATGCGCCCGGCGTCAAGCAGGCCGAACCGGCCAAAGGCAAGGCCGACGAAGGCGCCTGGTCCAGCCCGGGCCTGGGCCTCAGCCTGAAAGCGCCGAAGGGTGACGGCTGGAAGATCGACGCCAACCCGCCGGCCTCGCCGATGGGCCCGAAGCCGCTCGTGCAGATCACCGGCCCGGACAATGCTTCCATCGTAGTCGTCGAGCAGGCCCTGCCGATGCAGATGACGCTGGAGCAGATCGCGCCGATGGCCGAAATGGGCCCGCAGATGATCCTGAAAAACTACAAGCGCGTCAGCGCGGGTTACATCAAGAGCGGCGAGACCAAGGGTTATGAACTCGAATACACCGGCACCGCCGAGGGCCAGGACGGCCACATCGTCCAGCGCATCTTCTTGCGCGGCGCCAAGATGCTGGTCGTCTCGGGCAACGCCTCTCCAGATACCTGGGAGAAGCACAGCAAGGCGCTCAAGGAATCCATCGAGAGCCTCGGCCTCTCCGAACCCCAGCCCGCCAAGAAGGACGCGCCGCAACCCAAGGTCGAGAAAGAGGACAACGTTTTGAAGGAATAAAACGCAAGACGTAAAACGTAACTCGTAATTCGCCGCTGGTTGCGGATACGTTCGCGGTAATTACGTTTTACGTGTTACGTTTTACGCGTTACTCTTTTCCCCGCTCCCACGGTCGGTCCCGTTAGGAATCCCGCATGCCCTACATAGATAAGTCCCACGCCATCCGCATCCGCGGCGCGCGGGAGCACAACCTTAAGAACGTGGATGTGGACATACCCCGCGACAAACTCGTCGTGATCACGGGCCTCTCCGGCTCCGGCAAATCGACGCTCGCGTTCGATACCATCTACGCCGAAGGGCAGCGGCGCTACGTCGAGTCCCTCAGCGCGTACGCGCGCCAGTTCCTCGAACAGTTGCAGAAGCCCGACGTCGAGTCCATCGACGGGCTCACGCCGACCATCGCCATCGAACAGCGCAGCGGCGGCGCGAATCCGCGCTCGACCGTCGCCACCACCACCGAGATCTACGATTACCTGCGCGTGCTCTTTGCGCGCGCCGGCGTGCCGCACTGCCTGCAATGCGGCCGCGCCATCGAGAGCCAGTCCGCCGAACAGATCGTGGATAAGCTCATGGAATTCCCCGAGGGCGCGAAGCTCATCTTGCTCGCGCCGCTCGTGCGCGGGCGCAAGGGCGAGCACAAGGACGTCATCACCTCCGCAAAGCGCGCGGGCTTCGTGCGCTTGCGCGTGGACGGCAAGATGGCGGATGCGCGCGAGGTCGGCGCGCTGGCCAAGACCTTCAAGCACGAGATCGAGGCCGTCGTCGACCGGATCCTGGTCAAGAAGGAGTCCCGCTCGCGCCTGACAGACTCCGTGGAACTCGCGCTCAAGGTCGGCGAAGGGCTCCTGATCGCCAACGTTCAGGAGACGGATAAGACCGCGCCCAAAGACCATCTGTTCAGCGAACGCTTTGCGTGCCCGATCCACGGCGTCGGCCTCGAGGAACTTAGCCCGCGCGTTTTTTCCTTTAACAGTCCCTACGGCGCGTGCGCCGCCTGCGCGGGACTGGGCACCAAACTCGAGATCGACGTGGACCTGCTCATCCCCGAGAAAAACCTCAGCATCCAGGACGGCCTGATCAAGAGCCTCTACCGCCTCGGCTACAACTACGGCATCTGGTACGGCCGCGCCGTCCGCCGCCACTGCCAGGCGCGCGGCATTCCGCTCAGCATGCCCGTGGAGAAAGTCCCCAAGGGCGCGCTCAAAGCGCTGCTCTTCGGCACCAGCGCGCGCGGCGCCGACAGCGCGGGCGCGCCATTCAAGGGCCTCGTGCCGTCGCTTACCGAACGCTTCCACGCGACCGACAGCGAGATGATCAAGCAGCGCATTCACGAGTTCATGTCCGATCTCTCCTGCCCGGACTGCAAAGGCGCGCGCCTGCGCCCGGAAGTGCTCGCAGTAAAAGTGAACGGCCTCAACATTCAAGAGATCGTCGGGCTGACCATCGAGAAGGCGCAGGTCTTCTTCAAGTCGCTGCCGCTCTCGGGCGAGAAGGCCAAGATCGCCGCGCCTGTGCTCAAAGAGATTCGCGAGCGGCTCACGTTCCTCTTCGACGTGGGCCTCGGCTACCTCACGCTCGACCGCACCCGCGGCACGCTCTCCGGCGGCGAGGCCCAGCGCATTCGCCTGGCCAGCCAGGTCGGCAGCAAACTCGTCGGCGTCACGTACGTGCTCGATGAACCGACCATCGGCCTGCACCAGCGCGACAACGACCGCCTCCTCGACACGCTCGCGCTGCTCCGCGATCTCGGCAACACGGTGCTCGTCGTCGAGCACGACGAAGACGTGATGCGCCGCGCCGACTGGATGATCGACATGGGTCCCGGCGCCGGCGAGAAGGGCGGGGAAGTGGTCGCGGCGGGCAGCGCGGAGGACCTCTGCAAGACCGGCCGTTCGCTCACGGGCAAGTACCTCACGCGCGAGATGGAGATCCCGCTGCCCAAAGAACGCCGGCCCATCGACAAGAAGCGTTCGGTGGTGGTGAAAGGCGCGCGCGAGAACAACTTGAAGTCTCTCGACGTGAACGTGCCGCTCGGGCGCTTCGTCTGCGTCACCGGCGTCTCGGGCAGCGGCAAGAGCTCGCTCGTAAACGAGGTCGTCTACAAGAGCCTCGCGCGGCTGCTGCATCAGTCGCGCGCCAAACCCGGCGCGTGCGACCGCGTCTACGTCACCGACATGAAGCTCGACAAGATCATCGATATCGACCAGTCGCCCATTGGCCGGACGCCTCGAAGCAACCCCGCGACGTACACCGGCGTCTTCGACGAAATCCGCAAGCTTTACGCCGCGCTCTCCGAGGCCAAGATTCGCGGCTACAACGCCGGCCGCTTCAGCTTTAACGTGAAGGGCGGGCGCTGCGAGTCCTGCCAGGGCAGCGGGCAGAAGACCATCGAGATGCACTTCCTCGCCGACGTGTACGTGCTGTGCGAACAGTGCAAAGGCAAGCGTTTCAACCGCGAGACGCTGGAAGTGAAGTTCAAGGACCTCTCCATCGCCGACGTGCTCGACCTCTCCATCGACGCCGCGCTGAATCTTTTCAGGAATCATCCCAAGATTCACGAAGGCATGCAGACGCTGCACGACGTCGGACTCGGTTACGTGCGCCTGGGCCAATCGAGCATCACGCTCTCCGGCGGCGAAGCGCAGCGCATCAAGCTCGCGTTCGAACTCTCCAAGAAAGCCACGGGCAACACGCTGTACGTGCTCGACGAGCCGACGACCGGTCTGCACTTCCACGACATCGCCAAGCTGCTCGACGTTCTCCAGCGTCTGGTCAGCCTCGGGAATTCGGTGGTGGTCATCGAGCACAACCTCGACGTGATCAAACAGGCCGACTGGATCATCGACCTGGGGCCCGAAGGCGGCGAGGCCGGCGGGCGCATCGTGGCGCAAGGCACGCCCGAAACGCTCTGCCAGAGCCCCGCGAGCTTCACCGGCAAGTACCTCAAGCGCACGCTCGCCGCGCATGCGGTTTCCGCTTAAGTTCTCGCCGCAGCGGTATCTTTTTTTCTGTCTTCCTATAACATCCCGGTCCCATGGCTTCCGAAGACGACTTGTCATTGCCCGGCGAGCTCCGCGGCTACGGGGCCCGGCAATGGATCGGCCTCGTGCTGGGCGTCGCGCTGTTCCTAGCGCTGGGCTTGGGCCTGAAAGCCCACGGCTTGCCGCACGCCGCAAGCTGGGCCGCCGCGTCGGTGGCGCTGATGTCCGTGTGGTGGATCTGCGAACCGGTGCCGCTCTGGGTCACCGCCTGCATGCCCGTGATTCTTTTTCCGTGCTTCGGCGTGGCGCCGGAGAGCGACTCGTTCTTGCAGACGCTCTTCAACGTCGCGCTGCAATACTTCGACCCGCTCAACTGGCTCTTCCTCGGCGGCATGTTTATCGCCGCTTCCATCGAGCAATGGAACCTGCACAAACGCGTTGCGTTGGGCGTCATCTCGTTCACCGGCACCAGCCCGCCCCGGCTCGTGCTGGGCTTCATGCTCGCTACCGCGTTCCTCTCGCTGTGGATCGCCAACACCACCGCCGCGCTGATGATGTACCCCATCGCGATGGCGGTGCTCTCGCGGCTTGAAGAAGATCTCGGCGAAAACCATCCGGACGTCCGGCGCCTGGGCATTGCCGTGATGCTGGGGCTCGCCTACGCGGCCAGCATCGGCGGGCTCGGCACGAAGATCGGTACGGGCACGAACGGCATCTTCATCAACAACGCTCATCAGATGCTGCATCTTGAGATCGATTTCGTAACCTGGCTTAAAGTCGGCATCCCGCTGGTCGTCATTACGCTTCCGCTGGTCTGGCTCTACCTAACGCGCGTCGCGGTAAAACTTCCGAGCGGGCATATCGGGGCGGGCAAGGAAGTCATCCAGGCCGAACGCGCGCGGCTAGGCCCCATGACACGCGGCGAAGTCGTCGCGCTCACCGCTTTCGTGCTCGCGGCGCTGCTCTGGATCTTCCGCAAGCCCATTGAAGTCTGGAAGGACGTCTCGATTCCCGGCTGGTGGGAGTTAGTGACGTGGACGTGGGCCGACGTGGTGCCGTTGAACAGCCTCCCCGAAGCCATGCGTAAAATGCTGAAGTCCGACTGCGGCGACGGCATGGTAGCGCTGGTCGTCGGGCTCGGTCTGCTCCTGATTCCGGTGAGCCTCCGGCCCTGGCGGCCGGCGCTGACCCCGCGCCGCGCGGCGGGCATCGGTTGGGGCCTCCTGGTGCTGCTGGGCGGCGGCTTCGCCATGGCCTACGGCATTCAGAGCAGCGGGCTCTCCGACCGCATCGCCGCGCAGATGAAAGACGTCGGCCAGCTTCATCCCTTCGTCGCGCTGCTGATCGTCTGCGGAGTCACCACGGCCATCACCGAAGTCGCCTCGAATACGGCCACCGCCAGCATCCTCGTCCCGATCCTCGCCGCGGGCGGCGCGCACCTGGGCCTTCATCCCGCGACGCTGATGTTCGCCTCGACGCTCTCCGCGTCCTTCGGCTTGATGCTGCCTGCCGGCACGCCGCCCAACGCCATCGTCTACGCCAGCGGCTACCTCACGGTGCCGCGCATGGTTCTTTCCGGCTTCGCGGTGGACTTCTGCAGCGTCTTCCTGGTGGCCACGCTCTGCTATTATCTGGTTCCGTGGGCGCTGGGGCTGCCCTGAACTCAATTCGCCGTGCTTGCGTTGGGTAGAACGTTCTAGGTTTTCGCCAGATCCCAAGCATCAAGTGAAACGAGTTTCGCCGCGCCGCCGCGCGCCAGTAACGCTACGTGTATGCAATCCCTTTGAGTGGGATAGACGCGGCTGGAGATGCACGCGCGCTCGTTGGCGTACACTTCGATCGCCGAATGGTCAACGAAGACGCGCAGCCGCAGGGGCTCGCCCTTCGCGAGCGCAAACGGACCCACGTCGAGGCCCCCCGCCGAATTCGGGTCGGCGCTGCTGCGCTCGCAGTTCACATACAGTTCCTTGTTATCGCTTCGATACAAGATCTCAGTGGATTCCGTTCCGGCGTCCGCGAGGCGAACCGCCAGCCCGACCGCGGCGGAATGGAGAATCTCGAACTCGGCCTCAATCTCCAGTTGTGCGCCTTGAATACCCTCCAGCCGGTGAAGCGTACCGGGGGAGATATCCCGCGCATCCAGATGACGATGCCGGCCGCGCAGATGCTCGACTTCGCTTACGGGACGCACGCGCAAGCGACCGTCAGGATGCAACGAGAGTTCGCGCGGAAGGCTCAAGCACCCGGACCACCCGGCGGCATTTTGCGCATCGGCATTGCGGCGTTCCTTCAGCCAGCCCCATACGATCCGGCGGCCCTTGGCGTCGATAAAGCCGGTGGGCGCGTAGTAACTGTGCCCAAAGTCGAGGAGCCCCTGGCGCTCGGGCGAGAAGCGCTGCTCCGCGTACGCGCCGAGAAAGTACTCGGGCCGCGCGTAGGGCGAGACCGCGAGCAGGTGTTTGCGCTCGCCCATATCGAAGAACAGCGGACACTCCCACATCGTCCCGGTCTCGTGCGGGTTGCCTATGCAAAGCGGGTGGAGGTACTCCCACGTACGAAAGTCTTTCGAACGGTAGAGCAGCGCCGTGCCACCCGTGCCTTCGATGCCCGAGCCGATCAGCGCGTACCAGCCGTCCGCTTCCTTCCAGGCGAATGGGTCGCGAAAGCCCGTCCACGCGCGTCCCTGAATTTCTGGTGGCGCAGCGGCGATGACGGGATTTCCTTCGAACTTGCGAAAGCCGCGCATGCGCGCGTCGGCCAGCGCCACGCATTGCGCCTCGGGGTTCACGCCGGTGTAGAAGAGCATGGGCGTTCCAGCGACGTTGTGCGCGCAGCCCGAAAAGACGCCGTCCTTGTCCGGCCCGCCGGGCGTTGGCGCGAGCGCTGGCGGCAGATGCTCCCAACGAACCAGATCGCGGCTGACCGCATGGCCCCAGTGCATGTTGCCCCAGCAAGCAGCTCCCGGATTGTGCTGATAAAAAAGGTGATACTCGCCGTTGAGTTCGATCGGCCCATTGGGATCGTTGATCCAATTCGCGGGCGGCAGGAAATGGTAGCGCGGGCGATGCGGATCGTCCGCAAAACGAGCGGTGCTCATGCGCACGGCCTCCGAAGAAAAGTTTCTCCAGCGTAGGATTTGCCGCACACGATGCAATCGTACAAAGGCGGAGCGAGTTCCTTGACGGCCTGCGATTTATGGGATACGGTTCCGCCATGCGATACGAGATGCCTTCCTTCCCGAGGTCCTGGATCTGGCGACGGGCCGCGCATTCCGCGCTCCGGCGCGCGTGGTCCGTGGCCCTGTTTCCAATGGGATGACGACCTGAGGGCAGTCGGCTGAGAAGCGTTTAAGCCCCGGGTGCGCCTCCCGGGGTTTTTTGTTTTCGGAGAAAAGCAGACATGGCCACCCGCATCCTTTCGGGCGTTCAATCGTCGGGCAAGCTGCACCTGGGAAATTACTTCGGTGCGATCAAGCAGCACATCGAACTGCAGAACCTGCCCGACGCCGAGCCCTACTACTTCATCGCCGACTTTCACGCGATGACCACCGTGCAGGACGCCGCGCGCCTTAAAGAATACATCCAGGGCGTCGCGCTCGATTACCTCGCGCTGGGCCTCGACCCCACGCGCAGCGTCTTCTTTCGCCAGTCCGACGTGCCGGAAGTCACCGAGCTTGCGTGGATGCTCGGGGCCGTCACCGGCATGGGTCTGCTGGAACGCGCGCACAGTTACAAAGACAAGGTCGCGAAGGGCATCACGCCTTCCGTGGGCCTCTTCTATTACCCCGTGCTGATGGCGGCGGACATCCTCATCTACAAGCCTAAGTTCGTCCCCGTCGGCCAGGACCAGGTCCAGCACATCGAGATGACCCAGGACATGGCCCAGTACTTCAACAACACGTACAAGTGCCAGGTCTTCGTGCGCCCTGAAGCGAAGTTGAACCAGACCGCGAAGGTGCCCGGCACCGACGGCGAAAAAATGAGCAAGAGCTACGGCAACACCATCGACCTGCAGATGGAAGGCAAGGAACTCAAGAAGACCGTGATGGCCGTGAAGACCGACATCACCCCGGTCGAAGCGCCGAAGAACCCCGAGACCTGCAACGTCTATGCGCTCTACTCGCTCTTCGCGACCGAAGACGAACAGAAAGCGCTGGCCGGCAAGTACCGCGCCGGCGGCATGGGCTACGGCGACGCGAAGAAGGCGCTGCTCGAGAAGATCGAGGCATACTTCGCGCCGTACCGCGCCAAGCGCGCCGACCTCGCCAAGAACATGGACCACGTCGAGAAAGTCCTGCTTGACGGCGCCGCACGCGCCAGTGCTGTCGCGCATGTGACGCTGGATGAAGCGAAGCGCGCCTGCGGCTTGAAATAATCGAAGGTGTGAAACGATGCGAGGGAAGCGCATGCTCGATAGGCCCGACTTGCCCGAAGTCCTGCGGCACGCCGAATGGATCTGGCCGGACAACTGCGGCTGGGACAACTACAACGCGTACGCGCTCTTCCGCAAAGCGTTCGAACTCCCCGCCGTGCCCGCTGCCGCGCCGCTCTTCATTACGGCGGACCAGTCGTACCGCCTGTACGTGAACGGGCGCTACGTCTGCCGCGGGCCCGCGCGCGGTTTCCAGTCGCACTGGCCCTACGACGAAGTGGACGTGGCAAAGTTCCTGCGCCGCGGCCGGAACGTGCTCGCCGTGCGCGCGCACAACCCGGGCCAGAGCAACTTCCAGTACGTCACGCAGGGGCACGCGGGGCTGCTGGTTGCGGCGCAGTGGGGCAAGACGCGCGTTGTTACCGACCGTTCCTGGGCCTGCCGTCGCCAGGCCGGCGTCTCGAAGAACACGGTCCCGACAAGCCTGCAGTTGTTCCCGCAGGAGCATATTGACGCGCGGATTGAAGTCTCAAATTGGGCCGCGCCCGGCTTCGACGATAAAAAATGGGCCAAGCCCGGCCACGCGCGCCGCTTCAACGCCATGCCCTGGTCCGGGCTCGAACCGCGCATGCTCCCGATGCTCACGGAAAAGAAAATCGAGGCTGCGCGCTGCGTCGGGGTGGGGGAAGGCGTCTGTGCCAAGGACTACCGTACCACCCGCGACGCCGCCTGGACGCGCCACGAGGAAGACAAGACCCATCGTCCCGCGCAAAGTTCCGCCTCGCGACTGAAGGTGCCGCCGACGGGAACCGGGCGCTTTCGCAGCTACCTGCTCGACTTCGGCCGCACCGTCGTCGGCTGCCTGACGCTCGACGTGGAAGGCGCGCGCGGCGGCGAGATCGTCGACAGCCTCCATGTCGAGAGCATCGACGAGAAGACGCTCGCGCCGCACCTCAAGATGCCGGCCTGGTGCAAGATGGCCTTCGCGAACCGGCTCGTCTGCCGCGCCGGGGCGACGCGCCACGAATTCTACCATCCATTCGGCTTCCGCTTTGCGGTGCTCACCGTTCGCGATTCAAAAGTCCCGCTGCGCGTTCACGTCGGCTTGAAGTGGCAGGGCTATCCGCTGCCGCGCGACGGGTCCTTCACGACCTCCGACAATACGCTCGCGAAGATCTGGGAGACCTGCGCCTGGACGCAACAGTGCTGCAGCCTGGATGCCTACGTCGATACGCCCTGGCGCGAGCAGGCGCAATGGTGGGGCGACGCGCGCGTGCAGGCATGGAACACCTTTCACCTGACCAACGACGCGCGTCTCTTCCGCCGCGGCATCCACTGCATCGCCTCGCAGCAACTGCCGAACGGACTCACCTATGGCCACGCTCCGACGATGGCCCACGACTGCATCCTCCCCGACTTCACGCTCATCTGGATGCTGACGATCTGGGACCACTACTGGCAGACGGGCGCGCTTGAAGCTTTCCGCGCGCACCGCGAGGCCGTCAACCGGGCGCTCGGCTATTTCCGCGGCCAGATCGATCCGCGCCTCGGCCTGATTGTCTACGATCCGCGCTACTGGCTCTTCCTCGATTGGACCGATATTTACAAGGACCACGCGCCCACGGTCTACAACCTCTGGCTGGTCCTCGCGCTGGAACGCATGGCCGCGCTCTTCCGCCTGGACGGAGACGGCCCGCGCGCCCGCGAACTGGAACAGTGGTCCGCAAAAACGCGCGCCGCGCTCTCAAAGCTCTTCACCGCTGACGGCCTGCTCCGCGACGGCGTGAAGCCCGGCGGCGCGCTCGTGCCCACGGCCTCGGTGCACAGCCAGACGCTCGCAATGATGGCGGGCCTGCGCGGCGGCAACGCATGCCGCATGCTCGAACGCGTGCTGCTCCCGCACATCCGCGAACAGATGTCCTTCAAGGCGCGCCCGTCGTCGTACTGGATCACGTACGTCTTTACCGCGCTGCAGGAACGGGGCTGCGCGACGGACGTCCTGCGCTACATCCGCAAATACTGGACGCCGATGGCCGAGCACGGGACCACGTGGGAAAACTTCAAGCCCGCGCCGGGCGACTGGAGCCTCTCGCACGCGTGGTCCGCGCATCCGCTCTACCATCTGATGCAGACCATCGGCGGCATCACGCAAACCGCGCCCGCTTGGAAGGAGATCGTCTTCCGCCCGCATTTCCTAGGTTCGCACGGCGGAGCCGTGATCCCCTCGCCGCAGGGCCGCATCGAGAGCCATTGGGAACGCTCAAAGGACGGCCGCGTAAATGTGACTCTCGCCCTTCCCAAAGGCGTGCGCGCGCGGGTAGAATGTCCGGGCCGCCAGCCGCTACGCATCGCGGGGCGTATTCAGGCAGTGTTGGGATAATCGTGGTGCGCAAAGAGGGCGTTCATTCGGTGAAGACGGCCTCAAAACCCTGGTGGCAGCGCATCCTCTCCTTCGGCGCCGACGAAGCGCGGCCCGATGCCGAGGTTGCATTTCCGCCCGGTTTCCTCTCATCGCTCGAGCGCCTGCGTGTGCTGGCCGTGCGCGCGGCCGGCGGTGGATTAAAAGAGGGCCACCGCCTTGGCGCTTATAAAGGCGGGCAACTCGAATTCCACGACTACCGCAACTACACCGCCGGCGACGACCTGCGCTACCTCGACTGGAACCTCTACGCGCGCCTGGGCAAGCCGTTCATCAAGGAGTTCGCCCGCGAAGAGGCCGGCTCCATTCATCTGCTGCTCGACGCGACGCCCTCGATGGCCCTCGGTGCTCCATCGAAGTGGACCTTCGCGCGCCGCGTTGCGGCGCTATTCGCGCACATCGGCTGGAGCGCCCGCGACAAGGTCGATGCCAGCATCTTCCGCGGCGTGGGCGAACCCCTCGCGACGTATCCTCCCAACGGCAAGCGCGGTTCGACCCCCGAGTTTATCGAATGGTTGAGCCGCCAGAAGCCCGCCGAAGCGCGTGTTGAGAGTGGTCCCGAAGAGCGCGAGAACCCGGGTTCGACCCCCAAGACCATCGGGCCGGAAGGCGTGCTGCGCGACGGCGTACAGGCATTCCTCCGCCGCGCGCCGGCCCGCGGGCGCGTCTTTCTGCTCTCCGACTTCTGGCAGGAAGAGTCCGAAGTCTCCGCCGCCGCGCAGCGGCTCTCCGCCAGCGGGCACGATCTCGCGGCGATCCATGTTCTTGCCCAGGAGGAAGCGGCAGTCCCCGATCCGGGCGAACTGCGCGTGCTCTCCGTCGAAGATGCGGGGGAAGTTGAACTCAGCGCGACGCCGTCCGCCGCGCAGCGCTACCAGCAGGAACTCGAAGCCCACCGCGTCGCCATCGAGGGCCTTTTTCGCCGCCGCGGCGGCCAGTACCTCTTCGAAACCTCCGCCACGCCGCTCGAGCGCGTCCTGCTCCAGACGCTAAAGCGAAGGCGCTGGGTCGCCTAAAATCATTTTGGGTTTTGGATTTGCGATTTTGGATTGTTGACCGAAAGCGCTCAAGGAAATAGCAGGTAAAATCGGAAATCCAAAATCGAAAATGGTTTTTACGTTGCCGGCTGCTCCGTCTGCTGGCCGCGCCGTTCCTGCAAGCGCTTGATGATCGTCTTCGCCTCGTCCATCTGCCGCATGCCTTCGAGCAGCAGGCCCATCGTGTTGCCCTGGATCGTGCGCTCGGCGGTCGGCTCGCCGGGCTCGAAGCGGAAATCGCCCTTCTTTAAATGAAAAAGCAGAAAGAGCGCGTCCGGACCGATCATCTCGTTCATGTTCGCGTGCCGCACCGAACCGTCCACGAAATGGATCCGCCCCTCGCGCTTCTCGTCGGTGACCACCAGCGTGCCCGTCAGCTTCAGCGGTTCGAGCATGCTCATGATCTTGACGATATCGAACGCGCCCAGTTTTCCACGAAAAATAGACGTAGTCGCGGGCTCGGCCTGGCTGCCTGCCGTTTCTTGCGGCGCGGCGGCGCCCGGCGCGCTCAGCGCGATTGCCTTGCCCACTTCCACCGCCGCCTGGGCCGCCAGTTTGGCCTGCTGCTGGCGGCTCACGTCCATCAGCACCAGCACTTTGTTGCAGAACTGCTGCGACGGGCATGGCAGCACGATCCACGCGTCGAGCACCTGCTCGTCGCCGACGGGCTGCAGGATCGGCTGCGGCTGGTCGTTGCGCGTCACAAAGAGGTATGGAATGTTATAGGTTGTCGGCGAACTGCGCGTCGCCCGCATCAGGAGCGTATCGTCGGGCATGGGATAGGTCAGATCGTGGACCACGACGCCCACCGCGCCCGCCTTTACGCACTCCCACGCGTCCTCTACGGACTGCGCGGTAAGCACGGGAGCGCCGATCTTGCCGAGGATCTCGGCAAAGAGCCCGAGTTTGTGCTCGTCCCGCGAGATAATCAGAATCTCGAGAGGCGCGCGATCTTCGGGTGCTATTCCCATGCGCGTCGGCGTCCGCAATCCGTGAAGAGAAACCCCGCTCCTTGCGGGCACGCCATACTATACACGTTGCTGTGTTTTCGCTATGGCGAGACCCGCGCCGCGCATGTCCAGACTCAACATCGTAGCTCCGCCGTCTCGGCGGAGGTCGCAACGGCATCCCGCCGCTACTCAAACGAGGAACGTTTGGTCGCCGGTGTGGCCCAGCGGACGGACGCCGAAGCTGCGAAAAATTGCGAGACCGCGCCGCGCACGCGCGGTCTCCTTGCGCAAAGCGACCCTTGCGCGGAGACTCACCACATGGCTGGACGCAAGCATTCGGGTTCGGAAAAGGGCGGCGACCGCGCGCAGAAGTCGAAGAACGTGCGCGGCCTCGCGCGCGGGCACGGCATGCACCACCGCCCGGGTGCGGGCGCGCCGCGGTCCTTGGCCAGCGGACGCCTGCGCGACAGCCACGAGCACCGCGAGCGCTCCTACCGCCGCCTGAGCGACGACGCCCTCGCCGATTTGCCCGCCGAACAGCGCGTGGCCACCGCGCGCCGCCGCCTCGAATCCGACGACGAGGCATCCATCTTCGGCGTGCCGCTGAAAGGCGCGCGTTCGCGGGGCGTGGTGGTCGAAGTCCGCAAAGGCCATTTCCTCACTGAACTCCACCAGCAGCCCGAACAGCCGCCGGGCTCGCCGCCGCTGCCGGAGTTTCTCCGCACCGTCCTGCGCGGCACGCTCGAACAGTTTGACCGCGGCCTCGCGAGCCTCGTCGCATCCGGCGACGAGATCGAGGTCGTCCTGCCGCCGGTTAGCGGCGACGAAGAATACGAGGCCGTCCTCACGCGCGTCTACCCGCGCACCAGCGAGTTCCGGCGGCTGCATCCATCGGGCCGCTCGGTCCAGACCATCGCCGCCAACGTGAAGCAGGTGCTCGTCGTCGCGTCCACGGTCGAACCGCTCTTTCGTCCGGGCTTCGTGGATCGCCTGCACGTCTGCGCGCTCTCGTGCGATCTCCCGATGGCGCTGGTGCTTAATAAAATGGATCTCGGCATTCCGGATGAAGTCGAGCAGATGGTCGGCGTCTACCGAGGCTTGAATCTTCCCGTCGTCAAGACCAGCGCGGCCACCGGCGAGGGACTCGATGAACTCCGCGCGCTTTGCGCGGGCAAGCGCTCAGTGCTCTGCGGGCATTCGGGCGTGGGCAAATCGAGCCTGCTCATCGCGCTCGCGCCGGAGCTCGAGGACCTGGTCGCCGTCGGCGATGTCTCGGAGTACAACTCGAAGGGTACGCACACCACCACGCACGCGCGGCTGCATCACGTGGCGGGCGGCGAAGTGATCGACGCGCCGGGCGTCCGCGAGTTCACTCCCGCGGACACCGACCGCAAGAATCTCTGGGCGTGGTTCCCGGAGATCGCCTCGCGGCAGGGGCAGTGCGAATTCAACAACTGCTCGCACACGGTCGAGAAAGGCTGCGCGATTCTCGCCGCCGTCGCCGCCGGCGCCATCCACCCGCGCCGCCACGAATCCTACGTGCGCATATACCAGACGCTGCCGGTATAGGATTCCGTGAAGTTTGTCGCTGTCCCCTGAATCCTAAGTCCTGAATCCTAACCCCTCGCAAAGCGCGGCAGCCATTCGATGTTCTTTTCCACCATCTCCTTCAGCATCGCGCGCGCGTCGGTGATGCGCCGCACCAGCGGGTCGCTCGCGAGCACGTTCACCGCGAGCTCGAAGTCTCCGTTTAGCGCCGCCTCTATGCTCGCCTCCTGCCGCAGGATGTGCGGGCGCACGACCGCGTCGATGGCGCGCGGCAGCAGTTGCCCGATCGTGATGGGATGCACGCCCAGCCGGTCCACGCGGCAGAGGGTCTCCACGTTCGACCGCGCGGGAAGTTCGGGGATCTGCCCCACGTTCTCGACGTTCAGCGTCGTCAGCAGGTCGCCGCGGCCTTCGAGCGCGTCGATCATCTGAATTACCGGCGCGTGCGTGTCGGGGATCGCGAGCGTCTCCGGCGCCTTGGTCATCTCGAGCACGCGCTTGCGCCCGTGTTCGCGCCGCTGAATGCGCTCCTCGATCGTCGTCCGCACGATGCCGTACTTCTCCATCTGCGACTTGTCCGTCAGAAAGTTCCCGAAGTTTTCGACGATGTGCCGGTCGCCGATGCCGGGCAGGTAGCCGATCTCTTTCCACAGCGCGAAGCCCGCGCGCGTGCCGACGCCGATGTTCAGGTGGCTGTCGTGCCCAGCACCCGCCGCGTTCGCGTTGAGCTCGCTGCTACACAGGCCCTTCTCGCGCAGAAGCTCCAGCCCGTCGCGTCCTTTGATCTTGAGTTCCAGCAGCCATGGACAGTGATCGATGCCCGCTGTCGTGAATTGAACGTCCTGGCCGGGCTTCCGACCCAGCAACTCCACGAGATAATCCACGTGCTCGACCACGCCCTGGCAGAGGCCCGCGGCCTTGATCTTAGTCTCTTTCGTGACCGCGCGCGTCAGCGGCGAGAGCGGGTTCGAGAGATTCAGCAGCCACGCATTTGGGCAATACTGCTCCATCTTGCGCCCAAGATCCACCAAAACCGGAACGTTGCGCAGCGCGCGCGAGATTCCGCCGGGGCCCACGGTGTCTCCGACTGTATGGTAGATGCCGTATTTCTCCGGCGTCTCGACATCCACGCGCATCGCCTCCAGGCCGCCGGTGGAGATCGTCAACGATACGTAGTCCGCCCCTTCGAGCGCCTCGCGCAGATCGGTCGTGCGCGTGATCTTTAGCGGCGACTTGAGGTGTTTCTTGAGCGCCTGCGCCAGCGCGTGAATCTCTTCCGCGGCGCGCGCGTCCGTATCCATGATGACGAACGCGTCTTCGTTAAGCGTCGGCGTGCGCATCATCCGCCCGAGGATCGACGGCATCCACAGGTAACTCCCGCCGCCGACAAACGCGACTTTCACCATGATTCGCTCTCCTTGTTCAGGCCTTTGCGTTCGCGGGCTGACTCGCGGCGATCTGGTCCAGGTACCAGCGCACGAATCGTTCGAGGTCCGGCTCTTCTTCGCCGTACGGCCCGGGCTCGTACGCGCTCGATGCCACGCCCGCGTGGTTGTTCTCGCAGAGCTTCCAGTCCTGCTCGCCCGTCGCCTTCCAGAAGCCGAGCAAGTGCGCGAGGTCGTAATCCTTGCCTTCCACCGCGTCCTGCCGCACGAGCCAGAGGCCCTCGATGCGAGTGCGGTCCGCGCTTACCGGTACGAAGCGGAAACTCACCGCGTGATCGCCGCAGCCGAGGAACATCATGCTTGGAAACGTGACGAGCCCCATCACACCCGAGTCGGCTTGCGTGAACTCGCCCATCGGTGGAGCGATCGCGCGGCCGTCGAGGCTCTGCGTTACGTACTCGGGCCGGCCCGTCGGATACCGCGCGACGTGGTACCATGGTCCCACTTGGCGCTTCGTCCGCAGGCCGCGCTTCTCGTAGCCCTCCATGCGGCACGCGTGCTGCTCGCCGCCCTTCATCATGATGTGCGTGTACTCAGGGTGCCCGGTGGGGCAGTGGTAGCACTCGCGCGAGTTCTCGACGATCAGTTTCCAGTTGGCCTTGCAGTCGTACGTTTCGCGATGCGCGATCTTCGCTTCGTCGAAGCGGTGCGGCCGCAGGTACGGCTCCACGGTCGCGGCAAATTCTACAAAGTCCGGCGCGTCCGCGGAGAGTGCCACGAAGATCAGCCCGTTCACCACGCCTACGCGCGCTTGCTTCAGGGCGAAGTTCTTCGCGCTGAAGTCCGGTCCCATCGCTCTCGCATGCGCGAGGCTCCCGTCGCACGCGTAGACCCACTGGTGGTACGGGCAGACGAGCTTGCGCGCGTGTCCCTGTTCCTGCAGGCACACCCGCGAACCGCGATGGCGGCAGACGTTGTGGAGCGCGCGGACCTGGCCGTCCTCGCTGCGTACGACGATCAGAGCGTCTGATGCGAGTTCGAACAGAAAGTAATCGCCGGGGTTCGGGATGTGGCATGCGGGGCCCGCATAAATCCAGTTGCGCCGGTAGACGCGATCGACGTCCAGCGCGTGAATTTCCGGCGCCGTGTAGAACGCCTGCGGCAGCGTCCAACCCGGCCGCCGCGCTGCCAGCAGTTCTTCCAGGGCAACTGCTTCCTGCTTCGGCATCGCTGGCGCTCCGCGGTTGTACCTTTGTGGCTCCGCCGTCCCAGCAGCGGCGCCTCTTTCGTGGCTCCGCCGTCCCGGCGGAGGTCGCAGCGGCGTCCCGCCGCCTGCTTGCGCATGCTCCGGCAAAGTCGCCTCAATGGATGACCGCTGCCACGAGCAGAGTACGCCGCCGCCTCGGGTTCGGCGTTGCGATTAGCGCGCGTGGGTTTATCATTTTCAACCAGACCGAAGCCGGGGAGTCAATGTACCACTGGCGGCCAAACTCCGACCACAAAGCCGCGTTCGCGCAGGAACGCGCCGTGGTCCAGCACAAGAAGAAGGCGCGGCAAGGCACCGTCGGCCCGTGCACGTCCGCGGCCGACGAGGTCTACGTCGTCGCGCTGGGCGCTCTCGAATTCTTCGATGGCCGCGCCTGGTCGCCCGCGCCGGAGCGTTCGCTCGGCTGGTTCCCGCGCCGCAAGATTTACGGCATCCGCCCCGCGCCCGGCTTCAGCGGTCCCGTGTGCGTCGTCAGCATCCTCTTTATAGCCAGTCCTGGGCTCGCGCCGGGCATGCCGCCCCGCGCGGTGCGGCTCACCGCGCCCTGGTGGCGCCGCTTCGTGGAATTGGAAGCCTCGGCCGACTTCGACGAACGCGGCCAGCGCGTGCTGCCGCGCGCGGATCTCGAGACGCTCCTTGAGCAGCTCGGGCGTACGCTCGCGCCAGGTGCAGCCAAGCGTTCGCGCCCGCGCAGCGTCTCAAAAGATGCGCCGAGCCGCCCCGACACCGAGGCCGGTTGGCTCGAGACCTGGGCCCGCGCCGAGGACGCGATCCGCGAGCGGGCCGGGGGAGGCTTGAGTGTGGACGAACTCGCCGCGGCCGTGAACGTCTCGCCGACGCAATTGCGCCGCATCTTCCACGCCGCGCGCGGCCTGTCGCCCAAAGCCGCGCTCACCGCCTGGCGCATCGACGCCGCCAAGCGCCTGCTCCGCGACGGCCGCCTGAACGTCTCGCAAGTCGCGGAGAAAGTCGGCTACGGCAACCTCCCGCGCTTCTCCGCCGCGTTCAAAGCAACCGTCGGCGTGTCGCCCAGTGCGTACGCCGTCAACGGCACGTAGAGCGTGATGGCGTAGAGCGTAGAACGAAAATGGAGCGACCGGCTGCCTTGCCGTATCGCTCTACGCCGAGACGCTCTACGGCAGTTCGTTCCACGCTCTACGCCCTTACGACACCTTCTCCACGATCTTCCCCGTCTGCTCGCCGCGCACCATAAACGCTGCCTTCGCGAACTCGTACTTGATGTCGTCCTTGCTCGCGTCGCGATACGTGCTGATCAGCGCCCAGCGGTCCTTGCCGCTCTTGTTGGGAAACGACGCGTGCAGCGTCAGGTCATGAAAGAAGACCGCCGTGCCCGCGCGCGCCGGCGCAATCACCATCTTGCTCTCGTCCACATCTTCCTGGCGCAAGCGGTTGTTGAACCCAACGCCCTCGGAGTCGCTCCCGCCGTGGTCGAAGTGGCGCTTGTGCGAACCCGGGATCAACTTCAGGCAGCCGTTCTCGGGCGTGGCATCGTCCAGCGCCACCCACACCGAAAACTTCGCCGCGCCCTTCCAGTACATCCAGTCCTGGTGCCAGGGCGAACCGAAGTCCACGCCCGCCGACTTGTAGACCACCTTATCGCTCCAGAACTCGAGATGGGGGCCGACGACCTGTTCGAGCACGTCCACCATGCGCGGGTCGGCGTTCATCTTCTTAAAGTGCGCGCTGTTCAGCGTCAGCCCCACGAAGACGCCGTTGTCCTTCGGCGCGTTGCCGTCCTTGTCTTTGGTACGCACCTTCGCGAGGATGCGGCGGATCTCGTCCTTCGCCGCGGCCACTTCCTCGCGCGTGAAGACGTCCTCCACGATCACGAACCCGTCGCGCTCGAACGCCGTCTTGCGATCCTCTGCCACCAGCATGCCAGAACTCCTTTCGTCGTCCGTGCCCATTGCGGTCGTCTCCTTTTAAGTTGGGAACGTTCCCAACTTGCTTAAAAATGAACGCCTCCTCCTTTACGCGCGCGCATGCTCTTGCGTCGAGGCTCGCACGCGCAACTCACCCGGCACCTTGCGCGGCTGCGCTTGCGGTCGCCCCGAACTCAGCCAGCGGTCGATCTCTTCCACCGCCGCCTCGCCCATGGCGGTGAACGGCTGCGCGTACGCGGTACAGGCCGGGTCGAGGTACTGCGGTGCGTCCAGGTCGTCGAAGGTCGCTACGGCCACGTCTTTGCCGACACACAGGCCGCGGCGCTTGAGCTCCGCATACGCCTGCTGCAAGCCGTCGCGGTGGCCCATCAAGAGCCCGTCCGGCCGCGCCGGTCCGTCGAAAGCCCGGCTGAGCGCCGCGCTCACTGCGGGCCCGCCGGTAAGTTCTTCGCCCCGTAGAAGCGTCAAGTCCTCCGCCGGCATCCCGAAACTCGCCCACGCCGCCGCGATGCCGTCGCCGTAAGGTCCGTAGTGCGCCGAGAGCCAGTCGAAGGCCACCACGCGCCGGCAGCCGCTCTGGATCAGGTGCCCCGCGAGCGTCCGGCCCGCATGCGCGAAGTCGGTCCACGCAAAGAGATCGCCCGGCCGGCTCGGCAAGCGCCAGTTGATGCCGATCCATGGGATGCGGTAACGGTCGAGCAGATCGAGCGTCGGCTCTTTCACGCCGCCTAGAAAGAAGATCGCGCGCACGTCCTTCTCGACCGCCATCCGCCGCAGCGCCTCGCCGTCCTGCAGGTCCTCGATGAAAATCTGCAGGTCGTATCCGAGCCGCTTCGCGCCGCGTGCGATGCCTTCCAACTTCGGCGCCGAGACGTTGCTGCTCAGGATGCCGTACGAAGCCGAATTCGGGACCACAATGCCCAGGATGCGGTTCTCGCCCTTGCGCAGCGCGCGCGCCGCCGTGTTGGCGCGGTACTTCAGCGACCGCGCGACCTCGAGCACCCGCTCGCGCGTGCGCTCACTCACCGCGCCCTCGCCGGAGAGCACTCGCGCGGCCGTGGACTTTCCTACTCCGGCGCGGCGCGCGATCTCGACGATGCTGGGCGGATGGACCATCGCGCAAAGCCTCCCGGTTCCCACTCATATTGGGAACGTTCCCAATTTATACACCGCTCCGCGGCACGTGTCAAAAGTTTTCTATCGCGCCCGTAACCCAGCCTATTGGAGGAGGTTATGCGCTGGATGACGCAGCCCTAACCGCCCAAGACTTAGAAAGTCAAAGGCTGTGCGTAAATCCCCTCCTTATGTTATACCGTTTTTAGTTTCCAAGCGAAGAGAGGAGCCAGGCGAAGCCGCAGAGGGTTTGGAGCGTTTTGGGTTGGGTGGTGAGTTTGAGCCAGGCGTCTTCGACGGCGCGCCAGAGATCCGACTCGGTTTTGAATGCGCGATTGCTCAGGTATTTCTGACGGCACTCGCGCCACGGCAGTTCCGACGGGTTCAGTTCCGGCGCTTTGGGCGGCAGCAA
>JACQFI010000112.1 GCA_016200135.1 Planctomycetota bacterium
GGGGGGAAGCCGCGGGTTTGTCTACCCCCCACCCTACCCTCCCCCGCAAGGGGGGAGGGGGAAAACGTCAACATTCGTGAGTCACTACACTAGCCCATTGAAACAGGAGACCGCATGCGCCGCGCTTCTGCATTTACCGTACTGCTGTTCGCTGCCTTCGCCTTCGCCTTCGCCTCCGCCGCCGAAGGCGAAGGCGCGCCCAAGCCGCCGGCTGGATACACCGCGCCCGCGCTGACCTCCGCGCCGGTCATCGACGGGAATCTCGAGGATGCATGCTGGGCGGCGGCGGCGTGGACGGAGCCGTTCGGAGCCTTTAAAGGCGAGCGCTCCTCGCCCCACCCCGGCCGGGCAAAGATCGCCTGGGACTTTCACGCGCTTTACATTGCGTTCGAGACCGCCGACCCGGACATCCACGCGCGGCCACGCGAGCGCGACGACGCGATCTGGGACGACGATTGCGTGGAACTCTTCCTCGACGCAGCCGGGCGCGGCGACCACTACATCGAACTGGGCGTGAGCGCGGCGAACTCGATTCACGACTACCTGGTGGTGCGCAGAGAAGGCAAGTCGGAACCCGGCCGCTTTACCGATATCACGCTGCGCGGGTTGCGAACGGCCGCGGCCAAGCGCAAAGAAGGCGGCTGGTGCGTCGAGATGGCGCTGCCGTGGTATGCGATCCCCAGCGCCGTGCATACGCCTCCGCGCAAGGAGGACGTCTGGTGCTTCAACTTCGTCCGCTGCGACGTGAACAACAGCGGCGCAACGTACGCCACGCTCGCGCCGCTGGAGCGCAGGCATCAGCCGCAGAAATTCCTCGAGCTCACATTCGATCCGGCGCCCGCCGAGCGCGCGGCGGAGGCCGCGAAAGCTGCGGCGCGCAAGGCGCTGGAGGCGGGCGAAGACGCCGCGTGGGTCTGGCGGCTCGGCGAGCACCTGGAGGAGGCGCGCATCGATTCCGAACTGCTCGGGGCGTTCCGCAAGACGCGGCGCGGCTATCTGGCTCCGAAGGAAGGTTCGTTTGGAAAGATAGCGCAGCTCGAACCCGCCGATCTTTCACCCAAAGCCGTCGTGTTTGCGCATCCGGCGGACGGAGAATTTCCCCACGACACGTACGACACCGTCCGCGTCGCGCTGCCCGCGCTGCAGGCCACGCACGCGCGGCTCTGGTACCGGATCGACCCGGCGAAGAAGGCGGCGCTTGCGGCGGAGCAGGCCGACGGCGCGGGGGTGAGCATCGAGATCCGCGAACCCGCGCAGGAGAACGCGCCCGCCGCGTGGCGGAAGCTCCTGGAGGTCCACGCGGTCTCGACGGAGTGGTCGTTGCGCGAGATCGAGTTTCCCAAAGGCGCGAGCCTGCGCCTTGGCGTCGATCGCGGACCCGTGACGCTCTACAACGATCACTGCCAGCTCGCGTTCGAGGCCGACGGCGCGCCTGCACCCGTGGAAGCGCCGAACAAACCTTAAACAGTTCGGGAGACTATTGCACCGCGACGACGGAATTCCTGCCGCCGTAGCCGTCGTGAATGAACTCGGTCGCCTTGGGATCGGCGATGTAGAACTCGGAATTGATCACGAACTTGTAGACGTAGTTCCCCGGCGCGAGTTTCACCGTCAGGCGGAAGCTGCCGTCTTCTCCGCGCTGCATGGGATCGGCCTCGCGCGACCAGGCGTTGAAATCGCCCACCAGCGCGACCGCCTGCGCGGCGCCGGCGTGCTCTGGCTTGTACGCAAACGCGACCGCTTTCTCCGGCTGGTAGAGGCAGAGCCGGTTGCGGCCGGCGTGCTTGGCGGCGTAGAGCGCCTCGTCGGCGCAGACCGTGAGCGCCTGCGCGTCGCGGGCGTCGCGGGAGAAGGTCGCAAGCCCGAGGCTGACCGCGACGCGCTGCTCGCCGTGATCCGGCAGGATCAGCGGCGTCGACTCGATGCGCACGCGCAGCCGCTCGGCCAGCTTGGCGGCCTCGTGCTTGGCGGTCTCGGTGAGGACCAGCGCGAATTCTTCGCCGCCGTAGCGCGCGGCCAGGTCGGTCTCGCGCGCTTCCTGCTTGATGAGCGCGGCGACGTGCGCGAGCGTGCGGTTGCCGGACGCATGGCCAAAGCGGTCGTTGAAGTTCTTGAAATGATCGATGTCGAGCATGATCAGCGAAAGCAGATGCTTATACCGCGCGGCGCGCTGCACTTCCTGCTTGAGCCGGCGCGAGAAGAAGCGGAAGTTCGAGAGCCCCGTGAGATGGTCGTGGAAGGCCATCCGCACAAGCTGGTCGTAAGTGAGGTCGGACTCGTCCTCGCCGGGGCCGGCCGCGGGCTCGAGCGTCTCGAGCAGGTCCAGCGCGGCGGCCTTCACCTTGATGGCGCGGCCGAGCTT
The DNA here is from genome assembly GCA_016200135.1 of Planctomycetota bacterium. Taxonomy (GTDB): domain Bacteria; phylum Planctomycetota; class SZUA-567; order H5-PLA8; family H5-PLA8; genus JACQFI01. The sequence continues at coordinate 2,363 of JACQFI010000112.1, forward strand.
CGCGGACATGGCCTGCTGGTGTTCGCGGATGCGGCCGAAGGTCTGGCGGGCTTCGTTGGACGGCACCGAGATGCCGGTGAGCACCAGGGCGAGTTTCTGATAGTCGGCGTGCTCGCCGGACTCGCCGTCGAGCAGGAGTTGGATCTCGACGGAGCGCTTGCCGCCGAGCGCGATGGACCGCAGCAGCCGGAGATCGGTGGCGGGCGAAGCCGGGCCGCCCCCCGAAGGGGCCGCCGCAATGCGGGCGGAGGACGATGCGGCCACGCTCACTCGCCCTTCTTCTGGGCGTCTTTTTCCTTCTCCTTCTCGCGCTCTTCTTCCTTCTTCTTGATGTCCTTCATGTTCGGCGGGACGTACGGCCTGATGCGGCGGTCGATGCCCATCATGACTTCGCGCATCTCGTCCTCGGTGAGCGTGCCGTACACGCCGAAGACCGCCTTGTCGCGCTGCGCGACGATGCAGGGACTGTTGAAGAGTTTCCCGACCAGCGCATTGTCGGCGAGGGTCAGTTCCTTGGTCTTGCCGTTCTTCTCCAGGACCTTCACGAGCTTGGCGTAGTGGCCGCGGCGGCCGAGCGTCTCTTCGATCTGCGCGATGAAGACCTTGCCCTCGCGGCCTTCGTTGCGATAGAGCGCCGTGATCGCGCCCTGGTCGAATATCCCTAAGCCCAAGGGGTCCTCCTTGTCGAGGCGCTCGCTGGCGGGCACGCGGTATTCCAACGGCAGGAAGCCGACGGGCTCGATCTCGGTGATGGGGCGCGCGATGCGCGCGGTGATGGCGCGGCCGAAGTTCACCAGCAGCGAACGCAGTTGTTCTTCGGTGAAATTCTGCAGCGCCAGCACGCAGACGAGATAGTGGTCGTGCATGAAGATCAGGCGCGAGCCGTCGATGACTCCTTGGGTGCCGATCTTCACATAGGCTTTCTCGGGCAGCAGCCCCGGCCGCAGGTTCGTGTAGGCCCCGTACGCGCTGACCTTGCTCGTCATCTCGGTGACGCTGACCCGCACGGCTGCCGGCTGTCCGGGAATGCCATAGTCGCACGCCATCGTGGTGAGGGTGCTCCACTTCTTGACCAATTCGAGTTTGGGCTTGCCGCCGAGCTGCGCGGCAAGGGCATCCACGTCAACACGCTTGGGCTTGTCGATCTGCCGGAAGCTCGCGACCGTCTTGGACGGCGGGAAGATCTCGTCGGTTTTGATCTCGACTTCCTGCACGCCTTCTTCCGTGATCGTGCAGGCAACAAGCATCACGGTCGCCATGAAGGCGATGGGAAGGTACTTGAGCCACGGAACCAGACGTTTCGGCATGGCACCCTTTTATCGGCTAAAAGCGAAAAGGCAACACAGGTGCAATACAAGACGACACGAGGTGCAAATTCTTCAAGAAATGTTGACGCCCTTTGCGGGGTTCAAACGTTTGTCCATGTGAGGTTGAAAACGAGAAAGTTCTGAAGCATAGAAATGAAAGACCCAAGGTGGGTAAAAAACCCCGCCTCGGCCGGTTCCCGATGATGCGCCGTATGCCGACCCGGCGGTCATTACCCGGTCCGAGGCGGGGCCTCGAATCATTTTAGATTTTCAATTTTGGATTTCCGATTTTCAAAAACGCCTCCAATCCAAAATCCAAAATAGACTACCCCAAATCCTTACCTCGCGGAACAGAAATCCCGCTTACTTCTCCGGCTCTTTCTTCTCTTCGGCGGGCTTGAGGACCGTGAGCACCCACGCCTTGGGATCGAGATATTTCTTCGCGGCCTCCTGCACCTGTGCCGCCGTGATCTTCTCATACTTTTCGAAGCGCTTGAAGACGGAGGCCGCGCCTTCTTCGTAGAGCTGGCAGAGGGCCAGCCGCTGCGCGAGGTCGGACTGGTCCTGCAGCGCGATGGCCTCCGTGCCCGAGAGGTAGCTCTTGATGCTCGCGAGTTCCTTCTCCGCAACCGTCTCTTCGTGCAACTTTTTGATCTCGGTCCAGAAGACTTCCGTGAGTTTGGGCACATGCTGCGCGTCGGTCTGGACGTAGAAGACGAACGCGCCGCCGTCGAGCTGGCTGTCGTTGTAGGCCCCGACCGAGTACGCCGCGCCAAGGTGCTCACGCACCACAATGCTGAGCCGTCCGCCCAGGCCGGAGAGCACCGCGCCGAGCAGGTCGAGCGTCTCGCGGTCGGCATTCTTGAGGTTCACGCCGCGGAAGCCGAGGGTGAGGATCGCGCCCTCGATGCCCGCCTTGGTCTTCTCGGCCTTCTGTTCGGGCGGGAGCGGTTCGAGCGAGTGTTCGGGCGGCTTAAAGGGATGCTTTTTGATTTCCTCATTCAAGACATTAACCAATGTTTCCGTGAGAACTTTGAATCGGTATGGCGAGATGTTTGATGCATAACCATCGACTAATTTCATGGCTTCCGCCGGCGAAATATCTCCTACGAAGGCTATCGCGTAATAATTTGGAAGCATGGATGAATAGCAAAGTCCTGCCAAGTCCTCACGTGTGATCTTCTCTACGCTCTCCTTGGTCCCGCGGACCGGCCGGCCGTATGGATGTTTGCCGAACAGAAGCGGACGGAAGACCTTATTGTTGATGCTGAACAGATCCTCGTCCTCCTGCGCGATCGCGGCGAGCACTTCTTCCTTCACTTTCTTGAGTTCGTCTTCAGGAAAGACGGAATTGAGCAAGCAATCCGCGCCAATCTCGAAGACTTTGGGCAGATCGTCCTTCAGACAGCGCAGGCTGAGCCCGTACGTATTGCGCCCGCCGAACGTCGTCAGGCTCGCCCCAAGGCTCTCGATCTCGCCGGCGATCTGGAGCTTGGTGCGTGATTTGGTTCCGTGGTCGAGCATCTCGGAGAGCAGATTCGCGGCGCCCGGAAGATTCTCCGGCTCCCAGCGCTGGCCGCCCAGCACAGAGAACGAGACGTTGACCGCGGGGAGCGACTTGTCTTCACGCACGACCACGCGCAACCCGGACTTGAGCTTGATTTCCCAAGTCAGCGCGCCGGCAAATTCTTTCACGTCGGCCTGCTCGACCGATTGGCCCGCGGGCGACTGCAACCAGGCGCGGTCGGCCGTGAGCGCAGCGGGCTTCTTTTCCTGGGCCTTTTCCGGGCCTTTCTCCGCCGCTTTTCCCGGCAGCATCACGGCCACGTTCAACTTGTCGAGATCGAGATACTTCTTTGCGACACGGATCACGTCTTCAGCGGTGACCTTGCCGATCTCGTCGACGTATGTCTGCGAGAAATCCAGATCGCCGGAGACAAACCAGTCGCTCCCAAGCGCCTCGGCGACGCCTTCCGCCGTCATCTGCGAGAAGACATGGTTGGCCTGGACCTTGCGCTTGGCGCGGTCGAGTTCCTCCTTCGTCGGCGGCAGAGCTTCGATCTGCTTGAGGACGTCCAGCGCGGCCTTGCGCGCCTCGGGGATCTTCTCCTCCTCCGTCGTGATACTCACCGCAAACGTGCCTTTGTACTGCGGCGTGTAATTCCAAGCGCTGATCTCCAGCGCGAGCTGCTTCTCGTCTTTGACGGTTCGGTAGAGGCGGCTCGAACGGCCGTCACCGAGGATGCTTGCGAGAACGTCCAACGCGTACAGGTCCGGGTGGCGCATGGAAACGCTGGGGAAGCCCAACATGACCTTGGGCACCTGGCAGAGGTTGTGGCGCACGGTCACTTCGCGCGGCGCGACCTGCTCGGGCTCTTCCGGGACCGCCGTCTCGTCCACGTTGGTGCGCTTCCAGCCCGCGACGGTCTTAGCCATCAGGTTGAGGGCCTCGGTGGCGTCCACGTCGCCCACGACGAGGAACGTCGTCCGCTGCGGAGCGTAGCGGCGCTTGTAGTAAGCGAAGACATCGTCGCGCGTGACTTCTTTGAAACGCTCCGGATAGCCGAGCACCGGAACGCGGTAGGGGTGGACCTGGTAGACCAGCCGCGCGAAGACATCCCAGAGCACGCTGTCAGGGTTGTCGATGTTGAGCTCGATCTCCTTATAGACGACGCCGTGCTCCTTCTTCACTTCTTCGGGCGGAAAGGTGCTGTTCATGATCATGTCGGCGATGCAATCGAACGAGTTGCGCCAGCCGGCGGTCTCGGTGGTGACGTGGTACGTGGTGCGCTCGCTGGTGGTGTAGGCGTTGTTGTCGCCGCCGCCGCCGCGGATCTCCTGGTCAAGTTGGCCCGTGGGCCGCTTGGTGGTGCCCTTAAAGAGGAGGTGCTAGCAGTAGTGGCTCAGGCCAGCGCCGAGGAATTCGCGCTCGTCGTTCGCGCCCGTGCGCACCCAGCCCTGCACGGAGACCACCGGCGCATTGCGCTTCTCTTTGACGATCAATTCGCAACCGTTGGGCAACAACGCGTAGACCGCGCCGTTCTTAGCCTTGCGGGTCTCGACCGGCTGCGCGAGCTTGGCCGCATCGTCTTTGGCCGGCTGTTCCTTCCCGGCCGGGCTGGTTTCTTCGGTTTTTTGAACCGGCTCTTCCGCTCGCAGCAGGCAGGCGGACAGGACCGCAGCGGCGGCGGCGATTCCAACTAAAGAGGAACGCATGCTGAGTCTCCCGAAAATGGTATGGAGGCGATAACGTCTCCACTATAGACGCAGTGGCGGCGCTTTTCTTGGCGAGAAGTGGGCAAGTTGGGCGTGTGTTTGACCGAAATCCGACTTTGCCGAACCCGCGCAACCGCTATCCTCGTGAGCCTTGCTTGCCGTGCTTCGTGCGCTTTCGTGCTCTGTGTGAAAGAATACTTTGGAGGCCCCATGCCAACCTGGCTGGTGAAGACCGAGCCGTCCACCTATGGCTTTGCGGACTTGCAGCGCGAGAAGAAGACCGTCTGGAGCGGCGTCGCGAACAACGCGGCGCTGCTGCACCTGCGCCAGATCCGCAAGGGCGACGCGATTTTCGTTTATCACACGGGCGACGAGAAGGCCGTCGTCGCGCTGGCCATGGCCGTGAGCGACTCGTATCCCGATCCCAAGGAGAAGGACCCGAAGCTCGCGGTCTTCGACATTGCGCCGGTGCGCGCGCTCAAAAAGCAGGTAACGCTGGCGCAGATCAAAGCCGACAAGCGCTTCAAGGAATTCGGGCTGGTCAAGATCAGCCGCCTGAGCGTGATGCCGGTGCCGCCGGAGATCGAAGCGGCGCTGATGAAGCTGGCGGGCGAGTAAGAGTGGTTTCTCAACGACATAGGACGTATTGGACATAAAGGACATATAGGCTGCCAGGCGAAACGGTTCGGCTTCGATCATACAGGGCGTTTTTCGGCAAGGGTCACGCCATGGCTCGCAAAGCTCACCACGTGAATGTCCTCACCGCGCGCGAGCACTTCGCGAATAGCCCGCTGGCGCTGCATGTAAAGTGGAACGACGTCACGCGCATGGTCGCGCCGCACAGCCACGAGTTCCTCGAGATCGCGATGATCACACGCGGACGCGGGGAGCACATCACGAGCCGCCGCCGCACGCTCACCACCGCCGGCGACGTCTGGATCGTACGCCCGAACTACTGGCACACATACATGAACGTGAAGCACCTGGGCGTCTACAACTGCCTGATGGGCCTGGGGCTCTTTAAGGCGCTCACGCCCGCCCTGCAACAGGACCCCAACGCGGTGGAACTCTTCTGGCGCCTGCCGCTGGAGCAGGCGCGCGACGGCTGCTGCCTGCTGCGCCTGGGCCCGCAGGACCGCATCGCCGCCGAGCACGCGCTCGACGGCCTGCGCGACGCGCTCGAGAAGCGCGAACCCGCCGCGGTGCTGGAAGCGCGCGGGCGCATCTGGATTTTCATCAGCGCGCTCTCGCGTGCGTACGCCGCGGCCAAGAAATCTCGGGGGGCGGTTGCGGCCACGATTAAGAAAGAGCCGGACCGGCACCCCGCGGCCGCGGAGGCCGTGGAGTTCCTCGAAAACCGCTACGCGCTGGACCTGAACCTGACCGATCTGGCCCGCGAGGTCGGCATGAGCCCGCCGCATCTGACCCGCGTCTTCCGCACGATGACGGGCCTCAGCCCCATGCGCTATCTCGCATGCGTGCGGGCGCAGCGCGCCTGCCTGCTGCTCGCGGAGAGCGAGAAGAACGTGACCGAGATCGCGGGGGAGGTCGGCTGGCCCGACCCGAACCTGTTCGCGCGGCGCTTCCGGCAGATCATGGGCGTAAGCCCAAGCGCCTACCGGACGAAGCAACAACCGCAACGGCACCACGAAGGCACGAAGGACTCGAAGTAGCACAAAGCGGTACCTTTCCGAACCGATGCTCGGTAGAATCCGTGCTTCGCGGCTTTGGAGCGCCTGCGGATGCCCGAATCAACAACCCCTACCCTCTTTGAAGACTGGCAGGCGCGCCGCGCGCGGTTGAGCGAACGCCCGCCCGCCGGCGGCGAGGCGCTTGCACCCGCGCAGATTCACGTCCTCGAGTATCTGATCAAGCGCTACGAGGGCACGCCGGAGGCGGCGCAACCGGCGCGATTTGCTGTCCAAAGCGAACTCTTCCTGAATCGGCGCGTGATGGTCGTGCACCATCACCTGGGCGGAGGCCCCGCTGCAAGTTTCAAGCGCGGCGAAGACGCCGAAAGCCGGGCATCCAAAATCCTGCGCAGAATCAAGGCACAAGATCCCCAAGGGGTCCTGAAAAGCAACGAACGCAAGCTGAGCGGTATTCAGGAATCCGGTATCACGCTGGCCAGGTCGCTCAGGAATACATTAAACGACCTCAGCGAGACCCTGAAATCCGCGGCGCTCTTTGAATTCGAGACCGCGCAGTCGTGGCTCTCGCGCCGTTTCGAAGACCTTCTGCCGGTCTACCAGCGAAGGGTGCTGGAATATTACTTCTACAGTCTCGTGCCGCCGGCCGTCCGCCCCAAATGCAACGAGCGGTATCTAACGCCCGCGATCGCCACCGAGAAACTGATGCGCATCTCACATCCGGAGATCCCCGGCTACGTCCTGCTGGCTTGGCGGGAGAACCTCCAGCACCCCGATCGCATCGCGGCTGTCGCGTTAAACGAGTATCTCTTGCTCGACGAACGTTATCGTGAGGCCGCGGGGGAACTGATCCGCGCGGAACTCGGGAATACGGTTCCCGCGATTCGGGAGCGCGCGCTCTCGATGCTGCTTCGTTTGGGCAACCTACAAGACATCGGCATCCTCTCTGACCTGCTCAACCTCCCCACACAACCGGACGAGTACCCCGGCGAGCGCGAAGCGATGCTGGAGGCCATGCGGCATCTCTCCGAACAGCCGGCCTGAAATTTACATAGTCGCCCAACAACCGCTCCCATGATCGTTTTGTGCTAGTCCAGGCTATGCCAAGGCTAGCCCTTTCGGACCCGCCGGGTTTTAATACCCGCGTTGGGTTGAACACGCCGCCGGCGCTAGAGACGAAAGGGAGCCTGCCATGGCCGTCCAGACCGAGATCGACCTCGACCGGACCATCGAGATCAGCGACGCGCAGGTGCGCGCGTACCAGGAGAACGGGTTCCTCCAGGTCCACAACGTCCTCACCCCGGACGAAGTGGAGGCGGTGCGCGCCGATCTGGCCGACGCCCTGGCGGAACGGAAGCGCCTCAAAGAAGAGGGCGAGAAGCACGGCGACAACCCGTTCTATCGGCGCGTCTTCGTCCAGGAGGTGAACCTCTGGCAGACGCACGCCGGCGTGCGCCGGTTGACGCTCTCGCGGCGGCTGGGCGAGATCGCGCGGCGGCTGGTGGGCGTGCGCAAGATGCGCCTCTGGCACGACCACGCGCTGGTGAAGATGCCAGAGAACAGCATCGCGAGCGACTGGCACCAGGACTGGCCGTACTGGCCCATGAACCACCTCGGCGCGCTCTCGTGCTGGATGGCGCTCGACGACGTGGACATGGTCAACGGCTGCCTGCAGTTCGTGCCCAAAAGTTTCCGCTGGGGCATCTATCCGGCCATCGCGCTGGGCTCGGGCAAGAAGCAGCTTGAACAGATGCTCGACGAGGACCACCAGGCGCAGTTCAAGCCCGTGGCGATGCCGATGAAGGCCGGGAGCTGCACCTTCCACGACGGGCTCTGCTTTCACTACGCCAACCCCAACCTGAGCGACAAGCCGCGCCGCGCGATCGCGATCATCTACCAGCCCGACGGCACGGGTTACCGCAAGAAGGGCCACTGCGTCACCGATCCGCTGAACCTGCCCGACGGCGCGGTGCTGGCAGGCGACACGTTCCCCGTCGTGGCCGAAGGCGAAGCGTTCGAGACCACGAGCTACCTCGACGCGCGGCCGATGCTGGCCGAGGCGGCGAAGATCAATCCGGGGCGGCAGGCGCGCATGAAGGAGGCGTGAGTCACCGCAGAGTCGCTGAGACGCTGAGAATTGCTTCTTAAATAGCGAGGCGGGCCGAAAGGTCCGCCTCGTTTCATTTCATCAACTCCGCGTCTTTGCGTCTCGGCGGTTCAGCGGCACTGCACTCGCATTGACGGACTCATCCTATAGATTGGTCTTCCGCTATTCTTCTCTATTCCGAACAAAGCAGGAGGCCGCCTGTGAAGATCCAGCGCCTGGTCTTTCCCGACAAGAACCGTTGCGAGGTCGAGGAGGTAGAGCTCGACGAGAAGCTCGCGCCGGGCGAGGTTCTGCTCAAGACGCGCCGCACGCTGGTAAGCGCCGGGACCGAGCTGGCGATGTTCACGCGCGCACACCGCGGCTTCGACGAGCCCGATTTCGGGTACGCGAAGTATCCGTTCAAGCCGGGCTATTCGGCGGTGTGCGAGGTCGCCGCGAGCAACGCGGACCTGAAGCAGGGCACGCGCGTCTTCGCCTCCTCGCTGCACGCCACGTTCACAAAAGAGAAGGCCGAGAATGTGGTCCCGCTGCCCGAGAGCCTGAACGACGAGCACGGGACGTTCCTCGGCCTGCTGCAGATCGCGATGACGTCGCCAAGATTGGCCCCCGCGCGCGTGGGCGAGCACGTGGTCGTGATCGGGCTGGGGATCGTCGGCAACTTGTGCGCGCAGCTTTATGTGAACTCTGGCGCGGGCACGGTCGCGGGCGCGGACCTGGCCGACACGCGGCTGCAGAAGGCGCTGGCCTGCGGCATCCATAAGGCGTTCAACGTGGGCCAGAAGCCGCTGGACGAGTGGATCAAGCAGGAACTCGGGGCCCGCGGCGCGGAGCTGGTCGTCGAGGCCATCGGCAGCGCGCGCACGATCTCCGACGCGCTGAAAGCGGTTGCCGACCGCGGCATCGTCGTGCTGTTGGGCAGCCCGCGCAGCAAGATGGAGATCGACCCGTACTTCGACATCCACCGCAAGGGCATCGCGGTGATCGGCGCGCACGGCCGCAACGTGGACGCCGAGACGCAGCGCCGCGACAAGCCGCTGCTCGTGGACTGGCTGCGCAACGAGAAGATCCGCGTCACGCCGCTGATCACGCAGCGCATGCCGTTCGCCGAGGGTCTGAGGGCCTACGAGGGCCTGCGCGACAAGACCAACGAGTTCCTCGGCGTCATCCTGACCTATTAGTCTCAGAACGCCGAAAAAAATGAACCGCAAAGACGCCAAAGCGCCAAGTGTTCTTAATCTTCTCTGTAGAATCTTTTCTTGGCGCTTTGGCGTCTTGGCGGTTAATCCATTCTGTTAGGCATTCTAAGTTAGGAGCGGATTTCACGTGGCGCGCATTGACTGGATGTACCATCGCAAAAACTGCGAGAGTTGTGCGAAAGCGCAAGGCTTCCTCGCAAAGCGCAAGATCGAACCCGCCGCGGTCGTCGACGCGCGGAAGACGCGCTTCACGCGCAAGGACGCGCTGGCGTTCGTGCGCAAGGCCGAGCACCTGTACGCGAGCAGAGGCCCGAAGGTCGTCCACGTGGACCTGAAGGCCGAGAAGCCGGGTGACGACGAACTCGCCGCGCTGGTGATCGGCCCCAGCGGCAACCTGCGCGCGCCCTCCTTCTTCGTGGGCAAGACGCTGGTCGTGGGCTTCAATGAAGAGACCTACCGCAAGATGCTCGAAGAATAATACGGATCAGAACGAGGACACGCACGCATGGCATCGCATCTGTTCGCTATCGGCGGCGGCGGGTACTACGGGCCGCAGGGCGGGCCTAACCGCATGATCCTGGAAGTCCTGCGGACGACGGGCAAACGCTTTCCCAAGATCTGCCTGGTGTCCACGGCGCAGGGCGACAAGCCGGAGTCCATCAACGAGTTCGTCCACGTCATGAACCGGATGGGCGCGCACCCAAACTTTCTCGCGCTGCAGGCGGTCCCGACCAAGGATCTGGAAGCGTGGCTGCTGGACTTCGACGCGGTGTTCGTCGGCGGCGGCAATACGCGCAACCTGCTGGCGCTCTGGCGCGAATGGGAGCTCGACAAGTTGCTGGTCAAGGCGTGGCGTGCGGGCGTGGTAATGGCCGGCGCGTCCGCCGGCGCGAACTGCTGGTTCGAGCAGAGCAGCTCGGACTTCATCCCCGGCGAGTTCAATCCGCTGAAAGGCCTGGGCATGCTGAAGGGTTCGTTCTGCCCGCACTACGCCGATGAGAAAGGCCGCCGCCAGTCGTACCTCGATATGGTTAAGGAGCGCCGGGTCATCCCGGGCCTTGCCGCCAGCGACCGTGCTGCCGCGCATTACGTGGACGGCTACTTCCAAGAGGCGCTGGTTGAATGGGACCAAGCCGGGGTCTATGAGGTGAAACTCGGGTCTGACGGCCAAGCGAGCGAGACGAAGCTTCCGGCGCGGACCGTGTGACGGCTATTTCTTCGACGTAAGAATCATGTCGCGGAAGCGCGAAAAGAGATAGAAACTGTCGTGCGGCCCGGGGCTGGCCTCGGGATGGTACTGCACGCTGAAGGCCGCGACGTTCTTGCAGCGCAATCCTTCCACCGTCTGATCGTTCAAGTTCAAATGGCTGACCTCGGCCTCCACGGGCACGGTCTTGGGGTCGACCGCGAAACCGTGGTTCTGGCTGGTGATCTCGACCTTGCCGGTGCTGTGGTCAAGCACCGGGTGGTTCGCGCCGCGATGGCCGAACTTGAGCTTGTACGTCTTCGCGCCGAGCGCCAGGCCGAGCAACTGGTGCCCGAGGCAGATGCCGAAGAGCGGCGTCTTGCCCAGCACGCCGCGGATCATTTCCGGCGCGCCCGTTACGGCTGCGGGATCGCCGGGCCCGTTGCTTAAGAAGACGCCGTCGGGCTTGTGCTTGAGGACGTCCGCGGCGGTGCTGTGCGCGGGCACGACGGTCACGTCGGCGCCGACCTCTTCCAGGCAGCGCAGGATGTTCTGCTTGATGCCGTAATCCACGGCGACGACCCGGAACTGCTTGGGCATGGCTTTGAGCGTGGCCGTGGAGCCGTGGGTCTCGGGACGCCCGAAGCCCTCGAGAAATCCGCCTTCCCAATGGTAGGCCGAAGCGCAGGAAACTTTGGCCGCCAGATTGAGGCCTTCCATCTTGGGTCCGGAGCGCGCTTTGTCCACCAGATCCGCGTCGGAGAGTCGCACCGAACCTTCCGAACAGGCCAGAATGCCGCGCATCACGCCGGCGACACGCAACTTGCGCGTGAGCGCGCGGGTATCGAGGCCTTCCAACCCCGGCACGCTGGCCTTGTCGAGATACGCGCTCAGGTCGTTCTGCGCGCGGTAGTTGGACTTGATCGCGCTGAGTTCGCGGATCAGGAAGCCTTCCGCATGCGGCTTGGCCGATTCGTTGTCGTCGGCATTGACGCCGTAGTTCCCGATGAGCGGTTAGGTCATGCAGATGAGCTGGCCCGAATAGGAGGGGTCCGAGAGGATCTCCTGGTAACCAGCCATTGCGGTATTGAAGACGACCTCGCCGCCGCGGTCGATGCGCGCGCCAAAGGCGAACCCGGGATAAATGGAGCCGTCTTCAAGGGCCAGCCGTGCGGGTGGTTTGCCGGGGTGACTCAAGTCTGGATTTCCTCTCAGGGCATGCAGGTGTACGGCGAAGGTAGTCTTACTCTGTTTTGAAAAACGCTGCAACGACGGAAGAGTAAAGCAAGAACGTAGGCAAAACCCACCCTCGGGAAGTTTCGATGCCCATGTGCAACTTGAGCCGCTGGACTGCTCGGCCTATTTGCTTTGCCGAATTGGTGTTCTGTGGGCTGGTCCTCCTGGTGTAAAATCAGTATAAGGGAAGCGGATCATCGAAACGCAAGGCGCTTCGTTCCGCGACCCGGCCGCGAGAGTCCCTGTTTCTCCCGCCCGAGAGCCGGTTGGAACGAGCTTCCCGCGTTCTGAACATTGGGCGCTCATGCCGAGGGGCATGCTCTGAGCACGCTACCGGCCTCTTCCTCCGGACATGGCAAGTCGCGCCGCGATGCCGCGGTGGCGCACGACTCGCCGTCGTCCTCGTCTTCCGGGAGCAAGCGCCGGATCGGCGATTTCGAGCTGCTCACCAAACTCGGCCAGGGTGCGATGGGCGCCGTTTATCTCGCGCGCCAGATCCAGCTCGACCGCAACGTCGCGCTCAAGCTGCTCCCCCCGGACCTCGCGCAGGACCAGGAGTTCCTGGAACGGTTCCGGCGCGAGGCGCGCGCGGCCGCCAAGCTGAACAACCCGCATATCGTGATGGCCTACGACGTCGGCGTGGCCGGGGGCTACCACTACATCGCGATGGAGTACGTGGACGGCAAGGATCTCGAACAGGGCATGCAGGCGCTGGCCAAGGGGCGCTTTCCCGAGTTCGAAGTGCTGATCATCGCGAAACAGATGGCGTTGGCGCTGGAAGCGGCAAGCGCCGCGGGCATCACGCACCGCGACATCAAGCCCGCGAACATCTTGAAGCACTCCGACGGCACCTACAAACTCACCGACTTGGGCTTGGCGGCGCGCAAGGTGGACGACAACAAGGTCACGCAGACCGGCTCGGCCGTCGGCACGCCGTTTTACATCTCGCCCGAACAGGCGCGCGGCGAGCAGGACGTGGATGTCCGCTCGGACATTTACAGCCTGGGCTCGACGCTCTACCACCTCGTCACCGGCAAACTCCCCTTCCCGGGCGACAACTCCGTGGTCGTGATGACGCGGCACCTCACCGAACAGGTCGTGCCGCCGGATGAGATCGAACCGAGCGTCTCGAAGGGCCTCAGCCGCCTAATCGTAAAGATGATGGCGAAGAATCCCAAGGACCGGCACCAGGACGCTCACGAACTGCTGGAAGACATCGAGATGGTGGAACGCGGCGAGGTCCCGCTGCTGAAGCGCGCCCGCGCGAAACCCAAAGCCCCCGCGGCGGCGCCCGCGGCCACGCCGCCCTTAAAGCCGAAAGACAGGAAGGACGAGTCGCGCGATATGCCGCAGCGCTCGCAGGGGCTCAAGCCGCGCGTTTCGCTGCCCGGTTCGCTGCATCCGCGCATGTCCCGCATGCCGGCCGGAAGGCGCCCGCTGCAGAAGACCGGGCCGTTGGCCTCGGTGCGCAAACTGCCCAAGCCGGTACAGTTGGCCATCTTCCTGAGCCTGCTGTTCATCCTTGCGGTGGTGATTGGCGTCGTCATCTCGCGCGTGGTCATGCCACTGCTGCATTCTCAGGCGCCCCCCGTCCAGCCGGCGCAGACCTCCACGGCTCAAGCCCCAGTAAAGACGGCCGTGCCGGAAAAGCCGCCGGAACCTCCGAAGGAAGAGATCAAATCGTCCGTTCCCGGACCTAGCCCGGAGCATCCGGCGCCGCCCGAACCCGCGCCTGCGCAGCCGGAACCGCCGGTCCTTCTCACCGGGACCAGCCTCTACAAGGCCGATTTCGCCCATGGCAACCTGGATAATTGGCTGGTGGACGAAAAACCTCCGCCCAAACCGTTCGGCGACGAAACCACCTGCGCCGCGCCGCGTCTCTTTCCCGGAAGCAAGTGGTGGGGCGTGCTCGCGGTAAATCCAAAGCTCAATCTCCAGATCAACGCGCCCGATCGTTCATGCCTGCACATCGCCTATTTTCTTGAAAAGAAAGAGTACGAGATCTGGATCACGCTCAGTTTTGGCGGCGATATGAGCAAAACAACGTACAAGTGGAGGAACCCAACGGTAGGCCAGTGGTCCGAGAAAGTCATCAACCTGAACGAATTCCCCATCACCACATAGCCTCCCCGCGCCGAACTTCTCGCGCAAGATTCAGCGTGTGGAGATCATGGCCGGCGGGAAAAAAGCCGCTCCCGGCCTCTACCTGCGTTACATCGAGTTCTTCGAACGCGATCGGTAAGCGCCCCTCCGGACTTGCCTGCCTTCGGCCGGCATGCGATAACCGCACCCGTGAACGGTGCCAATTCGACGTCCAGCGGCGCGGCGGCCAAGGCGGTCTTCGGCTGCGCGATGCTGATGCTCCTGCCTGCCGCGCTGGCCGCGGGCGTTGCCTACTGCGGCTATGCATACTTTTACAGCGCCGACGAACCCGAAATTCCCGGGCAGAAGAATTTCGGCGATCACAGGTCAAACCCAACAGCGCCCGCCGCACCTGCAGGTCCCGCGTTCACAGCGGCGGAAGAAAGAGACATTCAGGCGCTGCTGAAGGATCTGGGCTCCCCCGATGCGGACGTCTGTGCGAACACATGGCGGCGGCTCACCCCCTACCACAAGAAGAACCAGGCCCTGTTGCGGCAACGCCTGTCCGATGCGCTCTTCAGGAGCAACGACCGGCTCTTTGTCTACAACACGACATGGGGGCTTTGCACCTACTATGGCGACGAAGGCAAGGCAGCGGTGGTTCAGGCGGCGCTGAGTTGGAAGAACAATCCAAACCTGCTCCATGGAATCGCCGATGCCGTCTCGCGCATGGAGAACAGGGACGAGCGCGAAGATCTGACGCGCGCGCTCCGGACGGAACTCGAGAAGGCCAACAGCCTCTTCGTGGACCTGTTCCCCAGGTAAGGCCCTCCGCGGCCACAAGAGGTCGAACGCCGGCATGAAGCGCAAGCCGCACGATCCGGGCGCCAATCGCCACTACCACGACCGCGTGGCCGCCAAGTACGACGGGATTTATTCCGGCCCGCGTTGGGACGCCTGGTACGAGATCGCGTGGGCGGGCTTAAAGCCGCACCTGCCGCGAGACCTGCGCGCGCCCGTGGCCGACCTGGGCTGCGGCACCGGCCGCTACGGTTTGCGTATCGCCAAGTCCGGCTACTCCGTGGCCCTCTCCGACCTCTCCCACGGCATGCTCGAAGCCGCGCGGCGCAAGGCCGGGGAGATGGGCCTGGGCGAACGCGTCTCCTTCCAGCAGGCGGACGTGATGGACCTGAGCGCGCTGCCGCGCGGGCACTTCGCCCTAGCCGTGGCCCAAGGCGACGTGCTCTCGTTCGCCGCCCATCCGCCAACGGCGCTCAAGGAGGTCCGCAAAATCCTGCAGCCCGGAGGCGTGCTCGTGGCGTCCGTCGATCAGACCTACGCCGCCATCCCGCATTACTGCGAGAAGCCCGATTTCCAGGGGCTCGACCGGCTGCTGCGTCGCGGCGAGATGGAATGGCTGGCGCACGATCCGAACGAGCGCTTTCCGGTGCATACGTTCACCGCCGAAGAACTGCGGAGCACGCTCGAGCGCGCCGGCTACGAGGTGCTCGATCTCTTCGGCAAGACCGTCCTTCCCTTTAAGAAACTCGAAGTCTGTTTCGCGAACCCAGAACAGGCGGAGGAAATCCTCGCCATGGAAAAGCGACTCTGCCGGCAGCCATCCGCATTAGGCTTGGCCAGCCATCTTCAATTTGCCGCCCGCCTTGCTTGATATTTTGCTTTACGAATTGCAACAGGAACGTGTGCAATAGTAGTGGTCCGCGACAGATTCCACGCACAAGTGCTTGAAGTGACAAAATTTCGCCAGACTCCAATAAGATTCATTCACACAACTCAATAACAAAGCGTATGTAACCATAACTCAAGTGGTTGAAGGGAATGGCACAAGGATTGTTACATTGTGCAATGTAAAGGGACGGTTGAGCGTCCTAGATCTTTGACAACTGGTCCAGCCAGCCCCGTAGTTGGCTTCCATGAGATGGATCCAAGTGCGTGGTGTCCTCAATGGCGCTACGCCCTCTGTACTCCCTCCGAAGTGAGTTATCCTCAGGGTCTGCTGGCAACAGGCCCCCCTG
>JACQFI010000120.1 GCA_016200135.1 Planctomycetota bacterium
CCCCATGAGGCACTTCCCCCATGCGTCCGAAGAGAGGGGCAAAAGGATAGTCAGCGACCGCGTCCGGCGCAAGTCCAGGCGGGAGATAGTTCTTACACGATAAGCCAGCCGCTGCGGGGAGTTCAGGCGATGCTCGCGCGGAATTCCTTGGGCGTAAAGAAGTCGTGCGCGCGCTCGTCGAAGACCGTCACGCCGAACTGCTCGTAGATCTGGATGTACAGGCGGTAGAAGACGGTCTTGGGCGCGGCGCTCGCGGCGCCGATGGTCAGGACCTCGCCGGGCTTCGGCGGGCCTTTCTCGACGCGAATCTGCAGGATCACGCCCTCTTCGACATACCAGCGGAAGCGGTGCGCGGGGTTCTCTTCCTGTACGTCCCAGACCGTCTTGGGCACGGGCGAAAGCTTGGGCACCTCCGTCAGCTTCTCCGTGACGGACTCCAGCGTGCCCAGCGATTGCAACTCGACCGGGTGGATCTTCGAGTCCCGCGGCGGGAGCGGGTCGGGCTTCCAGAAAGAGAAATACTCGATCTTGGCGGGCTTCAAGTCATCGTTAGGACGATCGGGTTGGTTGGTCACTGAATGCCGGGCTCCTCTATTTGGCTCCAGCCCCTTCCCCCTGCGCATCGAAAATATACCTCTTTTTCGCCAGGAAAGCACGTTTGCTAAAGCCTTTATCTATGACTTGTCAGGACTTGCGCATGGGAGATGATCGAGGTGTCCACAAAACTACATCCACTGGAGTTCCCCCATGCCTCGTTCTGCGCGGCTCGCTGCGAAACATGCACAAGTGCTCTTCCCCTCCCGCGGCACGCCTCCCGATCGGCACGGCTACCCGCACTACCAGGCCATGGCCAAAGCCAACGAACGCTGGCGCAAGGCGTACCTCGCGGAACTTGAACGCCGCCGGCAGGAGCGGGCTCGCAAGCGCCGTTCCGCTTCGGCGGTCCGAGCCGGCTTGGCCTCTTGCCTCGGTTTAGCCATCAAGAATTCGAAGCACGCCCCGGCGCCTTTGCGGTTCATGCGCGGAAACCCGATCTTCTCCGGCGCACCGGCGCCGGGCACTCCGGCGTGGGCCGCGGATCTGAAAGCGCTCTGGTACGAGTTGCCCGATGCCGCATGGGATGGCGGTGCGATCGAACTCCTGGTTCTTCGGCCGACACAGGTGCGCGGGCCGTATCCCGGCGTGCTGCTGATCCCCGATTGCGGATCGAGGCACTTCGGCGCGCAGAGCCCCGAGTCCGCCGCGCGCGAATGGGGCTGTGCGCTGGCCGTCGCGGGCTTTCTGGTCGTGATCCCCAAGCTGCCCGGGTTGCAGCAGTTCTCGTCCACGCAGAACAAGCGCCGCATTCTGGAAGGCGCGTGCGCGCTTGGCGAAGTCGTGGGCGAAGCCTCCCACGCGCTCGACGCCGTGCTGGTCCAGCCGGGTCTGGCCGGCAAGCGCGCCTGGATCGCGGGCAGAGGCCTGGGCGGGCTCGCGGCGCTGCTGCTCGGCGCGCTGGACGGCAGAGCCGCGGGCGTGCTGTCCGACGCGCCTCTGGCCGTCGGTACCGGCGTGGACCCGGACGCGCTGCAGATTCCGCGCTTCAACACGACGACCGACCTGGGCGAGATCGCCGCGGCGCTCGCGCCGCGCCCGCTGGGCCTGATCGCTCCGCCTTTCAAGCCGCGCAAGGCGGCGGGCTTGGCCGTCTTCCGCACGGGCCAGAACGCGCAGGCGATTGAGTGGCTGAAACGGCACGTTCGCGCCATCAACGCGAAGCCGTCCGGCGGAGTCGCGGTTCGCGGCGAGCGGCCTTCGCGGCGCTACGCGATCTCCGACGCGCCGGACCTCAAGACGTGGAAGGCCTGGGCCAAGCGCCTGCGCCGCGAGTACCGCGCGCAAGCGGGCATGCCCGTCGTCGCCAGACCGCTCGGGGTGAAGCTCATCGGCCGCACGCAGCTCGCGGACTGCACCCGCGAAGAGTACCACGTGAAGACCGGCGCGTTCACCGCGTCGAACGTGACCTTCCTGCGCCCGAACGGACCGTTCCGGCGGCGCACGACCATCCTGCACCTGCCGGGCTCGAGCAGCGACGTGGCGAAGGTCGAACGCGAGTACGCGCACGAGCTCGTTGCGGAGGGCTGGAACGCCTGCATCATCGACGCGCGCGTGGCGCTGTACCCGTTCCACCCGGGCATCCCCGAAGGCATGGCGATGATCAACCAGTCGCTGCACGATCTCTGCTGCTGCCTGGATTACGTGGCCAAGCGCGACGACGTCGACCCCAAGCGCATCGGCACGATGGGCGTCTCGCAGGGCGGCACGCATTCGTGGATGTTGGCCGCGATGGACGACCGCATCGCCGCCGCCGCGCCGGTCTGCGGCGTCTGCACCTATCGCAGCCTGTGGGACGAATGGCGCACGGAATGGTACGACCACGCGCTGCTCAGTTTTCTCGACAGCCACAGCATCTACTACTTCACGCCCGGCGTGCTGCAATTAGGCGATCAGCAGGACCTCTGCGGCCTCGTCGCGCCGCGCCCGTTCGCGCTCATCGGCGGCAACCACGACAACTGCTTCCCGCTCGGCGGCATGAAAGAATGCGACCGCGACCTGGGTCGGCTCTACCGGCTGTACGGCAAAGCGGAAAACTTCCTCTATTACGAGTTCGAAGGCCCGCACAGCATGCCCGAGCACTCGCGCAAGGCGGCATACGCGTTCTTCAGGAAGCACTTATAGAAACGGTGACGCCTTAAAATTGCCCCCCATCATGGCGCCGAGAACGACCGCGCCGATCCCGCCCACGTAAAGCAGGAAGCCGCTCTTGGATTCTTCCCAATGCGTGAGCACAAAGACCAGTGCGACGATATGAATGAACAGGCAGCCCAAACCCCAAAGGATGCTTTCCTTAAACGCCGAGACAAGGATCAAGATGAATCCAAGAAGCATCAACCCAAGGCCCGCCAACATCAGGATTCCGCCCATAACATCCGTCCTTTCTTGGAAGTGCATGCCGGCAACGGCCGGCGGATTCGGAGCGGTAATAACCAGAATGTGGATATCCTTTGGAGGATAACGTGTTTTTTTTGAAAGGTGAAGGGGGCAGAAGTAAACGAAGGGATGGGCATTAGTATTCTGCACCTGCGCAGCCACAGCGCTTATTTCTTCTTCGGCTTGAAGTAGCTCTTGGGATACGGCTCCACCGTCGGCAGGTCGTCCTTGATCGCCATCACGTACGCCGGTTGGCCCGAATTAAAGACGATGCCGTGCTGCCGGCCCACGATCCAGCCGTCGTACTCGCTGCGCAAGGGACTCTGCGCCAGCGCGCGGCCCCAGATGTCGCGCATCTCCAGCACGGGCTGGCCCTTCTTCACCGTCGCGCCGGGTTCGAGCAGATGCTTCACGATGCACGGCGCAGGCACGCGCGGGCAGCGGCGCTGCCGGCAGCGGTAGCCCGGATTCACGACCTTGATGCCGCGGATCGGTTCGAACACGCCGCCGAGCAGTTTCGCCCAGCGCAGCGCGTTGCGCTGGCCGGCGACGCACGCCTTGCGGATCGCGGGGTCGGGCATGTGGCCGCAGCCGAGTTCCGCCGTGAACGCCGGAATCCGAGCCAGGTTCAGCGCCGCGCCCGAAGTCGAACGGTGCAGCTTCTCGTCCAGATACTTGCCCACCGGGTACTCCAGCACCACCGAATGCCCGTAGGCTTCGCAGAGGCCGTCGAGGCGCCGATCAAGCGCCTGCGCCGCGGCCTTGTGCGCCTTCGCGTTCTTGTCCGAACGGTAGAGCACACGGTCGCGGTAGACGAACGAGAGCGAGCCCGTCCAGGCGTTGTGCAGGTCGATCAGCGCGTCGGCCGTGCGTTCGATCTCTTTAAAGAGCCGCGCAAAGCCGAGCTCCACGTCGCCGGTGGGATCCTTGTCGGGATCGGGCTTCGGCTTCGGTTTGCCGTCGGGGAAGAGGCGGTTGGGATCGCCCGGCGCATAGTACGGCACGCGCTGATTCGTGCGCAGGCCCGCGGGACTGAGCGCGGGAATCGCGACCACCGTGCCGCGCAGCTCGCGCACCAGCGCCGGCGTGACCAGATCGTGAAGCACCTGCAGGCCGCTGTGCTCCGGCCCGTGCATCCCCGCCGTGAACCAGAAGCACGGACCCGGCCGCTTACCCTGCGCGATGACGACCGGGATGCGGTCCACGCCGCCGGTGGAAAACGTGACGAGATCGAACGTGCCGTACGCAATGCGGCCGGGCTTGGCTTGAGCGGTGCCGATCTTGAATGCCATGGGTTACCCTGGGGCTTTTGGAACCACAGATACACACAGATGAACATGCGCTGCTGAAAACTCGCGGCCGCGCCGGGAATTCCCCCCTTAAGTAAGGG
>JACQFI010000008.1 GCA_016200135.1 Planctomycetota bacterium
CTGGCGAAGATCCTGAACGAGGCGCTGAAAGGCTGAACCTTCGGAGTGCGTCAGGCTTGGCCGGCCTTCTCGGCGCTCTCGCCCAACTTTACCCACTCTTCCCAATGCGCCTTCAACTCCGCGTCGAACTTCTGGTACTCCTGGCCCAGCCGCATCACGTCGTCGCGCTGCTGGGCTTCGCCGGCTTTGCTGATCTCGGCGGTTAGGGCGGCCAGCTTCTTCTCCAGTGCGGCGATTATTGCTTCGAGTTCCTTCTGGCGTTCGAGGGCCCTCTGGGCTTGGCGCTTGCGCTTCTGTTCATCTTTCTGGGCGGCGCGGCGCTGCTCTTCGGTGCGCGCGGCGTCTTCGGCAGCCTTCGGCGCAAGCGGGGCCTCGCCGGCCTTGGGCTTGGGCGGCGCGGCCTTGGCTTCGGGCGCGGCGAGTGTCGTTCCGTCGCGCCAGGCGAGGTACGCGTCCCAGCCGCCGTCCTTCTCGACGATTTCCGCCTTATCGACGATCCACAGCTTGGTCGCGAGCCCTTGTACGAGATAGCGGTCGTGGCTCACGAACATAATCGTGCCGTCGAAGCCGAGCAGCGCCTCCTGCAACTCCTCTTGCGCCGAGATATCGAGGTGGTTGGTGGGTTCGTCGAGCATCAGTACCGTCGCGCCGAGGACCGAGATGCGCGCGAGCGCCAGGCGGCTGCGTTCGCCGCCGCTGAGGTCGCTCACCTTCTTAAAGACGTCTTCGCCGCTGAAGAGAAAGCTGCCGAGAATTGTGCGCGCGCTCTCGTCGGGGAAGACCTGCTTAAGGGCCTTGATGGTGCTGAGGACGGTCTCCTTCGGGTCGAGTTCGTCCTGCGCCTGCGAGAGGTAGCCGATCTGCACGCCCGCGCCGAGGCGCACTTTGCCGGTGAGCGGCTTGAGTTGGCCCAGGACCGTGCGCAGGATCGTGGTCTTGCCCGCGCCGTTCGGGCCCACATATCCAATGCGTTCGCCTCGCCGTACCTCGCGGTCCTGAACGTCGACGATGACCTTCTCGGCCTCGTAGCCCACGCGCAGGTTCTTCGTCTGGAGCACCAGGTCGCCGCTCATCTTGTCCGTGTCGAGCTGGATGCGCACGCGTCGCGGCTTGCGCGGCTTGGGGATGGCTTCTTCGCGCATGAACTTTTCGAGATGCGTGCGGCGGCCCTGCGCTTCCTTGCTGCGCTGCCCGGCGAGGAAGCGCCGGACGAACTCCTGCGTGCGTTCGATGTACGCCTGCTGGGCTTCCCACTGCGACATGCGGTCGGTGAAGCGCTCTTCGCGCTGCCGGACGTAGTGCGAGTAGTTGCCGCGGTAGGCTTCGAGCACGCCGAAGGTGAGTTCCCACGTGCGTGTCGTCACCTTGTCGAGGAAATAGCGGTCGTGCGAGACCACCAGCAGCCCGTGGTTGAACTCGGCGAGCCAGCTTTCGAGCCATTCCACGGATTCGAGGTCCAAGTGGTTCGTCGGTTCGTCGAGGATCAGGAGTTCGGGTTCTTCGCACAGAAGCTTGGCGAGGAACGCGCGCGTGCGCTGCCCGCCGGAGAACTCGCCCATGGGCTTCGCGTGCTGGTCTTCGGTAAAGCCGAGGCCGGTGAGCACGGTCTTGATGCGCGTCTCGTAGTTGTAGCCGCCGCGCGCCTCGAATTCATGCTGCACGTCACTGTACTTCTTCAACGCAGCGTCGTGCTTCTCAGGGACGGCGAGGTCTTCCGCGAGCGCGTGCAGTTCGGCTTCCATCTTCTTGATGTCGTCGAAGGCGTGGAGCATGGCGTCCCAGAGCGTGACGCCGTCCAACGCGGGAGGCTTCTGCGGCAGGTAGCCGATGCGCAGGCCGCGCTTCTTCTCGATGACGCCGACGGTGGGTTCTTCAAGGCCCGTGAGCAGCTTGATGAGCGTGCTCTTGCCCGCGCCGGTGGGGCCGACGAGGCCGATGCGGTCGTCGTCTTCGATGCGGAAGCTGAGCCGCTGGAAGATCTCCTGACCGCCGTAATGTTTGCGCAGATTCTCGCCGTTGCAGAGCATGGCACGACCGGTCCTCAATGCGGGATGTCACAGATTACATGCATTGTTTTTGATTGAAAGTCCTGTATCGAAGTCCGTGAAGAGGCGCGAAGGGGTTG
This sequence comes from Planctomycetota bacterium, assembly GCA_016200135.1. GTDB lineage: Bacteria > Planctomycetota > SZUA-567 > H5-PLA8 > H5-PLA8 > JACQFI01. Next base: position 2,126 of record JACQFI010000008.1, read on the forward strand.
TGCCGTGAGCGAAGCCGAGAAGGCCGTGGTCCTGCTGCTCTCGCTGCTGCCCTGCGCGATCGTGGTCCGGCAGCGCATGCATAGCCTGCGCAAGCAGGGGCGGCGCTTTCAGTTCTCCCTGTTGCGTGCGCTAATCGTGCTCGCCGGCGCGGGCCTCGAGGCGGGCGTTCTGCTCGGCGCCGGCCGCAGGATGGGCGCGGCTCCGATCCTGTTCCTGCTGATCTTTCCGACGCTGGTCGTGGGGCTGGCTTTCATCGAGAAGCCCTTCAACGCCGATCCGGACCCTGTACCGGAGGAAGATCCGGAAGAGCCGTTCCACGAGGAGGAATGAACCGTTGCATCCCGCGCCTGATTTCAAAGGGTACTGCCGGAACTACTTCGCGCGCATCTGCCGCGGCTACGATTTGGCGCTCGACGACACCCGCGTGCGCGCGTGGCTGTATGGGCACAAGAACCCCAGCGACGCGGGCGGCGCGTGGGACATGTCCACGCGCATGTTCGCGGCGCTGGCGGCCTGGCTGAGCGATCCGGCGCGGCCGCGCGCGTTCACCTTGCGCGGGCGCAACGTGGACATCGAACAACTCGCGCGCTCGATCCTGATCAACGCCTTCGATCCCAAGAAGCCCGGCTGGTGGGGCCGCGAGGAGTTCAGCCGCCGCGAGCAGCGGACCGTGGAATCGAGCATGCTGGCTTACGGCGCGTGGCTCTTGCGCGACACGTTGCTACCCAAAATCCCGGCGCGCGCGATCTCCTGTTTCAAGGAATGGCTCGAGTACTTCGGCTCCGGCGAACTCGTCCGCGGCAACTGGAACCTGTTCTGGATCGTGAACCACACGGCGCGCAAGGCGCTGGGCTGGCCGCATGACGCAACGACCGTCGCCGCAGCGTGGACGCGCATCGAGGCGCTGCATCGCGGCGGCGGCTGGATGACCGACGGCCCCGAGCAGGCGTTTGACGACTACAACTGGTGGGTCTTCGGCACGCACGAGATCTTCTGGATGCAGATGGACGGCGCGAGCGATCCCGCGCGGGTTGGGCGTATGCGCGAGCGCATCCAGGCGCGCATGCGGGACTATCCGTACTTCTTCGGTGCGGACGGTTCGTACACCGAGTACGGCCGGAGCCTCGCGTACAAGTTCGCGCGGCTGGGCTGCCCAATCCTCGCGTACAAGCACGGGCTCTGGCCGCATCCGCCAGGGATGCTCAAGCGGCTGGTGCGCCGGCATCTCGCGTTCTACGACAACGTGGGCGCGCTCGACCGCGCCACCGACACCGTGCGGCAGGCGCTCTCCGAGTTCGGCCATCCCGGCGTCCGCGACGGCTACATCAATACGGGCCATCCGTACTGGTGCATGCACGCCTTCTCGGCGCTCTGGCAGCTCGGCGAGAACGATCCGCTCTGGAGCGTGGACGAAGAACCGCTCCCGGTGGAGCGTGGCGACTTCAAGCGCGTGATGGTGCCGGCCGGCTGGATCCTCTGTGGCACGCAGAAGGGCGGCCACGTCCACCGGCACAGCCTGGGTTCGCACAACGGCGGCGCGAAGTACGGGAAGTTCGCGTACGGCTCGCATTTCCCGGTGAACTTCGGCACCGCCGAGAGCGACTACGGTCCCGACGCGGCACTCTGCATTACCGACGGCCAGCACTGGGCGCACTCGGGCCACTACGGTCCGTTTGCGGCGACGGAAGAGTATCTTCGCGCGAAGTATGAATTGGACGTCGGCGGCGCGAAGGTCTCCTGCGAGACGATCCTGGTTCCGGAAGGCGAAGGCTGCCTGCGCATCCACAGGCTGAAGTTCGCGGGCAAGGCGAACACAAAACAGGGGACGTTCGAGGTCGTCGAGGGCGGCGCGCCCAACGGTTACGCGCCGGGCCATTACGTCACCAAGCGCGTGGACGAGCGTGCGCCGTACAGCCTGATTGCAAGCGCGGGCCGGACCTCGCTCATCTACGGACTGAAAGGATACACTTCGGCGCAGCGCCCGCAGGGCTTCCGTGGCAACGAGCATCTGAACGGCGTTCACGACCGCGCGCTTACGCCGGCGATTAGCGTCGAAGGCATCCGCGGAAAGAAGGACCTCTTGCTGGTTTGTTGGACGCTCGCCACGCTGGGCGAGACGCCGAATCCGCCGCCCAAACCCAAGGTGAAGGTGACGTGGCCGAAGAGCGGCGCGGTGGAGATTGTTTGGGAACGCAGAAAGCTTCGCGTGCCGCCGCTCAAGCAGGGATAGCGGGTTCCGCGGGGCCTTCGCCCTTCCGCCGTTCAATGATGAACGTCACCGGACCTTCGTTCACAATCGTCACGCGCATCATGGCCTGGAAGATGCCCGTCTTCACCGGCACGCCGTGCTGCTTGTCCAGCAGCGCGCAGAATTTCTCGTAGAGCGGTTTGGCGAGGTCCGGAGGCGCGGCGCGGTCGAAACCGGGGCGGCGGCCTTTGCGCGTATCGCCCGCGAGCGTGAACTGGCTGACGACGAGCGCCGCGCCCTTCACGTCGATGAGCGAGAGGTTCATCTTCTCCGCGGCGTCCTCGAAGATGCGCAGGTTCGCGACCTTCTCCGCGGCCCAGGCGGCTTCGGCCTCCGTGTCGCCCTTCTCGACGCCGAGCAGAATCATCAGCCCGCGGCCGATCTCGGCGCGGTAGTTCTCGGCGGAGACGTCAACGCTGGCGGAGGAGACGCGCTGGAGGACTAAGATCATGGGCGGGCTCGCGGCTCCTGCCTCGCGGCAAACGGTGGATTTAGAGCGCAGCCGCAAGCCAAGAGCTGCGAGCCGTCGTCAGCTTCCGATGATCGAGCCGCGGTCGCTGCCGAGAACGATGCCCTTCAGGTTCATCGCGAGCTGCTCGGGGTTGAGCGAGTTCTCCAGGGCGACTTGCTCGGTGATCAGGCCGCGGTGGACGAGGTCCACCAGCGACTGGTTCATGTCCTGCATGCCTTCCTGCTTGCCGGTGCGGACCACGTCGGCGATCTTCTGGTCCTCGCCGTCGAAGATCAGCTTCTTGATGGCCGGGTTGCAGATCATCAGTTCCACCGCGGGCACCCGGGCGATCTGGGGCCGCGCGCCGCGCAGGAGTTTCTGGACCATGACGGCGCGCAGGTTGAAGAAGAGGAGCTGGCGGATCTGGTAGTGGCGGTCGGGCGGGAAGTAGTCGAGCACGCGGCCGACGGTCTGCGGCGCGGAGCCCGAGTGGATCGTGCCGAAGACGAGGTGCCCGGTCTCGGCGGCCATCAGCGCGGTCTCGATGGTCTCGGCGTCGCGCATTTCGCCGACGAGCACCACGTCGGGGTCTTCGCGCAGGGCCGAACGCAGGCCGTCGGAGAAGTTCGGCACGTCGATGCCGATCTCGCGCTGGTTCACGAAGCCCTTCTCGTCGTGGTAGAGGTATTCGATGGGGTCTTCGATGGTGACGATGTGAACGGGCTGGGTCTGGTTGATGACGTGGATCACCGCGGCCAGCGTGGTGGATTTGCCGGAGCCCGTCACGCCCGCGACGAGCACCAGGCCCTGGTCGAAGGTCGGGAGCACCTTCACGCCCGGGGGCAAGTTGAGCTGGTCGAGGGTGGGGATGTCGGTCTGGACGCGGCGGGCGGCCAGCGAGAGCGCGCCGCGCTGGCGGAAGATGTTCACGCGGAAGCGCCCGACGCCGCGCACGCCGTAGGCGAAGTCCGCCGCGCCGCGTTCTTCGATATCCTTGTCCTGCTTCGGGCCGATCAGATCCTTGATGAGCTGGCGGACCTGGTCGGCGGAGAGCGGGGGCGACTTGGCCCGGACGACCTGGCCCTGAATGCGGAAGAGCGGCGGCGAGCCGGCCTTTAAGTGCAGGTCGCTGGCGCCCGTCTTCATCACCGCCGCAAAGAGCCGGTCGATCTCCTTCTGTGGAGGCGGTTCGGTGGTGGCTGCGGGCGAGGCGGGCTGGTTGGCGCTCATGCGGGCTCCTTGATGGCCGGATTCGAAGCGCCCGGATCATACGAAAAAACAAGCAGAACGCCAGCGTGCAAGATACGAGCCGACGGCTTCGCATTCGTGGCTCCGCCGATGCTATGAACCATCGTGGCTCCGCCGTCCCGGCGGAGGTTGCAGCGGCGTCCCGCCGCTGCTCAAGTGGCCGCCGGCGAGGATGCCGGTGGGACCATCGGCGGGACGCCGATGCTACGAACCGTCGTGGCTCTGCCGTCCCGGCGGAGGTTGCAGCGGCGTCCCGCCGCTGCTCAAGAGGCCACCGGCGAGGACGCCGGTGGGACCATCGGCGGGACGCCGATGCTACGATCCCTGACAGGCCGCGCCGGAGTGCTCAGGTATTCTTGACGGTGCGAACGGGAATCCCGCGCTCGCGCAGGAACGCGCGGGCTTGGTCGAGCGTGTACGTGCCGTAGTGGAAGATGCTGGCCGCGAGGGCCGCGTCGGCCTTGCCGGTGGTCAGGGCTTCGGCCAGGTGTTCGAGCGAACCCGCGCCACCGCTGGCGATCACCGGCACGTCGACGGCCTCGGCCACCGCGCGCGTAAGCTGCAGGTCGTAGCCGTTCTTCGTGCCGTCGGCGTCCATGCTCGTGAGCAGAATCTCGCCCGCGCCCAGCAAGACGCCCAGGCGCGCCCAATCGACGGCGTCGAGCCCCGTGTCCACGCGCCCGCCGTGGATGAAGACGTTCCAGCGCATGCCGGTCATCGCGGCTTGGGCCGTGGAGCGCGACGCGTCGCGGGACGGCAGCGGCGGCAGCGCGTCCAGGCGCTTGCGGATGCTGCTCATCCATTTGAGCATGTCCGCGACATTCAAGTTGAGCGCCTTGCAAAGGGCGGGCGTGCCTTCTTCCGAATCCGTATGCGCTCCGGCGCCGGGCGCACGGAGTGGCTGGAAGCGTTTGGCGTCGATGGCAAGCACGATGCACTGCGCGCCGAAGGCATTCGAGGCCTTCGCGAGCAGGTCCGGATCTTTTACCGCCGCCGAATTGATGCTGACCTTGTCCGCGCCCGCGCGCAGCAGGCGGCGGATGTCTTCCACCGAGGTGATGCCGCCGCCCACGGTGAGCGGGCAGAAGCACTGGGCCGCGGTGCGCTCGACCACGTCTAAGATGGTTCCGCGGCCTTCTTGGCTGGCGGTGATGTCGAGGAAGCAGATCTCGTCGGCGCCCTGCGCGTCGTAGCGCGCGGCGATCTCGACGGGGTCCCCGGCGTCCTTCAGGCCTTCGAAGTTGACGCCCTTGACCACGCGTCCGCCTTTTACGTCCAGGCAGGGGATGATACGCTTCGCCAGCATGAGTAACTTCGTACCCGCACCGGACCCTGGGCGCAAGCGTGGGGTTGTGTCCGCATGAGTACGCCCCGCCGCCGGCGCCTGGCGTTCGCGGACCTGCAGCCGTGGGTTCGCTACGCGGAACACGAGTTCTGGCGCAGCCCGATGGCGGCGCGGCGCATCTTCGACCACGAGTTCATCTACGTGCTGAAGGGCTGGGTGCGCGCCGAGTTCGAGGGCAAGAAGGTTCTCATGCAGCCCGGCGACCTGTGGATCATCGAGCCCGGCGTGCCGCACGCGGGCGTGCCGGAACCCACCGTCACCGAGATCTTCGGCGTGCACTTCGATTACCTGACGCGGACGGACTCGGCGCGGCTCCATTATCCGATCCGGGACGAGCGGCACATGCCGCCGCTGCGCCCGCGCGTGGCCTTTCCGAACGCTACGGTCCTTGCGGGCGTGTACCACGCGGACGAGTTGCCCGATCTGCGCGCGCCGTTCGCGGCGCTTGTCGAAGCCTTTCACGACCGCCGCCCGGCGGACCTGCTGCGCGTGCGCGCGCGCTGGCTGGACCTCTTCTACATGCTGGTGCGCGCGGTCGCGGTGGGCGGGCGCTCGGGCGGGAGCCTGATCCGGCACCGCGAAGAGGTCGTCCGCGCGCAAGCGTGGATCGAGGCGCATTACACACGCCCGCTGGACCGCGAGGCTCTGGCCGAACGGGTGGGCCTGAGCCCCACGCATCTGACGCACCTCTTTAAGCGGCTGACCGGCCGCTCGCCGCTGGAGCACCAGCAGCATCTGCGCATGGCCGAGGCCAAGCGCCTCCTGCGCGAGGGCAAGCTCAAGATGCGCGAGGTCGCCCGGCGCGTCGGCTTCGAGGACCCGTACCACTTCAGCCGCGCGTTCAAGCGCCACGAGGGCCATTCACCGCGCGGCTATCTGGATATGCTGCGCCGCGGCGGCTAGTTCTAGTCTGTCATAATCATCCATCTTTTTGTCTTGCCGGGTATCCATTTCAATGGGCTTATGGGGTACATAGGTGCAGCGTTGGTTGTCACAAACAAAGCACTTCTGGAGGCATTGGCCATGAAAGAGAAGATCGTGCTCGTCGGCGCGGGCAGCGCCATGTTCACGCGCGGGCTCGTCGCGGACCTGATCCGCCGCAACTGGGAGATCGAGCTGGCGCTCGTGGACACCGATCCCGAGGCGCTGCGCGTGGCCGAGGGTCTGACGCAGAAGATGATCGAGGCCAAGCGTGCGCCGGTGAAGCTGCGCGCGGCGCTGGACCGGCGCGAGGTACTCGCGGATGCCACGGCCGTGATCTGTACCGTTGGCGTCGGCGGACGGAGAGGGTGGGAGCTGGACGTCCAGATCCCGCGCAAGTACGGCATTTACCAGCCGGTGGGCGACAGCGTGATGCCCGGCGGGACTTCGCGCGCGCTGCGCATGATTCCGGCCATGATCGGCGTCGCGGAAGACGTGCTCGAACTGGCGCCGAACGCGCTCTTCTTCAACTACGGCAACCCGATGGCCGCGACCTGCCGTGGCGTCCGCAAAGCCACCGGCGCGCCGGTCGTGGGCCTCTGCCACGGCGTCTACCATGTCGCGCAGCAACTCGCGCGCATGCTGGACGTCCCGTTCGCGGACTTCAAGTACACGGCCGTCGGCATCAACCACTGTACGTGGTTCGTCGAGTGCCGCGTCCGAGGTCACGACGCGATGCCGCGCCTGCGCGAGGTCGCCGCGGAGCAGCTCGCCAAGATGGCGCAGGTGACCGACCTCGGCACGAAGATTCCCGAGGCCGGCGCGACCGAGAAGGAAGCGCTGAGCGCCGAGCGCTTGCAGCCGTTCTGCGGGAAGCTCTTCCATATCTTCGGCGCGTATCCGGCGGTGGGCGACCGGCACGTCAGCGAGTTCTTCCCGCGCTTCTTCCCCGGCGGCAAGTACCACGGCAAGACGCTGGGCGTGGACGCGTACAACATCGAGAAGGTGATCGCGTGGGGCGACAAGATCTATGCGGATATGCGCGAGCTGGCGCTCGCGCCCAAGCCGCTGGAGGCCACGTTCTTCGATCAGTTCGGCGGCGAGCACGAGCAGGTGATCGACATCATCGACAGCATCCGCACCGACGCGGGCCGGGTGTACTCGGCGAACCTGCCCAACCAGGGCCAAGTGCCGAACCTTCCGCCCGAGGCCATCGTCGAAGGCCCCGCCGTCGCGGGTGCCTCGGGCTTGCGGCCCATCGCGCAGCCGCCGCTGGCGGCGGGCATCGCGGGGATGCTGGGCGACCGCTTCCAGTGGTGCGAGACCGTCGCGGAAGCGGCGATTGAAGGTAGCCGCGCCAAGTTCGTCCAGGCGCTGGTGCTGGATGGCGCGGTCTCGGACCTCGACGTGGCCGAGCGCCTGGCCGACGACTTGCTCGCAGCGCATGCGCACCATCTGCCGCAGTTTAAAGGAAAGAGGTGATCCGCAATGCCTGCCTGCACCCATGACACCGCCTGCGCGCTCCCATCGGCAGCATTGGAGGCCGCGCAAGCTCGCGTACGCGACCTCGCTGCCGCCCGTCAGCCGGGGTACTCGCTGGCGCAGCCGTTCTACTGCGACGAGGACGTCTTCCGCGTCGACCTCGAGCGCGTATTCAAGCGCTACTGGCTCTTCGCGGGCCATGTGTGCCAGATTCCGCGCAAGGGCGATTACTTCACCTGGCGCGTGGGTAACGACCCGCTCGTGATCGTGCGCGGCGAGGGCGGGGCGGTGCACGCGCACCACAACGTCTGCCCGCACCGGGGCTCGATCCTGACCGACAAGCCCTGCGGCCACGCGAACAAGTTCGTCTGCCCGTACCATCAGTGGGTCTTTGAGCCCGACGGCCGGCTCTTCTCGGCGCGGCACATGCCGGAGGACTTCGAGAAGGCCGCGTTCGGGCTGCGGCCGGTGCATGTCCGTGTGCTGCACGGGCTGATCTATATCTGCCTCGCGGAGAATCCGCCGCCGTTCGAGCCCATTGCGCGGGACGTGGGCCCGTTCATGGAGCCCTACGAGATGGAGCGCGTGAAGAGCGCCTGTTCGAAGCACTACGAGCTCCATGCGAACTGGAAGCTGATCACGGAGAACTTCCGCGAGTGCTACCACTGCGCGGGCGGGCATCCCGAGTACTGCCGCGTTGTGCTCGGCGCGGGTACCGACCACCCGGTGTACTCGAAGGACAAGCACAAGGACGTCTGGGCCGACCGCGAGGCCCACTGGAAGCGCTCGGGGCTCGCCACGGGCGCCGTGCGGTTCAAGATGGATTCGTGGTACCACTGCGCGCGATATCCGTTCCGGCCGGGCGCGGTGAGCCAGACGCCGGACGGCAAGCCCTGCGCGCCGCTGCTCGGCCGCATCCCCGACCGCGACGCGGGCGTCTTCGCCATCGTCACCTATCCGAACTTCTGGCATGAGTCCTCCGGCGATTACTTCATGACGATCCGCATCACGCCGCTTGGCGCCTCCCGCTGCGACGCCGATGTGGCCTGGTACGTGCGCGAGGACGCCGTCGAGGGCCGGGACTACGATCCCGAGCGGGTCTCGGCGTTCTGGCGCGCCACGGCGGAGCAGGACTGGAAGCTTGGCGAGGACAACCAGGCCGGCATCCTGTCCTCAGCCTACCGTCCGGGGCCTTACGGACCGCTCGAGACCGAGATCGAACTCTTTATCCATTGGTACTTAAAGCAGGTCGCGGGGTAACGCTCCCTCCAACAGTCTCTCCTTCTCCCGCCTTGGCGGGAGAGGGTGGGCGATCTCTGCAAGTACACCTGCCCCCTCACCCTGCACCCTCTCCCCCAACGCGTTGGGGGAGAGGGAGACATCGCGGAAGTTTCCCCGGGTATTGAGCGCTTTGGGTTAGCCCAGCAACAGATAGGTGTCCTCAAGATTCCGTCTAAGATGTCCGCCGCAGGGCCAGTCTTTTCTCCGATTACGCTGGGGGCGATAACCGGAGGAACGTGACATGACCTGCTCGCGCTACATGACCTTAAGCCTGCTGCTCTGCCTGAGTGCCTGCGCGCTGGGCCGCGGCGCTGCCGCCGAAGAGCAGAAGAAGCCCGCGAACACGGCCGAGTTCCTGCAGGGCAAATGGGAAGGCACGACGCCCAAGGGCAAGTTCGACCTCGTCTTCGATGAGAAGGGCGCGTTCGTCTCGGGGCACTTCTTCAACTTCCCGCTTTCCAAGTGCACCATCAAGAGCGTCTCGCCGATGGCCTTCGAAGTGGTCTACGCGATCGAGAAGATGGGCGGCATGACGGTCACCGTGCAGTTCAAGGACGGGCAGATCGGCAAGGACTTCAAGAGCGTCACCGGCACGTTCAACACGATGCTGGACAAGGGCGAGTTCAAGATGGCGAAGGGCGACGCGCCGGCGGAGAAGAAGGCGGGCAAGTAAGCCCCGCCTATTTTACGTCTTCCTCGCCGAATCCCCTGCCGCGAGGCGCCGGCGATCAGCGCCGATGGCCGCGGAATCCGTGGCCGTGAAAGGCGCGCCCGCCGGATCCATGATGATGGAAGCGGCGTCCCCCACGGAACTCGAAATCGATGTGCGGGCCCGAGACATACGGTCCGTAGTATGCGCGCGGTTCGCGGCTTTCGCGGATATCCTTGGCCTGATCCTTCATGTCGTTCATGATCTTCTTGTCGGGAACCCCCCGGCCGTCCTCATCGACCGCATGCCGGCTCGAAGTCAGGCTGGTTCCATAGGGCCGGGTATCGAGCAGGGCGATCGAGTCGCCGGAGACGATCCAATTGTAATCCTTCCAGACGAAGTAGCGCCTGCCGTCGGGATTCGCGCTGGCACTCGAAAAGACCAGGCGGTCGTCGTCGAACTTCCAGGTGTGCTTGGTCTCGAAGACGGCGTTCTCGGGTATGCCCGCATAGGGTGACGGGCCTCCATCCTGCGCGAGGGCCGGGCGTGTCGCGGCGGTCAGTCCCAGCAGCAGCAGCCCGCATAAACCCGCTCGGCATGAAATAGTTCTAGCCATTTGGGATCCTCCCAATCGATCCTCCCCCTGGGTCCTCCTATGTATATAGGTTGGCAGATGGTTCGTGCTATTCCTGGAATGAGCCCGTAATTCCTCGGTTCCCGCCGCTTCGTTCAGGAGAGCAGCCAAGCGGCCACGGCGGCCAGCGCCAGCGCGGCTGCGTAGAGTGCGTAACGCGTCAGGGGATTCACGAAGCGCTCGCGCTTGTCCACCATCCGCATGCGCCACGACGGCGTGTGCCGCACGGCCCCGAACTTCGCGTGGCAGATCCCGCAGAGCAGCCGGCCCGAGTGGTTGAGCGCGCCGTGGATGCCGTGCAGGGAGATTCCACACACCCCGCAAGTGCCTTCGTGTCGGATCGTGCGCCGGTTGTTCATGGCTCGAACACTCCTTTTGCTGGTTTTGCCTTCACGCGTCCCTTTCCCACTTCACGCGAAGTTAAAGGGCAAAGAGCGGGCCGGAATTCCTGGAATCGCTGCGCCGAATCCATTGTTCAAACGGACAACAGGGCTTGCCTTTGTGGCGCCGGCGTCTCGCTGCATCCGTGGCTCCGCCGTCTCGGCGGAGGTCCCAGCGGCGTCCTGCTGCTGTTGCGCCGGCGAGGACGCCGGCGCGACGAACTCCGCCGGGACGGCGGAGCTACGAACGGCGGCTGCGAACTCCGCCGGGACGGCGGAGCCACGAACGGCGGCTGCGTACTCCGCCGGGACGGCGGAGCTACGAACAGCGGCTGCGAACTCCGCCGGGACGGCGGAGCCACCAACAGCGGGCACGAACAGCGGGCACGAACAGCGGGCACGAACAGCGGGCACGAACAGCCGAACAGCGGGCACGAACGGCAGAGCCAACATAAATGGTAAGTATTGACAAGTATTGGAAAGATAAGATACTAAAACAAACCTCCTGGGTGGGGTATAAAAGGGCAACTAGTGAGCTACGGAGAAACCAGCCCATGAGCACGACTCTGACGCCGACCCTTTCCCAACTTGAGACGCCCGCAGCCAAGGCCCAGGCCATCCGCTGTGTGGACTGCGACGTCCACCAGTCCGTTGGCCTGGGGCAGTTCCGCGAGTACATGCCGCAGCCGTTCAAGCGCATGGCCGAGAGCGGCTGCGCGCCGGGGCATCTGGGACTCTACAATCCCATCGGCGTCACGCGCCCGGATACCATCGAGGCGGACGGCAAGCCCGCTGCGTCCAAGCCCGACGGCCTCGCGCGCATGCTGCTCGAGCCGTACGGCATCGACGTGGCGCTGCTCACCGGCGGCGTCTACGGCTTCTCCTCGCACCCGGACCCCGACTACGCCGCCGCCGTCTGCAGCGCGTACAACACCTACATGATCGAACACTGGCTGCCGAAGGACCCGCGCTTCCGGCTCGCGATCAACGTTGCGACGCAGGACCCGCTGCTGGCCGCTCAGGAGATCGAGCGCGTCGGGGCGCACCCCGGCGTGAGCGCGGTGGTGATCTCGTCGGCCACGCAGCACCCGCTTGGACAGCGCACGTACCACCCGATGTACGCCGCCGCCGAGAAGATGGGCCTGCCGTTCTGCCTGCATCCCGGCCACGAAGGCACGGGCATCACCAACGCGCCCACGGCCGCGGGGTATCCCACGCGGTACCTGGAATGGCACACGGGCATCAGTTGCACCTTCCAGGCGCACCTGGTCAGCATGGTCTGCGAGGGCGTCTTCCAGAAGTTCCCGGAACTGAAGATCGTGCTCGTCGAGGGCGGGATCTCGTGGCTGGCCCCGCTGCTCTGGCGCTTCGACAAGAACTGGAAGGCGCTGCGATCGACCGTGCCGTGGCTCACGCGCCCGCCCAGCGAGACCATTCAAGGCCGCGTCTTCATGACCACGCAGCCGATCGAGGAGCCGCCCGAACACGGCCAGCTCAAGCAGCTCTTCGAGATGTTCGACGCCGAGAAGATGCTGCTCTACAGCTCCGACTTTCCGCACTGGGACGGCGACACCCCCGACTATGTCGTGCGCGGCTTCTCCGAGACGTTCAAGCGCCGCGTGCTGGCGGAGAACGCGATCGAGCTGTTTGGGCTCTAAAGAGCCAAAGAACGAAGGACCGCCGGATAGCAGACCTTTGACTTTTGGACCTGCAGACGTTCGACCAGGGATTCCGGGAGAATGAACATGACTGCGGTTTCCGCGCCCACGCGCACCAAACATGAAGTTGCCAAGGCCGCGGACCTGCCGCCGGGCGCGCGCAAGATCGTGAAGGCCGGGCGCTTCCAGATCGGCGTCTTCAACGTGAACGGGCAGTACCGCGCGGTGCTGAACATCTGCCCGCACGAGCTGGCCCCGGTCTGCAAGGGTCCCGTGCGCGGCACGATGCTCCCTTCGAAGGTCGGCGAGTACACCTGGGGCTGCGACGGCGAGATCCTCTCCTGTCCGTGGCACGGCTGGGAGTTCAACCTGCACGACGGCAAGAGCCTGCACGACCCCAAGTGCCATCTCAAGACGTTCGAGGTCCTGGTGGAGGAGGGGACGGTCTTTGTGCTGGTGTGAACGGCGGCTCTTGGCTCCTGGCGCGCGGTTCGTTGCCCCTGGCGCGCAGCTCTTGGCTCTTTGGTGTGGCGAACAGGACTTGGGTTGAGACCATTGGGTCATTGGCCGATACCTCTCTTTGTGTGTCGCGAGCCATGACCCGCAAACCAAAAGCCGCGAGTGTAGTGCCCCACGCTTCGTGAAGTTTTCCCCTCCCCCCTTGAGGGGGAGGGTTAGGGAGGGGGGAAGTCGTGGGTTTATCTACCCCCCACCCTTACCCTCCCCCTCAAGGGGGGAGGGGGAAAACGACGACATTTGTAGGGCACCACACTAGCCGCGAGCCAGGAGCCGCTGTTCCCATGACCCGCGCCCCGCGCATCGTCCGGGCCGTGCCGAGTCCGCATCAGACGCAGTTGGAGACCACCGTCGAGAACCTCGAGGGTGGGCTCATCGAACGTCTCTTCCTTTCGCATCAGCGTGCGGACCCGATCCCGACCTATCACAACCACGCCGGCGAACAGTTCATCGTGGCGCTCGAGGGCGAGAGCAACCTCGAGGTCCTTCGCGGCGCGGGCGCCAAAGCGCAGACGGCCACTTTCCCGATCCGCGAAGGCGACGTGGCCGTGCTCAGCGCACTGAAGCCGCACCGCTGGATCACGAGCCACGGCGAACTGGCCGCGCTGGCGATCAACCTGGCGTCGCCGGACGCGGAGGTCCGCCGCGGCAATCCCAATCGCGGCGAGTTCGAGGACCTCGTGGCGCTGCTTATGGGCAGCGGCGAGCCGGAACATCTGCGCGGCTTGGTTAAAGGCGACGCCGCGTTCAAGCGCCTCGTGGAGGAGTACCAGGCCGAGGCGCGCCTCCGCCGGGCCGGCATGAAGTTCCGCATCGGCGCGCTCTGCGCGGAGATGCTGGTGCACATGGCCCGCGCGCGGGCGGGGATCGTGCCGGGCGGTGCGGGTGCGCGGGCGCCCGCGTCGTCGCGCCCGGCGGCGCGAAGTCTCGCGGAGAAGACGCTCCGGTCGGAAGAACCGCTTCCCATTGGCGGAAGTCCCGCCGCGCAGCTCGCGCCGCGCCTCTCGCCCCTGCATTACGTCGACCGCGCGCGCGAGTACCTCCACACCGACTATCGCCGCGCCATCGCGCTCCCGGAACTCGCCGAACGCGTGGGCCTCTCCGTCACGCATCTGCACCGGCTCTTTGTGGGCCAGCTTAAGGTCCCGCCCATGGCGTATCTGCGGCAGTACCGCCTCAAGCGCGCGGGCGAACTGCTCGCCGCCACCGCGCGGCCCGTGCGCGAGATCGCGCGCGAGGTCGGCTTCCCCGAGCCCGAGCGCTTCACCAAGGCGTTCCACCGCGCGTTCGGCTGCTCGCCCCGCGACTACCGCAAGGCCGCCTTGAAGACCGAGCCCGCGCCGTTGTGAGGCGTAATACGTAATACGCAATGCGTAAGAAGGGCAGTGGACCGGGAATCCCGCGTCTCGTCCCATGCCCCGCGTTCCTCGGCGGCAAAACGCCGCTGAGACCTCCGCCGGGACGGCGGAGCCACGGAACCAAGCCGTTAGCCCCGGCAAGCCGGGGCTAACGGCCACGGCGCCAGCGAACGCAAATAGATCTGGCAAGCCGGGACTAACGGCAACGGAACTAGCGAACGGCAACGGAACCAGCGAACGGCAACGGAACCAGCGAACGGCAACGGAACCAGCGAACGGCAACGGAACCAGTGAACGCAACAGACCCAGCAAGGCAGGAAACGGCAGCGGACTCTGCGAACGCCAACTGACGCCCTGTTGCTCATCGAGACGATTTACTTTCGTTCTACGAGGACAAGGTCGCCCGGCTTCAAGGAAACAACGGCTTCCTTGGGGACCTCGACCAAATACTGGCGCATCTCGAAAAATATCCGGCTGCTCTTCTCGCTGGACCACGATGGATCAGGCGAATACTCGGTGGTCACGAGATCGACCACGCGACTTTCGACTTCACCCATGTTTGAAGTCGGTATCCGTAATTCAGCGCCTTCAACGAGCGGAAGATCGCGTTCGCCGCGATACTTAAATTCCAGATAGAGCCACAGCGACCCGCAGAAGCCCGGGTCATCCGGATTCCGCTGTTCGGGCAGGCAGAACTCGGCTTCGACCACTTCGTATTGGTCCATGCAGGGAACTCTACCTTACAAAGCGGTTCGCCGCTAACGAGCGCCCACTTCAGGTCTCCTGAAGACCCCCTTCCTCCACGACGAAGTCATAGTCTTTGAAGTGGTCGCATGCGGGGGAGTAGAGGCCCAGGTATTTCAGCATGGTGCGGTAGTGCCAGGGGGTGTCGAAGTTGCGGCGGACGACCTTGCGGACGTCGAAGCGGTGCTCCTTACAGTAGCCTTCGAACTCGGCCCAGGTCGCGAAGTTCTTGAATTCGCCCTGCTGCGGCGGGTCGTCCTTGCCGGGCTTGGGCACCCACGCGCCGTCGCGGTAGCCGCGATTGTGGTCTGATGCAAAGCGTAAAAAAGATGCACGGTGTGCTTCGAGCACCGCGGGGGTGAGTTCGCGGTCGGCCGGATAGATGGTGCACGTGACCGGGTTGTAGACCCACGCAGCGATGATCTCGCGGGCCGCTTCGACTTCGATCTCGAAGACCGTCTGCCCGGTGACGGCGTAGACGGCGCGTTCCAGGCGCGAGGGGTTCTTGAAGCCCCAGCCCCACGCGCAGGACTTGCGCGACCAGCCGGCGGCGCGGCGGAGCTTGCGGAGCCGGTTCAGGAGGACTTCCACGGTGATATCAATGGGCAGGATCTTGTTGATGCCGCGTTCGGTCCGGTGGAAGGTCTGGTCGAGCAGCCGCCCAAAGATCTCGGCGCGGATGCGCTCGCGGAGCACCTCGGCGCGGAGGATGTCCCACCATTCGCGGGCGCTGTGGCCGGAGGTCTCGCGCAGGAACCCGTTGAACTTGGATTCGGGGATTTCGAGAACGCGCGCGAGTTCACCCGCGGGCTCTCAGGCTTCGTCGCGCGCGGCGTCGGCGTCGTGGAGCAGGCCGAGGGGCCGCGCGGCGACGAGGCGTGCGAGCTTGCGCGGGCCGGCGCTGCCGCCGGCTTCAACGTAAGGAGAAGGCCGCGGATCGGCGGGCAGGGGAATATCTTCGCGGTCGGCGGCGGTCTTGTCGGGGCCGAAGATTTTGTCGAGATCGGCTTCGGGTGCGAAGCCGTCGCCGAGGCCGAGTTCGGCGCGGAACCAGAGCAGCGTGATGCAGAGGAGCCGCGAGAGGGACGCGCGGCGGCGCGCGAGGGACTGGCCTTCGGGGTCGAAGCCGGTGGCCATCAGCCAGAGGGGCCTGCGGAACTGGGACGGCGCGGGCTTGCGGCGGCGCAGGTCCGCGACGAGTTCGCGCATGCGGGCTTCCTCGATGGCGCGGGCGTCGAGCGGCGTGGAGACCGGGCCGTCCGAGGCGGGAAGGATGTGGGGATCGGGCAGGCCCGCAGCCTTGCGCGCGGCGGCCTGCTTGTCCAGCCAGAGGATGTAATCGTAATTTGGATCGGCGGAACGTTCGGACTCGGGGCGGTCGAGGAACGCCTGGTACTCCTGTTCCTCGGACATCTCAGACGGCACGGCGGGACCGGCGGCCCCCTCAGGGGCCGGGTTGCGAGTTTCCTCGGACATGACGGAAGGACCTCACGATACGGGCTGTGCGCGCGTGGTTTGGGGTTACCATAGGAAATCACGCGCCCACTGAGGTTCTTCTACCCTATCGGAAGCCGAAGGGCAAGGGAAAAGATGGACGATTTTTATATATTATGTATATCGTGGACGAGCAAGGAATTGGGACGAGGGGCGAGGGATAGGGGACGAAGGATTGACGATTTACAATTTACGATTGGAACGGCATGGGACGGGGGTGGGTGGGGTTTTTTACCCAGGGTGGCGCGACGCATAGCGTCGCTTACCCTAGGCTATTCTCGTTTGGCCCTTTGGGCCAAGCGGAACGGCTATACGGCAAATCCGAAACTCGAAGTTCGAAATCCTAAACAACAATGGCCAACTAGAAAAGAATTCAACCCGACCATCGGTTGTCGCCCGCCGCTACTTGTGTCCGTGGCCGCCGCGGTTGCCGGGGTGGCCGGGGCCGGATCCGGCGCCGTCGTTCACGGGCGGGTTGCCGGGAGGCTGTGGGTCTTCGCCGTTGCCGACGCCGTTGTTGCCCTTCGGGCCGCCCTTGCGGCCGCGCGGGCCGCTGTCGTTGCCGTTCGAGCCGGAGTTGTCGCCGGAGTTGTCGCCGGAGCCGTTTCCGGAGCCGCCATCGTCACCGCCCTTGCGGCCCTTCGGCCCGCTGTCGTCACCGCCTCCGCCCATGCGGCCTTTGGGGCCGCCGTCGCCTCCGCCCTTGCGGCCCATCGTTCCGTCGTCGCCGTCCTCGTGATCGCAGCAGCAGTCCTTGCCACGAGGCGGCGGGCCTTTGGGCTTGTCAGGACCGCCGCGGAAGCGGTCGGACGGTCCCTTAAAGCCCTCGGGGCCTCCGGGCTTGGAGCGCGGCGGGCCCTTGGGGCCTTCCTTATCCGGATGTTCGCGGTTGCAGTCGCCGCCTTCGCCTTTGCGGCCGGGGCGGTCTTCGCCGTCGCCTTCGCCCTTGCGGTCCTGCGGGTCGTCGCCGTCACCGTCGATGCGGCGCTTCATGAATGCGAGCGCCTTGGACTTCTCCTCGTCGCTCAGGTTGCCATCGTGATTCGAATCGAAGCGGTCTAAAAGCCGGAGCAGTCCTTCTTGAAATGAATTGATGGGGCGGCCCGGTTGGTCCTTGCCGTCTTCCGGCGACCGGCGGTCTCGCACCTCGCCGTCGTGCTTCTTGCCGCAGTTGTCGTCGCCGTTATCGCCGGAGCCCTTTTCTTGGGCCCAGAGCGGCCAGGCGAAGCAGGCGGCGGCAACCAGAGGCAGCATGCAGTGGCGGGTATTCATGTAGAACTCCTTCGCGTAAGTTCCTCTAGAGATAAAAGACGATACACGATGTGAAGATGCTGCGAACTTGGGAGTTAAAACGATATTGCACTGGTGCGTAAGGGGCGGCCACCCATTTGGGTTCGCGAATTTCGATTGGAACGTCACCGTGCGTTGAGCGCAGAGCCGCGAGCCAAGAGTCGTCGGTTAATCCCGCTGGACAGGCCGCGCGAATTTTCTTATACGTTACGGGACTAAAGGTTGCGCCGATCCGAAGCTGCCGCGGGAACCGCCATGTCCGACGCCGATATCAATAAGCCTCCGGGCCCTGAGATCCTGGCGCCGCAGCAGGGCGCGCCCGGCGCGATCGCGCCTTCTTCGCAGCCCGATGTCGTCGCAACCTCCAAAGTTCCCGAGTCGCCGCCCAGCGTTCCCGCCGAGGCTGCGCTGCCCATGCCGACGGTCTCGGCTTCGGCCGCGGCGCGGCAGGTCGTGGTGCGCGCGCAGAACGTCAAGAAGATCTACCGCATGGGCCACGAAGAGGTCCACGCGCTGCGCGGCGTCGATATGGAGATCTTCTCCGGCGAGTATCTCTCGATCATGGGACCTTCCGGCTCGGGCAAATCGACCTTTTTCAACATGATCGGCGGGCTCGACAAGCCGACCTCGGGCAAGGTCTTCATCGACGAGGTGGACATCGCGGCGCTGGACGCGTACGAACTGGCCTGGCTGCGCTGCCGCAAGATCGGCTACATCTTCCAGTCGTTCAACATCATCCCGGTGATGACGGCGCTCGAGAACGTCACGCTGCCGATGGTCTTCGCGGGCTTAAGTTCCGACGAGGCGCGCGACAAGGGCGTGGCGCTGCTCAAGCTGGTGGGCCTGGGCGAGCGCGTGAACCACAAGCCGTACGAACTCTCCGGCGGGCAGCAGCAGCGCGTGGCGATCGCGCGCTCCATGGCCAACGATCCGGCGATCATCCTGGCCGACGAGCCCACCGGCAACCTGGACCTGAAGACCGGCGCCGAGATCATCGACCTGCTGACGCGCCTTAAAGAGGAGCGCGGCGTCACCATCATTTCCGCGACGCACGACCATAAGATGCTCAAGAAGTCCGACCGCATCGTGTGGGTGCGCGACGGGCGCATCGACAAGATCGAACTGCGCGAGAACCTGAACATCCAGGAAGGCACCATCGGCGGCGAAGCCGGGAGCGCATAGGTGAGCGAGACCCAGGTCATCAAATCGGTGCCGCCGCCCGCGAAGGCGAAGGAAGTCGTCGTCAAGACGCTCGGCGTCAAAAAGATTTACCGCATGGGCGACGAGGAAGTCCACGCGCTGCGCGGCGTGGACATGGAGATCTACAAGGGCGAGTACCTCTCGATCATGGGCCCGTCGGGCTCGGGCAAATCGACGCTCTTCAACATGGTCGGCGGGCTCGACAAGCCCAGCGAAGGCAAGGTCTTCATCAGCGGCAACGACGTCTCGCAGCTCGACAGCCAGCAGCTTGCCTGGCTGCGCTGCCACAAGATCGGCTACATCTTTCAGACCTACAACATTCTCGAAGTGATGACGGCGCTGGAAAATGTGATCCTGCCGATGGTCTTCGCGGGCATCAAGACCAAGGATGCCGAAGAGAAGGGCCACGCGCTGCTCAAGATGGTGGGTCTGGAAGGCCGCGCCGGGCACCGGCCGGTGGAACTCTCCGGCGGCCAGCAGCAGCGCGTGGCGATCGCGCGCGCGCTGGCCAATGGGCCGGACATCATCCTCGCGGACGAACCCACCGCGAACCTCGACACCAAGACCGGCGGCGAGATCATCGACCTGATGGAGAAGCTCAAGTACGAGCGCGAGGTCACGGTGATCTCCGCGACGCACGACCACAAGATGCTCAAGAAGTCCGACCGCATCGTCTGGATCCGCGACGGCCGCATCGACCGCATCGAGCTTGCCGAGAACCTCAACATTCAGGAAGGCAGCATCGGCGGGGATGCGCACTAGGGAGGATTCAGGATAAAGGATTCAGGATTTAGGGCACGGAACGCATGAGCGCGAAAGCGGTTCCCTGAATCCTGAACCCTGTTCCCTGTCCCCTCGCCATGAGCCTCCGCCTTGCTTTAATCGTGGCCTTGCTCGCCGGCGCCGGCGGCTGCGCGTGGCTGGCCTACGACCTCGACCGGCGTCTGGCCGAGGCCGCCCTGGTTCCGGCCGAAGATCCCGGCGCGGACGCCGCGCACGCGCTCCTCAAACTGGGCACGCCGTATCTCTCGGTGCTCGGCTCCGCCGCGGTCCTGAATCTCGCGGCGCTGCTCCTGCTGGGATTCTCCTACCGCGAAGAGCGCTCCCTGGCGTTGCTGCGCGCAGGCCATCAGGGCAGCGCGCGTTACTCGCGCGGTAACCCTAAGCCGGCCGTAGCCGGACCCGCGCCCGATCCCGGCGGAGATGTCCCGGAGACGAGTCCGCCCGCAGCCGAGACCCCCGTCAACTGGTCCGGCGGTTCGATCGTGCCGTGGAAGCGCGAGCACGCCGCCGCGTTTCGCGAGCTGTGGAACCGCGTCTGCGCGGAGATCCCGCAGGCCGCGCCCAAAGAGGAGGCGCAGTTCGAGAAGTTCCTGCGCTCGGCGGAGTTCGATGCCGAATCGAGCGCGGTCGCGGTCGCGGCGGATGGTTCCCTGGCCGGCGCGGCGTTGGCGCTGCGGCAGCCGGCGTTCGAGGACGACGGGTACTGGTGGCTCGAATCGCCGGCGGTGGTCGCGGCGCTATTGGTCGATCCGCCGAAGCGCCGCAAGGGCGCGGGCCGCGCGCTGATGCAGTGGGTCGAGGCCGCCGCGCGGCGCCGGCAGCGCCCGCGGGTCTTCGTGGGGGGCGTCGAGAACTTCCCGCACCTGGTCGCCGGCGTGCCCGAGCACGACCACGCGCTGCGGGTCTTCTTCAGCTCGCTCGGCTACGTGGAGGTGCGGCGCACGTGCCACATGGAAGCCGAGTACGCCGGGTTCACGCCGCCGCCGGAACTGGTCGAGCGCGAGGAGCGGCTTAAGCAGAAGGGCTTCAGCTTTGCCGCCGCCCGGAAGGAAGACGTGCCCGCATTTCAGGTCTTTCTCGAACAGGCGAAGCTCGACCGGCCGCAGCGCCGGCTGGAAAAGTTCACCGGCGAACCCGAGCGCTTCTTTCTGGCGTGGCACGAAGGCCGCGTCGTCGGGTTCATCCACGTGACCTCCATGGACGAGCGCGGACGCTCCGGCATCCACCTGATTTACTTCCTCAAGGAATTCCGCGGCGCGGGGCTGGGCAGCGTGCTGCTGATCAAGGCGCACGAACTCTGGAAGACCATGGGCGCGGCAGGCGGCACCATCTGGACGTATCCCGAAGCCGCCGTACGCTTCTATCCTAGGGCCGGCTTCCGGACCGTGCAGGAATGGATCTGTTACGGGAAGGACCTGGACCACGCCTGGACCGAGTCCGCGTTTGTGAATCGCTGGCGGTGATTTCTTCTCACCGCAGAGTACGCGGAGGACGCAGAGAACAGCCTTAAATATCTATACATGCTTTTCTCTGCGTGCTCTGCGATCTCTGCGGTGAGATAAGTTGGCATTGTGAGAGGTGCCCATGGCCGATAACGCTTCTCAAGAGACGCCGACCGTACGCACCGGCGATATTCTCGCGGGGCTGCGGCAGCTTGGCCTGAAGGCCGGGGACCTCGCGCAGTTCCATTCGAGCCTGAAGAGTTTCGGGAAGGTGGAGGGCGGGGCGGAGGCGGTGATCGACGCGTGCCTGGCGGCGGTCGCGCCCGGCGGCACGGTGCTGATGCCGACCTTCAACCACGGGCAGCGCGCGGCTTTCAGTGACGACCGCTGCGTCTTCGATCTGCACACGACCAAATCGGTGAACGGCGCGATCACCGAAGCCTTCCGGCACCGGCCGGGCGTGAAGCGCAGCCTGCATCCGTCGCATCCGTACGCGGCGTTCGGGCCGCTGGCCGATTGGCTCACGCGGGAACATCTCGAGCTGGACTGCTTCGACGCGCGCTGCCCTCTGGGCAAACTCTGCGCCATGAACGGCTGGATCGTGATGCTCGGCTGCGGCATGAACGCCACCACCGCGGCGCACGTCGCCCAGACGATCTACGGCGTGCCGTGCATCGGGCAGCGCCAGAACCCCTGGCCGCTGCGCATGCCGGACACGGGCGAGCTCGTCACCGCGCAGACCGTCGTCTGGCGCGACGGGAAGTGCCCGTTCGAGTTCGCCAAGATCGAGCAGCGCCTGAAGGACCGCGGGCAGATGCGCGAGACGCGCGTCGGCGGCGCGCTACTGCAGGCGTTCCGCGGCGCCGACGTGATCGCCGTAGGCGTGGAACTCTGCCACGAGCACTGTCCCACCTGCCCGGTGCGCCCGCAGAAAGTGAAGGGCGCGGCGGCGCTGTAGGGTGGATTGACCATTTACAACGTACGATGGGCCGCCAAGACGCCGAGAGCGCCAAGAACGGATGCTATAGAAGGATGAAGCATGGCGTCGCGCCGCGACGCCTGGGTTGGGGGATGGCTGTTTTCCGTGGGTTGAACCTTGGCGTTACCATGTCTCCGGCCCGGAGGGCCGGCTGGAAATTAGCCGGTGGCCCGCGAAGCGGAGCCACCGGAAAGCGAAGCCCAATAAGGTTGCGCCCTGGAAGGGCGCGGGAGTCTCCAGCGACCCTGCCGGGTCGCTCCGCCGTTGTACGGAGCTTACCGGTGGCCGCGGCCCGCGTTCATCGGGCCGTGCCACCGGCTAAGCTCCTCCCGCCCCTGCCGGGGCGGACGGCCACAAAGCCAAAGGCCGGACGGCGCGGCTTTTATTGCTCTTTTCTCTTTGCTCCACGCTTTCTCTTCGCTCCACGCTCAACTCTTTGCGGTTTTTCGCTTGACTTGTCATGACAAGTAGACAAGATGACAGGCATGGCGCTCGACGCGAACAGCCCCGTACCGCTGTACCACCAGCTTGGCGAGGTCCTCCGCGGGCAGATGGAGGCCGAACGCTGGACGCCGGGGCGCAAACTGCCTTCCGAACACGAGCTTTGCCAGGCCTACGGCGTCACGCGGCCCACCGTGCGGCAGGCGCTGGAATGTCTTTTGCGCGAGGGGCTCGTCACCAAGCGCCGGGGGCTCGGGACGTTCGTCGCGCCGCCCAAAGCGCCCGTGGGCCTCTTCGCGCTCGCCGGCACCACCGAAGCCTTCGCGCGGCAGCGCTTGAAACTCAAGACGCGCGTCCTGCGGCTGGAGGTCGTCAACGGCTGCCCGCTGGCCGAGGAAGCCGCGCCGCGGCGCTGGGTGCGCATCGAACGGCTGCGGCAGGTGAACGGCAAGGCCGCGCTGTTTGAGCGGACCTGGATTCTGGCCGAGGCCGTGCCCGGCATGGAGAAGATGAACCTCACCGACCGTTCGCTCTACGCGACGTTGCGCAGCCGCTTTGGCCTGGAGGTCGAAGCCGGCGCGCAACGCTTCATGGCCGTTGCCGCGGAGCCACGCATTGCGCGCGCGCTGGGCGTGAAGAACGGCGCGCCCGTGCTGCGCGTGGTCCGGCGCCTGGACCTGACCGGCCGCCGCGGGGCCTTTCGCGTGGAACTCTTCGCCGCCGACGGCCCGTTTGTGCTCGAAGAACGCATCCCCGGCCGCGGCGCGAGCAAAGAGTTCGCCGCCGCCGAGCCCTACCAGGAGGAGAGCGCATGAGCGCCTTCAAGGCCCGACTGAACCGGCTGTTGGCCCGCGACGGCAAGATGTTCGACGTCGCGATCGACCACGGGTTCTTCAACGAGGCCGCGTTCCTCGGCGGCATCGAGGACATGGCGAAGGCCGTGGCTACCGTCGTCGCGGAGGGCCCGGACGCGATCCAACTCAGCGTGGGCCAGGCCGAAGTGCTCCAGAAGATCCCCGGCAAGCAGAAGCCCGCGCTGGTGCTGCGCACCGACGTGGCCAACTGCTACGGCCCGAATTATCCGCGGCATCTCTTCAGCCGGCTGATCGAGGACTGCGTCGTGCAGGCGGTGCGGCTCGACGCCGCCTGCCTGTGCGTGAACCTGCTGCTGCTGCCGGACCAGCCGGAACTGCACGAACAGTGCGTCTCCAACATCTGCAAGCTCAAGCCTGAATGCGACAAGTACGGCATGCCGCTTATGGTCGAGCCCCTGGTGATGAAGCAGCGCGAGGACGGCAAGGGCTACACGGTCGATGGCAGCCTGGCTGTAATCACGGCGCTGGTGCGCCAAGGCAAGGAACTCGGCGCGGACCTGATCAAGTGCGATCCTTGCGATGACGTGAAGCAGTACCACAAGGTCATCGAGGCCGCCGGGTGCCCGGTGCTGCCGCGCGGCGGCGGGCGCGCCGAGGACCGGGAGATCTTCGCGCGCACGGTGGAACTGCTGAAGCAGGGCGCGAGCGGGATCGTGTACGGCCGGAACGTGATCCAACATCGGAATCCGCTGGGCATGACCAAGGCGTTCATGGCGATCGTCCACGAAGGCGCGGGCGTCGAGGACGCGCTGAAGATCGTGAACGGCTAGCAACCACAGATGAACACGGATGAACGCAGATACGGCGACGAACAGAACGGAAGCGATTTGCCGCCAAGGCGCCGAGAGCGCCAAGAACGAATTCAATAGGAAGGGATCAAAATACCGAGGGGATAGGCGGTTCTTGATGTTTGGCGTTCGGAATGCTGCACGGGTGAATGCCAGCCATAAACGAAGGAGCTAAGGCGGAGCCGTTCCGTGTAGTTCATCTGTGTCGATCTATGTTTATCTGTGGTTTGGAGGCTGTCATGAGGACGATCAAATTTGGGATCATCGGCTGCGGGCTGATGGGGCGCGAGTTTGCCAGTGCGGCGGCGCGGTGGGGGCACTTGCTCGACCTGGACGTGAAGCCCGAGATCGTGGCGGTGTGCGACAAGAACGCGGAGCTCTTCGGCTGGTATCGCGAGCACTTCCCGTCGATCAAGCAGTTCACGGGCGAGCACAAGGAGATGCTCGCGAATCCGGACGTCGAGGCCGTCTACTGCGCGGTGCCGCATAACCTGCACGCGGACCTGTACCGCGACATCGTCGCCGCGGGCAAGCACCTGCTCGGCGAGAAGCCGTTCGGCATCGACCGCGAGGCCAATGCGAAGATACTCGAGGCGCTCCAGGCGCACCCGCGGGTCTTCGTGCGCTGTTCCTCCGAGTTCCCCTTCTTTCCCGCGGCGCAGCGGATCGTCAAGGCGGCGCGCGAAGGGCGCTTCGGCACGATTCTCGAAGTGAGCGCCGGGCTGCACCACAGTTCGGATATGGACCCGCACAAGCCGATCAACTGGAAGCGCATGGTGAAGTTCAACGGCGCGTACGGCTGCATGGGCGACCTGGGGATGCACACGCTTCACATCCCGCTGCGCCTGGGCTGGAAGCCGAAGAACGTGCGCGCGATTCTCTCGAAGATCGTGAAGGAACGCCCCGACGGCAAGGGCGGCCGCGCGCCCTGCGAGACCTGGGACAACGCGACGCTGCTCTGCACGGCCACCGACCCGCGCCACAACGCCGACTTCCCGCTGACGCTCACGACCAAGCGCATCAGTCCCGGCGACACGAACACGTGGTTTATCTCGGTGAAGGGAACCGCGTGTTCGATGGAGTTCAACAGCCGCTACCCCAAGACGCTGCGCACACTCGATTATGTTCCCGGCGGCGAACAGGCCTGGCGCGAGGAAGATCTGGGCTACCAGACGGCGTTCAAGAGCATCACCGGACACATCTTCGAGTTCGGTTTCAGCGACGCGATCCTGCAGATGTGGGCCGCGTTCTGCGTGGAACTTGCGCATGGCCCGGACGCGGCGGCGTTTGGATGCGTGAAGCCGGAAGAGACGGCGCTGCAGCACGCGCTGTTCACGGCGGCGCTGAAGTCGCACAAGGAGAACAGCGTCGTCACGATTGACGATTGACGATTTACAATTGACGATTGGGGTCGCGAAAATAACTCGGGCACAATCGTCAATTGTAAATTGTAAATCGTAAATTCAAAACAAAAGGAGGATGCGATGGCAGAGATTACGTGTGGCAAGGCGGTCTTCCGGTTCTCGGTGGGCCCCTGGAACCTGCATCCGGGCGCGGACCCGTTCGGGCCGCCGGTGCGGCACGAGTTCGACTTCGACGCGAAGATCGCGATCTTCAAGAAGATCGGCTTCGACGCGATTCAGTTTCACGACGACGACGTCTGCCCGGCGGAACTCTCGCCCGCCGCGACGAGCCGCGCCGTGAAAGAGATGAAGAAACTGCTCAAGGACAACGGCCTTGAAGCGGAGTTCGTCGCGCCGCGGCTGTGGGAGCATCCGAATACGATCGACGGCGGCTGGACGAGCAACAACGCCAAGGAGCGCGCGTACGCGCTTGAGCGCAGCAAGCGCGCCATCGACATCGCCAACGAGATCGGCACGCGGCGGATCGTGCTCTGGCCCGCGCGCGAAGGCACGTACATCCGCGAGTCCAAGGATCCGTTCGAGAGCTACAAGCGCTATCTGGACTACCTCAATGCGCTCCTGACCTACGACCGCGGGGTAGTGTTGCTCGGCGAGATGAAGCCCAACGAGCCCACCGACGCCGCGTATCTGCCGACGCCGGGGCACTTCCTGGCTATGGGCGCGCGCACGAAGGACCCCAAGCGCGTCGGCGTGCTGATCGAGTCCGCGCATTCGCTGCTGCTGGGCGTCGATCCCAGCGACGACATGGCCTTCTCGATGGCTTGCGGCAAACTCTGGGGCGTGCACCTGAACGACCAGGACGGCCTGAAGTACGACCAGGACAAGTCGTTCGGCGCGGTGAACATCCGCCGCGCGTTCAACCAGGTGTGGGTGCTCGCGCGCGGCGGCTTTGGGCGCAAGGGCGAGTACGTCGGCCTGGACGTGAAGGCCATGCGCACGCAGCGGCAGGACGCGAGCATGCGCCATCTCGAGAACAGCCTGCGCTTCTTCAAGGACCTCTGCGAGGCCGTGAAGCGCGTCAACCTGAAGACCGTGCAGGGTTTTAGGGATGCGCGGGATTATGAGGCCCTGGAGGCGTACATTGTTCGGCTTCTGATGGGTAAGTAATTTGAAACAGGGTTGTTGCAAACTCAATTAGGCACTTGGTACGCACCTCTGGCACCACGTTGCGCAGTGCAGTGGCCGGATTCATACAACCTTAAATATTTAAATACCTTGGGTTCGAGTAGCCCAAGGTGCAATTATATTTTCCATCTATTGACTTTATAGCTAAAGTGCGATATTTTTCATTGTGCAGTCTAGGTTGATGGCCTGTTCTTTGGCATCCGGAAGCCCAAAGCTAAACCTGTAGCGGCTGTAACCTCAAGAGAATCAATCTCTTCCCGTTTACTTCTCAGCCAACAGGAATCCGCTGAAGCGGCCATGACTGCGCTTCGTCGGATGTAGTCGCGGGCTTTGGCTGGGGAACGGGTCCTGCAATTGCTGTCTAAACGGATGGCGCCTGAAGGTTGTGCGGCGTCGAACACCATGATCCCCATACGGGGAGGGAAAAGAAAATGGCCGGATCCGACCTCTTTCAGGTCATCGCGAAGAAGCAGGACGCCGACAACTATCGCCAGCTCCATTGGGAAGGCAGCTTCGAGGAGTACCTCGATCTCGTGGTCCGCGATCCGCGGGTCACGCGCAATGCCTACCAGCGCCTGTACGACATGATCCTCTCGTACGGCACGGAAGACTACACGCAGCACCGCGAGAAGATCACGCGCTACCGCTTCTTCACCGACCCGATCTCGAACGGCCGCGACGGCGTCTTTGGGCTCGACAAGCCGCTCGCGCGCCTCGCGAACATCATCAAGGCCGCGGCGATGGGCTACGGCGCCGAGCGCCGCGTGCTGCTGCTGCACGGCCCGGTGGGCAGCGCCAAGTCCACGATTGCGCGCCTGCTCAAGAAGGGGCTGGAGGTCTACTCCCGCAGCGAGCAGGGCAAACTGTACACATTCTCGTGGCGCATGCCGGACCTGCACGGGGAGGACTCGCTGCAGCCCTGCCCGATGCACGAGGAACCGCTCCGGCTGGTGCCCTCGCATCTGCGTCCGCAAGTGATCGACGAGATCAACCAGCGGACGAAGAGCGACTATAAGGTGGCGATCGATGGCGACCTGTGCCCGTTCTGCCGCTACACCTACCGGACGATGATGGAGAATGTTCAAGGGGACTGGACGCAGTTGATGAAGAACATCCGCGTGCGGCGCATGATCCTCTCCGAGAAAGACCGCATCGGCATCGGCACGTTCCAGCCGAAGGACGAGAAGAACCAGGACTCGACGGAACTCACCGGCGACATCAACTACCGCAAGATCGCCGAGTACGGCTCGGACAGCGACCCGCGCGCGTTCAACTTCGACGGCGAGTTCAATATCGCGAACCGCGGGCTCATCGAGTTCATCGAGGTGCTCAAGCTCGACGTCGCGTTCCTCTACGACCTGCTGGGCGCGTCGCAGGAGCATAAGATCAAGCCCAAGAAGTTCGCGCAGACGGACATCGACGAGGTGATCCTCGGGCACACGAACGAGCCCGAGTACCGCAAGCTGCAGTCGAACGAACTGATGGAGGCATTCCGCGACCGCACGGTGAAGATCGACGTGCCGTACAACGTGCGCCTGCAGGACGAGATCAACATCTACACGCGCGACTTCAACAAGGAGAAGGTCAAGAAGCACATCGCGCCGCACACCATCGAGATGGCCGCGATGTGGGCCGTGCTCACGCGCCTGGAACCGCCCAAGAAGAGCGACCTCTCGACGCTCCAGAAGCTGAAGCTCTACAGCGGCAAGACGCTGCCGGGCTACACCGAAGACCACATCATCGAGCTGAAGTCCGAGGCGCCGCGCGAAGGCATGACCGGCATCTCGCCGCGCTACATCCAGGACAAGCTCTCCAACGCGCTCGTCGCGCTGCAGGACGTGAACTGCGTCAATCCCTTCATGGTCATGAATGAGCTCGAGAGCGGCCTGCAGCACCACTCGCTGATCAGCAACGAGGACCAGCGCAAGATTTTTAAGGAACTCCTTGCGACGATCAAGGAGGAGTACGAGGAGATCGTCAAGAACGAGGTCCAGCGCGCGATCAGCGCCGACGAGGAGGCGATCGCCAAGCTCTGCCAGAACTACATCGACAACATCAAGGCCTACACGCAGAAGGAGAAGGTCCGCAACAAGTACACGGGGCAGATCGAACCGCCCGACGAACGCCTGATGCGCTCCATCGAAGAGAAGATCGAGATCCCCGAATCGCGCAAGGACGACTTCCGCCGCGAGATCATGAACTACATTGGCGCGCTGGCCATCGACGGCCGGCAGTTCGACTTCCGCATGAACGAGCGCCTGCACCGCGCGCTGGAACTCAAGCTCTTCGAGGACCAGAAGGATTCGATCAAGCTCAGCACGCTGGTAAGTTCCGTAGTGGACCGCGAGACGCAGGAGAAGATCGACATCGTCAAGAGCCGCCTGATCCGCAACATGGGCTACTGCGAGACCTGCGCGACGGACGTGCTGAACTTCGTAGCCAGCATCTTCGCGCGCGGAGATACCAAGGGCAGCGGACGGCATAAGTAAGCGCAGGAGACCGGCGCAGGTGCCGAAGGGAATTCAGCCGGCGGAAAGGAATGGCCGTGGCGTCCCAGCAGGAACCTCAACCCCAGTTGCCGTGGCACTCCCGCATGCGCGCCGCGATGGCGCGCGGCGGTTCGGCCGGCTGGCTGATCGCCACGCTGCTGCAAGGCCTGCTGACGTGGGCGTTCATCGGCGTTTCGGAGTTGAGCGCGGGCTGGCCTTGGGCGAACCAGGCGCGGCTGCTCGTGGTCATCGCGATCCTGGCGACGTGGGGCATGGCGCTGCGGACCATTCGCGCGCGGCTGGTCGAACTGATCCGCGTCTGGCACCGCAAGCTGGTCGAGAAGAGCGGCACAGGCGGACTGGGGGCCATCTCGAAGAAACTGCTGGTGAGGCAGGAGAAGTACGTGCACGCCACCATGACGCGCCTGCGCATCATCGCCGCGGGCATCACGATACCGTTCTTCGTGATGCCGGTCTTCGTCGCGGTGCTCTGCTTTGCAATCGCCTGGCACAGCGGGAAGAACGAACTCGTCAGCCTGGCGGTGGTCTGTTCCGCGATGGCGGCGGTGGTCGCGTATTACTTCCGCTGGTCGATCCTGGCGGCGCCGGTGGAAGCGACCGAGGCGCCCGCGCGCATCGCGATGGACCGGCACATCCCGGCGCGGCTGCGCAGAAAGTGGAAGCAGGGCAACGATTGATCCGGGCCGGTAGAGGGGCCGGTCCACGAGGCGGAACATGAAACCCGATCCGATGGCGTTCCAGGACCACATCTCCAAGATCGAGCGCGACCACTCGCGCTTCCGGCAGATCGTGCGCGGCAAGATCAAGAAAGAGCTGCGCAAGTACATGTCCAACGGGGAACTGATCGGGAAGAAGGGCAAGGACCTCGTCTCGATCCCGCTCCCGCAGATCGACATCCCGCACTTCCGCTTCGGCAAGAACCATGGCGGCGTCGGCTCGGGCGACGGCGACGTCGGCGATCCGATCCCCGGCCAGCCGCAGCCGGGCGACGGCACGGGCGAGGCCGGCGAGCAACCCGGCGAGCACGTGCTGGAAGTGGATCTGACGCTGGACGAACTCGCGCGCATCCTGGGCGAGGAACTCGAACTGCCCAACATCCAGCCGCGCGGGCAGCGGACCGTGGTCGCCGAAAAGGAACGCTACAACTCGATCCGACGCCAGGGCCCCGAGACGCTGCGGCACTTCAAGCGCACGTTCGTCCGCGCGCTGCGCCGCCAGATTGCGATGGGCATCTACGATCCCAAGAACCCGCGCATCATCCCCATCAAGGAAGACAAGCGCTACAAGAGCTGGCAGGTGACGTTCGTCCCCGAGTCCAACGCGGTGATCTTCTACATGATGGACGTCTCGGGCTCGATGGGCGACGAGCAGAAGGAACTCGTCCGCACGACGGCCTTCTGGATCGACACGTGGCTGCGCAGCCAGTACCGCACCATCGAGAGCCGCTACATCACGCACGACGCCGCGGCGCGCGAGGTCGACCAGGACACGTTCTACCGCACGCGCGAGTCCGGCGGCACGGCCATCAGCACCGCGTACAAGCTCTGCGCGGAACTCATCGACAAGAGCTACAGCCCGCAGGAGTGGAACATTTACGCGTTCCACTTCTCCGACGGCGACAACCTGCTCTCCGACAACGAGCAGTGCTTCAAGATCCTCAAGGAAGAGATGCTCCCGAAGGTGAACCTCTTCTGCTACGGGCAGGTGCGCAGCCTGTACGGTTCGGGCGAGTTCAAGCGCAAGCTCGACGACGCGCTGGAAGCCGACAATCTGATCACCGCCGACATCAAGAACAAGGACGAGATCTACGACGCGATCAAGGTGTTTTTGGGGAAGGGGAAGTGAATCAAAGGCCATGCCATGGGCGAGTTTCGCGAAAAATTGGTTGAGGGTTGTTTCGTCGAGTTGATCTTGCTTGCCATTGTCTCATGCGTTGCGGTGCTCTGGTGGTACTGGCTTAGGTAGGACGAGGTCACGACTGGATGAACCTTACCGCCGAACTCGACGACCTGAAGGAAGAGATCAAGGCTTACGCCATTGATTGCGGCCTCGACTTCTTCGACGTGGTCTTCGAGCTCTGCACGCACGACCAGATCAACCAGATCGCGGCGCTGGGCGGCTTTCCCACGCGCTACCCGCATTGGCGCTTCGGCATGGAGTACGAGAAGCTCAGCAAGAGCTACACGTACGGCCTCTCGAAGATCTACGAGATGGTCATCAACAACGATCCGTGCTACGCGTACCTGATGATCAGCAACCCGCTCGTGGACCAGAAGCTCGTGATGGCGCACGTCTACGCGCACTCGGACTTCTTCAAGAGCAATCTCTACTTCGCGCACACCAGCCGCAAGGCCATCGACGAGATGGCCAACCACGGCGCGCGGGCGCGCGCGCATGCGGAGCGCCACGGGCATGAGAAGGTCGAGGGGTTCCTCGACTGCTGCCTATCCATCGACAACCTGATCGACGTCCATTCCACCGGGATCCGCCGCCACGCGGAAGCGCGCAGCAAGACGCGTTTCCTCGAAGAGCCGGAAGACGACGCGACCAAGGTCGAGCGTATCCGCGCCAAAGACTACATGGACCGCTTCGTGAACCCGAAGGAGTTCCTCGACCAGAAGAAGAAGGAGTTGGAAGAGGAGCAGAAGAAAAAGAAGCGCATCCCCGAGGAGCCCGAGCGCGACATCCTGCATTTCCTGCTCGAATACGCGCCGCTCGAACGCTGGCAGCACGACGTCCTCTCGATGATCCGCGAAGAGGCGTACTACTTCGCGCCGCAGTGGATGACGAAAATCATGAACGAGGGCTGGGCGACGTACTGGCACTCGAAGATGATGACCGAGCAGCTCTGCACCGACCAGGAGATCATCGATTTCGCCGACCACCACAGCGGCACGGTGGCGCAGGCGCCGGGGCAGATCAATCCGTACAAGGTCGGCGTGGAACTCTACCGCGACATCGAGGAACGCTGGAACAAGGGCCGCCACGGCAGCGCGTGGGATACCTGCGAAGATTTCGAGAAGCGCAGGAGCTGGGACACGCACGCGATGGGCGGGCGCGAGAAGATCTTCGAGGTCCGGCGCTTCCACAACGACGTCACGTTCATCGATACGTTCCTGACGCCCGAGTTCTGCGACGAGCACAAGCTCTACCAGTACAAGTACAACCCGAAGTCGGGCGTCTACGAGATCGTCAGCCGCGACTTCGACCTGATCAAGCGGCAGTTGCTCGCGAGTCTGACCAACGGCGGACAGCCGTTCATCTATGTTACCGACGGCAACTACGGCAACCGCGGCGAACTGTACCTCAAGCATCGCTACGAAGGCGTGGAACTGAAGCTCGACTACGCGCGCGACACGATCCGGAACATCCAGAAGATCTGGTCCCGCCCCGTCCACCTCGAGACGGTGCTCGGCGGCAAGGCCCGGCTGGTGTCCTACGACGGCACCGAGCACAAGGACATCGAGATTGCCTCCGATAGCGCCGAAGCCTCCTGAATTCTTATGTTTCATTTTCGATTTCGGATTTTGGATTTAACGGCGGGCCTCATGCCGTTGCGCAAATCCAAAATCGCAAATCCGAAATCCAAAATGATAATGGAGAAGGGACCGGCATGGCGGGCCCAAATCGTTCGGCGCTGGCAACAAAACCGCTCGCGGCTAAAGTGGTGCATGCCAGTACGCTGAAACCGGGAGGTCGCACCGATGCGTGAATTGCTCGGGCTGTCGTTAGCGGTGCTTGTTTTGGCCGGTTCCGCGAACCTGCAAGCCGCCGATGCCGCGGCGGGCAGCCACGAACGCGCGGTGAATGCCGCAATCGTGGCGCTCTGCCTGGAAGCGTACATCCATCCGTGCGATGTCATGCGGACCGAAGTCACGAAGGACGGCCGGACCGCCACGATCCTGCGCGCGCCGTATTCCGACTGGATGAACCTCGCTGCCAAGGCGGAGGTGGAGATTCGGGGAGGAGAAGGCGGATCGAAGCTCGAGATCAAGACCAAGGTCACCACGGGGAACCTGGTCTGGACGCGGCACAAGGATTTCGACGAACGCCTGCGCGCGCGCATCGACCACTGTCTTGCCTGCGTGAAGCTGAACGATACGCAGCCGACGCCGTTGCCGCCCGCGCCGATTCCCAAGCCGAAGGTCATCGAGCCGCCTCCGCCCAGAACGACGAAGTAGCCCGGCGTTCCGGCGGCGGCGCGTCCGGTCGTGGCAGGCGGTCAGGCGAGGGCCGGCGGCATGCGCATCGAGACGATCGAACTCCGCGGACACATCATCGACAACCTGACGCTGCCGAAGATTCTCGATTTGATCGAGGCCTTCGGAGGCGACTACAAGATCGAAGAGCTGAAGGTCGGGCACTCGCGCCGCGATCCCAGTTCCGCGCGGGTGCGCGTCGAGGCGCCCGACGGGGAGACGCTGGATAAGATCCTCGAACAGATCACGCGCTCCGGCGCGGTGATCACGCGCCAGCCCGAAGTCGCCGTGCGGCCCGCGCCGAAGGACGGCGTGCTGCCCGACGACTTCTACGCCACCACCAACCTGCCCACGAGCATCTTCCACCATGGACGCTGGCTGCAGGTGAGCCATACGGAGATGGACTGCGCGATCGTGCTGGACCGCGCGTCGCGCCGCGCGCGCTGCCTGCGCATGCATCGCGTGAAGAAGGGCGACCGGGTGGTCGTCGGGCACGAAGGCGTGCGCGTCGAGCCCGTGGACAAGGCCGCCAGCCACGAGACGTTCGAGTTTATGAGCAGCCAGGTCTCGAGCGAGAAGCCGAAACTGCTGGTGATCCGGCAGATCGCGCGCTGGATTCGCCAGGCGCACGACGAGGGCGCGAAGGTCCTGTTCGTGGGCGGCCCGGCGATTATCCACACCGGGGCCGGGCCCCATTTAGAGGCCATTGTCCGCGCGGGCTTCGTGGACGTGCTCTTCGCGGGCAACGCGCTGGCCGCGCACGACATCGAGTCCGACATGTTCGGGACGAGCCTGGGCGTGAGCCTGAGCAGCGGGCGGCCGGTGGAACACGGCCACGAACATCATCTGCGCGCGATCAACCGCGTCCGCGCGGCGGGCTCGATTGCGAACGCGGTGCGCAAGGGGCTGATCAAGCGCGGCGTGATGCACGCCTGCATCCAGAAGCGCGTGCCCTTCGTCCTGACCGGTTCGATCCGCGACGACGGCCCGCTGCCCGATGTCATCACCGACATGCCCGCCGGACAGGATGCGATGCGCGCGCATATCCCGCACCTGACCGTGGCCGTGATGGTCGGGACGACGCTGCTCTCCATCGCGGTGGGCAACATGCTGCCCGCGACGGTCCGGACCGTCTGCGTGGACATCAACCCGGCGGTGGTGACCAAACTCTCCGACCGTGGAACGTTCCACGCGCTGGGTTTGGTGACCGACGCGGAACTCTTCCTCCGGCAGCTCTCGCGCGAGTTGGGCATTGACATGCACGAGAACGTCGTGCGCCCAAGCCGCCGCCGCAAGGCTTGAAGCGAATTCTGAGCCAATAAAAAAGACGGAGCCCAGCTTTGGGCTCCCTCTTTGCTTTCATTCACGCGGCAAACCGCGCAGCAGGATGTACGCCTAGGCTTTTTTCTCGAACCACTTCGACCACATTGAGTCTTTACCGTCGTGCGGTCCCGGGCCAGTGCCCGGTTTGGCCGCACCTTGCGCCGGCGCCACTGCGGGCTTGGGCGGCTGCGGCTTCGCGGCTACGGTGGTCGCGGCCGGCTTGGCCGCCGGGTTCGGTTGCCCGGAGGCAGCGGCCGGGCGCTGCTGGGGCGGGGGAGCGATCACGGTCTTCTCGACCGTCGCGAGACGGGCGTTGGAAGCCGCCGCGGCGGGAACGTTATGCGTCACCGCGCGCTGCTGGCCGCTGCCCGTGGCCGAGGCTCCGCCCGAAGGCGGCGGCTGCTTGGGCGGCTGCGGCGGAGCGGGCGGCTGTTCCTTGGCCGCGATCTGCGCCTGCTTGGACGGCTCGCCCAGCAGCGTGCGCATCCGTTCCGCGAACTGCTGGGTGAGCTGGTCGATGTTGTTCTGCTGCGCGTCGCCGGACCCGCCCAGCTTCTCGTAGCGTTTCTTGATCTCCTCGAGCTGCGAGCTGGCCTGCTTGAGCTGCTGGATCAGGCTCGCGTTGTCCGTCGCCAGCGCCGCCATGCCACGCTTGAACTCGGAGGCCATCGCTTCCATGCTGATCTCGGCGGTCTCGCGGTAGCGGTTGTACTCGTGCTGGAGCTTCTGCAGGTCGGTGGTGAGCTGCGCGATGCGGGCGTTGCCTTCCGCGCGGTCGCGGATGGCGATCTCCTTCGCCTCCTTCTCCGCACTCAGACTCGACGAAAGGCTCGCGAGCTTGCCTTGCAGGTCGCGATTCGTGGAACTCAGCGTGTCGCGTTCCTGCTGCGTGCGGGTATGCGCGGACTTCTCGCCCTGGAGCAGAGACTTGAGTTCCGCGTTCTTGGATTCGAGCTCGCGGCGGGCGATGGCCAGCGTGTCGCGTTCCTTGAGCGCCTTGTCCTTTACTTCGGTCTCGATGGCGTAGCGGCTCTCGATGTCCGCGAGCCGGGCCTGCGCGGCGTTCAAGCCCTCGGAGAGCTCCGCGGCGCGGCGCAGCGAGGTCTCCTTCGCCGCGCGCTCGAGGCTGAGCTGCGAGTCGAGGTCCGCGGCGCGGGACTCCAGCGCGCGCTTGGCCTCGGAGAGCTCGTTGCGCCGCAGCGTGACGGCCTCCTTGGCTTCGCGTTCCGATTGGAGCTGCGCCTGATTGACCGAGTGGCGGGTCTCCAGCTCGCGCCGCGAATCGGCCAGTTCGGCGATCTTCTTGGTTGCGGCTCTGCTCGCTTCGGTCTCGGAGGCCAGGCGCTTTTCCAGTTCGGCGACGCGGGCATCGAGGTTCGCGCGGGCCTCGGAGAGCATGCCGCGGTCCTTGAGCGCGGCTTCCTTGGCCTCGCGTTCGGCGGTCAGGCGCACGGTCAGTTCGGCGGTCTTGGCTTCGAGGTCCTTGCGGGTCGAGCCGAGGTCCTCGCGGAGCTTCTGCTCGGTGGTCTCCCACTCCTGCTTCTCGAGTTCGAAGAACTCCTGCTGCTCGCGCAGCTTCTGCTCGCGTTCCTCGCGGAGCTTCTGTTCGCGCGCGTCGTATTCCTTGTGCTCGCGTTCCTCGCGCTGCTTCTGCTCGCGAGATTCGGTCTCGCGCCGCTCGCGCTCCTCGCGCTCGCGCTGTTCCTGGCGCTCATGGTCGCGGCGTTCCTTCTCGGCGGCCTCGACCGTCATGCGCTCGAAGCGTTCGCGATCGCTCTCGAGCTTGGTCTCCAGTTCGGTGATTTTGGTCTCGAGCTCGCGCCGGAGATCGGCCATCTCCGCGCGCTTTTTGAGCGCCGCTTCCTTGGACTCGGATTCGACCGAGAGGCGTTTGGTCAGTTCGGCGACCTTGACCTCCAGCGCGGAACGCGCCTCCGACTGCTCGTTGCGCTCCTTGAGCGCCTGGGTTTTCGAGGAGCGTTCCGCCGAGAGCGCCGATTCGAGCCCGGAGGTCTTGGCATCCAGATCTTTCTGGAGGTTGGCCAATTCCTCGCGCAGCTTCTTCTCGGCGGCCTCGCGCTCCTTCTTTTCGCGTTCGAGCGATTCTTTGAGCGCCTTCTCCCGCTCCGAAAGCTCTTTGTCGTCGCGCTCGGTCTTTTCCCGTTTTTCCTTGCTCATGCGTTGACGCTCCTTTAAGGCCTGCTCTTCTTTTTGACGTTCCGCGCGCGCGCGCGCCTCGCGTTCGTTGCGGTCGCGATCGAGTGCTTCCATGGCCTGCTTCAGCAGGGCTTCCTGTTCCAAGCGGTCCTTCTCGTCCTGCTCGGCCTGGAAGAGCGCTTTCAGTTCGCGGTCTTCCCGCAGCTTGCGTTCGTGTTCCTCCAGAACCGCGGCTTCCTGCTTGCGGTACGCGTGCTCGCGCGCCTCGCGCTCGCGCGCGGCCTGTTCGGCCTGCTTCCGGCGTTCCTGGGCCTGCTTTTGTAACTCGTTCAGTTCGGTCTTCAACAGCGCGGAAAGTCTTTGCGTCTCGGCGGCCAGGCGGTCCTTCTCGCGTTTCTCGGACGCGGCCGCCCATTCGAGGTTGCGGGCCTTGATCTCCGCGCGAATCTCGGCGGCGCGCTTCTGCTTGGCTTCGTCCAGGAACATCTGTTCCAGCTCGGAGGCTTCCTGCTCGGCCTGGCGCTGGCGCGCGCGGATCGCTTCGCTCTCGGATTCGATCCGGGCCAATTCGGCCTGCTCCCGAATCTGTAGCGATTGCGCGAACGCGTGCACGGCGGCACGGTCCTTCTCCTGGATCTCCGCGACGGCTTTTCCGAGCACCGTAGTGAACTCGCTGCGGCGCGTCTCGGCCAAGGCGCGGGCTTCGGCCAGTTCGCGCTCGAGTTGCTCGGCCTCTGCGCGTTCGCGGCGCTCTTTCTCGGCCTGCGCCGCCGCCTCCGCGGCTTCCGCGGCCTGGCGTTCGGCCTCCGCGCGCGCGACGCGTTCGGCTTCTTCGCGGACCAGGCGCGCGGCTTCTTCCTTGGCTTTGCGTTCCTCGTCGAGCTGGGCCTGCTTCGCGGCTTCCTCGCGCGCCAGGCGCTCGGCTTCTGCGCGCGCCAGGCGTTCGACGCGCTCGCGTTCCTTGCGGACCTGCTCGTCGGCGATCTCTTTCAGGCGCTGCTCGTGGGCGAGCCGTGCGGCCTCTTCCTGAGCCTTGCGCTCGGCGTCTTCCTTGGCGCGAAGCTCCGCGGCCTCGCGCTCGACGCGCGCGCGCGCCTCGCGCACCTGCCGCTCGGCCTCTTCTTCGGCCTTGCGCAACGCCTCCACGCGGGCCCGTTCGGCGGCCTCGACGCCGCGGGAGCGTTCTTCCTCTTCCCGGCGCTTGCGTTCTTTTTCCTCGCGCGCCGCCTGCTCCGCGCGTGCCTGGGCTTCGCGCTCCGCGTGCTCTTTGGCTGCTGCGGCGGCCTTCTCGCGCGCTTCCCGCTCGGCCTTCTCGCGTTCCTCACGCTGAAGGCGCTCGCGCGCCTCTTGTTCTTCGCGCGCCTTGCGTTCGGCCTCCGCGCGTTCTTTCCGAGCCGCGGCGTCGGCTTCGGCGCGCGCCTTGGTTTCGCGGTCGAGCTGCTCGCGCACGAGCTTGGCCTGGGCTTCCTGCTCGGCGCGCTGCTTGGCTTCGCGTTCTTTGCGTTCCTTCGCTTCGCGTTCGGCCAAGACCTGGGCCTCGCGGCGCTCGGCCTCGCGCCTGGCTTTCTCCTGGGCCTCGCGCTCGCGGCGTTCCTGCTTGGCTTCCTTCGGACTCTTCTCCGCGTGCGCCTTGGCGGCGCCCGCGACGGTCGCTTCGCCGAGCCGCACCGTCTCCGGCGCAGGCGGGATGATCCGGGTCTCGTGAGAGGTCTTTTCCGCGGCGGGCGCCTCTTCCGCGCCCGTGCCGATGCGATTGAAGAAGCCGCCGAAGACGCCGGTGGCCTTCTCGCGCAGCTTCTTGATCGGCGATTCCTGCGCCTTGCGGTCGGCGGACTCCTTGGCCGCCTTCAGGATCGGCGCGAGTTGCTGGTGCATATTTTTGGAGTTCTGCATGCGCGCGGCGTCTTCGAGGTACTTGCGCTCATGCTCGGCCTGCGCGATCTCGTCGAACGAACCGGGCGCCGGCGCTTCGGGTTTCGCCGCCGGTTCCGGCGCAGCGGGCCTGGCCGGTTCCTCTTTATGCGGGGCCGCGGACGGATCGTCCGTGAATTTGATCTTCACGCGCTCGCGCAGCCATTTCACCAGGTCGTCGAGGTTGCCCGCGACGTGGTCCTGGAACGTGGCCTGCGGCGCGATGTGGGCCTTATGGGTGTGGAAGGCGGGCGGTTTCGGGATCTCGGGGAAGGTCCCGCGGACCTCGTTCATCGCGGAGCGCAGGTCGCGCAGGATATCGGACGCGTTCGAGTAGCGTTCGGACGGGTTGCGCGCGAGGCAGCGTTTGACCAGCTTGAGGGTGGGGGGCTTGAGGCCTTTGCGGAGCTCGCCCAGATCTTCGAGCTTGCCGGTGCGCGCGAGTTCGACGGCTTTATTGAGCGAGACATCGCCGTAAATGGAACGGCCGGAGAGCATGCGGTACAGGCACGCTCCGATGCCGAAGATATCGGTCTGGCGCGAGAGCTTGGCGGAACCCTCGGTCTGTTCCGGCGCAAGGTAATCGACGAGGCCCAGCACCGTGACATCACGGAGGCGTTCGCGGGAAGCGGAGCTCTCGAGCGAGAGACTGAGCGGCGCGTCCACGAGCGCCAACGCCTGGCCTTCTTCGCGGCGCGAGAATTTGTTCAAGCCCACGGTCAGCAGCAGGAAGTTGGCCGCGTGCACGGCGCCCACGATGCTGGCGATCTGCCCCGCCGCCGCGAGGGCCTCGGCTTCCGGAGCCTGCCGGCCTTCCCAGTGTTCATCCAGGGTTGCGCTCTTGAAGGCCGAGACGGCGGCTACCAGACCCTGCG
The DNA here is from genome assembly GCA_016200135.1 of Planctomycetota bacterium. GTDB lineage: Bacteria > Planctomycetota > SZUA-567 > H5-PLA8 > H5-PLA8 > JACQFI01. The sequence goes on from JACQFI010000008.1 coordinate 41,858, forward strand.
AGGTCGCCGAGACGCCGAGCAGTTTGGGAATGTGGGGATGCTGGGACCGTCCGTAAAGCACGAGTTCGTTAAGCAACCGCAGGCCGACGCTCGGCGAGAGCTGACCCAGCGCGAAGATGCGGACGGGTTCGCCGGTCTTGCGGTCTTTGCCTTTGAGGGAACCGGTCTCGAGATCGGCGAGCGCCGTGCCTTCAGGCAGGGCGAACTCAAAGCGCTCCAAGAGGGCGGACCAGTCGCCCTGAGCCGCCGCTATGCTGGTGGGTTGACCCGTGCCCGACACGAATCGCTCCCAAAATGAGTATTCCGGGAATAAACGTAACAGAGTTTAAAGAGAGTAACTCGCGTGTACAGGAGTTATCTATAATGCCGCAGGCAAATCAAATCTATACTATTGGTTTTGTAAAATTGGAGGGCCTGAAACGGGAAGGCATAATTTATCGGATAGGCTTTAATTGAAAGCGGAAGAGCGCGGTTACTTGCCCTTGGCCTCTTGAGCCATGCGTACGTCGTGGACCTGCTTCCAATCGTTGAACCACTTCTCCCACGCCTTGGGGTCGCCGCCCAAGTCGCGCCGCGCGATCTCTTTGAGCGCGATGACGGCGTAGGTGGCGAGCGAGGTGGAGACCGAGCGCAGCTCGATGTCCGGCAGCTCAATGGGCAAGTTTATGGGCACGGCCGGGTTGGAGATGGTGGCGAAGCGCACGGGCACGTTCTCCGTCGCGGTGCCGGTGCGTATATCGTAACTGACCATGGTGACAATCGCCCCAATCAAGCCGGGGTCGTCCACATGGCGGATTGCCTGCGCGGCGTGCTTGCGGCGCGTCTCGTCGATCTTGGGATGCACCGCGGCCCCGGCGAGAAACTTCTTGGCGTCATCGTCCTCGAGATTCTTGATCGCCAAAGACGCGGCCTTGCGGACGTCTTCGTCCTTGTCGTCGAGGGCGCTCTTGAAGAGTTGCGCGCTGACTTCCTTCGGTATCGGATAGAAGTGCGTCTCCTGAAGTTTCTTCAAGGCGTTCTCGCGATCCTTGGAATCCTTGGCTTCTTTCACGGCCTTAAGGGTTTCGGGCAGGTCCTTCGGAGGCGCCACGGGTGTCTTGGCTGCGGGAGCAGCGGCCTGCGCAGCCGTATTGACGGCCTGGGTCTGTGCCTTAGCTGGGGCCTCTTTGCCCTGAATGACCACAGCGCCATCGTCGGCGCCGAATGCCAGCGAAGCCGAAGCGACCAGAAGTCCACAGGCTACGCCATAGATCCGCTTCACGCGCTAACTCCCTTCAGAATCCAAAGCCCCCGTTCACAGCTTGCATACCATAGAGGGAATGAAGGAGACCGTTCTTAGCCGAAAACCAGTACGGGGCATTTTCACGCAATAATGGTGCACAACCCCCGAATGAGCTTGACAGAATAAGGTGCGTAAAATATAAATCCAATACGAAAGTCAGAAAGATAGGTCTAATTGTAACTTTGGGGTGCCAAAGACCTTGCATTTGAATCTAAACTCCTATTTCATGCTCAATTCGGGCCCTAAACAGCCCTTTATTTTGCCTGTTCTGTCCAAGCCATGGAATCTTCCTGCCATGTCGAACGCGAAGCCGATTGAGCGGGCGGAATAATCCCATGGCCGATGCGCTGAAAAACAAGGTTAAGTCCCTGGCGCAGACGCTGGAACGCCGCTTCGGCCGCTATCGTCCGCCCACCTTTCTGCCGCCGCCTTCATCCGCGGACGCGGCTGCGGCGCTGTCGGTGGCCTCCAAGAACTGCGAACTGATCATGGGCGCGGTGCTGGGCTTGCACGGGCCGCCCCAGACCGGTTTCGACGCTGCGCGCAAACTGATGACCTGCTACGTGGACTGGAACGAGGTCCGCGTCTCGAACCCCGCGCTTCTGGTCAGGATGTTGGGCCGGGACAACCAGGGCCAGGAACGGATCGCCCTGCTGCAGCGGTTCCTCGAGGCCTTCTTCCTGCGCCAGCGCAATCTGAGCCTAGACTGCCTGGTCCCGATGCGTCCGGCCGAACGCCGGCAGTTCCTTCAGGACCTGGAAGTCTTCAGCCGCGAGGAACTCGCCGCGCTGCTGCTTACCTGCTTCGGCATGGAGATGTTCCCGCCTTCGGACGCCCTGCATCGAGTGGCGCAGCGTTGCGCGCTGATCCGCTCCAAGACGACCGTTCTGCAGATGGCCAAGGAGTTTGAGGATAAGCTCGAGGTGGACCAGATGCTGGATATCTACTCGGGTCTGTATGGGATCGCGACGCAGTTCTGTTTCGTTGAGCAGCCCAAATGTCCCGCGTGTATTCTCAAGGCGCGCTGTCCCGCGGCCAAAGGGTTCGCGAAGGCGGCCAAGAAGTAACCCGGACCGGGTATCCACCTTCCTTGGTTGCCCAGCCCGGCCAGCGGAGCTATACCTAACCCATGGGCTGGCTCCAGAAATTCCTCAAGAAGGATTCCCCAGCAGCCCCGGAGCCCGGGTCTAAGGCCGCGATCTGTTCCGTCTGCGGCCTGAGCCAGGTGCGCGTTAAAAGCCTGATCGCCTGTCCCGGCGGACAGTACCTCTGCATCGGTTGCGTGGATAAGCTGGCGGGCACCTTCGGTGCGGGCGCCGGCGCGGGTTTTTCGAGCGCCATCGAGGGCCCCTGTTCGTTCTGCGGGCGCAAGGGCCACGCGCGCCCGCCGGCCATGCGCACCCGGACCGGCCTGCTGTGCAAGGAATGCGTGCGCCTGGTCTCGCAGCTCTCGTACGAACGCAAAGCGTTAAAGCCCGAAGAGTTTGCGCGCAGGCGCAAGCTCTGGAAACAGGGCATCTGCTATTTCTGCGGCAAGGATAAGGCGTCGATTCGCGGCGAAGGCCAGGCGATGCTCTGCTATGCCTGCTACGACGCCATGGCCCGGGTGGGAAAGAGCAAATCCATCGACGAAGATGTCCGCTGCGACATCTGCATGAAAAACCTGAAAGGGGAGGAAGGACAGCAGGGGATTGAAGGCGGGTACATCTGTAAGACGTGCCTGGAAAAGCACGGCTCCGTGGCGCCGCCGGCGGCCGGGTGAACGGGCGCGCGTTGAGCCTTGACAACCCGCCTTTGGGTGCAGACATTTTGTGGAAGCCCGGTACGATGGAGGTTGCATGATCGACGCGGAACTGCTTAAGATCATGGCTTGCCCGTGGTGCATTACGCGCCCCGAGGCGCCGCCTCCCAACATTGAAAAAGGCGCGCTGGAACTCGTGGGTCCCGCCGAGCAGCCGAACGCATTGCGTTGCAGACAGTGCGGCCGCCTTTATAAGATTGAAGACGGCATTCCCAACATGCTGGTGGAAGATGCGGTGCTTCCCGGATCGCCTTCCTAACCGGACGGCGGACGGGCGCGATACGAGGGCCGGATGGCCAACGACTACGGATCCCAGGCGCAGACCGCAGCCGCCACCGGCGAAGGCAACGTCCGGCCGGCCGCGGAAAGCCTGCTCCAGAAGGGCCTGGATCACTACGACCGGCAGGAGCTCGATGCCGCGCTGGCCTGCTACCAGCAGGCCGTCTCCTCCGATCCCACCTTCGCCCTCGGCTACAATAATCTGGGCACGACCTGGATGCCGCCGCCTCGTACACGATCTTCCTGCAGCTTGAACCGGAGGTCGAAGAAGGGCCGCGCATCCGGCAATGGGTCGAACAGGTAAAGCAGGAGCTGGGGCTGAGCGAGATTCCGCCGCTGAATCTGTTCGGCGAACAGGCACCCGCCGCGGAGGCGCCTCCGGCCGCCGAAGCGCCGCCCGCCGCCGAGCCGCCGCCCGAACCCGAACCCGAACCCGCTCCGCCTCCTGCGCAGGAAGCGCCCAAGGCCGGGGAACTCCCCAAGATCAAGAAGATGGCGGCGTGGGAGGCCGTCGCGGCGCCGCAACAGACGGCGGCGCCGCTCAACGCGATGGGCCAATACGCCGATGGCGCGCCCGCCGCCGCCTCGCCCACGCCCTCCAAGGCGGCCGTGCCCGCAGCGGGCCAGGACCCGCTTGCGCTGGTGGAAAAAGGGATGGACCTCTTCGCCGAGGACCGCTTGGATGAAGCGACCGCGGCGTTTGAAGAAGCCCTAAGACTCGACCCCGATCTGGCCGAAGCCCGGGCCGGAGTGGGCAAAGTCCTGGTCCGGCAGGAGCGCCTGGACGAAGGCACGCAGGTGCTGACCGAGGCCATCGGGATGGATCCCGCGGATCCGGCGCCGTACTACGTGCTCGGCTTCGCGCTGCGAGCCTTGGGCAAGAATGTAGAGGCGGCGGACGCCTACGAGAAGTTCCTGGAACTGCATCCGCAGGCGGAAGACGGGGCCAAGATCCAGCAGTGGTGCCAGCACGTGCGCCACGAGAGCGTGCAGATGAAGCGGGCCTCCCAGGCCGCGGGAACCGAGTCCGCCCAGGCGGCGGGTTCCGGCGCGCCTCCGGTCTCCGGCAGCGCGAAGGCCTCCGGCGGCACTCAAGCCGTGGACGTCTCGGCTTCACCGGAAGACGAGGCGCTGCTGCGCGAGCAGGAACAGAACCTCTCCGAGTCCGACAAGAAGTACCAGAAGGCGCTGACGCTGTTCCAGGAAGGCGACCTGGACAACGCGATGCGCACCAGCGTGAAGATCCTCAATGAGGATCCCGCGCATTTCCGCAGCCGCGTGCTCCTCGGCCGCATCTACTTCCGGCAGAAGCAGTACCCGCCTGCGATCGAACAGCTCGAAGGCGCCCTCGTCACCGCGCCGGACTATCCGGAGGCCCTCTATTTCCTCGGCCAGACCTACGAGAAGAGCGGGAATCACGAGAAAGCCCGCTCCACGTATCAGCGCTGTCTGGAAGTCGCGCCGCAAGGGCCGCGCGCGGAACGGCTGCGCGAGTGGCTCAATTCGCAGACCATGGCCTTTGCCAAGGGCAAGGCCGAACAGGTCCAGTGCGACCTCTGCCTGCGCTTCTTCCCGTCCGAAGAACTCAAACTCCACGACGGAAAAAATACCTGCAAGACGTGCCTTTCGCTGATCGGCGGCGCGTCCTTGCCGGCTACGGACCCGCTGGTGGCCACCCCTGAAGGAAAGAAAGCCGATGCCGTGGAACCGGCATCGGTGGAAGAGATCGAGGGCGCGACGCGGCGCTCGCGCGGCGGGGTCATGGTGCTGGTGCTGCTGCTGCTCTTCGGCGCCGCCCTGTTCGCAGTCTGGAAGTACACCAAATTGCCGGAATGGGCGGGCATCCGAATGGTCCCGCCGCCGCCGCCACCGCCGCCTCCTCCGCCTCCTCCGGTGGTGGGACCCGAGAGCGGTTCGTTCGACGGCTCGAAGGTGGCGCTGACCGAGGAACCGGTCGCCGTAGTCCTGCCGTTCGCGCTATGGGTCTACCATCCGAAGTTGACCGGACTCGAAGGCGCGCCGGCGGGAACGAAGACCGTCTTCGCGCTAAAGAAGGGCCCGGAAGGCATGAGCGTGGACCCGAACTCGGGCGCGGTCTCCTGGCTCCCGAGGCCGCGCAAAGTGGACGACCTTTTCTCCGGCGTGGCGGTTCCGGTGGAACTCGAGGCCAAGGGCAAGTGGAAGGGCGAAGGCCAGGAAGAGAAGGAACTCTTTACGGTCGGCAAGACGTTTACGCTGAGCTACCAGTTCGGCTTTGTGATTGGAAATGAATTGGAACTGGGCCTGGAAGAGGGCGACCGCCTGGCGTGCGTCGCGGGCGATTTTAACGGCGATAAGCGGGACGATCTCGTGGTCGGCGCGGGGCATCTCGGCACGGGCGATCTGCGCTACTACTTCCAGACGGAGGACAACCCCCTGCCGTCGCCCATGCTCATCGACAAAGCCGGGCCTGCGCGCCTGGGCCGGATCTCCGCCATGCATGCCGTGGATGTGGACGGCGATGGCTTCGACGACCTCGTGGCCGCGAGCTATTTCACCGGCCGCGTGCATGTCTTCCTCCAGAACAAACAGCACCTCCCCGCGCCAAGCGGGACGATGCTGGCGGGCCAGGGCCCGGTGGCCGTGGCGGCCGCGGATCTGGGCGGCGACAAGAAGATTGAAGTGGGCGTGCTCTTGAGCCTGGGCCAGAAGTTCGCGGTCGCAACCACGCAGGGCGGCGAACAGTTCTCGGAGACCAAGACGGTCGACGTGCCGCTGGTCGGCCCGCGCGGGTGGGTGGCGCCGTGGCGCAGCGAGAGCCGCGGCCCGGGCTTCGTCGCGATCCTGCCGCTGGCGCCGAAACCCGTGGCGTTCATTCCCGTCAAAGCGGGCGAGCCCGGTGCGCCGTTGCTCTCGGCCGCGGCGCCCGGGAAACTGATCGGCGGAGCGGTCTGGGTGCGCGTCGGGGCCGCGGCTCCGGGAAAAGCGCCGCCCCGCAGGCTGGTGGTTCTGGCAAGCGACAAGGAAAGCGAACTGGTCGTCCTGCAGGAGCAGGACGGCCGCTTCGAGCCGTCGCCCACGGAGCCGCCGCTGCCGGTTCCCGGCCTGGCCGTGTCCATGATCAAGGGCGATTGGAACCAGGACGGCCTGGACGATCTCGCGTTGATCTTGCGGGACAGCGTGAAGCTCTACTTCCGGACGCCGGAGGGCTACGTGGAGGGCCTGACGTACGGGAATCTGGGGAATCTGGAAGGAACGGGCTGCGTCGCGGATTTGAACTCCGACGGCCGGCCCGACCTGCTGGTGATTACCGAGAATTACAAGGCGAAGATCCTCACTTCGCGCGTGACCACGGCCACCGCCGCGCCTGCGCCTGCGGCGGGGAAGGAAGAGGGCGCCGGCGAGTTCAAGTTTGGCGAGTGGCCGCCGTTGGACGAGTTGAAGGGCATCAATTTGGGCGAGCGGGTGAAGGTGCCCAAGATCGGTTCCATTCAGCTTCCCGTGTCGGTCAAACCCTTGGCCACGGCCGATAAGTATTGGGACTTTACGGCCGACAACGCCAACGGGCAGCCTAAGGACGAGTGGATCTACATGAGTCTGCGGAAGTTGGATGAAGTCATCACGGAAAAGGACTCAGGGCAGGATGAGTACGACCGCATCCTGAAAGAATTGGGCGAGCGCAAACTCATCGTGAGTGGCATCCAGAAGCCTTCATGGGGTAAGATTGGCGAGGATAAGGCGTTGCGGTTCGAGTTCTCCGCTGGGGACCCGCTGCAGCCCGACAATCAGCGCGTACGCATGGCGTGTTACATCATCGTTAAGCCTAAGTATGTGATCTGTATCGCGCTTGGGTCCCGGCAGTCGATCTGGAGGACCACCGCGCGCAGCCTTGAGGCCAGTCTGCGCTCGCTCAAGGTGGAATAGGTTTTCGGTATAGGCTTTTGGAAAGGGGCATCGCATGCACTTCGCAACCCGCATCGCCCTCACCGTGGCCGTGTGTGCGCTCGGCGCTTCTTGCGCGCGCGCCGCCACGTTGGACCCCGACGAACTGCCGAAAGAGGAGATTGAGTTGCCCAACGGCGCGGGGAAAGTTTTGACGATCCGGTATCTCAGCCGCAACTGGAAACTGACCACGCCGGACATCCTGCTCGCCAAGCACATCTCGGACACCGACGACGTCTGCTTCGAGGCCAAGATCAGCCATGTTGAAGGCAAGAACGTCGTCCTCTTTCAGCAGCAGGGAAAGATCGTCTGCCTGGACGAGGCCAAGCTGAAGGACATGAAGACCTACCAGCGCATGGACAACATCTGGGTCTGCGGAAAATTGAGGGAGCCGAAGGGCGCGCTGGAGGGCCTGGAACTGGTCCTCGTGGATGTGGCGCGGCTGCCGGAAGACATGGTGCTCTGCAAGAATCGGCTCAAGGTTCTGGAGGCCAGGAAGGATGCCGAGGGCCTGATCGAACTGGGCAACCACATCTCCAATATCCTTGGGGTCGTAATCAACAACTTCAACCAGAACGATCAATTCCTGACGCTGCGTACGGAGGCCTGGACCAAGGGCCTTACCTTCAAGGAACAGCAACTCCCGAAGGACGACGTGGACGGCATGTACGCCCTCTCGGAAAAGTGGGTCGAACTCTTGCGCAAATCCTCCAAACGCAATGAGTTGATCCTAAAGATACTGAAGATCGATCCGGAACACCGCAAGGCCAGCCGCATCGCAAAGGAAGAGATGGGGCTGGTGAAGGTGCAGGACACCGGGAAGTGGGTGACGCCGGAAGAACGCGAACGCATCAAAGCCGAGCAGGACGCCGAGATCGCCAAGCTCGACGCCGAGAAGCGCGCGGCGCTCGAGGCCAAGAAGCGGCTCCGGGAGGACGCGGTGAAGGAACGGGCGCAGCTTCTGGTGAAGTACCAGGCCGCGATCCGCACCGCCGAAGGCGTCAAGGAGATCGACGGCGCCATCGAGTCGCTCGGCAAGGCGATCCAGACTTCGATGGATCCCCGCTTCGGGCGTCAAGGCGTCGACGTGCTCTCCAGCATCGCCTATCCGGCGGCCGTCTACCCGGGCCTGGACTTGGCGGCGAAGAGCGAGTTCTCCGAGGTCCGGCGCGACGTGTACGCGACCTTGGCGTGGCGCGGCGGCTCGAATGCGCTCAAGACGCTCTCGAACGCGCTGCGCAAGGAGACCGAGGTCGGCGTCGTGAAGTCCGGCGTCGAATCGCTGGTGCGGCGCGGCGACCGCCCGGCGCTTGAGACGCTGATCGAGTGCCTGCAGAGCGACGAGTCCAAGGTTCAGACCGAGGTGGTCGAGGGCTTAAAGGCCATCGCGCACAACAATCTGGCCAGCAAGGACGAATGGCTGAAGTGGTGGGATGCCAATAAGGAACGCAAAGACTTGCTGCCCAAGAACAACGCCCAATAGATTCCGGTTCCTTTTCCCAGCCGAGCAGCGCGGGCTTCCAAGCCCGCGTCTTTTTTTGTGCCCTGCCAGCCGCGCTTGCCTTTTTTCTGTCTTGGTTCAAAATTCAAGTTCCTCCGTCTGCTGCGTCACCATGGAATCTGAACAGGAAAGGAACCGGTGCGTCATGGCTAAAGCGAAGCTGAAGCAGGTCCGCGTGGGGTTCATGGGCGTCGGAGGGGTGGCGCGTTGGGCGCATCTTGGCCATCTCTCCAAGTGGGAAGATGTAAAACTCGTGGCCTTCTCGGACGTGAACAAGGAAGGGGTGGAGAAGGCTGCGCAGGAGTTCGGCGCGAAGGCATACACGGATAACAAGGCCATGCTCGACCGCGAGGAACTCGACGCGGTCTACGTCTGCGTCCCGCCCTTCGCGCACACCGACCAGGAATTGCTCGTCGCCGACCGCAAGCTGGCGCTCTTCGTCGAGAAGCCGCTCTGCACGACGCTGGAGAAGGCCCGCGAGATCAACGAGGCCGTGAAGAAGTCGAAGATCGTCGCCGCGGTGGGCTACAACTGGCGCGCGTGCGAGATCACCCGCAAAGCGCAAGAGATCATCGGCAAGAACCCGATCTCCGCGGCCTACGGCTACTGGGTCGGCGGCATGCCCGGCGTCATGTGGTGGCGGCAGATGAAGCAGTCCGGCGGACAGCTTGTCGAACAGACCACGCATGTGGTGGATATCGCGCGTTACATCATCGGCGGGAAAGTGACGAGCGTGTACGCGGCCGGAGCGAAGGGCATCGCGAAGAAGCGCGTCGAAAAGCACGACGTCCACGACAACTCGATCGCGCTGCTGACGTTCGACCACGGCACGGTCTGCGCCCTCGGCAGCGGGCATCTCTCGCCGCAAGGCTTCCGCACGGGCATCGACTTGCTGCTCGACGGCATGACCCTCACGCACAACAACAGCGAGCTGCGCGTGAAGCACGAGAAGGGCGAGGAGGTCTACCGCAACACGAACAAGCCCTACGAGGACGAGGACCGCAAGTTCCTGGACGCCGTCAAGAGCGGCGACGGGTCATCCGTCTGCTGCACCTACGCGGACGCGTTCGAGACGCACCGCGTCACCATGGCGGCCAACGAGAGCATGGAGACGGGCGAAGTGGTGAAGCTGTAGCGCCCAAGCGCCGGTTGAATTCGATCAAGACGGCGGGCGGAAATGCCCGCCGTCTTCTTTTTTTTAGGTCAGCGGCGCGGACCGAAGTCGAGCAGTTCGTAGACGCCTATGCCGTCGTGCTCGATGCGGACCGTATGGCCGAGGGGCACTTGATCGGAACGCCAAGTCTTGACGGCGATGGACTTTCCGCCGGCTTTCTCTTCGCGCAGGCCGGCGCTGCAATCGATCTTCTTCCCGCCCACGTCGATGGCCCCCGCAGGCTGCGCCTTCTCTTCATCCGCGGGCGCGGCTTCTGTTCCGGGCTTGGCCTCGGCGAGCAGGAAGCGCTGCGTCGCGGTGGAGCGGTTGCCGCCGGACGCGTTCGTCACCTCCACGGTCACGTGGCGGCCCTTCGCGTCGGACTCGACGGCCGTCACCCGGGTCTCGTGGACCACTTCAACCTGGCGCTTCTCGTCGAGCTGCACCGTGATGCGCGCGCGGACCCATTGGTCCTTTTCGGCCTTGGCCAGCCAGCTCTGCGCGGGGAGCGTGAGTTCAGGGAAGGGGTCCTTCGCGGCTTCCGGCGCGGCGGGCGGGTCCTTGGGCGCGGCCTCTTCCGCCAGAACCCCGGACGCAAAGAGGCCCAGGACGACCATGGCTGAAAACGGAAACGTGCGCCAAATTACCATGTGAAGGGCACCGGGTTGACCCACGCTTTGCGGCCGTCGAAGTCCACGACCTCGATGCGAACGTACCGCGCGCCTTGCCGCACGATGTACTCGGCTTCTTCCAACGGCCGGCCGCCGCGCGCCTGCACGTGGCCGCCGGAGACGTCCGAGACGAAGAAGACCTCGCGCGCGGGCGAAGTCGTCACGCGGATGCGGTGCGTCTTCAGCGCACTGCCCGACGCATTCTTGAGCGCGTGGTCCTCGACCGTCAGCCCTTTCACTTCGGGGCCGCAGCTCGAATAGTTAAGGCCCGCTCTGAGCGCCTCCAGAACCGAAGTGGCCGTGAGGCTCTCCGCGCGGATCCAGGTCCAGGCGCCGAAGGTGTCCGTGCGCGCGACAGCGGCGTCGTGGCAGTCGTCGTTCGCGATCGCGGGCATCAGGCCGACGCGATTAAGCAGTTCGTCCCAGGAGGCCGTGCTGTCGGCGCGGCCGTCGCAGTCGCAGTTGTAATTGTAGACTTCGACGCCGGCGTGGCGCGCGAGCGGCGCCAGGTCGGAGAGCGCGTGCCGGCACCAGTACGGATGCGCGAGGTACACCATGCCGCCCCGCGCGTTGACCCCGTCGATGATCTCCTGCGGGTGCGCGGCGCGCTTGGCGTCGAGCGCCTGCGTCAGCCCCAGGCAGATGAGGTGGTACGTCGAGCCGCCGTAGGGGTTGGCCGGGTGCAGTTCCGCGCCCGGAAGCACCAGCATCGAGTCGGGGTCGTGGAGTTTGTCCAGGGGCGTTACGGCGTGGTGGTCGGTGATGGCCAGGATATCATAGCCGTTCTGCGCATATTCGTTGACGCGTTCCTGCAACGAGACCTTCCCATCGGACGCGGTGGTGTGCGTGTGCAGGTTCGCGCGGCGCCAACGGCCCGACGCCACGAAGGGGTTTTTCCAGCCGGATGCGATCATTGTGGAGACGGTCCGATACGCGCGACGGCTAGTGGGACTCCGTCAGGCCCTTGGGAGCGGGCAGAACGATCTCTGCGTTGGGGTCTGCTTTGGCGGTGTCGGCTCCCTTGGGCTGGGGATCTTCCTTGGGCAGCACATATTTGGAGGACGTCGGCGGCGCGTTCTCGGCGGAATCGCCGCCCGGCTTGCGCGGATCCGCGGTCTCGGCGCCGGCCTTCTCCTTTTCACCTGCCTTAGCGGGACCTTCCTTCTCGGTCTTCAGCCACTGCCGCCATTTTTCGATCGACTGCGCGCGCGCAAGATCGCCACCGGCCGGGTTGTACCCGAAATCGTTGTTGGCTTTCGCCTTCAAGGTCCTGATCGCGGTCGAACGCATGCCGTATTCGTTGTCTTCAAGAACTTCGATCAGATCGCCCAAACTGTCCTTTTTGCCGTAGGCCACCGTCAGGCGCAGCGCGGGCGCGCGGACTTCGATGCGCGGATTCTTGAGCAGCGGACGAACCTTGCGGACGACGATCTCGGCCACGCCCTGCTTGGAGGCCCAGTAGCGCAGTTCGTCTTCGGACGGGATGGCGACGTGCCGTTCCAGGCTCTGCATCTGCTGGACGAGCTGGTCCACGGCCTTCGCCGGCTCGGTGTCGTCGGAGACGTTCTCGTACTTGGCGCCTTTGCGCTCGCTGTTCTTCGCGGCTTTGTCGGTGAAACCCGCGAACGGCGTGTCTTCGTAGGGCACGTTGGCTTTGCGTTCGGCCCATTTAGTGTTGCCGCAGCCGGCGAGTGCGAACACTCCCGCGAGCATGCTTAATACGGTGATGAAGCTGCGTGTGCGGTTCATTTAGGTGGCTCTCGGCTCTCTGTAAGACGCTCACACCCACTGCACTTTGGACGATTTCTATTGCAAAATGTTAGTATGCCATGGTTTTCAAATAAAACAATAGGCTAAGTCCAGGGCTCTTAGGGTCTTGGGACGGCCTAGCGGACCCTGAATACCGCATAGCGATTCAGTTCCTCGAACCGGAACCGCAACCGCCTGGCGGCAGCGTCGTACTCGAAGGGTATCGGCTGATAGGTCCACGTGGCTGAAAGGGGAACGACTTCCTGCGGCGCGGTCTCTTGGAAGAGGCTAACCTCCAATTCACGAATAGGTGCGGAGGTGTTCATATTGATGACGTGCACGGCCGTTGCGCCCGACGGCGTCGCGAGCGCCTCAGCGATAGGCCGCCCGGAACTCGCCCGCACCGACCAGGGCATCTCGCCGGCCAGGAAACTCAGGGCCTCCAGGATCTCGGCCGTGTTCTTGGGCGCGGCCCAATACTCATTGAAGACGTACCAGACCTCCGGCCGCGTGGACGGCTGTTCGAGGTGCTCCAGCGTGGGCAGATACGCCGCCTTCCCGTTCCCGAAGGACGCGCGAGCCGCCTGCGCCGGGTTGAAGTCCGCGCCGAAAAGCCGCGCCAGCGCGCGCTTGGGCCGGGTTCGGCGCCAGGCGTCGTAGGTTCCGGTCCCTTCCGTCAGCAGCAACCCGCCGCCGTTCTCCACAAATGCCGCAAGCGCGCCGGCGGCCTCGTCGCTGAGGCACTCGGCGTTGGCCAGCACCACGGCGCGATAGCGGTTCAGGTCGCTCAAATGCCGCGGATAGACCAGATCGAAGGGAATGTTGCGCTCGATCAGCGCCTGTTCGACGTTCACCTGGCTCAGGTGCGTCTCCACGCCGTTGTACGCGAGGCTCTCCGTGTCGCGGTAGACGGCCACGTTCGCCAGCGAGCGCGTGTTGAGGAAGAGCGCGTCGCGGTGCTGCGTGTAGAAATCCATGTACTGCTTCGCGAGCTTCTGCCGCTCGTCGGACTCGGCGAGCTGCGCCTGGCCGGGCGCCCAGAAGCCGCTCAGCGGCCCGCCGAAATGCCCTAGCCCTTTGGCGTTGAAGGCCAGGTTCTCGGCGAGCGAGAGTTCGTAATGCGCGGGGCTCGGGCCATGGTGATGGTAGACCTGGATGGCGATGTCGAAGGCGCGCGCGGTCTTGAACGTGCGCCCGCGCGTGATCGTCGAACCGTGTTTATTGATGACCCCCGGCTTGTGCGGCTCCTCGCTGAAGGCGTAGTCGAGCCATGGCAACTGCTCGTTGTAATTGATGCCGTGCAGCCAGTCGGTGTTCTCGCCGAAGGCCTTGAAGAGGTTGGCCTCGACGGCCGTATTCGGGTTCTTGCGTTCGATGTGCCGCGAGAGCCGCGCCAGCGCTTGCGTCAGCGACTTCACTTTGAACTTCACCCACTCCTGCTGATGCACGACTTTGATGCGGCGCAGATCGATCGCCTGGTTCCAGCGGTTGTAGACCGGCGGGCGCACATGCGTGAAGGTGTTGTGCCCGAAGCGCGCCTGGCCCGCCGCGCGCGTGGCCTCGCTCTGCGGCCCGTACTGGTCGCGCAGCATCTCGCGGAAGGCCGCCACGCAGACCGGGCAGTGGCAGGTGTCGGGCTCGGCGTTGTAGCCGATATTGTCGAAATGGATCATGTCCGCGCCGCAGTCCACGGCGTGCCCGCAGACGCGTTCCATGTAGCGCAAGTAGCCTTCGGCGTTGTAGCAGGGGCGCACGCGAAAGCATTGGTGCGTGGTCTGGCAGGTCGGCGGCAGGCCGTCTTGGTTCACCTGGAACCAGTTCTGCGCGTCGGGTTCTTCGATCAGCAGCGTCTCGGGCGTCAGCGAGCCCAGCGTCACATAGGTTCCGACTTTCAGGCCGCGCTTATGCGCGCGCTCGATGTAATCCCGCGCGCGCTCCATCTCCTCTTTCTCGAACTCCATCCCGAAGCCCTTGAAGAAATGGATCCAGACGAGGTTGATGCCCGCTGCGGCGAGGGCCGCGATGGATTCGTCGGAGTGCGCGCGGGCGTACTCGGCTTCGAGGTCCTGCGCTTGGCCGCCGACGTACTTCAGAAAATAGAGCGGCTCCCAGAAGCCGACGGAGACCAGGCCGGTGTTGCGGATCCAGTCGGGCTTCTTCTTCAACGGTGCGGCCATGAAGGCTCCATTCTTTTTCCTGCGGTGACGCGGAAGCGTTCGATGAGGACGAGCGCGTAAGGGCGTGCGGACTTCTACGCCATTTCACGGGGCGGGGCAAGCACGGCGTCGGATAGGGCGGGGCGGGCGCTAGTCCTTATCCTTCTTCATGCGCTCTTGAAGTTTCTTCTTGCGGTCTTCGGGCATCTCGTTGGCACGCTGCTTCACCAGCTTCGACATGCGCTCCCAGGAGAAGTCCTTGTGCAGGTCCTCGATGTCCTGCTGGTTTTCTTTGGCGATCTCGAGGATGTACCACGGCGGCTGCGCGTCGAAGACCTTATAGAGCGCGATCCAGTAGATGAACTTCTTCAGGTTCTTCACTTCGCCGCCGGGCACGCCCATGGCGATGGGCAGCAGTTTGTCGTTCAGGAAGCGGTTCACGTTGCCGCTGCCGCTGGGGTTGTCGTTGCTCCAGGTCTCGAAGTGTTCCTTGGTCTTCCTGACGAACTTGTCCCACTCCTCGGGCTTCTGGTCCAGGGTCGCGCGCTGGTACGCGAGGTCCACGAAGTCCGTGGCCTGTCCCTTGCCGGCGAGCGTAGACAGAACGAGTCCGGCCACGAAAAGACAGACGCGCATGCGAAAACCTCCTCAGAGGAAGCCGTCCCCTGGAATGGCGCACGATAACCAGCCCGTTGCTATTTTCTAGGCCATAGTTGCGAAAGCGACTAAGAATGCCTAACAGAAGGGATTAACCGCCAAGACGCCAAAGCGCCAAGAACGGATTCTACAGACGAATTTTGAACTTCTGGGCGCACTTGGCGCCTTGGCGGTTCATTTTTTTAGCTGTTCTAAGGTATTCGGGTAATACCATGCGGCTATGAAGGAGGTTCGGGCCATGGGCGATCCAGAAGCGGAGATCGAGTCGGGCCTCGGCATCATGCAGAAGATCGCCGGAAGCCTCATGTCCGGCCTATTGGTCTTTACGGCCGTGACGGTGCTGGTTGTTGCGCCGGGAAATCCATCGCCCACGCCTGAAGAGATGTCGTTCCCGATTCCAGCCATCGGCCTGATCATGTGCCTCGTGATGCTCCCCATCTCGTTTGTGGTCAAAGGCGTGGTATTGAAGCAGCCGCTTTCGAGCGGTTCGCTCGATGAACGCATCGCCCGCTACCGGAGCGGCACGATCATAGCTCTGGCGCTATGTGAAGGCGCCGGGTTTGCCCTGCTGCTCACGACCATCGTCGCCGGAGCCCACTACGTAAGCTGGGCCGCCTGCGTACTGATTCCCCTGGCGGGCATGATCATGCATTTCCCGACGCGTACCAAATTTGAGCAGTCTTTTGAAGATGCCGGTCCCTCCTGATTTTTTATTTTGAGTCTGATTCCCTTCGCACGCATGAACTATCCGTAAAAGGTCAGGAACTTGCACATGCGCTGTGCGTTCTGTTTTCTCGAGATATTGCTGATTTGCGGCCACCCTGCTGCTGAAGATTCTTCGCCCAAAGAGGCGGTTAATGCTCCGGTCAAGCCCCCGGTTCAGGATGCCAAAACCCCGCCCGCGAAACAGGCGGAACCGAGCAAATCCGAGAAGATAGCCGAGTGGATCAAAGAGCTGGGTGCGGAAGATTTCACCTCGCGCGAGCAGGCCATGGTCCGCCTGTTTGAAAGCGGCGCGCCCGCCTTGGCGCCCTTGACCGAAGTCGCGGAGAAGTCCGCCGACGACGAAGTGCGGCTGCGCGCGCAGGCGCTCGTGGAGAAGATCAAGAAGCAGATCATGCGGGACCGCTACCTCAAGCAGGAGGGCCTCGTCACGCTGCCCAGCGGCCTGCGCTACAAGATTCTCAAGGAAGGCGATGCCAAAGGCGCATCGCCCAAGGATGGCGACCTCGCGGTCTTCCACTACACGGGCTGCCTGCTCGAGGGGAAGGAATTTGAAAACACGTACAAGCAGGAGACGCCCGCGGTAAGCGCCACCTGCGACCTGCCAAAAGGCATGGAAGAAGCGCTGCAGAAAATGAAGCCCGGCGCGAAGTGGCAGTTAATCGTGCCGCCGGACCTCGCCTACGGCGACCAAGGGTGCGGCGATAAAATACCGCCCAAGGCCACGCTGGTTTACGAGGTCGAATTGATCAAGGTCCAGCCGAAACCGCCGCCCGGCACCGCCAATTCGTCCAGTTCTTCCGGTTCTTTGAGCGGTTCTGGGGGTCTGCCTTAGAGCGTCGCGTTATTCCTTCTTGTTGTCGGGCTCATCCTTCTTGGCCTCGCCGGCGTCCGGCGCTTCCTTCTCCGCGTCTTCGGCGCGCTTGAGCAGTTCCTTCACCTTGTCCGACTGACCTGCGCCGGGCGTGGCCGAAGGCGGTTCGCCCGTGGCGGGCGCTGCCGGAGCTTCGCCGTCCTTCGGCGTCTCCCCTTCGACGGGCTCGTGCTTGCCGGACTTGGTCTTGCCCTCGCGCTCGGCCTGTTCTTTGGCTTCGGCCTTGATCGCGGCGGCCTGCTCGTGCGCGGCGGCGGCCTCTTCGCGGGCCACGCGGGCGATCGCGGCGACCTTGTCCTCGCCTTCCAGTTCCACCAGCTTCACGCCCACCGCGGCGCGGCCGGTCTCGCGGATGTCCTCGACCGGCGAGCGGATCACCTTGCCGTTCGCGGTCATCACCATCAGTTCGTCGCCTTCGCGCACGGGCAGCACGGCCACCACGGGCCCGTTCTTCTCCGTGATCTTCACGTTGATCACGCCTTTGCTGCGCTGGTTCGAGACCTGCCGGTACTCGTCCATCTGCGTGCGCTTGCCGATGCCCTTCTCGCAGACCGTCAGCAGGTAGTCCGTCGCGACGCCCACGACCACGCTCACGATCTGGTCGCCTTCCTCGAGCCGCGGGCCGTTCACGCCGCGCGCGCTGCGCCCCATGTCGCGCACCACGCCTTCCAGGAAGCGCACGGCCATGCCCTGCTTCGTCGCGAGCACGATCTCCTGGCCGCGCTTGACGTACTTCGCGTCCATCAGCTTGTCGCCGTCTTCAAGGCCCATCGTGCTGATGCCGCCGCGGCGCGGGTTCTTGTACTCGCTGAGCAGGCACTTCTTGAGGTAGCCCTTCTCCGCGACCATGAAGATGCTGGCGTCTTCGTCGAAGTTCTTCACCGGCACGATGCTCACGACATTCTGCTCGGGCGTGAGCTCCAGCAGGTTCACCAGCGCGCTGCCCTGGGCCATGCGGCCGAGTTGCGGGAGGTCGTAGACCTTCTGCCAGTAGATGCGCCCGTCGCTCACGAAGAAGAGCAGGTAATCGTGGGTGCTGGCGATGAACAGATGTTCAGGAAAATCGTCGTCGCCCTTGCTCTTCGTGCCGATGATGCCCTTGCCGCCGCGCGACTGCACGCGGTAACTCGAGAGCGGCTCGCGCTTGATGTAGCCCTTGTGCGTGACGGTGACCGCCATCACCTCGTCGGCGATCAGGTCCTCGTTGGAGATCTCGCCGGCTTCGCCCACGAGCAGCGAGCGGCGTCCGTCGCCGTACTTCTCCTTCAGTTCGTAGCAGTCCTCTTTCAAGATCTCCAGGACGCGCAGTTCGTTGGTGAGGATGTCCTGGTAGTCGCGGATCATGTCCTGCAGTTCGGTGAAGCGCGCCTTGAGCTTGTCGCGTTCGAGCCCCGTAAGCTGGCGCAGCGGCATGTTGAGGATCTGCGTCGCCTGCCGCGCGGAGAACTCGTACTTCTCCATCAACTGCGCGCGCGCGGCCTCGGTGTCCTTGCTCGCGCGGATGATCTTGATGATGTCGTCGATGTGGTCGAGGGCGATCAGCAGGCCCTCGACGATGTGCGCCTCTTCTTCCGCCCGCGCCAGCAGCCAGCGCGTGCGCCGCTTGATCACTTCCTTGCGGTGTTCGAGGTACTGCACCATCAACTGCTTCAGGTTCAGCACCCGCGGACGCCCGCGCACCAGAGCCAGCGCGTTGACGCTGAAGCTGAACTCGAGGGGCGTGTACTTGTAGAGTTGGTTGAGGACGACCTCGCGGTTCTCGCCGCGCTTGAGCTCCACCACGATGCGGATGCCTTCTTTGCTCGTGTTGTCGATCACGTCGTGGATGCCGACGATGCGTTCGTGCTTCGCGGCCTCGACGATCTTGTCGATCAGCCGCTGGATGCCGACCTGGTAGGGGATCTCGTCGATGACGATGCGCTCGCGGTCCTTCTCTTCTTCAAAGTGGACCTTCGCGCGCAGCGTCAGGTGCCCGCGGCCGGTGCGGATGTAGTCTTCGATGCCCTGCCGTCCGCAGATCAGCCCGCCGGTGGGGAAGTCCGGGCCTTTCACGAACTTCATCAGGTCGTCGATGCTGCACTCGGGGTTCTCGATCAGGTGCACGATCGCGTCGGTGATCTCGCTTAGGTTATGCGGCGGGATGTTTGTCGCCATGCCCACGGCGATGCCCTGCCCGCCGTTGACCAGCAGATTCGGGAACTTGCCCGGCAGCACGGTGGGTTCGTCGCGGGACTCGTCGTAGTTCTTGATGAAATCGACGGTGTCCTTGTCGAGATCGTCGAGCATCTCCACGGTCGGGCCGGTCATGCGCGCTTCGGTGTACCGCATCGCCGCGGGCGGGTCCGGGTTCACCGAACCGAAGTTGCCCTGGCCCTGGATCAGCATGTAGCGCGTGTTCCAGTCCTGGGCCAGCCGCGCGAGGGTGGGGTAGATCGCTTGGTCGCCGTGCGGGTGGTACTTGCCCATGCAGTCGCCGACGATCAGCGCGCATTTGCGGAACTTCGCCCGCGGGCCCAGGTTCAGGTCGTTCATCGAAACAAGGATGCGGCGCTGGCTGGGCTTGAGGCCGTCGCGGGCGTCGGGCAGCGCGCGCGAGACGATCACCGACATGGCATAGGTGAGGTACGAGCGCTTCAGGTCGTCTTCGATGAGCAGGTCTTGAACGACGCCGCCGTGAATATCGCCGCTCGCGCCGCGCGGATCGGCCGTCTCTCCACCGTTCTTTCCGCCATTCTCGGGCGGCTTCTTTTCGTCGTTGGGAGGTACGTCGGTGGGGTCGGCCATGGTGGCTCGGAGGACTCCTAAAATGACCCTGAAAGCGGCGCGCTAAGAGGCCGAATTCTAACGTAAGACGGGATTCTCGTCAGGTGCGAAAAACGCTTTTTGAATAATCCTAACGTTTTGTCCCTTCGAGCTTTGCGATTGCTCGCGCGAGGGCGTCTTTAGCCATATCATGGGTCTCTTTGGCATAGGCGGATTTGAGTGCTTCTAAACAGGCCGGACCCGCATCCGGAACAGCAGGAGGATTACGTTTTTCCGGGCGCTTCCTTCGGGTCGGCCGCGTCCGGCGCTGAGCCCGGCTTGCTCTCCGGCGCTGCGCTCTTGGATTTTTCGCTCTGCGCAGGTTCGCTCTTCGGCGCTTCGGGCTTCGCGGAGGACTTGGCCGCGCCTGGCGTCTCATCACGCAGGTGCTTCACCGGATCATCTTCTTCCGGCGCCTCATACTGCAGCTTCTTGCGTTCTTCGGGCGAAAGGCGCTTGGCTTCGGTGCGCATGAAGAAGTACCACGCGCCGTAGCCCAGCACGCCCAGCACCACCGCGGCGGCGGCCAGAAAGTACGGCGCGCGGCTGGGCGGGACGTCGGGCCGCGTATCCCACTTCACGCTGCCGAACTGTTCTTCGACCGCCGAGCCCTTCGCCTTCGCGTGGTTCGAAGCCTTCTCGCCCTTCGTCGCGCTCGCGGCGGCCTCGATCTGCTTGAGGTCCAGCGCGATGCGCGGGGCCTTGCCGGTGGGCGCGCGCGGCTTTGGCGGAACTGCTTTCGCCGGCGCGGTGGGCCCTGCGGCGGGCGCGGCCGGCTGCGGCTGCTCTCTCTCTGGCGCGGCCGGTTCGGGTTTCTCGGCGGCGCTCGATTCAGGCTGTTTGGGCGGATCGGCCTTGGGGACTTCCGGCTCCGCGGATTCGGTCTTCCGTTTGGGCGCAGGCAGCGGCGCGGCGACCGGCGCAAGCGCCTCGGGCGGCGTGGCCGCGTCCTCCGGAAGCGACGCTCCCGCGGACTGCTTGGCGGCTTTCGCTTCGCCCGCCGCCGCGCCGACGGCCAGGGCCTTCTTGAGTTTCTCCGGCGACGGCGGGGCCGTCTCGTCTTCGGCGGGGATCGCGACGCGCGCTTGGCATTGCGGGCACTTGCCGAAGCGCCCCGGCGGGCCTTCGGGCACGCGAATCTTCTTACCGCAGTCCTTGCAAAAAACGATGATCGGCATCGCCAACAGTCTAATTGGGAATTCCGGTTTTGCGATTTTGATTTGAGGATCGGGTACCACGCAAGCTAGCCGTATGCCGGAACCTTGAACACGAATGCGCCGTCGTTCAGACGTGGTGTGGGCGGAATGGGGTCGAGCTTATTCCGCCAGCTTGCGCAATTGCATGGCCGCCTTCACGCCTTTCTTCGCCGGATGCCGCAGCGCATGCCGGATAAGCCATTTTCTTTCCGTCGATGCCCCCTCCAGCCAGCGCTTGCAAAGTTTAATCGCCAGTTCGGAATGATCCTTGGCAATGTCGCCAATGTGGTTCGCCACGCTGCGACGCACATACTTATCCGCATCGTCCTTGAGTGCTTCGAGAATGGGCAGCACGGGACGCGGGTCTTTGATGAATTCGGGAATTCGCATCGCCCACGGCAAGCGCGGTCGCGCGCCTTCAGAACACAACCGTCTGACATGTGGGTCGCGGTCGCGCGTCCATTCCTTCAATTGTGCGAGCGTACGCTCCGGCCATTTGATGAGGAACGGACGCATGGAAAATTCCGCGCTGAAGCGCCGTGTCAGTTCGTATTGCGCTTGCATTGAAACATCGAACGGATCGCGCCCGTCATTGTGTTCCGGGTCGAGTCCGTAACGCGCGACAAAACAGTCATGCGGTAAATAGAAGAATACGCCCAACCCGTTGTCCTCTGTGCGCGTCAGTGGCGGCGTCAGCGACCGGATCAAAATCTTGATCGCGTCCTCGTATCTCTCCGGCAAATGGCCGCGAAGCGCACTAGCCAAGTGTTTTCCGCGCTGGAGAATGGCCAGCGGCTTTAAGCCCTCCATGGCCGAACGCCGGAAGGCGTCGCTGTCAAAATCAGGATGCACGAGCGAAATGTTATGTGCCAGACATTCGATCGCCTCCCTATCAAGCAAATCGGCGAGCGAAATGCCCTTTTGAATCGAGCGGGGCGCGGCGGGGAGACGTGGATGTTTGGTATTCTTCATTTTCGGATTTCGTGTTTCGAGCGTCGAATTTGCCGTTCCGTTATTCTTCATCCTGCACCTTGCCCGCCTTCTTGACCGCATCGGTCTTCTTTGCTTCCTTGGGCGCGCCGGGCGCGTCCTTGTCCTTGCGCTCGAAGAGGTACTCTTCGAGCCGCGTGTAGACCAGCAGCGAGACCTTGTTGATCGCCTCGTGCCCCGCCGTGTTCGGCAGGTTGCCGCTGACGAACGCCATCTTGGTCGCGCCGTCGGGATTGATGATCGCGTTGGCGTCGACCAGCGGCAGCTTGCGGCGCGCGGCCAGCTTGCGGACCTCGTCGGTGAGGTCCTTGTACGCCTGCACGGCCACCGGCAGCCCGCGGTTCGCCACGGCGGGCGTATAGAGGATCGGGATCGCGCCGGACTCGATCACGGCGTCGGCCAGGTCGGAGAGCGACGTCGCGACCTCGGCCGCGGTCTTGTTCAGCGCGAAGTCCGTCGTGCCGGGCAGGATCGCGACGACCTCGGGCTTGAACTTCTTGAGCGCTTCCAGCGCCCGCGCCTTGATCTTCTCCATGTCGCCGTTGGGCAGCGTCGAAGAGAACTTGTCCACGAGCTTGCAGTCCTTCAGCTCGTTCTTGAGCAGCGGCGACCAGTGGTCGAGCGCCTTCGCGGCGTCCGCGCCCACGGCCATGATCAGGTGCGCGGTTACGTCGTCCTTCTTCCAGCCGCGCTTGAGGCCCGCGAGCATGTCCGGGGAGAGCAGCGCCTGGTTGTCGGCGAGCGTGAGCGTCTGCGCGGCCTTCTCGGCGGCCATGCGGTCGGCCTTCGCCTTCGCCGCCGCCGCGCCTTCCTTGACGAACGTGTCCAGGTCGCCCGGCAGCGCGCCTTCGGTGACGACGATGTTGTCGAGCCAGTGCGGCTTGTCGGACTTGGGCTTGCCGAAGTTGAACGACATCGATTTCACGCCCAGCCCCGCCGCGACCTTCTTGCCGTAGCCGAAGCCGTCCTTGAAGTCCGTCATCTTGATGCTCGCGACGGTCCAGGCGTTCACCTCGGGCTTCTCGATCGGATACGCGATGAACTTGATGTTCGCGTCGTCCACGGCGAGCGTGATCTTTACCGTCGCGGGCTCGGTGGTGAAGTAGCAGAAATTGAACATCGTCTTGTCGGTAGTCTTGAAGAGGATGGTGTTGTTGCCGCTGAAGGCCACGTCGCCGCCGAACCATTGGTTGTCCGGCAGCACCTTGGCCTTGAACGCGCCTTTCGAGCCCGCGAAGGTCTTCTCGGTGTCGTACGTCCCCGTCCATTGCTTGGCGTCAGGCGCCGTCTCGAAGTCCTGCCGGTAGACGGTCTCGGCATCTTCCGAGAAAACCGCGCCAAGGCACAGCATGCAGATTGAAATTAAGAGCCCGACCATGCGCATACGGATGTCCTCGTGTAAATGCCGCTTGCTGACACACAGGAAATATACCCTATTTTCATGGACGAGGTATCTCACGAAAATGCGGCAGAGCCACGCATAAGTTTGTGGCTCCGCCGTCCCGGCGGAGGTCTCGCCGGAGGCCGCGCGAATAAGAGCCAAACGGCGGCGGGACGCCGCCGAGACCTCCGCCGGGACGGCGGAGTTACGATGGTGATCACCGCGCGCAGAGTGCCCTCGCTGGCGTGGCCGCGCGGCCCGGATAAGATGGGCGCATGAAAGTTACATCCACCGGGCCCGCCTCCATCCAGGCCGTCGTCTTCGATCTCGGGCGCGTGCTGGTCGATTTCGACTGGCAGCGCGCGCTGGGTGAGGTCTCCGAACGCACCGGGCTCTCCCCGAGCGAGATCAAGCGCCGCCTGGTGCCGGACGCCGCCTTCACCGGCTTTGAGGTGGGGCGGCTCTCGGCGCAGGAATTCCACGCCCGGTTCGAACAGATTCTCGAACTCAAGATGCCCTTCGACCGTTTTACGATCCGCTGGAACTCGATCTTCACCCGCGAGATCGCCGAGGTCGTCGGCCTCGCGCAACGCCTTCGCGCAAAGCGCGGCGTGCGCGTCGCGATTCTCTCCAACACCAATGTCCTGCACGCGGAGTACCTGCGCGGCCGTTTCGGCTGGCTGCGCGAATGGGACGACGTCTACATGAGCCACGAGATCGGCGCGCGCAAGCCGGACGCGCGGGCCTACGAGTACGTCCTCGAACGAATCGGCATAAGTGCGGACCGCACGGCTTTCGTCGACGACCTGCCGCAGAACATCGCGGCCGCGCGGGCTCTGGGCATGCACGGAGTTCTGGCGGCTTCACCGTCCGCCGTGCTAGAGGGACTTGCGGCGCTGGGCGTGAACGCGTGAGCGATAGTGGCTTCGGTTTCCGTTCCCCTCCCCCGCAAGGGGGGAGGGCATCTTGGCTTGCTGAGTTTCGAGGAATCGTGGAGGCGAACTCCGTTGGCTAAGTATCGTCGGCTACGTGCGAACCGCGTCGCGCTGATCACTGGCGCAGGCCTGCGCCTGGGCCGAGCGATGGCGCTGGATCTTGCCAACCAAGCCTTCGATCTGGTCCTGCACGCCAATCGTTCGGCGAAAGCAGTGGAAACGCTGGCGAAGGAACTGCGCGCCCAGGGCAGAGCCGTCAAGGTGCTCAAGGCCGACCTGTCCAACGCGCGCCAAGCCGAGAAGCTTGCGCGCGAAGCTTGGGCGGCGTTCGGCGGCGTCGATCTCCTGGTCAACAACGCGGGCATCTTCGGGCCCACGCCGCTCGAAAAGCTGAATGCGGCGGCGCTCGACGAATACTACGCCGTGAATCTGCGCGCGCCGTACATCCTGGCCGCGGAACTCGGCCGCCGCATGCGCGCGGGGAAGGGCGGGAGCATCGTCAACCTCGCCTGCGTCTCCGCCGCGAAGCCCTGGAAGGACTACGTCCCGTACTCGATCAGCAAGGCCGGCGTGGCCGCGTTGACGGTCGGCCTCGCGAAACTGCTCGCGCCCAAGGTCCGCGTGAACGCCATCGCGCCGGGCACCGTCCTGCCGCCCGAAGACATGCCCGCCCGGCAGCGTGAAGCCCTGCGCGCGCGCCTGCCGCTCCAGCGCCTCGGCCGGCCCGAGGACATCGTCCGCGCGCTGCGCTATCTAGTGGCGGCCGACTTCGTGACGGGGCAGGTGCTGTATGTGGATGGGGGCAGGTCGGTGGTGTGATTTGTAAAATGTAAAACGACCGCCCTCATCGGCGCAGTTTCAAATTACGTTTTACGCATTACGTTTTACAAAACCGGTATACCGACGGGATGTGCTATTCAAAATGAGCCCGCGCTTCCTCACGGCATCGGTATACTCGGCACCTTGAACTTTACCGTGCGCTCGGTGCGCTCACCGTTCCATTGCAGGAGCACCGATTTGGGCTCCTCGCCGAACGTCAGGTCGTAGGTCATGGTCCGGCCGTTTCCGGAACCGCTCATGCCCATGCTCTGGATTACGTTGCCTTCGCTGTTCAGGACGAAATAGCCCGGCTGACCCTTGGGCGGCTTGTTGTCGTTGCCGCCCGCCGCGCCTACGCCCGCCTTGGCCATGATGGCCATTCCGCCGCCCCAACCGCCCTGAGCCAGTTCCGAATTCTGCGGGAAGGTGATCTTGAGTTTCCACTGCTGGCCGCTCTGTTCGGGCTTGCCGACCGAGACCTGGCCGTCGGTCGTCTCGACGGCGCTGTTGCCGGCGGCGAGGTTCTCGAGCGTCTTCGCAAGCATCTTGAGCGGGATCTGGACCTTCATCGAGGCTTCCCACGCGAGCGGCGGGACGATCTCGGCGCTCATCTGGATGCCGTCGTTCAGGTAAATAGGCGCGGATCCGCTGGCGAGCCGCTGCCCTCGGAAGCCGAAGTTCCGGATGCGCGCCTGCTGGTGCTGGCCGTTGAACGAGTTGTTCTTGCTGTCGGTGAACTTCGTCTCTTCCGGTTGCACGCCGCCCAGGACCAGGCCCGGCTGGGGAATCGCCATGACCTGCATGTTCATCTGCTTGTGCTCGTTGCTGCCGCCGTTCATGTCCATCGACTTATTGCCGAACGTGTTCACGGACTGGACTACGATCAGGAACGGTCCCGCGGGCGCGGCCGCCACCCAGCCTTTTTCACCGAGTTCGTCCAGCGAGACCGCGACGGTCTTTGCGTTCTCCGGCGTGGCCTGCAGCGCCTGGTCGATGCGGTAGCCCAGCTTGGCCGCTTCGCGGATCGAATCGAGCGCTTCGAAGAACGTGAGGCCCTTGCGGTTCAACTCGACCTTTTTCGAGGCTGCGGCGTCGCTGGCGTTCACCGTAAATCCGAAGGTTTCCTTTAGCTTGGCCAAGGCATCCTTGACCGTCGCGTCCTTCAGTTCCAGGTCGATGGTTTGCGGCGCGTCGAACCCGCGCAGCATCTCGTTCTGGCCCAGGTCCTTGATGATCTCCTTAAGTTGCGCACTGTAATCCGCGTCCTGCCCCGCGCCGTCGAGCGCCTTCTGCACTTCGGCCTTGATCGCGTCGCCTTTCAGGACCAGCGCCTTGCGCGCTTCCGCACGCTCGGCCTCGTCGTCCGACATGAGTTTCAGCAGAAGTTCCGCGACGGGCTTCTCAGCGGGTTTCTCGGCAGGTTTTTCAGGCGTCTCGGCGGCGCGGATAAAGTTCGCGCCCAACAAGAGGAGGCCACAGAGGGTGAACGTTCCGGCATGAAGCGACTTCACTTCGTGCATTGTAACTCTCCTAGGCGAGCGTTAAATCCGCGGCTCCACATCTGAAAGGTACACCTCACCGTCAACCCAATGTATTTAACCCGAATCCCGCGAGTAAGTAACCTCAATTCTGCCTGCACGCAAGACTCATAAGTCTTTGATGGAATGAAGGGTATGTAGGGTGAGATTTGCAGAGCTCGCCAAGAAATTCTCGAGGCGCGCCCAGGGCAACAAGCGCTTAACGTGCGGTTCGCTTAGTCTACTGCGCATTCTGCGGTGAAAAAGGCGTGCACCCCGAAGCTCCATTGACAGCTTACGCTTGGATGGTCAAACTCCGCCCATGCCACGCCAGGCGATCATCTCGGACATCCACGGCAATATCGTGGCCTTTCAGCGCGCCCTCAAGGACTGCGACGAGCAGAAGGTCGACCGCATCGTCTGCATTGGGGATATCGTCGGCTACGGTCCAGACCCGCTCGAATGCGTGGACCTGGCGCGCCAGCGCTGTGCCTGGTCGCTCTGCGGCAACCACGACGTAGCGCTCTTCATGAACTTCCCTATTGGCTTCAACAAGGTCGCGCGCGACGCCATCGAATGGCAGCGCACGCTGCTCAAGCCGCACTGGTACAGCTTGGGCGCCAAGCGCAGCCGCTGGTCGTGGCTCCAGAACCTCCAGCCGCAGCGCCTGGACGAGAAGACCCTCTACGTCCACGCCTCGCCGCGCGACCCGATCCTCGAATACGTGGAGGAAGGCGACGTGGCCGACATGGGCTTCGGGCCGTCGCAGAAGATCATCGAGATCTTCGAGAAGATCCCCTGGCTGAGCTTCTGCGGGCACAGCCACAAGCCGGGCGTGGTGACCGAGGACTTCCTCTGGATCAAGCCGCACGAGCTGGACAAGTTCACCTACGACCTGCCGCCGGACCGCAAGACGCTGGTGAACATCGGCTCCGTGGGCCAGCCCCGCGACGGCAACCCGGACCTGTGTTACGTGATCTACGACACCGACCGCAAGCGCGTGCAGTTCCGGCGCATCCCCTACGACGTCCCTGCCGCGCAGATGCGCTTCCGCCGCGTCCTTCAGCTTCACGAGAAGACGTGGAAACGGCTCGCGGACGGACGCTGAACGCGGCCGTTCACGGCATGGTTATGCCCTTAAGCAGCAGCTCGTACTTCTTCTCCACCTTCTCCTCGAGCGCCTGCAAGACGATCGCGGTGGGTTCCTTGGGCAGGCTGATCACGGCCGTCCAGGACTCGTTCCCGCCCGAGAGTGACTGGCCCTGCGAGTCGATCACGTGGTTTTGAGCGTCCACAAAGTAGATCCCGGGACGGTTTTTGGGGACCTCCTCGTTCTCCTGCCGCGTCGAAGGCGCGAACTCGGTCCGCGCCGTGCCTTCCTCGTCCCCGTCGTTCTCGACCAGCCCGCTGGAGTGCAGCTCCGATACCGTGCCGGTGGTCTTGAAGTGAATCTTCCATTCGCCGCCTTCCTGATGGAGCTTCTCGTAGACGAGCGTCCCGTCCTTCACCGTGAACGTCTTGCCCGCCGCTCCAGCCAGCTCGATCCGCTTCGTGACGAGCTTCAGCGGCACCTGCGCGGAGAGGCTCGCCCGGATGTTAAAAGGAGACGCGAAGGCCGCGTCGGGCGTGCCCGAGGCGGCGAAGGTGAAACAGTGCGCGCGCTTCTCGTTGGCGGCGCCCGTCGTGTCGTCCAGGTTCACGTTCAAGTCGGCCACCTTGCTCTCCTTGGCGTCCTCGAACTTGAAGTGCCGGATGCGCATCGACCCCGCCTGCAGGCCGGGCTCGGCCACCAGGAATGCCTCCCAGTTCAGGCTCAGCGTCTCGGCGGCGGTGCCCTGAAGATAGTCGGCGTGTTTCGAGCGCTGGACGGTCGTCGAAGCCGTGAATACCAGGAACGGCCCCAGCGCTTGCGCAAAGACCG
This sequence comes from Planctomycetota bacterium, assembly GCA_016200135.1. Lineage (GTDB taxonomy): Bacteria > Planctomycetota > SZUA-567 > H5-PLA8 > H5-PLA8 > JACQFI01. Next base: position 70,186 of record JACQFI010000008.1, read on the forward strand.
CGCCTTTCTCGCCCAGTTCCACCAGCTCGAACGGCAGCTCGCGCTTGGCCGCCTCCTCGTCCGCCTCTTCCGGCAGCTTGTAGCCCAGCCGCGCCGCCTGGCGCAGGGCTTCCAGGGCCTGGAAGAAGGTGGCCCCTTTCACCGCGAAGGTGCACGGCTTCTCGCGCGCGGCCTCGGCGGCGATCACCTGCCAGCCGTAGGTCTCCTTAAACGCCGTGAGGACTTCTTTGATGGGTTTGGCGGTGAAATCGAAGTCCGCGACCTTCGGCGCGTCGAAGCGCTTGAGCACCGCGTTCTGTCCGAGTTCCTTCAAGATCTGCTTTACTTGCGCCGCGAAGTCCGGGTCCTTGCCGCCCGCGGCCAGGGCTTTCTCGAGCGCCTCGCGCATGGCCTCGCCGGCCTCGTTGAGTTTCCGCCGCGCGGCGTCGCGTTCGTCGGGATCGTCCGAGCGCAGCTTTTGGATCAGGGCCTCGGTGTTCGGGCCTTCGGGGCCGGCGGGAACTAGAGTCTCGGCTCTAAGGTTGCTCGCGCAGAGCGTCAGAACGAGCGCGTAGAGGAGAAGGCGTCCAGGCCGGAGCCATCCTGCGGGGTGAAGGTCGGTGGGCATGAGGATCTCCAGGACTTTCCTACCGCTTAAGGCGCTCACCTAGAGCCTACCGCAGCAGTTTCGCATGTGCGTCCCGTACGATCCAGACCGAAATCATCCTTTCCTGTCTTGCAATCTTGTTCCCGAACGGCAAGACGAACCGGTACCGCCTATTCCGCGCTTACGTCCGGTGGCCCACGTCGTAAGCCCCGCGGTCCTGCTCGTTGAGGCGGCGGAGGATGCCGGCGTAGATGGGGAAGGCGTCGCAGAGGTCGAGGGTCTCTTCGCGCAGGCGCCTGTGGATATTGCGGTCGTAGGGGTTCGAGAGGGCGGAGTCGATGATCGTGGCGATGCGTTCCATCTCGGGCTCTTTCAAGCCGCGCGTAGTGAGGGCCGGAGAGCCGATGCGCACGCCGCTGGTCTCGGTGGCGGGCAACGGGTCGTTGGGGATCAGGTTCTTGTTCACGGTGATGCCGACGTCGTCGAGGATCTGGCTGGCGAGCTTGCCGGTGATGTTGCGCGAGCGCAGATCGACGAGCATCAGGTGGTTGTCGGTGCCGCCGGAGACCAGGCGGTAGCCGCGGGCCATCAGCGCGGCGGCGAGCGTCTGCGCGTTCTGGATAATCTGCTTCTGGTATTCCTTGAACGAAGGATGCAGGGCTTCCTTGAGGGCCACGGCCTTGGCGGCGATGACGTGCATCAGCGGGCCGCCTTGAGCGCCGGGAAAGACCGCGGAGTCGATCTTCTTCGCGTACGCGCCCTTGCAGAGGATGATGCCGCCGCGGGGGCCGCGCATGGTCTTGTGGGTAGTGGTGGTGACGACATCGGAGACGCCCATGGGATCGGGGTGCAGCCCCGCCGCGACTAAGCCCGCGATGTGGGCGATGTCCACCATCAGCAGCGCGCCGACTTCCTTCGCGATCTCGCCGAACTTGTTGAAATCGAGCACGCGCGGATACGCCGAGGCGCCCGCGACGATCATCTGCGGCTTGGTCTCGTGGGCGATCTTGCGCAGGGCGTCGTAGTCGATGCGCTCGGTCTCGGGGTTCAACCCATACGAGGCGATCTTGTAGACCTTGCCGGAGAAGTTGTACTTGGCGCCGTGGCTGAGGTGCCCGCCGGCGGCGAGGTCCATGCCGAGGATCGTGTCGCCCGGCTTGAGCAGCGCGAAGTAGACGGCCATGTTGGCCTGCGTGCCGGAGTGCGGCTGCACGTTGGCGTGTTCGGCCTTGAAGATCTCCTTGGCGCGGTCGATCGCGAACTTCTCGCAGATATCGACGTACTCGCATCCGCCGTAGTAGCGCTTGCCCGGGTAGCCTTCGGCGTACTTGTTGGTCAGCACGGAACCCGTGGCTTCAAGGACCGCCAGCGAGACGTAGTTCTCGGAGGCGATCATCTCGAGCTGGATGTGCTGGCGGCGGACTTCGTGGCGCACGGCATCGTAGACTTCGCGGTCGACGCGTTGCAGTTCGTTCAGCATGGCTTCCCCTGGAAAACGAAAGGGCGAGGCGCTCCGGGCCTCGCTGAACTGACGTTTTCGGGCTTTTTCGAGTCCGCGTCAATAGCAACTACCATGGCTCGCGCAAAGACGCGAAGGCGCAAAGAACGGCCTATGGCTTTATGTATCGGCACATGCATTCGACTTGTTTGAAGCATAACTGAATCCATGAGCGCTAGGTTTCGGCTCCGAGTTCCTTATAAGCGGTGTAGGATAGTTCGGTAGAGCGAGTTAAAACGACTTCAACACAGAGTCACAGGGGGCACAGAGGAAAATCTTTAGGAAGTAGGCTGCCGTACTCCGAGTCTCAGTGCCTCTGTGTTGAAGAATGTTAGCTGTAAAAAAAGGAGAGCATCGCATGTTTCGATTTGCGCTGGTGGCCGCGACGCTGGTTTTGATGTGCGCGGGTTCCGTACAGGTTCGCGCGGCTGACGAGCCCGCATGGGTGGCGCCGATGAAGGCGGTGCACGCCAAGGGCAAGGGCGTGAAGGGCAGCGTGAGCCAGATCGGGGACTCGATCACGTTCACGATGGCGTTCATGAGTTTTCTCGCGTGGAACAAGCCGGCGGGTTTTGAGGCCGTGACGGGGTACATCAACGGCGCGCAGACGCGCGAGCGCAAAGGCGCGGAGCACTGCAATTACTCCGGATGGACCTCCGGCGACGGCCTGAGCAAGATCAAACAGGTGCTGGACGCCGAGAAGCCCGAGATCGCGGTCATCATGTACGGCACGAACGACGTGACCAAGGGCGTGCCGCTGGATACCTACCGCAAGAACATGGCCGCGATCATCGATGCCTGCACCGAGGCCGGTTGCGTGCCGATCGTCTCGACGATCCCGCCGTATCCGGGCAAGGACGACAAGGCGAAGGCGCTCAACGAGGAATTGAAAAAGCTGGTGGGCGAGAAGAAAGTTCCGTTGGTGGACTTCTACGCGGCGGTGGTCGAACGGCAGCCCGGCGAGGCGTGGAACGGGACGTTGTTGGGGAAAGGCGACGTGCACCCGACCGGCGGCGAGAGCCAGGTCTTTACCGAAGACAATCTTAAGAAGTGCGGCTACGCGCTGCGGAATTACGTGACGCTCGTTGCGCTGAAGGATGTGATCGAGAAGGCGTTCAAGTAAGCCCCCGATAAAGGACAGCAAGCACGCCAAGATAGCCGCATGGAAGAATTTTGCGTTTTGAGCAGCAACGCATGGGGGCCGCGCCTGATCGCGCGGCCCCCGTTGTCTTTGGATCCAAGGCCACGAACCTTGAACCCCGAGCCCTCCAGCTAATTCCGAACCATGAACTACGAACGCGGAACTCAGCCGTTACTACGTCTTGATGTTGATCGAGCCGATGTAGCTGTTGTCGGACACGTTTCCGCCGCCGATCGAACCGCCGCCTGCGCCCGAAGCCGCAAACCCGGCCCCGGCGCCCGCGCCCGCCCCGCCCGACCCGAGACCGGCGCCCACGCCCGTCCCGACGCCCACTCCCGCCGACCCGGCGCCGCTGGACGCGCCGAACGCCGTCCCGCGCGCATCGCCGCCGCTCTTGCCGCTCTGCCGGACGCTGCTCCCGGTGTTCCCTACGTTCCCGCTGCCGACGCTTCCAGGAAGACGCGGCGCATTGTTGCTCAAGTTCATGATGCATACCTCCCTTTAATCCATTGCTCGCAGCCGGCGCACGTCAAGGGTTCCGCCTCGCCCGTCGCCGTCTGAAACCGGATTCCATAATGGCAAAAGATGTGCCGCGCAGAATTCACCTGCTCGCGCAGGCGGTTTAACGCGGCGTTTTTGAGAAGGGCTTGAATGAGAAAGGCTTAGCGCGTTCAAACAGGCAACGGCATGAATTGACGTAAGCGCGACTTTCTTGGAGTGCTTTGCGCTCCGTGTTTCCTGGATTTCGCGGTGGAAAATTCCAGGAAATTTTAGAACTCTGCATGCCGCGGCCGTCTCAGAGGAAGACGGATCGTGGTATAGTTAAAAGGCCTGCGGTGCGAAGAACTATATATCGTTAGCGCCAAGGAGCCCTACGCATGCCCAAGACCGAGTGCACTTTTGAAGAAGATTTGAAAAGTCTGCGGACGCCCTTCACGCGCACTGCCTACCACGCGGTAGTACGCGCGCTCGGGGAGGGCCTTCAAAGTACCGAGCATGCGCTCGAAGGCCGTTTGCAAGAGGAAGGACGGGCGGACGAACGGAGCGATTCCCAGTTGACCGATTTGAGCGCAGAGAAGGAATGCCTGATCGGCCTGATCTACGCGGCGTGCCAGTGCCACATCGATGCCGTCGCCGGCAAGGCAATGCGCATCAACGAGCGCCTGCAGCAACAGAAAATACTGCCCATGTCGAAGCAGGATAAGCGCGGCCTCACGGAACTCTGCCGCGCGATCTACAGCGACACGCCGCTCTCGAAGATCACCGCCATCGACGTCTTCGCGAGCTATTTCAAGCACCGCGACAAATGGCCGAACCGCTGGAGCAGCCTGGAAGGCGGCGTCACGCGCACCATCAAAGATATCCGCTTCGTCGGTCTCGCTTATACCGCGGCGGATAATCTCACGAGATCGGTGCGGGGTTTCGAGCTGCAAGATGGCCGCTTCACCGTGTCCCTCGTTCAACTCCTGGACGAATGGACCGCGTGTGTCCATGCCTATGCCGAAGCGGAGTTGCGCGACCGCAACGTACTATAACGTCCAAATCTACCCGCCATTTCGTGATGAGCCGTGGCACCGCGTAGAGCGCCGCAAGGGGCAGCGCGTAAACCGTGCTATGCGCATCAGGCACAGTTGTTTTCGCGCGTTCCCTTACGCATTCTTTATGCGCCCGCCCCGATCCTTTATGCGCTCCTGATGCCCGATCCGGTCTAATATCCACGCAGGGCTGGAGCTGCAGGCGCCGCCCGCGGAACGGAGTTGGCCACATGGATCTTACATACGCCGGGATCTTTCTAATCTTCTTCGCGCTCTCCATCGCACTGATCTGGGCGCTGGAACGCCTCTAAAGGAGCCTTTCATGTACGTGCTGAGTGCCCTTGTCGCAGGCGCGTTGCTGATCTACCTGGCCATCGCACTGCTTAAGCCGGAGCTCTTCTAATGACGACCAACGCGATCCTTCAGATCGGCCTGTACCTGGTGGCCTTGCTGGGCCTCGCCATGCCGCTGGGCTGGTATATGGCCCGCGTCTATAGCGGAACGCCACCGGGACTTGCCAAGCTACTGGCGCCGTTCGAGCGGCTGCTCTACCGGCTGTGCGGCGTGAAGCCGGAAGACGAGATGAACTGGAAGACGTACGCCGTCGCCATGTTGCTCTTTAACGGGCTGGGCGCTCTGTTGGTTTACGCCATTCAGCGGTTTCAGTTAGCGCTGCCCTTGAACCCGCAGCAGCTTCCGGCCGTCTCGCCGGACAGCTCCTTCAACACCGCGGCGAGCTTTGCCACCAACACCAACTGGCAGAGTTACGGCGGCGAGACGACGATGAGCTACTTCACGCAGATGGTCGCGCTGAGCGTGCAGAACTTCGTCTCGGCGGCGACGGGCATGGCCTGCCTGCTGCCGCTCATTCGCGGGTTCTCGCGCAAGACCACCGACCGGATCGGCAACTTCTGGGTCGATCTGACGCGCAGCACGCTCTACATCCTCATGCCGCTCTCGTTCGTGCTGGCGCTGGCGCTGGTCTCGCAGGGCGTGATCCAGAATTTCGTGCCCTACCAGACGGTTCCCCTGGTGGAGGCCACAAGCTACGACAACCCGTTGACCGATGCCGACGGCAAGACGCTGCTGGACGACCAGGGCCAGCCCAAGACCGAGAAGGTCGACGTCAAGGAAGTGGCCTTGCCGATGGGTCCGGCGGCCTCGCAGATCGCGATCAAGCAACTGGGCACCAACGGCGGCGGGTTCTTCAACGTCAACTCGGCGCATCCGTACGAGAACCCCACGCCGCTGGCGAACTTCCTGGAGATGCTCGCGATCCTGCTCATTTCCGCGGCCTTGTGCCACACCTTCGGCATCCTGGCCGGCGACCGGCGCCAGGGCTGGGCGATCCTTGCCGTCATGACCATCGTCTTCACCGGCTTCCTGGCGCTCTGCGCGTGGTCCGAACAGTCCGGCAACCCGAGGCTGACCGAAGCCGGCGCGGACCAGGTAACGCGCGAGCCATACTCGACGGAGCGCGTCTCCGAGCGCTGGGGCACCAAGCAGTCGTGGGACGTGCGGCCCGATGCGCAGACCGGCGGGAACATGGAGGGCAAAGAAGTCCGCTTCGGCATCGTGAACTCGGCGATCTGGGCCACGGCCACGACCTGCGCCTCGAACGGTTCGGTGAACGCGATGCACGATTCCTTCACGCCGCTGGGCGGACTGGTGCCGCTGCTGATGATCCAATTGGGCGAGGTGATCTTCGGCGGCGTGGGCTGCGGGTTGTACGGGATGCTGATCTTCGCGATCTCGACGGTCTTCATCGCCGGCCTGATGGTTGGGCGGACGCCGGAGTACCTGGGCAAGAAGATCGAGGCGTACGAGATGAAGATGGCCGCGCTGGTGATCCTGATCCCGTGCGTGCTGGCGCTCGTCTGCACGGCGCTGGCCCTGACGTCGGACGCGGGCAAAGCGAGCATGGCGAATCCGGGCGCGCACGGCTTTAGCGAGGTGCTCTATGCGTATTCGTCCATGAGCAACAACAACGGGAGCGCGTTCGCGGGCTACAACGCCAACGTGCCGTTCCACAACACGCTGGGCGGCATCGCGATGCTGATCTCGCGCTTCTGGCTTGCGGTGCCGGTGCTGGCGATCGCCGGCTCGCTGGCGAAGAAGAAGACCGTCCCGCCGAGCGCGGGCACGCTGCCGACGCACACGCCGCTCTTCGTGGGGCTGCTCGTCGCCAAGGTGCTGATCGTCGGGGCGCTGACGTTCATTCCCGCGCTCGCGCTTGGACCGATTGTCGAGCACTTGCAGATGATGCAACAGGAGTCCAAGCCATGACCGTATCGCAACGCATGCTGGCGCAACCCAAGTCCCGGCCGCTCTTCGACGGAGCGCTGGTGAAGCGCGCCCTGATCGACGCGTTTCTGAAGTTCGATCCGCGGGTGCAGATCCGCAACCCGGTGATGTTCACCGTGTTCGTCGGGAGCATCCTGACGACGGTGCTCTTCGTCCAGGCTCTGATGGGCCAGGGCGAGGCGCCCGCGGGGTTCATCCTGGGCATCAGCTCGTGGCTTTGGTTCACCGTGCTCTTCGCGAACTTTGCGGAAGCGATGGCCGAAGGGCGCGGCAAGGCCCAGGCCGATACGCTCCGCCGCGCCCGCAAGGACACGCTGGCCAAGAAACTCGCCGAGGCCAAGCGCGACGCGAAAGTGACGGAGGTCTCTTCCGCCACGCTGCGCAAGGGCGACGTGGTGCTGGTGGAAGCCGGCGAGACGATCCCCGGCGACGGCGAGGTGGTCGAAGGCGTGGCCTCGGTGAACGAGAGCGCGATCACAGGCGAGAGCGCGCCGGTGATCCGTGAGAGCGGCGGCGACCGCAGCGCCGTTACCGGCGGCACGCAGGTGCTCTCGGACTGGCTGATCGTGCGCATCTCGGCCAATCCGGGCGAGACCTTCCTCGACCGCATGATCTCGATGGTGGAAGGCGCGAAGCGGCAGAAGACGCCGAACGAGATCGCGCTGAATATTCTGCTCGCGGCGCTGACCATCGTGTTCCTGCTCGTCTGCGCGACGCTGCTCTCGTACTCGATGTACAGCGTGGATGCGGCGGGCAAGGGGAGCGCCATCACGATCACGGTGCTGGTGGCGCTCTTCGTCTGCCTGGCGCCGACGACGATCGGCGGGCTGCTCTCGGCCATCGGCATCGCGGGCATGGACCGGCTGATCCAGGCGAACGTGATCGCGACCTCCGGGCGCGCGGTGGAAGCCGCAGGCGACGTGGACGTGCTGCTGCTCGACAAGACCGGCACGATCACGCTCGGCAACCGGCAGGCGGTGGAGTTCATCCCCGCGAAGGGCGTGAAGATCGAGGACCTGGCCGACGCGGCGCAGCTTTCTTCGCTGCCGGACGAGACGCCCGAGGGCCGCAGCATCGTGAAACTGGCGAAGGAAGCGTACAAGCTCCGGGGCCGCGACATTCATCAGCTCGGTGCGACCTTCGTACCGTTCACGGCGCAGACGCGCATGAGCGGCGTCGATCTGCCGGGGCGCGCGATTCGCAAGGGCGCTGCGGACGCGATCGAACGCTACGTGAAGGACCAAGGCGGCGCGTTTCCCTCCGAGTTGCGCGCGGAAGTGGAAGCCATCGCCAAGAAGGGCGGCACGCCGCTGGTGGTGGCCGACGGCGCGCGGGCGCTGGGGACGATCTATCTGAAGGACATCGTGAAAGGCGGCATCAAGGAGCGCTTCGCGGAACTGCGGCGCATGGGCATCAAGACGGTGATGATCACCGGCGACAACCCGCTTACGGCCGCGGCCATCGCCGCCGAGGCCGGCGTAGACGATTTTCTGGCGCAGGCGACGCCCGAGGCCAAGCTGAACCTGATCCGCGAGCAGCAGGCCGGCGGGCGGCTGGTGGCGATGACCGGCGACGGCACGAACGACGCGCCCGCGCTGGCGCAGGCCGACGTGGCCGTGGCGATGAATTCGGGCACGCAGGCCGCCAAGGAAGCCGGCAACATGGTGGACCTGGACTCCAACCCCACCAAGCTGATCGAGATCGTGATGATCGGCAAGCAGTTGCTGATGACGCGCGGCAGCTTGACCACGTTCAGCATCGCGAACGACGTGGCCAAGTATTTCGCGATTATCCCCGCCGCGTTCGCGACCACGTACCCGACGCTGAACGCGCTGAACGTGATGGGCCTGGCGACGCCGGAGAGCGCGATCCTCTCGGCGGTGATTTTCAACGCGCTGATCATCGTCTTCCTGATCCCGCTGGCGCTGAAGGGCGTGCGGTACCGGGCGGTCTCGGCCGACCGGCTGCTCTCCGACAATCTGATTATCTACGGCCTGGGCGGGCTGATCGTGCCGTTCATCGGCATCAAGCTCATCGACATGCTCCTGGTCGCGCTGCACCTGGTCTGACGGACGTGGAAAGGAAATGCCCATGTTTCGCGAAACGCTGAAGCAATTCAAACCGGCGCTGCTCTTCCTGCTCGTGCTCACGGTGCTGACCGGCGTGATTTACCCTATGGCGGTCACGGGCGCGGCGCAGGTCTTCTTTCCCAAGCAGGCGAACGGCAGCTTGGTCATGATCAACGACAAGCCCGCTGGCTCAGAACTGATCGGGCAGGCGTTCTCCGCTCCCAAATACTTCTGGAGCCGGCCCTCGGCCACCGGGCCGTTCCCCAACAACGCCGGAGCGTCCACCGGCAGCAACCTTGGCCCGACCAACGCCGACTATCTGAAGGCGGTGAAGGACCGGGTGGACGCGCTTCATGCGGCCGATCCCGAGAACACGGAACCCGTGCCGGTCGATCTGGTCACGGCGTCGGGCAGCGGACTCGACCCGCACATTAGCCCGGCGGCGGCGGAATACCAGATTCATCGCGTGGCCAAGGCGCGCGAGCCCGATGAGAAGCGCGCCCGGGAACTGGAAGGCCGCCTGCGGGAACTAGTAGCCCAATGCACGGAAGGCCGGCAGTTGGGAATTCTTGGCGAAGCGCGGGTCAATGTACTGCGGTTGAACCTGGCGCTGGATAACTTGGCCGCAAAAGAGGCGCTGTAAGCGGATTGTAGGGCAATGGGAGGTGCAAAGACTATTTCCCGGCCGCTCCAGCAGGGAGGTCCGATCCGTAAGGACGACGTTCGGCATCCACACCCTGGATACCGAGTTCAGATCCCTGCTGGCCGGCCGGCATGCGCTTTCCGCATCTTCCATCATTGCTTTTCGTTCCCTTTAAGTCCGGATACGTTTCTATAAGCCCATGGTTGACGCCCGTCCCGACCCCGACGCGCTGCTCGCCTCCGTAAAGGCCGAGGAGGCCCGTGCCAAACACGGGAAGCTTAAAATCTTCTTCGGCGCCTGCGCCGGCGTGGGGAAGACCTACGCCATGCTCGAGGCCGCTCAGAAGCGCAAGAAAGAAGGCTTCGACGTGGTCGCGGGCATCGTCGTAACGCACGGGCGCAAGGAGACCGAGGCGTTGCTTCAGGGCCTCGAGGTGATTCCGCCCAAGCTCATCGAATACCAAGGCGCGCGGCTGCGGGAGTTCGACTTGGAAACGGCGCTCCAGCGTCGGCCGGCGATCATCCTGGTGGACGAGTTGGCGCACACGAATATTCCCGGCTCCATGCACGCCAAGCGCTGGCAGGATGTCCAGGAGCTGCTCGACGCCGGCATCGACGTCTTTTCCACGATGAACGTCCAGCATGTCGAGAGCCAGAACGACGTCGTGGCGCAGATCACTGGCGTGATCGTGCGCGAGACCGTGCCCGACTCGGTGCTGGAACGCGCCCATGAAGTGGAAGTGGTAGACCTTCCTCCGGACGACCTCTTGCAGCGTTTAAAAGAAGGCCGGGTCTACGTTCCGGAGCAGGCGGAACTCGCGCGCGGCAACTTTTTCAAGAAGGGCAACCTGATCGCGCTGCGGCAGCTCGCGCTGCGCTTCACCGCCGACCGCGTCGACAAGCAGATGGAGCGCTACCGGCAGGTCGAGTCCATTCGCGAGGCTTGGCCGGTCGCGGAGCGGATTCTGGTTTGCGTCGGCCCAAGCCCTCAATCGGGGCACGTGGTCCGCGCGGCCAAGCGGCTCGCCAATCGGCTGCATGCCGAGTGGGTGGCCGTGTACGTGGAGACGCCGGGCACCGCCAACCTGCCGGAGGGCGAACGCGAGCGGGTCCTGCAGAACCTGCGCCTGGCCGAGCAGCTCGGCGCCGAGCCGGTCACCCTGACCGGACTGAACCTGCCGGACACCATCGCGGCCTACGCGCGGCAGCGCAACGCAACCAAGATCGTGATCGGCAAGCCGCTGTGGCGGACGTGGCGGGACGTACTCTTCGGATCGCAGGTGGACCAACTGGCCCGGCGCAGCGGCGACGTGGACGTCTTCGTGATTCGCGGAGAAGCGCCGGGTGGCGCCGCGGATCCGCTACCTGTCTTTCGCCGCACGAGCCCCTGGAGCGCGTACGGCTGGAGCGCCTTCACGGTCGTGCTCTGTACGCTTGCCGCCAGCCTGATGCTGCGCTTCTTCAATTTCAGCGCCGTTAACCTGGTCATGGTGTACCTGGCGGGCGTGGTGTTCGTGGCGACGCGCTTCGGGCGCGGGCCATCGGTGCTGGCCTCGGTGCTCAGCGTGGCGGCCTTCGATTTCTTCCTCGTAGAACCGTACCTGACCTTCGCGGTTTCGGATACGCAATACATCGTGACGTTCGCGGTGATGCTGCTCTCCGCGCTGGTGATCAGTACGCTGGCGGGGCGCGTGCGCCAGCAGGCGGAGACCGCGGTCGAACGCGAACGCCGCGCCTCGGCGCTTTATGCGCTGGGCCGCCAACTGGCCGCGGCCGGCGACACGGAATCGATCCTGCGCATCGCCAAATCGCACATCGACGAACTGATCCACGGGGAGATCGTCTTCTTCCTGCCGGATGGCTCGGGCCGCGTCTTGGCTCAGGGCGGTCCGCCGCCGCCGGAGACCGAGGCCGGCACGGCGCAGTGGGTTTTCGACCACAAGCAGCGCGCGGGCGCGGGCACCTCGACTCTGCCGGGTTCGCGCTACATCCACCTGCCGCTGTTCGCCTCGAACCATACTGTCGGCGTGGCCAGCTTCCGGCCCAAACAGGAGCCCTTCGAGATGGCGCCAGGCCAATTGATCATGTTGGAGACCCTGGCCACGCTCACCGCGCAGGCCTTGGAGCGCGAGCGGCTCGCCCGGCAGTCCGGGCAGGCGCGCGTGGAGGTCGAGACCGAACGTTTGCGCAACGCGCTGTTGAGCTCCGTCTCGCACGATTTGCGCACGCCGCTGGCGGGCATCAAAGCGGCGAGCAGCCTGCTGAACAGCGCGCCGGATCTGGAGCCCGTGCTGCGCAACGAACTGATCCAGGGCATCCACGAGGAGGCCGACTACATTAATCGCCTGGTGGGCAACCTGCTGGAGATGACGCGCCTGGAGGCCGGGGCGGTCTCGGTGGCCAAGGAATGGCAGCCGCTGGAAGAGGTCATCGGGTCCGTGACCGGGTTGCTGGAATCGCGCCTGAAGGGGCGGGACCTGAAAATCTCGATCCCGGACGACTGTCCCATGGTTCCTGTGGATGCGGTGCTGATCCAGCAAGTGCTCTTCAACCTGATCGAGAACGCACTCAAGTACACGCCTCCCGCCACACCGATCGAGCTGAACGTGCTGCATATGCCCGGCGAAGTCGTGGTGGAAGTCGCCGACCGCGGGCCGGGCCTTAAGGCCGGCGAAGAGGGGCGCATCTTCGACAAGTTCTACCGCGCGAACTCGGACGCCAAGCGCGGAGGCGTGGGCCTGGGCCTGACGATCTGCAAGGGCATCGTGAGCATCCACGGCGGACGGATTTGGGCGGAGAATCGCGCTGGCGGGGGAGCCGTCTTCCGGTTTACGCTGCCGATCGATGGCAAGGCGCCGGAACTCGCGCCCGCCGAACCGGCCTGACGGGACTTCGCATGAGCGCTCTGCAACCGCTGATCCTGCTGGTGGAAGACGATCCCAAGCTGCGCCGTTTCCTGAACATCACGCTCACGCAGAACGGATTCCGGCTGGATGAAGCTGTTAACGGCGCGGAAGGCCTGCGGCTCGCGGCCGCAAACAATCCGGCTCTCGTGATCCTGGACCTGGGCCTTCCCGACACCGACGGCGTCGAGGTCATCCGGAGGCTACGCGAGTGGTCCGCGATGCCGATTGTGGTGCTCTCGGCGCGCGACCAGGAGAAGGACAAGGTCTCCGCGCTGGATGCCGGCGCCGACGATTACCTCACCAAGCCCTTCGGCAACGCGGAACTCCTGGCGCGCATCCGGGTCGCGATCCGGCACGCCCAACACAGCCAGGGGCCGGACGCCGAGCCGGTCTTCCGGCAGGGCGATCTCGAAGTGGATCTGGGCGCGCGCATCGTCAAGCTCGCGGGCGCAGAGATTCACCTGACGCCCATCGAGTACAAATTGCTCGCGACGCTGATCGGGTATGCGGGAAAGGTGGTCACGCACAGCCAGCTCTTGCGCCTGGTCTGGGGCCCTAACGCGGAACTCGAGAATCAATATTTGCGCGTCTACATGAATCAGTTGCGCCGCAAACTCGAGTCCGAGCCCGCGAAGCCCAAGTACCTGCTCACCGAGCCCGGCGTGGGCTACCGGTTAAAGGTGGAAGGTTAGGGCGAAGACCGCCGCCGAAGCGACCGGGAGCACCGGAACCCTGCGCTACAGAAGCCATTCGTTCCAGGGAAATTCAGATGTTGGGTCACGCCATCGCCTCGCTGAGCGCCTGAAGCGAGGCGTCGTAGCGGTAGCCGATCGAACGGTGCCCGTCCTCGAACTCCTCGTAACGGTGCGGGATCTTGAGCTCCTTCAAACGCTTGCTGAATATCCGGCAGCCGTAGTGCAGGTTGAACTCGTCGCGCGTGCCGCAGTCCAGGAAGTAGAGCCTAAGCGAACGCAGCGCGCCGGCGTGGCGGTCCAGCAGGTATACGGGATCATGCGCGAGCCAGCGCTGCCAGACCTCTTCGTTTAACTCACCCGTGAACGGATCGACGGGCAGGTCGAAGCCCAGCGGCGCCTGCGGATTGGGCGCGTAACACGCCGACATCGCGGCGATGTTCATGAAGTCGAAGAAGTCGCCGGGCCGCGGGCGGATCGCGGCCGGGTCCTTTAAGATCTTGGCCAGGTCTTTAAAGCGCGCGCAGGCGCGGAGGAACTTTGGGAAGTCCGGCTTGTAGCAGAGTTCGAAGTACTTGTCGCCGCTGTGGTCGGCGACGAGCCCGAAGAGTTCCGGGTGGCGCATGGCGCTAATGGTCGCGCCATAGCCGCCGGAGGACTTGCCCAGGATCGCGCGGTGCTCGCGGTTCGCGACGGTCCGGAAGTTCGCATCCACGAAGGCTACAAGTTCCAGCAGACTCGCCGCATAGTTCCCGGTCGCGGACGAATCGATGTACTGCGAGCCGCCGTAACGCGTCATGCAGTCGGGGAGGACGAGGATCATCGGCCGAACTTTGCCTTGCGCGATCAGGCGATCCATGCGCTGCTGCAGGTTTTCGTCCCAGCAGGCCTCGTTGAGTTGCATCGCGCCGGTGCCGGTGTACCCCGCGAGCACGTACGCCACTGGATACCGCTGCGCACCCTGGTCGTAGCCCGGCGGCAGATAGACCGGCAGCCGCCGCACATGCGGATCGCCGAGCGCGTTGCCGCGCAGGGCGGGGGACTCGAAGGTGCGCCAGTCGATGCGTCCAGACGGAAGGTTCGTGTTCATGGGCGGCATTGTAGGGAGGATACGCCATTTGGAAATGCAGGAATTGCGGCGGCTTCAGGATTTAGGCTTGGGGATTCAGGGTCTCGAATCGAGCGTGAATGGCCGTTCCAAAATCCTGCGTCCTGCCGCCTGAATCCTATCGCGCGCTTGCAACTGGGGCTGCCTTTGGTAGAAGTCGCTGCTCGAAGTGGTCTCCACACAGCGGTGGGTAGGTGGCCGAGCGGTCAATGGCAGCAGACTGTAAATCTGCCGACGAAAGTCTACGGGGGTTCAAATCCCTCCCTACCCACCATCTTATCACCTGCGTAAGCTAGTTCGCCGTCTTCTGTTAGGTCCGTGCCTTCTGCACCCACGGCCTTTTTGTACGGCGTCTGTATGGCGGGCGCGGGCAGGATCGCACGCCCAACCGCTTCTGTGATCGCTTCCAACCTCGGCTGACGCGCACGGCCGTACACATTCATCGTGAGGTTGGGGCTTCCGTGTCGCGCCAAGTTCTGCGCCTCTTTCACCGAGGCGCCCGCGTCGAGTACCAGCGTCGTGTACGCCACGCGCAGCGCGTGAAAGTCCACCTTGCCGCGGCCGATGGTGCCGTCTTCCAACATCCCGACCGCCCAGCGAGTGAGCCCAACACGCTCCAGGTCCTTCTGCAGTGTGTTCGAACCTTCCCGCGACACGAACACAAGCGGGGTCTCTGAGTCTTGGCCCTTCGCCGCCTCTTCCAAACGCGCCACCAGTGAAGCGGGGAGGGGTTGGAATCCCGGCTTGCGGTTCTTAGTCCACGCGGGCTCCAGGTGAAGGCCGCCGCGCTGCGCGTCGAGGTGCTTCACGCGAAGGGCGCGCAGCTCGCCGGCGCGCAGCCCCGACACAAACGCCACCTCGTACCCTGCGCGGCGCCGCCTGCTGTATTTCGTGGCCTTCGGGCCGTCGAGACCCTCGAGGAAAAGGCGGATATCTTCCACGCTGAGCGCCCGGCGCTGCGTCTTCTTCGTCTGGTCGAACTGCGCAAGCCCTTCGAGCGGGTTCCGATCCAAAAGACCGCGCTCCACACACCAAGTACAAAACGCCTTAAGGCCGTCGAGGTAGTTGTTCTTGGTCTTGCCGGCGGCCGGCCCGAGCGCCTTGCCCTTGTCCTTGCCGGACGTCTTCACTTTTTGCAGTTTGATCAGCACGCGCTCGACGCGGGGCAGGCAGCCCTCCAGGTCGCGGAGCGTGTGCAGGCCCAGCGCCTTCCCCCAAAAGCGCAGGTAGAAAGCGCGCTTCTCGGCGTGCTTTGCGCCCCACGGGAAACCGTTCAGCCCGCCCTTGGCATTGCCCCACGCCATGAAGTCGGCGGCCACTTCCTCGAACGGGCGAATCCTGCCAAGGTCGGTGGATTTGAGCGGCTCTGTCCAGCCCACGCGCACGGCGTCGAACTGCGCCTGAACCTGCGTTGCCTTCAGAATCGTCTGCTTCTTGGCCTCGGCCGCGCCGCCCTCGATCGCGACACTCAAGCCCGTGCCGATGCGCCGGCGGCTCTTGAACCCAAGCTTTTGCGGTCCCGTCCACTCCCTGTATTCAAATCTGAACACGGGCGGGTCGGTGCGTTCGTCAAGCCAGACGTGGGGCAAGGTCAGTCTCCGAATACTCGATCTGTATTTTCCTTTGCCAACCCAAAAAGCAACCCGAAAGATTCAACTATCCCGCTGAAACAGGGCGGGGGAGCATCGTCTTTGCCGGCCTCGGCACGGCCTGCGCTGCCCGCCAGGTCGCGGCCTCCGCTGCGCGCTTCGCCGCGCTCTCTTCGATGTGCTTGTGAATCGACTCCACAACCCAACGGCTGCGCCCCCCGAATGGCAGGGGTGGAGGCAGCTCGCCGCGGGCAACCATGCGCGTGATCGTCTTGGTGGACTTCACACCCAAGAGTTGGGCCAGCGCTTTCACGTCCACCATGGCCTTGGG
This sequence comes from Planctomycetota bacterium, assembly GCA_016200135.1. Classification (GTDB taxonomy): domain Bacteria; phylum Planctomycetota; class SZUA-567; order H5-PLA8; family H5-PLA8; genus JACQFI01. The sequence goes on from JACQFI010000008.1 coordinate 86,587, forward strand.
CGGCAACTCTGCGAGTGAGGTCAACACGCCCGAATCGGCGTGTGGCTTCTCGGCTTGGATCTGCACCGCTGGCCTTAGCCTCTTTGCTTTCACCGCCTGCCCGGCCTCTTTGGGCGTGGGTTCAGGTGCCGGTGGCGCTGGTGCATCAGGCGTTTTTGAGACTTCATCTAAAAGTCTAATATTCGCCTGTGGTGGACTCGCGGCCGGCGGCGCCGGGGTCTCCGTGTCGCCAGCTTCCTGGGCTGGCAACGCCTGCTCGTCGGCCACGGCCAGGTCCTCGGCCGCGTAGTCCAGGTGCTTCTGTGGGATCCCAATACTCGGCGTTCGAACAATCAGGAGCACCGCCGCCGAATACTTCTCAGGGTTGCACTCTATAGCCTCCGGCTGGCTCGTCGCCGCACCCAAGGCACGCACAACTAGCGCAGGCGTGGGGGCCGGGTACAACGAAGCCAAATTTTTTAAGAGCGTCTCGCCGGGCAGATTTCGATCACGCAGTACGGCCGCGAAGGCGCACCAGGGGTTTTTGAACGTGTGCATGGTTAGGCCACCTCGGCGTTCACGGGTTGGGGGGAGCTTTCGAAGGGAGCGCATAGATCAAAGTCTTCTCGCTCCGCACCGTCGCCGTTGTCGTTGTCGTTCGATTTTGAGGCTGCTTCAGAGAACGGCGCCGCAGGCGCGGCCGTAACGGCCGTTAAAACGGCCGTCGCTTCGCTCCCGTTTTCTTTAATTCTGTTTTCTACTTCTACTTCTACTTCTACTTCTGTAGTAGAAGGCCGGGCAGCGCCATGACCACTGATCGCCGCTCGCCTACCCGGTCGCTGTCCGTTTCGTGGGCACGCGGCGGGCACCTGCTGCCCGTCGCCTGCCGGTTGACTGCCGGTTAAGTGCCGTTTCACCCACCCTATCTTGTTCGAGGTAAGGACTTCGAGGCCGCGCTGCACTTCCTTGAATGGGCGATTTACGAGGCCGGCTAACTCCTCCACCGTGAACGGGTCGCCGGATTCCGTGCCGTTATGGGTCAACCAACCATTCCGCCTTACTTCCTTGGTCTGTTTCTGCCGGCTCACCAACGCCAAAAGAAGATGATGCAGGCCGTAGATCGCTGCGCCGTCCGGCATCGACAACAGTAAATTAAGCTTGGTTGTCCCCTCGTTCGGGACCAGAAACCACTTGAGCGCGCCCAGCTCGCGGGACTTATTGTTCTCGAATTGGTCCCAATTCGTGATCTGGTAGACGCACTGCGAGGCCGTGGCAATCATATTGCCACCGCCTGCGCGGCGGGTGCGCTGCTCGATGGTCGAGCGCCTTCAGGAACCACCCAAACAACAGTGATGCGCGAGCGTGATCTTGGAGCGGTGGCGCGGCTCGTGCCGTGCATCGCCAAGCCTGCCCGCTCGGCGGCGGCGCGAATATAAGTACCAGTCCACGCGGGGATCTGTTGGATTCCCATACGCCAGCGCCAATCGTTAAAGGCAAGTCCGGTTGGTGACGCAAAGACGGCGGCAACGAAGAGTTGCCCAAGTTCATGAACCGTTGGAGGAAGGGGCTCGCCGAATAGCGAGGGCTGCGCGCTGAAAATCATCGGCGCGTGGGGATCTGGATTTTGCTTGCGCGTCCCGTGCTTTGCGCTGGAAGGGCGCGCGCTTTTTACGCTGCCTTCTTGAAAAAGTTCATCCGACGGTGTAGGCTGCATTTTGTTCTCCGCGCCCCGCGTCCACCTCGTCAGTGGCCGGGGTTTCTTTATTTCTAAAGAAACCTCCGGAGCAGGGCATCTTGCGCCGCCCTCCGCGGCGCGGGTTCACTCGTTACGCGCTGGCGCGTGCCAGCGCGATCTCTGCATTGGGCGTCCGGATCTTGTCGAGGTACTCGCGGCGCATCCGCCACATCCCACCAAGCCGGTACACGCCCGGCAGCTTGCCCTGCGCTGCAAGTACACGCAGCGCCGATGCGCTCATGCCCGTCACCTTGGCTACCTGGGTGAGTTTCAGGTCCGGACCACCAGCCGCGTTCTTCATAGGCGAGCCTCCTTGTGCTCGGGGAATGGGTGAGACTGCTCACACACTCATTTCGAACTATCGTAGCCAACCCCCGAACGGGTTTAGTTGATCGGGCGTAGTTCGCACATCTAGCGACTATCGCACATTCTAACTTTATGAGAGTTGGCGTGTTGTGTGATCGAAACTATTTTTCAAATCCAATAAAGCGCCCCGCCGTTGCGCGAGAACGCAGCCGGCGGGGCAGTAGGCGGCAGGCTCCAGCCCACCGAATCTTAAAACGGTATCTCATCCTGCGCCGGGCCGTCGCCCTCGGGCGCGTCCTGCGCCGCGTCCTCCACGGCCACCAGCTTGAAGCTGGTCACGCCGCTGGTGGGGTTTCTCACGGGGTGGTACCTGAGCAGCGCCGGCGAGGCCAATCCGCAGCGTTCCTTGGCAGCCCGCGCTATGGGGCTCTCCCAAGTCCACATGCGCTCTCCGCTGTCGAGCTGGATCAGGAAAACGGTGCGCCCGTTACTGGCCTGTTCCTTCACCTCCACAATCCGCGCCGTGATGGACTGGCCCACAGGCGAGCTCGAGCTGGGGCTATCTGGTGCGGTGGTGCGCGGCGCGTCCGCGTCAACGCGTATGCCGGGTACCTGGCGCCCTTGAAACTCGACTTGGCGAACCACGAACACAACCATCTTGCCCACCCATTCTGCGCTCTCGTCTCCGTAGAGCCCAGCCAGGGCGCGAGCATTGGAAGCGTTCAGTGTTAAAAGCTTGGCGGACTCCCTGAACGCCAGCTCCAGGCGCTTCCTGCCGTCGAGGTCCTTCTGCTGCACGCTCTTGATTGTAAAAACCACACGCCCGCGCCCCTGTAGTTCTTCGGCGCGCAGGTACTTCCCACTCGCATACGTTGCGGATACTGATGCCATGTTCATTTCCTCCCGTGGTTTGGTTTCAGGGTTACGCGGCTTCGCGTCGGTCTTGGTGGTCGTCGTCGGCCTCGGGCATCCACTGGTCGGCGATCCGTTCGAAGCACTCCTGTAGCGCCTCTTCGTTCCCATAGAACCCCATCACGCGCAGCGACAAGCTACGAATGACTTGGCGCCTGAACTTCCAATCGCAGAGCACCGCCAAATCCAAGAACGTGTAGGTGTGGGACGGCGCCCAAAACTCGCCGTCGGCAATGGCCTTGGCCGCTCGAAGAATATCAAGGCGTAGCTTCTGGCACTCGATGGCCGCCCGGCCGGTCTTGCCGGTCCGCCAACTCTCGGGCTTACGTTCCAGGTGGGCCAGGCCGGCCTCCAGTTCAACGCGCTTCGCGTTGTACCTACTGACGTCGTACCTCGGTTCGCCCTTCTGTCGGCGTGCCTTGCGCACCAACAGGGGGAACTCCTGCGGCATCAAGCGTGCGATGGGTAGGAACGCCTCGACCTCTTGAATGTACGCCGTATTCCGCGTCGGGAGGCCAAGGCGCAGGCGCGCATGGTCGGAAGTCTTCCAACCCTGAAGATCCTGCACGGGCGCCTCCAGCCCAGCACATGGGCAGAGTTGCAGGGGCACGGCCTCGGGGTGGGCGCGGTGGGCGCGGGCGAAAGCCTGCATGCGCCCCAGCTTCGCCTCGATCGCGGGCCGGGCGTCGGGGTGCTGCCGCTCCAGGTCCGGGTGCTGGTTAAGGAAAAACAGCATCCGGTGCAGCCTGCGGACGTACACCTGTGGGTCGATCTGCTGCTGTTCCATCGGTAGTCCTCCTCTCGTCGTCCTTGGAATTGGTGACTTACGCAACCTGCCAACCTCACGCGGCCGGCGGGCGGTTCTCCAGGTGCAGCACGCGGGCCACGCGCTGCCGGGCTGGGTTGACGCGCCGCGCCGCTTCAGCCTGCGCCTGAATCCGTTCCAGGGTCGCGGCCAGCCAGGCGGCCTCTTCCTCGATCTCCGCCTTTGTGGGCTCGGGCTCGCCGGTGGGTTCGATCGCGTCCAGCCACGCCTCGAAGTCCGCGTCGACGCTGGACGCCGAAAGCGGCGCGGCCGGTTCGACGCGGGCCACCTTCAGGCTCTTAATGCCCTGGCGCGCCAGGTCCTCCGCCGCGGCCTTCGTGCCGGCGTCGACGGAGACGTGCCCGCGGTCGCTGCCTTCCCGGTCGGTAAAGTGAATGTTCCACGTCATGGCTTGCCCCTCCCTCGTTTGGTTCGGTTCCTTCAGCCGGCGCGTTCGCGCCTGAGCCGTGCGAAGAAACGATCGCGCTTCCCGGCCTGCCATCGCGCCGCCCGCTCCAGCTCGCACCGCTTCATTTCAGAACACCACGGGCGAATCTTGTTGAGTATCTGGCCCAACGCCCGCGCCTGCTTGTGGCTCAATGCGGCGCGGTCCTGGCGCATGCGTGCAAGCGTCAGGATGAATCCCGCCTCCCACTTGGTGAAGTTCGGGAAGGCCGAAACACTGAGCGTGTAGATCGCGCTCGCTTGGGCTTTGGTTATGCGAGGTTGGGTCGTGTTCGTCATGGTTGGACCTTACCCTATTCCTGTTTCGTCTGTCAAATCTGAATGAGGGGATTTAGACATTTTCTTTTGTCTGCTTTATCAAAATGTGGTACGTTCAGCGGTTAAGGAGGTAGAAAATTTCGCATGGGGTCTAAAAAGCATGGGCTCGCCGGGCGGCCTTCCAATAATCCTGAAGGGCGCAAGCCTGTCCTTGGGGAGCCCGACTCACAAAAAACGGTGTTCGCTCGGCTAGATAAGGATTCCGCTAAGACGTTGGATGGACTAAAGAAACTCTGGCAGGCTGATACGTCCGCAACGATCCGGCGTTCAATCAATGAAACCGGCGAGCGCCACGGCGTGAAGGGGAAGGGGTAAACTTTTAGAGGAGGTTTTGCAATGACGAATGAATTACGCAGGGCACGCGCCGCCACGCGCCCGGCGTGAAGCCAAAGGCCGGAACGTAGGGAGGTCCGCCAAATGGGCATGAAGGAATTTATGCAGGCAACGCGCCCCACGCAGGCGGAGTTGGACGCCTGCGACCGTTTCCCGTGGCTGCTGCTGTGGGGCGGGCTCTTTGTGTTGGTGGTTGGCGCGGCCGGGCTCTACTGCCACGCGCACGGCATCCGGTTTTAGAGGGCCTGCGCCATGAACCCCGTAGCAGCACCCCGCACGAAGGACGGCGCGGCGTTTCTGGCGCGGTTCCGGCTGGTGTGCCTGTGCTGCGGGGTGGAGTTCTACGCGCTGGGCCAGCCGCGGCACTGCTCGCCCGCCTGCGACCGGCGCAGCCGACAGCGCCCGGCCATGCTCCAAGGCCCGGACGCGTCCGCGCCGGCGCGCTTCCGGTCCACGGCGTGAAGCGGCCCACATTCCCCTTGACACAGTACGCTAATAGCGTATCTTTCCTATCGGGGAACGGCGCATGCTCTTCGACGAAACCAAAAGCTTTACGCGTTGGGTGTGCGCGGAGTTGGGCGACGAAGAGTATCGGTCGTTTCAGAACAGGCTCGAAGCGGACCCCATGGCCGGCGACCTCATCCGGGGCGGTGGTGGGATTCGCAAGGTTCGGATTGCCCTGCGTGGCCGTGGGAAGCGCGGCGGCGCTCGGGTGATCTACTACTACGCCAAGAGCCACCACCAGATTGCGCTCTTGTACGCCTACAATAAGAACGTGGCCGGCGATCTCACGCCGGAACAGGTAAAGATTCTGCGCAGGCTTGTTGAGGAGGAATACCCATGAAAGAAGACGCGTTCAAGGAACTCTGCCAGGCGGTGCGCGAGGGCGGCCGTATCCTGCGCGGTGCTCAGAAGCCCTCGCGCCGCTTCGTGGTTTCCGCCACCAACATCCAGGCCACGCGTAAGCGTATGCGCCTGACGCAGGCGCGCTTCGCTCACTTGTTGGGCGTGCCCACGTCCACCCTTCGCAATTGGGAGCAGGGCCGCACCGATCCGGACGGGCCGGCAAAAGCCCTACTTACTGTTGTTGAGAGGGAACCGCGGGCCGTGTTGCGCGCCCTTCATCCTGAAGAAGCGCGGGTTTAGGGTTGCCGTTTACCTGCTCGGCTGCTCGATCGCGCCCCACTTGATTTCACCGTCTACGCCCGCCACACCTTGCAGGCCATACGTGCCGTCGGCCTGGTGCGCGGTGAGGCGGAATGAAAACTCCACGTCGCGCTGCGGGTCGAAGTCCACGCCGTTCTCGGCGGCCAGGAGCCGCGCCTTTTCCACGTGCCAAAGGATGTCCGGCAGGATCCCGGCCGGGCGACCGCTCTTGGCCTCGGCGCGCCATTCGTGCAAGAAGCTCCCCTGTATGTCGGCCAGGGTGAGTTGGTGGATTTTCTCCGGCCCCTCCCGGTAGATCATGTAGAAAACGTGGAGCGGCTTGTCCTTGGGGTTGGTTCGAAAGACCGCTTTTACGGTTATCTCTCCCGGCCAGGTCGAGGTAGGGGCTTGAAGGGCAGCCAGGGTCAGCTCGTGCCGGACCAGTGCCCACTCGGTTTCACGTGGCTGCGCCGGTCTTGATGCCGGCGCGGGCGCGGTGCCGCACCCAAGGAGACAGGCGAATAGGGACACCGCGAGAAACTGGCGCATCGGAAACCCTCCGGTTTTGGTGGCACGCCTTGCACTATACGATGCACGTGCAATCACTACGTGCAGGCACACCCAACCAAAAGTCCTGCACTTTACGATCCTCGCCGCCGGGCTGCACCCCTGCGCCTTGCCCGGTTCCTTCGCGCCTGGGCGCGTCTTGGGGCGCGGGGGTGGGTCTGGTGGGGTCGCGTGGAGAAACGCGCCCATATCGCAACGGCTGCGGCTGGGTGCAGCCCGCGCACCTGGGCAACGGGTTCCGGCGCGCAAGCAAAGCGCCGCACACGTGGCAATGATGAAGTCTGAGCGTTGGGGGCATCGGGGCTCCCGGGGACCGTCAGTTCTTTTGGGCGTGCCTGCTCAAGATCCCGCTCGCCCGCTCCTCGCTGGCGGTGGCGTCGGCCTTCCGGTCCGCTCGAAGCAAGAGCCGGGCGTGTGCTTTGAGCAGCTCCGCCAATAACAGGGATTCGCCGCCCTGCGTGATCTCGGTCAGTTTCACGGCAGAGAAGTACGCCTGATCGGCCATGCACAGGAACCCTTGGGCCTCGTAGTCCTTGGCGGCTTTTCGGAACTCGTCCACGGCCTTTGCGACGGCGCGGTACGCGGCCCGGTTGTGCTTGTTGCTGAACGCCTGTTCGGCCACTCGCCTACCTCCCCAAGAGCGCCGCGACTTCGGGCGGCAATGCAGCCGGCGCGGACCGGGACGCGTTCTTCTTCTGCTGGGCTTCCCTGTGCAGGCGCGCCATGCCCGCCCGGTAGGCGGCCTCCAACTCGCCGTCGCTTCCGCCGCCCGCGTCGAACACGGCTTGAACCTCCGGCAGGTTGGCCGCGCCTGAAGGTCTGGCCGGTGCGTTCCGGTGCGTCTTTCCCTTGGCGCCTTGCGCCGGGGCTTTCTTGGCCGGCTTGGTCGCGTCAAGAAGCGCTTGGATCTCCGGCAGTTCGGCCGCGCCTTTGCCGGTGTCGGTGAGGGAGAACCGTTCCGGGGCCTTGTAGCCGGAGACCAGCCCTTGCCGTTCCAGTTCCTTCAACTGCTCGATAGCCGCATCCCGCTTCTGCAGCTCGGCTTCGCGGGCGGTGTCCACGCTCACGATCCGCGAGCCCGTGAGCAGGTTCGCCAGGACCTCGCCGCCGCCCTTGGCGTCGTCGGCCGCCCGGCTGGCCGTGTTGGAGATCCGCGACACGGGCGAATTGCGCAGCGCGTACAGCGCGTACGGGTCCATCTCGTAGCGCGTGGTCCCGTTCTTGTTCTGGATCGCGTGCGCACCCAAGGCGGCCTGGACTTCGGGCGGCAGTTCCTCCGCCCAATGCGGGGCCTTCCGCAGGTCGCTAATATCCTTGTCGAGGTACAGGTCTTTGTTCGTCGCCAGCTCAATGGGAACTTTCAACAGCGGGTTCAGGTGCGCGCCCAGCTTGGCAAGCCCGCGTCCAAGCCCGCCCGTGAATCCCTCGAACGGTTCGAAGGCGGCCTCAACGGGCGTATCCAGGCCGGCCAGGACCATGGGCTTACCCTCGTCGTCCTTCCCGAGGGGCACGGCGATTCCCTCGCCCGCCCATGCAGGCATGGGGTTGGGCTTGCCGGGCGTCTGCGCCAGGTGCGCGTACGGGACCAGCTTCCGGGTGTCGGTCAGCGCCGTCTCGAGTACGCGGGGGATCACGTTCCGCACGTACCCGTAAAAGAAGACCATGCGCCGGGCAAAGTTCCGCTCGAAGTCCGAGAGGTTCTTGCCGGAGTAGTCGAAGAGGGCGCGGTTGACTTTCTCCACCGCGGCCTTGGGTGAAAAGCCCTGTTGCACAAAGTACGTGTACGCGCCCCAGCGGTCAGCGTTCTCCAGCCCTTCGCCGGTGGCGTTCTTCAACAGCTCGGGCGTACCCGAAAGCAGCGCGCCGGGGGCCTGCGCGAGCGCTGCACTGACGCGCTCGCCGGCCTGGATCGCCCGGTTGTTGGGGTCCAAGGGGTTGAAGCTGCCTTTCGACTGCGGGCGGCCCACCTGGTCCAACAGGTCCTCGTAGAATCCGCCGGTGCCCATGCCGGCCTTCACGCCTTCATTGATGAGCTGCTGCCGGTTCAGGGTGCGGCCGTCGCCCAGCGTGACTTGGAAATCTTTCCCGGCCACGAGCTGCTGCCCGATCCGGTAGTGCTCGCCGGTGGTTGGAACGTCCTCGAACATGAGCGCCTGCAGCCGGTTCCCGATGTGGTTCCGAACGTGGAAGGCCGGAAACATGCGCGTAAGGTACGATTTGTATAGGCGCGTGATGCCGTCGTACCACGCCAGGACCGGCGAGACCTCTTCGGGGTTCGTCATTTTGCGGTAGGTCTTGGCCGCGGCCTGCGCCAGCTCGGGCGAGTCGAAACCCACCATAGCCGCCGGCCGGCTTGCGTTGATCTCGGGGACGGTGAACACGCGCCGGCCTTCGGACTCCACGGCCTCGATGCCGGGCATCCCGCGCACGGGCGCGCCGCGCTCCACCGCGCCGATCTCGAAGCCCGCGCCGCCCTTCACCAGCTCGCCCACGAAATCCGCCTGGGCGCGCACCTGAACGTGCCGCATCTGCCGGGCATACAAGAGCCGCTGGGGGTTCTCGGAAAAGACCGGCTGCATGCCGATCTGCCGGAACGCGTCGTTGATCTCCGACACCCCAAGGCCCTTGTAGGCGCGCTCGACCATCGAAGGGTTGAACGTGCGCGCCAGGTACTCGTTGGAGAGTCCCACTTTCTCCAGCATCTTGCGCACTTCGGGGTCCATCTGCGCCAGGCGCGCCGCGTCGGTGGGCGCCGCGCCCGCCCTGAAGTCGATGGGCGGCAGGCCCTTGGCGGCGCGCTTCTGGTTGAGGACCTCGTGGAGCTGCGCGGCCAGGGCCGGGTCCTTGTACACTTCCTGAAACGTCTCTTTTGCCTCGGGCGCGGAAAGGTGCAGCGCGTAGCCCAGCCCGCCCTCGCTCGAAAGCTTCGTGGCCCCGGCAACCTGGCGCTCGAACTCGCTGAGCGCGTCGTGGTGCGCGTGCCAGGCTTCCACGGCCTGGGCGTACTTCTCGGGCACGGCGCCCTTGGCGGTGCGCTCGGCGTACCCAAGAAACTCCCTGCCCTCCTCGGGCGTGAAGCCCGCGAGCTGCTTCATGAGTTCGGCGGTCTTCGCCGCGGCGTTGGGGTCCATGCCCTTCGGGATCACCGCGCCAGGGTTCTTGACGCCGGCGGCGCGTACCTCCGCCTGCGCGGCCTGCACCGCGCCCGCCGGGCCTGCGCGCACGCCCTGCAGAACACCCTCGCCGGCCGCGATTCGTTGGGCCTCCGCCAGCGTCTTGCCCTGGTCCACCAGTTCTTGGATGCGGCCCCGGTCCACGCCCACTGCCTTGACGCCGGCGGCGATTCCCTTCCGCGGTGGAGCTGGCGGCGCCGTGCGCATGGCCTCGTCCAGCGTGGGCCGGCCTTCGGTTGCGCGCAACGCCTTGGCCTCGCGCTCGAACAGGTCCCCAAGCTGCGCCTGGATCTCCGGCGTGGGTGCTTCGGGGCGCATGGCCGTGACGCGCCCGCGGGCCTCGGCGCGCACGCGCCCGGCTTCCTGGGCAGCCAACGCCTGAACGTCCGGCGGCAGGTCCTTCTCGAGCTCGAACGCCTTGAACGGGTCCAAGCCGGCCTGGCCGCGCCCGGCTTCCTGCACTTCCTGGTTGAGGGCCCCCAAGTGCGCCTGGACTTCGGGCGGCAGGCTGCGGTTTTCCGCGTTGCCAAGGACGTTTTGGAGTTCCTGGTCCGTCATGCGCCCGGCGCGCTTCCCGATCCGCGCCGCGGGTTCCTCGCTCGCGCCCGGAATACCCGGAACGCCTGCGCCGGCACGCTGGATCGGCACGCCCTTGTCCTTCGGCACGAGGCTCTCTGGTACCTCGATGGGGAAACCGTCCTTCAGCTTCACGCGCCCGGGCGTCTCGGCCGGCTGGACGGTGAAGACGTCGCCCCCCAAGCGGAGTTTGTCGCCGGGGACCAGCTCCGCCGCGTCCGCGCTCACGAACTCCACCGATTTGAAGCCGGGCAGCGCCGCCGCGCCGTGTTCTTCGATCTGCGGCAGGCCCAGCAACTTCTCCAGGGCCTTCGGCAACGCCTGCGCCTGGCCCACGTGCCCCATGTCCTGCACGCCCCAACCTTGCATATCCCGCACACGGGCCTTCTTCGCCTCGATATTCATCCCGCGGGGATTGATGTACGCCTCGGGCGGTAGTTCGGTGCTGGCGCGCAGGGCCTCCCGCGTGTCCGCGCTGCGCTGCATTACGCGGCCCCTGATCTCGGGCGGCAAGAGCGCCGCGTCCAGCGCGTCCACGTCCCGCTGGACGTTCCGCGCCACGCGCTTGACCGCGCCCTGGGGTACGATGTGCTGCGCGCCGCCGGACTCCTGAACCGTAAACGTGCCGTCGCTGTTCGCGCCCACCACGCGCCCGCGAATGTCGTTGCGCCGCCGCCCGGCCGTGTCGCCGATCACGTCTTGTGGGGAGAACTCCACGATCTGGCCGGGCTTGGGACGGTAGACCGCGCCCTCCAGGTCGCCGCGGTCCAAGGCTTGAGCCTTGCGCTCGGCCTCCGCCAGAATCCGCTCCTCGGTGCCCTGCGCCGCTTCCTGAATGGGCTTCATGAGCCGGGCGCGCTCGTTCCCAAACTGTTCCTTGATGTACTCGGGGTTGTTGGCGCCCGGATAGATCAACTCGCCCTGAGCGTCCGGGATCGGTTCGCCCGTGTGGGGGTCTAAAACGTCATGGCGCGGGCCGGGAACCTGCACCACGTCGCCCGTCTCCGGATCCACCAAGCCCTTGGGCCTGACCTCGGCCGCGGCGTGTGGTTCGTTAAGGGCCTCGTTCCAAAACGGCTCGTCCGCGTGAAGCGCCGCCACGTCGGGCGGCATGGCCGTTGCCGGCGGCCTGGGCGTCGTCTCCTTGACCAGCGCCTCCAACTCTTGCTGGGCCGCGAGCTGTTCAGGGCTGCCGGGCGGCAGCCGGTTGACCTGTTGCGCGAGATCGCGCTGGCGTTCGATGCTCGCCACGCGGAGATCCTGCGCGCCTTCGGCAGAACGCCGGGCCTGCTTCGCCGCCTCTTCCTCGGGCGTGCCGCGCACCAACTGGCCGATCTGTTTGATGCCGGGCAGCGCCTGGACGACCCCGCCCGCCTTCTGAAGCAAGGCGTTCACTTCGGGGAGCCGCAACAGGTCCGCTTGGGGCAGGTTCACCTTCAGCCGGTCGCCAATGAACGGGATCGGCAGGGGATGGTAAGCGCCGCCCACGCTGAACGTGCTCTCGTGCCCCTGGCGCACGCGCTCCGCGGCGTCCTCGGCCACGCGAGTAACCGCGCCCTCTGGATTCGCCAGCACTTCGCGGGCGGCCTGGCCCAGCGGCGTCCCGGTCTCTGCGGCGCGCCGGACCAACTCCTCCTCGGGAACCGCCTTCCCGGCGTCGTCCACCAGCCGGCCAAAGATGGGATGCTCCAGGGCCGCGTGCGCCGCCTCGATCACCCCCGGCGCGACGGCGGGTACCATGCGCTCGCCCTGTAAAAGGTCGCGTATAATCGTCGGCCCGGCCTTCACCGCTTTCTGGACGCCTTCCCAAGCGCGCACCGCCTTTTGCGCCTCGTCCAGGTGCGGGGCCAGCTTCGCCGCGGCGCGGCCGGCGGCCGTCTCCGCCTTCAATCCCAAGAAGCCGGGCAACAGGTTGAGCGGGTCCGCTACGATCTCCGCCCCGAAACCGGCCAGGCCCTTGCCACTGAGGAACGGCGCGGGCTCGTCCGACTTGTCGAAGAGTCCCCAATTCTCGAGCATCTGCTGCCCGCTCACGCGCTCGCCCGGCTGTCCAGCCAGGACACCGCGCAGGTACGCGCCGGGCGTGTCGAGCGCGTACCCGATCTTCGATAACAGCCCTTCGTGCTCCTCGGGCTTGGGCGCGGGGAACGGGTTCAACGGGTCCGGCGCTTCCGGCCTTGGGACCGCCGGCGCGGGCCGGCGTGGCGTCAGCGCCGCGACCACAGGTTCCGGCAACTCATCGGGCCGGTCCCACGGCATCCGGCGCTTATCGGCCGGCGCGGGTGCGTCGGCGGGAATGAGCCCGGCGCCGGGCTCCCACTTCGAAATACCCAGCTTCACCGCCTCCTGGTCTGCCGCGTCCAGGTTGTGCCAAACGTCCGAAGGCGGGAACCCGTCTCCGCCGGCGTCGTCCTCGGCAGGCAGGGGCATGGGAAGCGCCCGGCGCCGCCGCGGGCTGGTGGGCACGGGCAACGGGGCCGGAACGTCCGGGGCCTCGTCCGCGCCACCATTGAGCGCCGCCACGTCGGGCAACTGGTCCCAAGCAAACGCCATGAATTACGCCTCCGCTTCCGGCTCGAACCGCCGCCGGCTACTGCATGCGCTTGATCTTCGCGGCCACGAAACGCTTGACCGCGGCCGGGGACAGTTCGGGGTTTCGTTCCTGAATGTCCTGCACGAGGTACGTCTGCATCGCGCCCACGTCTTCAGGCGCGATGTCTTTGAAGTACGTCTCGGCCATCTTGCCCTTGGCCCAACCGATAGGTCCGATGGAGTAGAGCCGGTTGAGCGTGCCCACGATTCCCGGCCCGCCGCCGATCTGGCCGTGCCCGATCTTGTTGGCGACGCGCCCCAACGCGGTCTGGAACTCCTTGTCCGGGTCTGCGATTCCGGCCGCCGCCAGCTCCGCGTTCAGGCCCTTCTCGGTGCTGGTGTACGTCGTCGCTGCCGGCTTCACTTCCTCCGCCGTGAGCGGCTTCGCGCCGATCCGCTTCAGGTCGGAGTTGAAATCCGTCAACGTCTTGGCCGTCACGTCCTCGCCGCTCTTCGCGGCCTCGGCAATGCGCCGGGTGGCTTCGGCCTTGGCCTTCTCGCGGGTGGCGTCCAGTCCTTCGTTCACCCTGGCCTCGGGGAAAGGGATCGCGTTCGGGTCCAGGTCCTTCTTGTTCGACAGCCGGCGACCGGCGTTCACCGCTTCGGTGGCGCTCTTCTTGGCTTCGTCCGGCGGAATCCCGGCCCTGATCGCCTCGTTGTACTGCTTCAACGCCTCGTCCATGTCGGCCTTGTCCTTCACGGCCACGGCCTCTTTTTCCTTCGAAGTCGAAGCCGCGTACCGCGTGTAGTCGGACGCCGGCAACCCGTCGTCCTGGCGCTCGGCGTTCACCAGCTTGTTGGCGTCGTCCGCGCTGTACCCGGCCTTCACGTAGTCGAAGAACTTCCCACGGTCAGCCTTGTCGCGGGCCGGGCCGGTGGGCGCGCCGGGCTTCGTGGAAAGGGCCTCCGCGTCCACCGTGATCGGCGCCAACCCTTCGGCCCGGCGCACGGCGTTGACGCGGGCCGCCGCGTTCTGGCGCGCCTGGTCGGGAGCGGTTCCGCCGTCCACCAACTTCTGCGCCGCGTCGATTGCGGCCTGTACGTCCTTCGCGTCCCGCGCCGCCGTCTTGGGCTGGCCGGTTCGCGGGTACACGTTCACGTCGTCCGGGTTCAGGGGCGCGAGGCCACTGTGCCGACGTAAGGTATTCACGCGAGCCAACGCCCGCGCCTGCGCCTCGCTCTCCGGGAGGCCATCCTCCACCATGCGCTGCGCCTCGTTCACGGCGTTGTTGATGTCCTGTCGATCGGCCGCGCTGTTTTTGGCGGCATCCTGGGCCGCGGCATCCCCGCCGAGGGCGCGCATCAGGGCCGTTTTACCGTACTTCATGGTCCCGAATTGCTGGCCCTCGGGCGTTGCCAGGTACGCGAGTTTCACGTTGGCGTCATGGTCGCCCGTCGCCGCCTTGGCCTGTAGGTTCTCTAGCGCATCCGGCCCGGCCGCCTTGTTCAAGGACAGGGGAACCGCTCCACGCTCTGCGCGCTGCCGGGGTAAGACCTTCGAATAGAACTCGTTCAGGTCGCCGCCGGGGTTGTTCTCCAGCCAGCCCGCCGCGGCCATGGCCTCGGCCTCGTCGCCCGGCGCCTGCACGTTCTGCCGGTTGGCCTGCGAAAGCTCGCGCCGTACCTGGTTCTCGCTCTTCCCTTCCGCCGCGCCCTGCAGGATCGCGTCCCGCTCTCCGGTGTTCTGGTACGCCCACGGGTAATGGCCGGCCGCGTCCCGCACGGGTGCGCCGGAAAGGGCGTTCACCAGCGCGCCGCCCTGGCCGCGACTGTGGATGTTCACCTGGGACTGGTCGGGCATGGCCCGCGCCCCTTGGCCACCAGACGGGGAACCAACCCCCGCCGCGGCCTTCTTGGCTTCCAGGTCCGCAACCGTCGGATAGAAGTCGTGGAGCTGCTTATTTGGGCTGGCTCCGATTCGAAGATCTGCGGACTCGGCCTCGTCTGCCGGGGCCGGGGCCTGGAGCGCCTTCAAGAGCGGGTTGCCGGGCCCGGCATCCGTGCGCGGTCCTCGCGGCCTCGAAGGCTCGTACTTGAAATCAGCACCGAAGAGCGGGCCGGTGGGCACGTCGCCCTCACCCACGGGCGCAAGGTTCTCGAGGCCCGCGTACTCGTCGGGGGCCTCGAACCGGCCTGCCGGAACGTCCGGCAGCGCGTGGCCGCCGGCGTTCTCGTGCGCACCCAACGCGCTCATAAGCGCGTTACCGCCCTTCAGCTTCGGGAAGCCTTCCAGCCGGTCCACGTACCCCTGGGCGGCCTCCAGTGCGTCGGGGTCGCCTGCCTGCGCCCGCTGCTGTAGGTGCTTCAGGAGTTCCGCGTCGCTGACCGAAGGCGGGTGCTTGCCACGCCAAGTCACGGCCGCCGCCCGCTTGGTCAGGTCGGCCCACGGGTCGCTGGGGGTCGGCTTCGAATCGTCTGGATCATGGTCGGGCTCGCGCTCGTTGCCGCTGGTCTCGGAATGGCCGCCACGAAGTGCGCTCACCAGCATGTTGGGCCTACCACTCCCAATTTCGAAGTCGGGTGAGGGGAAGCGGTCGTCCGGTTCACGGATAAATTCATTGGGGCTTTCGAGGTCGTCTTCTTGCGGCTGGAACTCCCGCAACCGATCCACGCTTAAGCCGTCTGGCGCGGTGAGTTTGTACCCGTCCCGAAGATAGTTGTTCATTCGCATGGCAAAGGGGTTCGACTTGACGCCCGGTGCCGGTCCAATGCGAAGGTTTTCAGTGTCCGCCTCGTCGCCCAGCTCAAGAGGCGGCACGGCCGGGCCGGTGTTGGGGTTGTCGTCGGGCGACACGATGGATTTCTGATCTTCTTCCCCACCGCCGCCGCCGCCAGCCAAAACCGACATGAGCGCGCCCCTGCGCCGCTTCGCCTTCTGCGCGTTCATCATCGCGGGGATCGCCATGCGCCCCAAGGCCACGGTCTCGGCCGGGTCCAAACCTGCGCTGGCGGCGTTCTGGTATTCGTCAAAGGTCATGGTCCTAACCTCCCGATTTTGTTTTCCAAAAACTTGGGTAGACTTGGGCAGGCGTTCAAGGTGCCCTGGCGTTCCACCCTGCCTGAAATGCACGCTCCAACCGGTTCTTTAAGTACTGCGCGCTGGCCGTTCCGGCCGCGCACGTCTGCCCTTCCTCCGACTCGAACCAACGCTCGCGGGCCAGTTCCAAGCGCCTGCCTTCTCCAGGTTTGTGCGCAGAAACTGCTGCATACTTAAGTCTCCGCACCGGTGCTGGCTTCTCCGGCAGGGGTCCAAGTGCGGCTGCCTCCGCCGCTGCGCGGGCCTTGGTTGCGTCGTGCTTCCCGGACGACTCGAACACCCGGCGCGCACCCACGCGGAACGAATACCACCACGGCCCGCCGGCCTTCCGCTGGGACAGCTTCACCAACACGGGTTTCCCGTCGACCATGTACGGCGCGCCGTCCTTCTGCACGAAGAACGCGGCCGGCTTCTGCGCGGGGGACTGTTCAGGCATCGGGCGCACCCTCCGGCTTTGTACTCGCCACGATCTGCAGAATGGTCTGGCGCACGTGATCGGGAAGGGAAGGCCACGCGGCCAAAAGTTTGGACAGCGAGGGATCGGAAGTGGCGTTCAGTGCTGTTTTCTTGTATGGCGTCTGTATGGTTGAAACGGGTCCTAACAACGCCCGCGCCGCGCCTTTGGCTGTCCCTGCTTTTTCGGGTGCCTGTGTGGATGTGCTTTGGGTGTCTACGCTTTGCCGCGTACTGTCCCTAATTTCCTCATTCCGTGAAGCGTGTTGGTGGGGTTCAAATCCCTCCCTACCCACCATCATTATCAAACCGCTGGCGCGCCTTATTTCGGGGCGCGTTTTTTTGTGATGAAGCCTAATTAGGAAAGCTTGGTTTCGTTCAGCGCTAGACCAGGAGACAGACCTTGGCGGATAAATTCAAGAGCGTTAAATGTACGGTCGTGATTGATGCGCCGCCGAAGAAGGTCTTCGAGGCCATTACGGTGGCCAACCAACTGGCAGGCTGGTGGCCGTCGGCGGCCGAGACCGACCCGCGCCCGGGCGGGAAGGTTGTCCTCTGGTGGACGAAGGATACAGCCAACCCAACGCCGTCGAATCATTGCGCGACCACGTTCAGCTCGTTCAAGCCACCCCATGAAGTGACCTATTGGAGCGTCACCTTCACGCTCGAACCGCTGGGCAATCGGACCAAGGTGACGATCGACGACAAAGAGTGCCCCGTGGACGACGGGATCATCTCGGTGGCGTTGACCTGGGGCGCGCTGCGTCTCAACCTGAAGTCCTATGTGGAGCGCGGCATCGATATGCGGGCGAGTACCGGTTTCGGGGGACCTTGGGGCGCATAGCCCGCTACCCTGCACAAAATACCTTTCTTTCGACAAATCCTGTCAATCTCAATGACAGAAATCGTTAAGCGTGTGGGAATTCCCCACGCGATCTAGGCCCAGAATTCGACTGCACTTGCGAAGTTTATTCCGGCGAATCCGCACCGATCCTAGGTAAATGCAGGCATCATCCCCCAACTCAATGGGTATGGCACGGCGCGTGCAATAAGGGAATCCTGTCGGCGCCGCATAGGGCGGAGCAGGACGAAATAAGGAGAATTAAGTTATGAAAACCCGAGGCTTTACCCTGATCGAGCTGATGATCGTCGTAGCGATCATCGCGATCATTGCGGCCATCGCCATCCCGAACTTGCTGCGCTCGCGAATGGCGGCCAACGAGTCCGCGGGCATCGCGGCCTGCAAGACCTACGCGGAAGCGCAGGACATCTACCGCCGCACGGACTGGGATAGCGACGGCGTGCTCGAATACTCCCTGGCGATTTCGGGCGCGAACAGCCTCTACGAGGTGACCGCGGGCACGGGCAACCTGACTCTCGTCGACGCCGCGTTTGCGACGGCTGAAGGCCAGCCCGGCACCGCGCAGCCGAAAGCCGGGTACGTGTTCACTGTGCTGACGGGCCAAGGCGCGAACGCTCCCGGTGGCACCAAGACCTACGTCGTCGGCTCGAACATGACGCTGGGTTACGCGCTGAGCGCCACGCCGGCCTCCTACGACGGCACGGGCCGCAACTCGTTCCAGATCAATAACACCGGCACCGTGTACCAGATGGACCAGGGCTCGGGCGTCGCCACGCACCTGACCACCTACAACCCGGACACCGGTTGGGTCGTATCCGAATAGACGCGCTCCTCCCGATGCCCCCTTGAACCCGGGGCGTGCAGGTCCGGGCCGCCGGCTCCTCGACTCCGGCGGCCCCGACTTTTTTATAGGTGATCGTCGCTGCTCGTAAGACCCTAACGGGCTATAATGCATTTATGGAAGGCCCCGATTCGCCCGTGCGGTTCCGGCTTCATCTCTCCACGCTGGTGATCCTGTGCCTCGCGACCGGAGCGCTGCTGGGCCTTTGCCTCTATCTGTACCAGACCATCCCGCGCGACCAGAACGGCACCATCTGCGACACGATCGGCATGGACGAGTTCTACGGCGCCTTGGTGGTCTCGGCCTTGATCCTGCCCGTGACCGCGGTGGTCTGTGAACTGTGGATAAGCTTGCGCGCGGCGGGCCGCGAGGCTCGTGCGCTGGCGGAAGACCTGAAGCGGGATCGTTCGGATTCCTGAAGGAAGTTTTGTGCCTCTTGCATCGCCGGGGTTTTCGCCGAAAATCGAGCCTCCGGCCCAACCGGGCCGCGTCTAAGAGCGGTAAGCTATTCCTGGAGGAAGCGTGATGTCTTGGGAATGCTCCCGTACCTGGCGTGCCGTTCTTAATGGAGTACTGGCGGCTACCCTTATGGGAAGCGCCCTTGCGGCCGAGCCCGAGAAGCCCGCGCCCGCCAAGCCCGCTGCGCCCGCTTTCAATCCCGATCCCAAGTTGGACGCCAAGGTGAACGGCGGCATCCTGCCCGCGAAGTACCACGGCCTGCCGCTGGTCTGGATCCCCAAGCTCGACGCGCCCAAGAAACTCTCCGGCGACCTGAAAGACGAAGTCTGGAAGAAGGCGGCCACGGTCGAACTCGGCGAGGTCATCGGCGGCGGAAAGCTGAAACTCAAGACGGAGGCGCTGCTCTTCTGCACCGCCGACGCGCTGTACATCGGTTATCGCTGCGAGGAACCCAAGCTCGACGCGCTGAAGCTGAACGAAGGCGAGATCTGGTCCCGTGACGAGGTTGAGATCTTCTTCGAGCCTGCGAAGGACACGATCAAAAAGTGCTACCACCAGATTATCATCGACGCCGGTAACGATACATGGAAAGGCCGCACGCACATCTACCCGAACTACAAGTACCAGCAGCTCCATGACGACTGGGAGCCCAACTTCGAGTCGGCCACGGGCAAGGGAGAGAAGGCGTGGACGCTGGAAGCCAAGGTTCCGTTCGAACAGATGAAGCTGTCCGACGAGGCCAAGGCCAAGAAGACGCTCTGGCGCCTGAACCTCAACCGCGTGCGGCCCGCGAAAGAAGACGGCGAGGACCTGAACTACAGTTGGTCGCCGCTGGGCGCCAAGTACTTCCACACCGCGGGCAAATTCGGGTATGCGCTGCCGGAGTCCTTCGCGACGCCGGAACTGGTTGAGGAGGTGAAGAAGTCCGCGGCGCAGGGCGGGGCGCCCGCGCGGGAAGCGGAGCCTGCACTGGTGTACGAGGTCCGCAAGCGTATCGGGGAACTGGAGGCCGAACTCTTCAGCGAGCGCGACACCGCAGCGGAGAGGCTTCGCAAACTGGCGCAGCAGGACGCGGTCGCAGCCCAGTGCGTCTACAGTGAGCTTCTGGATTCGACCCTGCGCGCGCGGGATTCACAGGCCGCCGGAGCGGCCAAGGCGCTGCTCGGCGAGGTCAAGGCCAGCGCAGACGAGAAGAAGGAAGACGATCCGCCGCCGGACAATATGCGCGCCATGATGGGCCAGTTGGACCAGTAGAGCTTTGGGGCTGCTGCTCGAAACGGTCAATCGAACATCGCTGGCAGGCATTCAAAGTAGCCGACCTTCAAATCGCCGC
Organism: Planctomycetota bacterium; assembly: GCA_016200135.1. Classification (GTDB taxonomy): domain Bacteria; phylum Planctomycetota; class SZUA-567; order H5-PLA8; family H5-PLA8; genus JACQFI01. Next base: position 106,479 of record JACQFI010000008.1, read on the forward strand.
CTTCTTCCACCAACACCACCTTCAACATGAAGCGGGGATTGAAGTCAGGGTTCTTCTTGAGCTCTTCGACGCTCAGGCCTTCTGCCTTGGCGGCCTTGTCGAGATCCTCCTGGCTGAGGTTCGTTAGTATCTGCCCGCGCAGGCTGGCCTTGCGAATGTTGGCGGGGACGGACTCGGGCATGTTCCCGATAGCAAACATGGAGTCCATCGCGCCCATGGTCTCTTTGCTCTTTCGGGCCAGCACGGCCGCGTCGGTGGAGAATACGCTCAGGTGTCCGACGGCTCTGGGTTTCCCGTAGGCTTTCTCAAACATACCCGCGAGTTCGGCGAACTTGTCGGCCGTCACGTTCTTCAGCGGATTGTCCTCGTTCTTCTTGAACGCGGCGTCGTTGGGATTGGGCTCGAATTGATTGACGGACATCCGCGCGCGGGCATGGGATGAAAGCAGGTCGTACGCTTTAGCGTACTCGCGCGCCGCAATGGCGGTGTAGAAGGGCTTGGCGGCCTCGATGAACGGCTTCTCCTCGGGCTTGACTTCATCCTCTTGCTCCGCAGCCGTGCCCGCGGCGCCCGACTTCTTCCCGCCGCCACCGCAGCCGGAAGCGAGAAGAAGACTTAGTACGGCCAGGATTCCGCATGCGGCAGGTTTCGGCCATATTCGATTAGACATGCGCGCTCCTTTCGCCATTGGCGCGTTGCTTTGACGTAACGAAAATGGCGTATCGATGTTGGATAATCTTGCGGATAACGGGACGAAGGTTCAAGTTCCGAACACTTGTCTGCGCAGGCCGGCAGTAAGGGCTGTCGCGAGGGTCTATTTGATCTCGGCCAGCAGTTTCTTCGCTTCCGCTGCCTGCGCGCTGTCCGGATAATCCTTGACCAGTTGTTCCAGTTTTTCCTTGGCGGAGACCGGATCGCCGTTGGCGAGGAACGACTTGCCCATACGGAGCAGGCTGGCGGCCATCTTCGCCGCGTCCGCGCTCTCGACCTTCTGCATCAGGTCCTTATCCGCGTGCATATCGGCGGCCTTCTTTGCGGCCGTCTTGCCGGACTCCGTGGCCGGGTAGTCCTTCGCGGCCTTTTCGTAGAGCGGCAGGGCCTTGGCGAAATTTTTCTCCTTATAGAAGCTGTCGGCCTGCGCGAGCAGTTCGGCGGACTCCTTCGCGAACTTGGTCTCGATTTCGGCGCGCCGGATCTCGGGCGTCTGCGCCAGACGTTCGAGTTCCGTCTTGGCCTTGGGCGTCACCGCCGAGCCGTCGTACGTCTTGAGGAACGCCTGCACGGCCTCGTAGGCTTCCTGGTTGGGCTTCTTGAGCGCCTCGTCGAGCGCCACGGCGGCCTGCTTCTCGAGTTCGTCGAGCTTCTTCTCGGCCGCGACCTTCGCGTCGAAGACGCCCTTGATCTGCTGGGTTTCCTTGAGCTTGGCGAGCGCCTGGGGGAACTGCTTCTGGCCGAGCAACGCGTCGGCATCGGCCACCAGCTTCTCGCCGCGGGCCTTGTCCTCCGGCTTGACCATGACCGGCGGTGTCTTCTTGAGCGCGTCGGCGATGGCCTCGTCGAGCCCCGCCATGGGATGGTCGTGCCAGACCACCTTGCCGCCGGGCGCAACGATGAATGCGTGCGGGATGCCTGTAACGCCGTACTTGTCGTCGCTGTCGGAGCCCGCGCCGACGGCGTAGGTCATCTTCATCTGCCCGATAAAGTCCTTGATCGCGGCCTTGGGTTCATTGGTGAGGCCGATGATGACGACGCCCTTGTCTTTGTATTTCTCGTACATCTCGATCAAGTGCGGGATCGACTTGCGGCACGGCGGGCACCACGTGGCCCAGAATTCGACCACGACGATCTTGTCCTTGAGCGCCGCGAGCGAGAGCGGCTCGCTATTGAACCAGTCCTTGGCCTTGATCTCGATGGCGTCGTCGCCCACGTTCAGCGCGCGCGCGGGCGCCGCCCAGAGGCACGCGCAGAGGCTTACCACGACCAGCGCCGTTTTAGTCAAGAAACCACAATTCATGCTCGTACTCCTTCATAAATGTAAGCCGGCCCCCACCAAAACCGTAGGAATTAGTATCTTAGATTAATGACGTATAACAAGCCTCAAGGTATTAATTGTTTCCAGGGCTTTTCAGTTTTTTCATGGATTATAAAATCGGGAATTGGGTTGTAAGCATTCGCTTCCGATACGAGTTATGCCTTTTGAAGTACGGACGTAAAGACACGGTTATGGCGCTGCTTTCCCGGCAATATCCGCCTGCGCACGGAATGCCGTCTCGCGTTGGCGTTCGAGCGTCGCGGACTTTAGACTGGAGGCATGCGCGCTCCTCCTGCCTTGATCGTGCTGGCCTTGGCCTTGGTGATTGCTGGGGCCGGCTACTACCTGTGGTCGCGAACGGCCGCGCCGATACATGAGGCGGTGAATCAGGCGCAGACGCCGGGTGCAGCAGAACCGGCGGTCTCGAACCCTCTCACCGGCCCCGCCCCCGAATTGCAGCCCGCGCTGCCGAATCCCGATACGGTCTTTCACGCCCAGCCCAAGCATCTGGCGCCGGGCGCGGCGACGCAGGACTGGCCCCATCTGCTCGGGCCTACGCACAACTTTACCAGCGCGGAGACGAAACTCCTTAAGAAGTGGCCCATGGACGGCCCGGCGCTGGTCTGGGAGACCAAACGCGGCACAGGCTTCGCGGCGCCTGCGATCCAGAACGGCCTGCTGATCCATTTTCACCGCGTCGGCAACGAGGAAGTGGTCGACGCCCTGAAGGCCGAGACCGGCGAGCGCCACTGGCGCTTTGCGTATCCCTCGCAATACGAGGACCGCTACGGCTACAACAACGGCCCGCGTGCGAGCCCGATTCTCGACGGGGACTTCGTCTACACCTATGGCGCTCAGGGCAATCTGCATTGTCTGAAGCGCGGGACGGGCGAGGTCGTCTGGGCGCGCGAAATCTTGAAGGACTACCGGGTCAGCCAGAACTTCTTCGGCGTCGGTGCGACGCCGCTGCTTGAAGGCGCGCTCCTGATCGTGAATGTGGGCGCGCCGGGCGCATGCGTCGTGGCTTTCGACAAGCGCACGGGCAAGGAAGTCTGGCGCGCGGCCTCCAAGGACCAGAACTGGGGCCCGAGTTACGCGACGCCCGTCCCGGCCGTGCTGCACGGCAAACGGCGCGTGCTGGTCTTCGCCGGCGGCGACAGCCAGCCGCCCACCGGCGGCTTGCTCTGCCTGGATCCTACGAGCGGCGGGGTGGACTTCGCGTTTCCCTGGCGCAGCCGCACGTACGAGTCCGTCAGCGCCACCAGCCCGGCGGCGGTCGGCGACGGCGTCTTCGTCACGGCAAGCTACGAGACAGGCGGCGCGTTCGTCGAGGTGGCGTCCGACTTTTCGCCCCGGACCGCCTGGACGTCCGCTCGCTTCGGCGCCCACTTCAGCGCTGTGCTGCAGCGCGACGGCTATCTTTATGGCTTCGATGGGCGCAATGAACGCGGCACGGAACTGGTCTGTTTCGAGGCGCGCACGGGCAAGGAGATGTGGCGGGGCTCGCCATCGTGGGAAGAGGACCTCGGCGGCAACCGCGGCACGCTCGACCCCGGCCGCGGCGCGCTCGTCTGGGCCGACGGCGCTGCGCTTTGCCTGGGCGAGTACGGCCACTTGCTCTGGCTGGACTTGACGCCCAAAGGCTGCAATGAACTCGCCCGCGTCTGGCTCTTCCGTTCCGCCGAGACCTGGACGCCGCCGGTAATCTGCAACGGACTTCTGTACATCTGCCAGAATCACGAGGCATCCCAGCCAGACACGGGCCCGCGACTGCTCTGTTACGACTTGAGAGGGGAGTGAGACCGGGGCTGTTGCATTCCGGTGAAATGGAATACTATGTGTTGGGATGGAGGGTGCGCCGATGAAATGGAAGGATGTGTGCGAAGACAAATCGTTGCAAGACCTCCCTTATAAAATCGAACTTAACGGGAAAGGGCAGATCGTCATGAGTCCGGCCTCGAACCGGCATGGCCGGATGCAATCCAGGATCGGCCTTCTAATCGGCAAGCAGGCGCTGCGCGGCGAGATCATCTCGGAATGTTCGGTCGAGACTGCCGACGGTACGAAGGTGGCCGATGTGGCATGGGCTTCCTACGCGTTTATTAAGAGGCATGGATTCGAGACGCCGTACACGGCAGCGCCGGAGATCTGCGTCGAGATCGCATCGCCCTCGAACAGCGAAACGGAAATTCGCGAGAAGATCGGCCTGTACCTCGACCGTGGCGCAAAGGAAGTCTGGGTCTGCGACCTGGAAGGCCGGGTCAAATTTCACGCGCTCGATGGCGAGATCTCAAAGTCGAAACTTGCCCCAAAGTTTCCATCCAAAATCTGAGTTGAACACGCTAGAAAACTCGGGCGGACCCCTAGCAGGCGGTCCGCCCGTTTCAGATTCAACGACAAGAAGGGTTATGGTTTCTTTTTGCCCGGCGTCTTCTTCTCTTCCGTCACTTTCGTCACTTTTACGTTGTTCGTCCCGTCCGTCGCCTTGACGCCGGTGATCTCGACGTGGGCCTTGGCCTTCACCAGGTCCGTGAGCTGCTTGGCGACGTCGCCTTCGGCCCAGAGGACGTAGGTCTTCGCGGGAACTTTCTTATCCGTCTGGTCCTCTTTGAGCTGCCCGAGACCCTGGCCGGACGAAGGCATGAGGGTTCCGGTGATGGACTCTTCCTTGGGCGGCGGAGGCGCTTCCGATTTCTTCTCTTCCGCGTGCGCAAGCGCCGGGAGCATGCACGCCACCACGAACAGCAGGAGCCAATGCGTCGCCTTCATGGATGCCTTCTCCTTACTCGATGGGCTCGAGGCCCGGTTCGTACCCACGGGACTCGGACTGCGATTCGCCGGAGACACGGGTCCGGCGAGAACCCGGTGAAACGAGCCGAACGGTTCCGCTTGAATAATTCACGCTCACGGTACGTTGGGTATGACGAAGAGCGGTGGCAAAGCATTCATGAAAGTGGCCCTATTCAACGACTTGCACCTATTTCGGGCTGTCGACAATGCGGCAGACGAAGGTTTCAGGTGCGGCTTGAAGGAGAAGTAAGTACGGCTAGAATTCGTTTGCTTGAACGGTTAGTAAACGAAGAAACGGGACAAGGGAGGAAACGACCATGGTACGATTGTTAATGGCGTGTGCGCTGTCCGCCATGTTTATTTGTGCGGCAAGGTCTTCCGCATTGGACCTCGGGCCCGTGCATATTCACGGTACCGATGTGAAGGTCGGCGAGAGCGTCAACTTCGACGTGACCGTCGACAAGGTGACGAAGGAAGAGGCCAAGACCGGCGAGGAGAAGAACACCAAGATCCGGCTGATCTACGGCCATCGCAAGGGCGACGACAAGGACAAGTTCGAGGTTTCCATTCCGTACGATGACATCGACGGGGACAGCAAGGACCTGCTCAAGTCGGTGGAAGAAGGCAAGACGTTCAAGATGAAACTAAAGCGCATCGACGAGCGCGAGTGGAAGCTGGTGAAGCTGCGCGATAAGGATTAGCCAGAACGGTTGATGGCTTAGGTATGCAAGCGGGCGGGTGAGATACCCGCCCGCTTTATTTATCTTCAAGAATCCTTATTGGAGAGCCCTTGCGTTTCGACATGCACAATGTTATCGTTTATGTAACTGATGTATTGAGCGGAGTTTCTTATGTCCGAGCAGACGCCCAAGAAGAACTGGTTTGCTGCCCCGGGCCATACGCCTGAACCGAAAAACAAGCCCTCGCCGCCTCCCGCGCCCATAGCCCCAAACGCACCGTTTCCGGCGCCACCGCCGCCGATAGCCCGGGTGAAGCCGCCCGCGGCTCCCAAGCGCAGCACCAACTTTGTTTTCTCGGAGGACACGCCGCCGGCCACGCGCGGCGTCTCGGTCTCGGCGCCGACCGTTGCGTTGCCGGGGGTCGGGTCGCAGGGAACGCTTGGACCGTTATCGTTACACACCAGCATTCCGACCCAGGACTTGGGCGGCGAGAAGATGCTGATGCCCGCGCCGCGGACGCGCATCGAAGAGAAATTCATACCCACGCTGGGCGGGATTCCGCTCGTGGCGAAACTCGGGCAGGGCGGCATGGGCGCCGTGTACCTGGGCGTCGATCCGCAGACCCAAGGAGAAGTCGCGGTGAAGGTCCTCCCGTTCCATCTGGCGGACCGCGACCCGGTGATGATCGAGCGCTTCTTCCGCGAAGCCAAGATGTCGATGGCGGTGAACTCGCCGAATGTCGTAAAGGTGAGCGACGCGCGCGAAGAGAACGGCCTCTGCTATATCGTGATGGAGTTCGTCGCGGGGGCTTCCGCGGGCGGGTTGCTCAAGAAGTACAAGGGCGGACGGCTGACCGAGGCCGACGCGCTGGAGATCTGCATCGCGGCGACGAAGGGCCTGATCGCCGCACACAAGGCCGGTATCATTCACCGCGACATCAAGCCGGACAACATCCTGATCCCGCAGGGTTCTGCGCCGGGCTCGTTCGACCTGAAGGCCGGCAAGCTCGCCGACCTGGGCCTCGCGCGCACCGAAGAGCACGGCAACTCGCTCACGCAATCGCAGACGGCCATGGGCACGCCGGGGTATCTCGCGCCTGAACAGGCCATGGACGCGCGCAAGTGCGGCAAGCCGGCGGACATCTTCTCCATGGGCGCGACGCTCTACGCGCTGCTCGCGGGCCGCCCGCCGTTCAATGCCAAGTCCCCCATGGAAGTGATCATGGCGACGGTGAACAAGCCGCACGATCCGCTGCCGGACCTGCGGCCCGACGCCTCGGCCGCCACCGTCGCATTCGTGAACCGTTGCCTGATGAAGGAGGCACAGCATCGCTTCCGGGATGCCGAGTCCATGCTTCAGGCGCTGAACCTCTGCAAGGACGTGCTCGCGCATCCGGAGCGGCAGTCTAAGGCGGTAGAGGAGATTCGCGGCGCGGCTCCGCTGCCCGATGCAAAGAAAATGGAGCAACCCTACTTCGACGAACTGACCTTGAAAGCGCCGACGCCGATGCGGCGTCCGGAGATCGAGGCCGAAGCCGGTATCGCCAAGCTGCGCGCGAACGAGAACCGCGCCAAGGCCATGCCGATGATCGCCGCGCTGGTGCTGGCGGGATTCGTCGGCGCGGGTGTGGCGATGCTCTTCATGTCCTCACCGGAACCCAAGCCCGAAGCCAAAGCTCCGCCGGTCGAACCCGTTGCTTTACCCAAGGCCGCGCCGCCGCCGCCTCCCGCGCCCGTCGCGGCTACCGGCCCGCAAAGCCTGGGCGACAAGAAGTTCCAGGACCTCCAACAGGCGCAACTCGACCGCCTCAACGGTGTCGTGCATACCATGGACAAGGTGGACGAGAAGGTGAAGCAGGCGAAGATCGTCGAGCCCATCCTGCCGATCTCGTCGATCCAAGACGAAGAGCCTGGCCAGTCGTTCTTCAGCGCAGGGCGCGTGATGTTTGCCTTCATCACCTCGATCATCGGCATGGTGTACATGCTCTACAGCCGCAAGAGTAAGAGCATGTCCTTCGGGCTGTGTGGCGCGCTCCTTTCGATCATGACGTGGTTCATCCCGTGGCTCTCGGTCGGCGTAATGCTCGCTGGAGTCCTCATCTCCCTCCCGCTTTTCATGGCCAAGCGCTGACGAAGTTTGTCTATGAACTGACAAAACGCGTCAACCGGCTCCACGTTGTATTTCCATACTCTGTCATCTATTAAATTGATTTTGTTGGAACAAAAGGCATAATTTAGCGCGCAGCTATTGAAAGACCCCCTGAATAACTCAAATCCGGCATTAGGCTCACGCCTTGCTCACTAAATGCCTTGGCGGCTAAGGAGTCGGTTATGATCGTCTGCCGGAAGTGCGGCTTCGGGTGCGCCTGTACCAACCAAGAGGAGTTGAACGACTGTCCGCATTGCGATCCTTCGGCGTGGCGCATCATGACCATCACGCCCGGCAACGCCTATTCGAGTTCCATCACCATCGCGATCCGGCAGTCGCCGTTCGACGTGAGCGGGCGCTGTTTTCAAACGCCGAAGGGTGTCATCATCCCCTTGGCTCAATGGCGCGCCTATAAAGAAACCAACATGTGGAAGAAAATTCACGCGCAGCGCGGCCGGCGGAAGTTGTTCGAGGAAGACGTGCCGCCGCGCGTGGTGCCGTCGAGCGAAGCACAAGCGTAGGTATTTTTCACCGCAGAGACGCGGAGGCGCTGTGAACGGAACCGGAAAAGATTCACGAAATTTATAGTAATAGTATTCTATGACGCCCGAAGGACCCCGCCGGCGATTTCAGCTTCATCTTGCAACATGTGTCGTGGTCATGATCGTTGCGGCCGTATTGCTCTACTGGAACGTGCGGACCCCATACCAATCCGCGCCCAAGTATACGTTTGGATGGCCGGCGGAAGTGACTTGGACTCCTGAAGAATTTAGAGCACTTTCCCCCAATAGTCCCTATGTCCAAAACGGAAATGAGAGTGGTTGGATCATTATTAATGTGGTCGTTTGCCTGGCATTGCTTCGGGGTATTGCTTGGTCTTGTGAAAGGTGGATAGCATGGAATAACTCGACCAACAGGAATCAATGTGGTAGGTGGAAATTTAAACTCTTCACTCGGTGCATTGCAATTATTGGTCTCTTTCTTGTAATAGGCTGGCTATTCACATGCTCATTCGGAGCGCCAGTTGCTTTGGTTTATTTTAAGAATAGATTGGAAAAAAATCAGCCTGATGTGGACTTCATTAATATTTCCTCAACTGAGTTGAAACTGCCATGGCCCGATTCCCCTTACACAAGAGACGTTGCATTTGCGCAAACGCCATTTCCGTTTGTAGTCAGGATCAGGTGGGTTGACCCAACCGTGAAACCATACGACATCAGGAATTCTTACTACATTTGGTTCTTTGGATATTGTTCTGAGCCGCTGGATGTAATGGTGCTACAACACCTGAGAAGAAAATAAAGGCAAATCAGGAGATTGTTCGGTAATGTCCTAATAAGGACACTACCGATTGTTCCCCTTCGTTGTCAAAACCCGCCGTTTCCTGTACCTTATGTACCGTTCTCTGTGTCCTCCGTGTTCTCCGTGGTTAAAAAGCGCAGGAGAAGGGCATGGCCGATACGGTCCTCTTGACAGGCGGGCGCGGGTTCTTTGGGCGGCGCATCGCGGAAGCGCTTACGGCAAACGGCTACGAAGTCGCCACGCCGGGTCGGCCCGAGTTCGACCTGCTCGACGCGGGCTCCGTCGAACGCATGGTCAAGCAGATCAAACCCCACACGGTTGTGCATTCGGCGGCGTACTACGGCGGCCTGGGGATCTGCGTCGCCGAGCCCGCGCGCATCTTTCACGACAACACGCTGATGTGCGTGAATATCCTCGACGCGATGCCCAAGGCTGGCGTGAAGCGCTTCGTCTCGGTCGGATCGGCCTGCGCGTACCCGGGCAACGTCGTCGGCGACATGAAGGAAGACGACTTCTGGTCCGGCCCGCTGCACCCATCGGTGGAAGCCTACGGCTTCATGAAGAAGATCCAGCAGGTCGGCGCGCACGCCTACGCCAAGCAGTTTAAGATCGAGGCGCAGTTCCCGCAGATCACGAACCTCTACGGCGAGAACGACGTCTTCACCGAGTACCGCTCGCACGTGGTCGCGGCGCTGATCAAGCGCTTCGCCGACGCGAAGCTCTCGGGCGCGAAAGAAGTCGTCTGCTGGGGTACGGGCAAGCCGGTGCGCGAGTTCATCTATTCGGGCGACGCGGCCGAGGCCATTGCACGGCTGATGAAGACCGACTACGCGGAGCCGCTGAACGTCGGCACCGGCATCGGCACGACCATCAAGGAACTCTCGGAGCTCGTCGCCAAGCACACGGGCTTCGCGGGCAAGATCGTCTGGGATACGTCCAAGCCTGACGGCGTGATGCGCAAGGTCCTGGATGTCTCGCGCTTGAAGCAGGTCCTGAACTGGACGCCGCCGACCTCGCTCGATGCGGGCTTAGCCAAGACGATTACGTGGTACCTCGCGAACAAGGAAACCGCCGATGCCCGCCCGTGACACCCGCAAGGTCGCGCTGGTCAATACCACCATCAACGTGCCGAAGTGCCTCGAGGCGTATCTCGAGAACGCCGCGCGGCACGGGCAGGCCCAGCGCGTCTCGCTGATTGTCGCGGGCGACCACAAGACGCCTGCCGAGGCCGGAACATTCCTGGCCGAGATCGGCAAGAAATACGGTGTGGCGGTGAAGTACCTCGACGTGGCCGCGCAGAAGCAGATGCTCCGCCGCTGGCCCGCGCTGGACATCGTCGTGCGCTACAACTGCATCCAGCGGCGCAATGTCGGCTACCTTCAGGCGGCGCTCGACGGCGCGGACATCGTCGTCGCCATCGACGACGACAACTTCATCTCCAGCGACGACGACTATGTGGGCCTGCATTCGGTTGTCGGCACTGAGGTCGAGGCGCCGGTGGTCTCGCACAGTTCGGGTTGGTGGAACGTCTGTTCGAGGCTGCAATGCGACCCGCCGCGGCATTTCTATCATCGCGGTTACCCGAAATCGAAGCAGGACTTCAAGTCCAGCGAGGCCGCCGTCGAGAAGAAGAAGGTCCGCGTGGCGGTGAACGCCGGCCTCTGGCTCAAGAATCCCGACGTGGATGCGACGGCGAACATCGAGGAACCGCTAAATGTAGTGGCGCTGCGCGACATCGCGGGTGAAAAGGCCTGCGCGCTGGCGCCGGGCACCTGGTGTCCGTTCAACAGCCAGAACACGGCCTTCGACGCGAAGCTGCTCCCGGCGATGTACCTCGTGGTGATGCTCGACTGGCTGCGCGGCTACCGCATCGGTCGGCTCGACGACATATGGATGAGCTACTTCGTGCGCGCGATTGGCGACCGCATCGGCGAGCACGTGCTCTACGGCCCGCCGGTGGTGACGCAGGACCGCAACCCGCACAATTTCACCAAGGATTTGAGCGAAGAATTGGGCGGCTATATCGTGACGGAACGGCTTGTCGAGTACTTGCGCTCGTTCAAGAGCGCCGAGAAGAGCTGGTCCGGCGCGTACCGCGACCTGCTCTACCACCTGCAAGACTGCGCGCAGGCGGACAAGGGCCTCGACGCGCCCGAGCGCGAGTACGTGCGCCTGATGTGCCTCGGCATGGCGGCATGGCGCGACGCGATCAAGGATATCCGCGGCGACTGAGCAGAACGTCCCGACGAGGCCATCTGCAGTGCAACTCCCGCCCCTCAAAACAGAAGACTTTCGCATCAGCGTCGTGCTGCCGGTCTTCAGCGAGACCGACTCGATCTGCGAAGTCGTGAAAGGTTTGAACGCGATCCTCGGCGCGCGGATACTCGAGATCGTCATCGTCATGTCGCCGAAGTCCGGTCCCGATACCCGCGCCGTTTGCGCGGACCTCGTGAAGAACGATCCGCGCATCCGGCTGCAAGTCCAGCAGGTGAATCCTGGCCTCGGCAATGGCGTGCGTGAAGGTTACGCCGCGACGAAGGGCAACTTGGTACTGAACATCGATTCCGATGGCGAGATGGAACTGGATACGGTGCGCCGCATGCTCGAAAAGATGGACACGGGACAGTACGATATGGTCGTGGCCTCGCGCTGGATGAAGGGCGGGGGATTTTCCGGATATTCGCCGCTGAAGTACGTGCTGAATTTCGGCTTCCAGCAGATGTTCCGCATCCTCTTCTGGACGCGCGTGAACGACCTGACCTACGGCTTCAAGATGATGCGCGGCGAACTTGCCCGCGGTATCGCCTGGGAAGGCGTGCTGCACGAGATCGCCTGCGAGACGACCATGAAGCCGGTCAAACTCGGCGCGCGCGCATGCGCCGTGCCGAGCAAGTGGACCGCGCGCGTGCAGGGCCAATCGAAGAACACGTTCTGGCGGACCTTCCGTTACGTGGGCATGGCCTTGAAGATTCTCTGCCGCGGCGTAGAGTTCAGCGCTCCCGCAAATGCGGCGCAGGGCGATAGAGGCACTTAAGGGAGGCGGCCGGGCATGGAAAAGATTCTCGTCACGGGCGGAGCGGGCTACATCGGCTCGGTGCTGACGCCGATGCTCCTCGACGCCGGCCACCAAGTAACGATCTACGACAACATCATGTACGGCGCGCAGCCGCTGCTGGGTTTCGCCAGCCATAAGAATTTGAATCTGGTGAAGGGCGACGTGCGCGAGGCCAGCGAGGTCGCGAAGGTCGTTAAGGGTCACGATTGGATTATCCACCTCGCCGCGATCGTCGGCTATCCCGCGTGCGCCGCGGATCCGTTGCGCGCCAATTCGGTGAACGTCGAGGGCACGCGCAATATCGTGAAGTCTATGGGCAAGGGCCAGCGCCTGATCTTCGCCTCGACGGGCTCGACGTACGGCAAGGTTGAAGGCACGGCCACGGAAGAGACGCCCATCGCGCCGCTGACGCTGTACGGGCGCAACAAGCGCGACTGCGAGGAACTGATCAAGGCGTCGTGCCAGGACTTTATTCTGCTGCGCTTCGCGACGGTATTCGGATCGTCGCCGCGCCTGCGCCTGGATCTGCTTGTGAACGACTTCGTATACCAGGCGATCCACAACCGCCAGATCATTCTGTACGAGGGCCATTTCCGGCGGACGTTCCTGCACAGCTTCGACGCCGCGGCGATGTACCCGTTCTGCATCGCGAATTACGAGAAGATGCGCGGGCAGACGTACAACGTCGGCGACGAGACGATGAACTACACCAAAAAAGAGATCGCGCTCAAGATCAAGGAATACGTCGAGTACTACCTGCACGAGGCTGAAGTCGGCCACGACCAGGACCAGCGCGACTACGCCGTGGACTACGGCAAATTGCGCAACCTGGGCTACCGCGCGAAGATCTCCATGGACGGCGGCATCCAGGAGTTGGTCAAGATCTTCCGCGTGCTGCGCACCAGCGATCCCCTGCGCAACATCTGACCGTCATGGCAGGACGGGATCCTGCGGGAACGATCCGCGGAATCCAAGCCTTACTCCCCAATGATCTTGATCAGCGCGCGCTTGCGGCGCCGGCCGTCGAACTCGCCGTAGAAGATCTGTTCCCACGGGCCGAAGTCGAGTTTCCACTTGGTGATCGCGACGACGACTTCGCGGCCCATGATCTGGCGCTTGAGATGCGCGTCGGCGTTGTCCTCGCCGGTCCGGTTGTGCTTGTACTTCGAGATGGGTTCGTGCGGCGCGAGTTCTTCCAGCCAGCGCTCGTAGTCCTGATGCAGGCCGCCCTCGTTGTCGTTGATGAAGACGCTGGCGGTGATGTGCATCGCGTTCACCAGGCACAAGCCATCCTTCACGCCACTGGCGCGGACGGCTTCTTCTACCGCGCTCGTAATGTTGACGAAGCCGCGCCTTGCGGGGACCTCAAACCAGAGTTCCTGCCGGTGCGATTTCATGCGCTGGGCCTCCGCAGATCACGGAGCTTTCTTTTAATGGAATACGCGATTTCGCCAAGGGCCGCGACGAACGGGAATCGAGAAGCGCGGTCAGGTGCCGTGCGCCGTAACGCGCGAGACCACGACGGCGGGCGGAGCAGGGGTCGCGGGCACGCTGCGAATCGCCAACAACAGGTCTTCGGCGTTCTGGAAGCGCTCGGCAGGATCCTTCTCCAGCAGTTTCGCGACGACCTTCGCGAACTCCATGGAGAGCGCCGGATTCTTCGCGTTAGCCGCGGGAGGGCGTTCTTCCAGGTGCATGCGCTGCAATTCAACTTCCTCTTTCGACCGGAACGGCGGGAAACCCGTTGCCGCGTGGAAGATCGTCGCGCCCAGGGAATAAAGATCCGAACGGTGGTCCACCGCACTGTTGCCGGGGCGTGCCTGTTCCGGCGACATGTAGATCGGCGTGCCTGCGGTAAGGTTGGACCATTCGATCCGGGACGCGGGCACGCGCGCAAAGCCGAGATCCGCGAGTTTGCAGTCGCCGTTGGCATCCACGAGGATGTTCTCGGGCTTCACATCCTGGTGGACGATGTTGCTCTGCCGCAGTTTCCGCAGCGCCTGGCCGATCTGGCGCAGGACCCAGACGCACTGGCCCTCGGTAAGCATGCCCGCTTTGCGAATCACATCGGAGAGCGGAATGCCATTGATGAATTCGAAGGCGATGTAATGGACGCCATTTTGGTTTCCCACGTCGACGGTCTTCACGATGTTCTGGTGTTCGATCGCCAGCCCCGCGCGCGAACCTTCTTCAAACATCTTGAACAGAAGCGGATCGGCTGCGAATTGGGGGGCCAGGACCTTTAGAGCGACAATGCCGTGCGTGGGTGAGGACGCTCGATAGACAATACCAGACGAGCCTTGCCCCACCAAACGGTCGATGGTGTAGGGGCCGAAGCGAGTACCCGATGCCAGCATTCAATCACCTTAACCGACCAAATTGCACTCGTGCATTACAAAACAATAAAGTTGTTTCAACTTTTTCCTGCACCGTGACTTCTGTAAACTAATTAAACAATGTGCGTATCTGTCCATCACTATACGTATAGATGCAATTGGCTTATGCCGCGCTGCTCTTTTTCTTCTGGCTCTGGAGAAGTTTTTGGCGCAGAAAGGCTTCTATGAACGGTTCCAGGTCGCCATCGAGAACTTTCTGGGCGTTGGTTTCTTTGAGTTCGGTGCGGTGGTCGTTCACCATGGTGTACGGCTGAAGCACGTACGACCGGATTTGGCTCCCGAACGCGATCTCGCCTTTGTCTCCATACAACGCGGCCAGTTCTTTATCGCGCTTGATGTCTTGCAGGCGCAGCAGCTTCGCTTTCAGGATTTCCATCGCCAGCACCCGATTGCGCTGCTGGCTGCGCTCGACTTGGCAGCGCACGGTGATGCCCGTAGGGATGTGCTTCATCAGCACGACGGATTCGACCTTGTTCACGTTCTGGCCGCCCGCGCCGCCTGAGCGGCAGGTCTGGACCTCCAGGTCCTTATCGGGGATCACGATGTCGCTGTCGCCCTCTTCGAACTCGGGCGTCACGTCCACGCTGGCGAAGCTCGTCTGGCGTTTGCCTTCCGCGTTGAACGGAGAGATGCGCACGAGCCGGTGCACGCCGATCTCGCTCTGCAGGAGCCCGTAGGCGAATGCGCCTTCGATCTTCAAGTTGGCGGAACGGATGCCGGCGGTCTCGTTTTCGACGCGGTCCACCAGCACGCACTTGAAGCCCTTGCGTTCGGCCCAGCGCCCGTACATGCGCATCAGCATGTCCGCCCAGTCGCAGGCTTCGGTGCCGCCCGCGCCGGCGTGCAGCGAGAGATACACATTGCGGTGGTCGTTCTTGCCGGAGAGCTGCGCGTTGAGTTCGTAACGGCCCACGTCGGCGACGAACTTTTCGATATCCACGGCGATCTGTTCGAGGGCCGCTTCGTCCTTCTCGGCTTCGTAGAGTTCGAGCAGTTCGCGCAGGTCCTTGCCCTGCTTCTCGTACTCGGCAAGGGGGCCGACGATGGCCTTGACCTTCTTGAGTTCCGAAACCAGGCCCTGGGCTTTGGCGGGATTACTCCAGAAATCCTGGGCCTCCATGAGGCCCTCGATCTCTTTTATGCGCTGCTGTTTCTTGGGGACCTCAAAGAGAGTCCCGGAGGTGGACCAGGCGCTGGACATACTCGTCCAGGCGTTCACGGATCTCGGTGAGATTGTGGACCATGTGCCTGTGCCTCCGGGCCAACATTGGCCTTGGAGTGCGTACTATAACGCCCCAAGGCCGCGTCACAAGGATAAGGTGCGCAGCGGGGCCCTTTATTCGAAGGCGATGTGGTCCACAAGAATACTGAAGGCGTGGTCGCGTTCGGACCAGGTATGGATCACGAGTTCGAATGCCTGCGCCGGATCGTAGCCCTCGCCTTTGCCGGCGCGGTAGAAGGAATCCAGCGAGACTTCGAGGTCGTGCCAGCGTCCATCCAGCGCATCGGGAGATAGACCCCGTACACCGACCATTCCCGCCGGGGCCTTGGCTTGTGGCGAGACGAGGCCGATCTTTACGTCGGGGAGGTCGCCGCGCGCATTCAAGATGCGGAACGAGAAGCGCAAGGTGTGGTAACCGCGCGTGTCTACTTTGGATGCGGACGGGCTCCAGCCAGTCCAGTTCCAGCCCGCGCCCATCCAGCCTGGGCCGTCGCCTTTGAACTCGACCGCCGCGCGTCCGTTGCGCCCCTTGAACTTCTGGAGCGCAATGGACGCGCCGCGGCCGCCGGGATTGCTCCAGCCCTTGCCCGTGTGCCCGGGGTCGCCGTCGAAGACCACGGTCCGAGGCGCAGGCGCGGGCTCTTTTGCCGGCGCCGCGGTGTCCTGCTGGACGACTGGAACGAGCGGGGATTCGCCAAGCGGCGCGGCGTGAACGGGCGCATTGGCCGGCGCGGCGGGATCGGCCGTGGCCGCGGGACGCTCGCGCGAAGAACCAAATGCCGCGGCCAGCGCCACGAGCGCGGCGACCAGTCCCGCCACGGCGGCGGCCAGGACCCACGGAGCCTCGCTGCCCACGGCGGGATGCTTGTGCGTCCCGATCCGGTCGTGCTCGCCGGAATGCGTATGACGCGCCTTGCAGGACTTGGTCGCGCTGCGGGGCGTGGTGCGGAGAGGCAGGCCGGCGAGCAGGGCTTCGAAATCCTCCGCCACCCGCGTCATGGAGGGGTAGCGGTCTTCCTTCTTACGCGCGGTCATCCGCTGCAGGATGGCGCAGAAGGATTCCGAAAGGTCGTGCCGGATAACGCGCGGGCTGGGCATGCGCTCGCGCAGGTGCTTGTAGAGGACTTCCGGCGAGGAACTGCCGTCAAAGGGCGGCCGTCCGGTGACCGCCTTGTAGAGCGAGCAACCGAGCGCATACTGGTCGGCGCGGCCGTCGAGGTCTTTCTGCCCCGTGATCTGTTCGGGCGCCATGTAATAGGCGGTGCCCACTGTCCGCCCGCTTTGCGTAAGCTCGAGGTCGTGGTGCTGCCGGCCCTGTGCGAGGCCGAAGTCGGTGAGTTTGGGCGCGCCGTCGAGGGTCAGGATGATGTTATCGGGCTTCACGTCGCGGTGGATGATTCCGTGCGTGTGCGCGTGCTCCAGTGCCCGCGCGATGGCCGCGCCCACGGCCGCGGCCTCGCGCTCCGGCAGGCCGCCCTGAGCCTGAATGCGCGCACCCAGCGAGCCGCCTTCCGCGAACTCCATCGCGAAGAAGAAGCGCCCGTCGGCGAAACCCACATCGAATCCCGCCACGATGTTCGGGTGATTCAGCTTCGCGACGGCGCGCGCTTCCTGCATGAACCGCTGCACGAACTCGCGGTCCCGCGCCATCGCCGCCGGCAGCACCTTCAGGGCCACGGGCCGGTCCAGGGAGCACTGTCTTGCCCGGTAGACGGCCCCCATGCCTCCCGAGCCCAACTCTTCGAACAGCTCGTAGTCGCCGATCCTGGTAGCGGACGCCTGGTGGCATGCGTTCATGGTGTCACTCCTGCGGGTTGCCCCCGTTCCACTTCGAGCTTGGTAAAGGCAACCTTCGTGCCATGCGCTCTGAGCCGCCGGGCTGGGTTTACTTTCGACCTGCGTGATTGAATTAAGCTGTGAATTTGAACCTAAATGTTGCGGCTGCACGGGAGCAATCGCCGGTTCCGTGGTTGGGATGATGCCGACTGTTCAAGAAACAGGCGCAGCAGCCGCGAAGATTCATTGGGCTTGAAGTGCGCCGATTCCGTGCGTCTGCTCAATAAGAAGAGGCCAACTGCTCAAACTGGGGCGTAAGCGCACTTGTGACTTGGGGTTGCTAATCATCCGCAGGCGTGCAATTCACTCGCTGGAAGGCGCTGCATCCTCGATACTCTTCGCGACTTCCTTTTCGGAGGGAGTTGCTGGGTCCGGCTTTGCTTCCTGATTGGCCAGGCTTGTCGCGGGACGCGGAATGAAATGGATGCCGCTCTTGCTCGGGTCGGTCTTCCCGTCGGCCTGCAGCGTGGGCAGATCGCTGCAATCGAGCGTCCGCCCGCAGTTGGGGCAGCGCGCTTTGCAGTGGCTCTCGTCGAGTACCGAGCCGCAGATCTCGCAGATAAAAATCAGATCGCTCATGCCGCACCTGAACAAAGTATACGCCGGGAGGCCATGGCGAGCCAAAGCAATTGATGCGCTCAGAAAGGCAGCACGCGCAGCGATGACTTAACCCCCGTCTGCCACGAGATCAGTTTCCAGACCACGAGCGCGGCCGACTCGCCCATGATCACGCCTAGGAAGAAGCGCTTGGCGGACTGGTAGTTCTGCGCCGTGCCGAACTTCAGCACGAGGTACTTCAAGAGCCAGCCCAGGAAAAACGAGAACCAGAGTTGGTAGACCGGGAACGGGCCCATCCACATCACGTAACCGATAGGATGCGGAAACCAGAGGATGTACTTGCGCAGGACCATGCTCAGCATGAGATACGCCGCGCCGAGCACCAGCCAGCCGATGGCGTAGCGGTCGCGCTGCGCGGTTTGCGGCACGGCGGCGCTCTCGGACCGGCCTTCGCTTGTCGCGCGCTTGGCCGCGTACTGGTCGAGCGATTGAACTTTCCGCGAGAGCCCGTTGTACACGTTCGTCGGCACGCCCTCGAAGTACCACGGCATCATCGCCGCCGCGCCGCCGGGGAAGCGGTACGCCGTGTCCAGGAACGAGTAGAAGCTCACGCCAAGTCCCACCGCGATCGCCACGGCCATCGCCGCGAGCATGGTTCTGCGGCGCAGCCCCGCGAAACTCGCAAGCTGCAGCCCGTGCATCACATTGGCCATGAAGAAGACGCGGTAGCCGTCCACGACCATGCTGCGGTTCCACATCTCCAGGCGCACGAAATTCCGCGCGCCCAGGTCCGCCGGTGTGAAGACCTGGTAGAGCAGTTCGTTGGGTTGCATGCCCACCTGCATGAAGAAGAGGCCGCCTTCGCAGCAGAGCCGCGTGAGCCCCGTCATCACGATCAGCATCAGCAGGACGATCAAGGCCGCCGGAACCAGGTCGATCCCGAAGCCGCGCATCCAGACCAGCGAACCGGCATAGCCCGCCGCAAGTAGGAGCCAGAGCGCCCGTGGCGAAGGATCTTCGCCCGAGACGTCTTCCGGTGACCCCAGCCCAAGCGCCTGCTTGAGCGAGTTCCAGAGCGGGCCGCGCGCCATCCAGAAGCCGAAGAGCGTGAGCGCCAGCAGCGCGCCCGTGCCTTGATCCACAAAAAATCCCGCATGCCCGGAACTGCTCCAGAAGTAGGAGCCGTTGTTCCCGATCCCGAAACCGGTGAGCGCAAAGACCAGGGCGAAGTAGGCCATCTGGTAAAACCAGAGGCTGAACGAGACGTCCTTCGAGAGCAGAAACGTGAGCGCCACGACGGAGAAGTAGATCTTGCAGTAAACCGGGAGCAGCCGGTTCCAGGGATCTTCGCTCAGGTATTGCGACATCCAGTTGCCGGTCGGTATCGAGGGCACGAACGTGTAGTAATCGGCGAGGCTGTTCCACGAGACGAACGCAAAGGCCAGCCCCAACCCCCACAACAGCAGCGGATCCCGGTGCAGGGGCTGCTTGCCCTCGCCTAGTGCGCCGCGGGCCATCTCGTTGGGGATCTGCGCGAGCGGGAAGGGGATCTGTTCGTGCTCGGCCCACTGCTTACGCAGCAGCGCACAGAGCGCGAAGATCATCGCGAGCATGAAAACGAGCGCCAGGCACCACCAGCCGTACGTCGGCAGCCACGCCCGCCAGACCGGCCAGCTCATGGTCTGCCCGTTCGGAAGGCCGCGGTAGAACCATTCGAGCGGGCGGATGGCGCCGTCGTCTTGCGGCACCCATGCAGCCGGAACGTGCGGGAGCACGCTCTTCTCCCAGCCGGCCTCGGGCGTGTTGAAGAACCCGCCGGTCACGTTGGTGACCCAGAACGCCCAGAACCCGCCGCCGGGGATCGTGTTCGAGACCAGCACCATCGCGAACACGAGCACGAGATCGCCGCGCGTGAACTCGAGGCGCGATTTCCAGTGGGCCGAGACGGCAAGCATCCCGGCCAGCAACATCAGGCAGACGACGGCCGTGGCAGGAAAGAGCGAGTTCGCGAGCATCGTGCCGCCGAGGGCGTAGTCGAACGTCGGCGTGACGAGACAGATTCCGCCGGTGCAGATCAGGCCCGCGGCCCATCCGCGCCAGGTCGCTCCCTGCGCGTCGGAAAACGCTTGAGACGGTGTAGCGGACAATTCCGATGAAAGGCGGCGTGTGTGTTGGATAGACAAATCTGGTTTTCCGATCGCGCGAGCGTACCGTTAACGAATACAACCGGGCGCGCAGCAAGAATAAAGCTTTCGTGCAATATCCCGAGAAATCCTCTGAAAATTACATCGGGGATGCGGCAATTATTAGTAGAGATTAGACGCCAACAAAGCGGTATTCAAAGCCTTTCACTAACATGCCTGCTGTGAACTCAATAAGTCCACCGGCGTTGCCTGCGTATTCGCATGCGGGTATCGTTGGAGGTACTTCACCAAGCGGAGATTCCTGGATGCTCGATCTGCCACGCTGTCTTCGAACGCTGGCCCGCTGGTCCCGCGCCGCCGAACGCTGGTGGTGCGATCTGCCCGGCGGCCTGGGCTTTTACGGGACGGGTTACGAACACTGGGGCGTGCAGACCAACCAGAAGTATGCCGGCGCCATGGCGGTGCTCGCGGAGAAGGGCGCCGGCGTCGCGGGCCTCGACCGGGACTGGGCGCGCGCCCGGGCGCTCGCGGCGTTCCGGTTCTCGCTTGCCACGCATCGCTCGGGCGATCTCAAGAGCGCCGACGGCCGAACGTGGGGCCATACGTGGATCACCGTGCTGGGCCTGGAACGCATGCTGTACGGCGTGCGCCTGCTCGCGCCGCATCTCACCGCCAACGACCGCGCGGCGCTCGAGCGCGTCGTCTGCAGCGAGGCCGCCTGGTTGGCCAAGGAACACGAACGCGGCGGAAAGAAAGGCGTCTTCGGCAGCGCTTGGGCGCATGAAGGCGCCAACGCGCCGGAATCGAATCTCTGGAACGGCGCGTTTCTCTGGCGCGCGGCGGCGCTGTATCCGGATCATCGAGATGCGGCGAATTGGCGCGAGATGGCGCACCGATTCCTGATCAATGCGGTGAGCGTGCCCGCGGACGCGAGCTGCGAGGCCGTCGTCGCGGGCAAGCCAGTAAGAGAACGCTTCGCCGGCCCGAACTTCTTCCCGAACTACGCGCTCGATCATCACGGCTACATGAACGTCGGTTACATGATGATCTGCGCCTCGAACGCGGGCATCCTGCACTTCGACTTGAAATCCGCCGGACTGCCTCGGCCTGAATCGCTCGACTGGCACGAGGAGGACCTCTGGCGCGTCCTGCGGCGCATGGTCTTCGCCGACGGGCGGCTCGCGCGCATCGGCGGCGACAGCCGCGTGCGTTACACCTACTGCCAGGAGTATCTCCCACCCGCCGCACTCTACGCCGCCGACCGGTTGGGCGATCCGCACGCGCTGGGTCTCGTTCAAAACTATCTCAAACTTGTCGAGCAGGAGTTCGAAGCCAACGAGGATGGGTCGTTCTACGGCACCCGGCTGCGGGAAATGGCAGCGGGCAATCCCTATTACTACACGCGGCTGGAGTCCGACCGCGCGTGCGCGCTGGCGATGACGGTTGCCTTTGCGCCGCTTGTTAAGGCGCCCGAGCCGTCAAAGGAGCGCTTCGAGACCTCGGTGCAGGGCGGCTGGATCGACCCCGAGCACGGCGCCGTGCTGCACCGTTCGCCGAAGCGGCTCGCCGCATTCAGTTGGCGCTCGTACGGCTTGGGGCAGGGGATGTGCCAGCCGCCGGACGACGGCCACCTGGCCGATTGGCAGCAGAACCTGGGCGGAAGCATCGAATTCGCCTGCGACGACGACGGCAAACATCACCGCAAGTTGCTCGACGCCAAGGTCGCGGCGTTCGAAGGCGGCTTTCTCGCGTCAGGTTCAATCATGGAAGGCGTGGACCTCCAGATGGCGGAAGGCTGGCGCGGGACAGATTCGGGCACGCACCGCATCGTCTTCGTTGCGCTACCGGATGGCCAAACCGTCGTAGGAATCGAGCATGCTGTCTGTGGTGCTCGGCACGCCTGGTTGCGCGCCGTTTTCGGCATGAACTGGCTATTACCCAACGATATCTTTAATGGAAACATGCGCGTGCTCGATACCGAACGCGGCACGGCGGAGTTCGAGAGTCCTCCTCCGGCAGCGGCGCTCGTGTCTTTGGGCAGCCGCTGGGCCTGTCTCGACGGGAAAGTGGGCGCTCTGGGCCTTTACGGCGGCGATACGCTAAGCGTGCAGCGCGTGCCGCAGCGGCGCGGCGGCAAGTATCGCTCGCTGCATGTCGAAGCTTTTGCATGGCCCGGCAGGACCGGCCTCTGGGCCGCGCGGCCCGGTGAGGCCCTGCTCGACTGCGCGTGGATGGCCGTAAGTTCCGCGAGCACTTTGCAGATGCGCGAACTGGCGAAGGCCAACACCGAAGCCGGAATAGATGTGAAGAATTCAAGCGTGCGCGCGCTGCAGGTGACCGGAACGGATGGCCGCGCGTACTGCATCGCCGCGAACCTTGCGAGTGTGGAGCAAACCATTTCGGGCGAGCAACTCTTCGGAAAAGAAGACGCCATTGATTTGAGCGCTGGAAACGCGCATAAATTCGCTTCAACTATTCGGCTGGATGCAGGTGCGGCGAACGTTTTTCTTTTAGGTGCACGTCGTTGAATCGGAGCGCAGTGTGGAGACGTTGCTTGACAATCGTCTTCATGCAGCGTTAAATGCGTTCTACAACTGAATACCGGTCCGCTTATCGAGAGTGGGTGAGGGAACAGGCCCTGCGACCCCACAGCCGTTCGGAGCGGAAGCGCGAAGCCGCTGAGCCTCGCGATTCCAAACCGATGTGCTAATTCCTGCGATGCCGAGGGACGGCCCCGATGAAGATCGGGAGACGCCCCGAGGATCGGAAGATGAGTGGGATTCGGAGAGCGCCGGAGTTCGCTCTTCACAATCCGGCGGTAGTTCGATGCGCCTCTCCTTCCTGCCACGGACTACGGGAGAGGCGCTTTTGTTTCTACACACCGCCTGCCTGTGGCCGTGCGCCCACCCATGTTCGTCTCGATCGCTTGCTGGTAAAGGCCATTTTGAAATTTGGATTTCGGATTTTGGATTGAGAACAATCCGAAATCGAAAATCCAAAATCGGAAATCGAGTTACAGGAGGAAGCGCATGCCTGCCGAGTACGTGAAGGGCCTCAAGTGCCGCGAATGCGGCCGCCACTACGAGAAGAAACCGATCCATGTCTGTGAGTTCTGCTTCGGGCCGCTCGAAGTGGACTACGACTACGACAAGATCACGAAAGCAGTATCGCGCGAGAAGATTCTCTCCCGCGACCGCAACATGTGGCGGTACGAGGAATTCCTGCCGCTCGATACCAAGCCCTCGGTGGGCCGCGGCACCGGCTTCACGCCGCTGGTCAAAGCCGACCGGCTCGCGAAGGAACTGGGCCTCAAGGAACTGTACCTCAAGAACGACGCGGTGAACTACCCGACGCTGTCTTTCAAGGACCGCGTCGTCAGCGTCGCGCTCTCGAAGGCCAAGGAGTTCGGCTTCAAGACCGTGGCCTGCGCGACGACGGGCAACCTGGGCAACAGCGTGGCCGCGCAGGCGGTGCGCGCGGGGCTGGAATGTTACATCTTCATGCCCGCGAATCTGGAGCAGGGCAAGATCATCGGCACGAGCATCTACGGCGTGCACGTCGTCGGCATCAGTGGCAACTACGACGGCGTCAACCGGCTCTGCAGCGAGATCGCGGGCAAATTCGGCTGGGCCTTCGCGAACATCAACATGCGCCCGTTCTACGCCGAGGGCAGCAAGACGTTCGGCCACGAGATCTGCGAGCAACTCGGCTGGAAGGCCCCCAAGCACGTGATCGTGCCTATGGCCGGTGGCTCGCTGATCTGCAAGATCGACAAGGCGGTGAAAGAGTTCCACAAGACGGGCCTGATCCCCGATGCCGATACCAAGATTTATGGCGCGCAGGCCACGGGCTGTTCGCCGATCACGTCCGCGGTGAAGAACGGCTGGGAACTCTTCCGGCCCGTCAAGCCCGACACGATCGCGCGCTCAATCGCTATCGGCAATCCGGCTGACGGCTTCTACGCGATCAAGACCATCAAGCAGTCCGGCGGCTGGGCCGAAGACGTCACCGACCCCGAACTGGTCGAAGGGATCAAACTGCTCGCGCGCACGGAGGGCATCTTCACCGAGACCGCCGGCGGCGTGACCGTGGCGGTGACGAAGAAGCTTATCGAGCAGGGCCGCATCCCCAAAGACGAGAGCGTCGTCATCAGCATCACCGGCAACGGCCTCAAGACTACCGAGGCCGTGCTGCCCGCCGTACAGCGCCCGGACGTGATCGAGGCCAAGCTCGGCGAGTTCGAGAAGCTGATCGGAGTGATCAAGGAGCGGGACAAAGCGGCGGTGCCGGTGGCGGCGGGACAATAATTTACAATTGACGATTCATTGGGTCACTTCGGCCAATCGTAAATTGAAAATCGTCAATCGTAAATACTTTGTGAAAAGGAGCATTAAATGCCCATCAACGTTCGTATCCCTGAAGCGCTGCGCAAGCTCACCAATGGCAGCGACCAGGTGAGCGTCGAAGCTTCCAACGTCCGCGAGATGATCGCGGCCATCGACGCCAAGCACCCGGGGCTGAAGGAGCGCATCTGCGACGAGCAGGGTAACGTGCGGCGCTTCGTGAATATCTTCGTGAACGAAGAGGACATCCGGTTCATGCAGAACCTGGATACGCCAATCGACGCGAAGAGCGACGTGAGCATCCTGCCCGCGATCGCCGGAGGCGCGGCCAAGCCGCCCAAGCCGGAAAAGAAGACCGTCGTCGGGATCGGCCCGATGGTCCGGCGCGTGTACCTGACCTTCGACGAAGCGACCACGCAGCGCCCGATGATTTACGAGCTCATCAAGAAGTTCGACATCGTCCCGAACATCCGTTCGGCCAGCGCGACGGAAAAACTCGCGATCATGGCCATCGAGTTCACCGGCACGGGTGAGTCGCTCGACGAAGCGTTCTCCTGGCTGCGCAAGCAGGGCGTGCGGGTCGATCCGATCGAGATGAATGTGGTGGAGCCGTAGCGATTTTTGATAACAGAGGTCGCGGTGCACGACACGTTCGAAATTTGGCGAAAGCTAACTGGAAAATAGATCATGTCATTAGAGCGATACAACCGACAGGTCCTCCTGCCTTTCATCGGCGAAGAAGGCCAAAATAAGATTCTCGCCTCCACCGCCGTCGTGATCGGCTGCGGCGCGCTGGGCACCGTTATCGCCAACGTGCTCGCGCGGGCTGGGGTGGGGAAGTTGAAAATCTGCGACCGCGACTTCGTCGAAGAATCCAACCTGCAGCGGCAGGTGCTCTTTGACATGAAGGACGTGCAGGAGAATATGCCCAAGGCCGCGGCTGCCGAGCGCAAGCTGCGCGAGATCAATCCGACGATTCAGATCGAGGGCATCGTCACCGACGTGAACCCGGCCAACGTCGAGGAACTGATCAAGGGGGCGACGGTGGTCGTGGACGGCGCGGACAACTTCGAGACGCGCTTCGTCCTCAATGACGCCTGCGTTAAGCACGGCATCCCGTGGGTCTACGGCGCGGCGGTGGGATCGACGGGCCTGACGATGACCATCATTCCCGGCAAGACGCCGTGCATCCGCTGCCTCTTCGAGACCGCCCCGCCGCCGGGCATGACGCCGACCTGCGATACCGCGGGCGTGCTGGGCAGCGTGACGGGTCTGATCGGTAACTATGAGGCTAGTGAGGCCCTGAAGATCTGCGCGGGCCACCTCGACCAGATCAACACGCGGCTCTACAGCATCGACCTCTGGACGAGCGAGATGCATCAGTTCAAGATCGCGAAGGCGCGCGAGGTCGCCGACTGTCCCACCTGCAAGCGGCGCAACTTCGAGTTTCTCGAAGGCCAAGGCGCGAGCACCACGACGGGCCTCTGCGGACGCAACGCGGTGCAGATCAATCCGCGCAACGGCTCGAAACTCGATCTGTCTGCCATGGCGAAGACGCTCGGCGGAACGTCCGGCGTCGCGAACATCACCGTCAACAAGTTCCTGTTGAAGTTCAACGCGCCCGGCGGCGATAAGCCCGAGGAAGGCCTGGAGATCACGGTCTTCCCCGATGCGCGGGCGATCGTGAAGGGCACGAAGCAAGTGCCCGTCGCGCGCACGGCCTACGCAAAGTATGTGGGCGCATAGCCTGTTGTTGCCGTTCCCTGACCTCTGATCCCTGTCCCCTGGAGTTTGCATGATTTACTTCGACAACGCCGCCACGAGCTACCCCAAACCGCCGGAAGTCTTCGCCGCGATGACCAAGTTCATGCAGGAGGCCGGCGGCAATCCCGGCCGCAGCGGGCACCGCATGGCGACGGGCGCGGAAGCGATGGTCGTCGAGGCGCGCAACGCGGTCTCGAAGTTCTTCGGCTTGAAGGACCCCAGCCGCTGCGTCTTCACGCTCAACTGCACCGACGCGCTCAACATGGCGATCAAGGGCGTGCTCAAGCCCGGCGACCACGCCATCAGTTCGGTGCTGGAGCACAACTCCGTCAACCGCCCGCTGCAGAAACTCGCCGACGACAAGGTCATCACGCTGACGCGCGTCGAGCTGAACGCGAAGGGCGCGTGGAACGTCCAGGACGTGCTGGATGCCGTTACGCCCAAGACGCGACTGGTGGCGCTCACGCACTGTTCCAACGTGCTGGGCGTCGTGTGTCCCGTCGAGGAACTCGCGTTCAAGCTCCGCGAGAAGCACCCGCACGTCCGGCTGCTGGTGGATGCCGCGCAGACCGCGGGCTACGTGCCGCTCGATATGGACCTGGCCGGCATCGATTTCCTTGCCTTCCCGGGCCACAAGGGTCTGCTGGGACCCACGGGCACGGGCGCGTTGCTGATCCACCCCCGCATTCCTTCCGCCGAGTTGCGCGCGTGGCGCGAAGGCGGCACCGGCGGCGACAGTTCCTCTCCGCACCAACCGCTGGAACTGCCGCACTTCCTCGAGGGCGGCACGCCGAACACGATGGGCATCGCCGGCATGCTGGCCGGCATCCGCTATATTCAGAAGAAAGGCAGCGGGCTCGGACATGAGCGCCTGATCATTCACCGCATGCTCGAGAAGCTCTCGGAAGACAAGCGTTTTACGATTTACGGCTCGCGCATCGCGGGAGATAAAGTTGGCCTGCTCTCGCTGACCATCAAGGACCGCGACACGGCCGAGACCGCCTCCATTCTCGATCAGGCGTTCGAGGTCTGCGTGCGCCCGGGACTTCACTGCGCGCCGTATACCCACAAAGCGCTGGGCACCTTCCCGACCGGCACGATCCGGCTCTCGCCGGGCTTCATGAGTACGGACGAAGAGGCCGACCGCGTTGTGGAGGCGCTCAAAGAGATTGCAAGCTGAACCCTTTTCGATTTTGGATTTCCGATTTTCGATGGGTCACAGCCGGAATGACGCCTGAGCGAGTTCGATGAGCGACGAGAAGCCCATGGAACCGTCCGCCGCGCCGCCCGCGCCAAATCAACCAGCGAATGTGCCGGCGCTCAAAAATGCGAACGCCGAGGGCGGGTGCCTCGGCGCGGTGCTGCTGCTCGGGTTCTGGACCGTCGTCTGGCTCGGCGTCTGTTTTCTCGTCTATTGGAAGGTGAGCACCGTCTTGGCCGCGCTGGTCTTCTTCCTGCCTCCGCTGGGCTTCTTTCTGTGGGTGATCTTCACCAAACCCGCCGGGCCGGCCGCGCCCAAGGGCGGCCTCGACCGGAAGCAGTAAATGCGATATACTTAAAGGGTTGCGCGTTCCGCCGCCTTGCCACGGCGTGTGGAACAGGGTACGGTAGCGCGCATTCAAATTCCGGGTGAAACATGGGCGCCACGGTTTTGAGAAAGTCGCACTTGGCCACGTTTGATTTCATGCGTGGGGCCGTTGAATTCTCTCGAGGCAAAGGCATGTCAAAAACACCTCCCTCGAAGGACATTGACCGCGCTCTGAAGGATTTGCGAAAGGTGCAGGGAGAGGCGCTCCTCATTGGCGGCATCGCCGTCGGTCATCATGGACATGAACGCGCCACCAAAGACATCGACATCCTTTACGCCAATTGGGACACGAAGATTCTGGAGCGGCTCTCGCCTTACTTTAAGGTTGTGCTGAAGGCTGAGAGTGGATGGCATCACCTCGAACACCGCAAGAACGGCGTGCGGTTGGAATTGATACCGGAAGGCGGATTGACGCAATATGGGTTTATTCCGGCGCCGAAGACGGTGGGTAGCGATGATGGATTTATTACCCTTCTGGGTCTGGTGTGGCTGAAATTGGTTTCTGGTCGCAGCCAGGATAATACGGACGTCATTCAGCTTGCTAAACTAAGGTTTGAAGATGTGAAACGAGTGCATGAAAAACTGCCTTCCGAATTGCGCGATCGTTTGACTGAATTGCTTGGACAAGCAAGAAAAGAGATGGACAACGATCCGCACCGCCTCCCCGACAGCGTGAAAGAAGCGCAGGCCAAGTACATCAAGCGAAAGCCCAAGAGGAAAAAAGTACCCGCATGAAAGCCCTCTGCGTCCTCGGCAGCACCGGGTCCATCGGCGTCAGCACGCTCGACGTGGTGCGCCGTCTGCCCGGCAAGTTCCGCGTGCACAGCCTCACCGCCGGAAGCAACGCGCAGAAGCTGGCGGAACAGGCCGCCGAGTTCAAGCCCGCACGTATCGCGATCTCGGAGAAAGAGAAGTACGCGGAGCTCAAGAGCCAGCTCAACGGCTACCGCGGCGAAGTGCTCGCGGGCGACGACGCGCTCTGCGCGCTGGCCGAAGACGCCGCCAGCGACTACGTGGTCTCGGCCATCGTGGGCGCGGCGGGCCTGCTGCCCACGCTCGCGGCGCTGAAAAAGGGCAAGCAGGTCGGCATCGCGAACAAGGAACCGCTGGTCATGTGCGGCCCGCTCATGATCGCCGCGGCCGAGAAGGCGGGCTCGACGATCCTGCCCATCGACAGCGAACACTCCGCGGTCTTCCAGTCGGCGCGGGCGGGCAATCACGGCGAGGTGCGCAAGATCGTCCTGACGGCCTCGGGCGGGCCATTTCGCAAAGCTACGAAAGAGATGATGGCCAAGGCGACGAAGGCCGACGCGCTCAAGCACCCGACGTGGTCCATGGGCGCAAAGATCACCATCGACAGCGCGACGCTGATGAACAAAGCGCTGGAGATCATCGAAGCGCACTTCCTCTTCGGCGTACCCTATGAGGGCATCCAAGTGTGGGTGCACCCGCAGTCGATCGTTCATGCGCTGGTGGAATTCACGGACGGCTCTGTTGTTGCGCAGCTCGGACTTCCCGACATGCGCCTGCCGATCCAGTACGCGCTGACATATCCGGAGCGGCTCGATGGCGGGCTGCCTGTGCTGCCGATCGAGAAGATGGCCGCGCTGAATTTTGAGGAACCCGATCGCGAGCGCTTTCCCTCGCTGGATTTCAGCTACGAAGCGGGGCGCAAGGGCGGCACGGCGCCGGCGGTGCTCAACGCCGCCAACGAGGAAGCCGTGCGGCTCTTTCTTGAAGGCACGGTCCCCTTCATCCGCATCTTCGATCTGGTGGGCAAGACGCTCTCCGCGCACCAGGTCAAACCCATGGACGACGTCCCGACGGTGCTTGAGGCCGACCGCTGGGCGAGGGATTACGTAAAACGTAATGCGTGAAACGAAATAGCGGCCGCGGCCTTCGTATTTGTTGTTGCTCTTCTTACGTTTTACGTTTTACGTTTAATGGTCTTCGGACTTAGGAGCGCTTGATGGATTGGCTGATCGGAGTACTGGGACTTTTCTTCGGCTTCTCCGCCCTCGTGTTCGTGCACGAGCTCGGCCATTACACGCTCGCGAAGTGGAACGGCGTGCGCGTGAAGGTCTTCTCCATCGGCATGGGACCGTACCTCATCTCGTTCACCAAGAGCGAGACCGTTTACGCCTTCTCGCTCATTCCCATGGGCGGGTACGTGAAGATGCTGGGCCAGGAGGACCTCAACGTCGACCTGGAACCGGCGAATATCGGCAAGAAGAACTCCAAAGACTACCGCAACAAGAGTCCAGGCCAGCGCGCCGCGATCCTTGCGGCCGGCGCGGGCTTTAACCTCATCTTCGCCCTGCTCGCCTTCACCATTTGCTACTACTACGGCGTCGAAGTGGACGCGCCCCGCGTTGGATACGTTTCGTCCGATTCACCTTTGGCGCAGGCCGAAATGCTCAATGCCAAGAACGAACGCGTCCCGCATCCGCTTCAGGAAGGCGATCTCATCCGCAGCCTGGACGGCGTGCCGGTGCGCAGCTTCATTGATGTCTCGCTGTACGTCGCCGGCGCGGGCCGCGACCACGAGATTCAGGTCGACTACGAGCGCGACGGCGTGCCGGTTCACGATCCGGTCTTCGTGCGCTCGCGATTCAACGCCCAGATCGGCGCGCCTTACATCGGCATGGAGCGCTATGGGAAGAAGGAGACGCACAAACTCGGGTTCGCGATCGAAAAGCCCGTGCGGGTCTTTGTCGATGAAGCCAAACCCGGGTCGCCCGCAATGCGCGCCGGGCTGCTGCCTGGAGACGAGATACTAAGTATCGACGGCCAGCCGGTTCAGGACCTTTCCACGCTTCCCAAGGCCATCAAAGAAGCCGACGGGAAGGAACAGACGTTGGGTGTGAAACGCGAGGACAAGAATCTCAATATAGCCATCAAGGCCGAACGAATCGAAGAAGGCGGGAAGACGGTTTACCGCATCGGACTGCAGATGTGCACATCCCCCGTGGAGGAGATCGACGAGACCTGTGAAGCGTATGAACAGGGTTTGCGCAAAGGCTATTTCTTGACCCACGTAGAGAAGATGCGCGACAAGGACCATCTGTATGTCGAATACGAGAACCTGCAAGCATCTCCGCCCGCGAAGGGCAAGCTCATCCTTCCCTTCAATAGCCGTACAAAGTCCGGCTTGCTTTACTCGTTCGCTCCTCCTGAACAGGTCGAGATTAAGTGCGACACGTTCGTGGAAGCCCTCGCGCTCGCTTGGAGCGATCTCGTCCGCCACTCGACGGCGGTCTTCACGGTCATTAAAGGTCTGATTATGCGGGACATCGATCCGAAGGCGCTCTCCAGCCCCCTCGGCATCGGCGTCTCCATCTTCCAGACCTCGGTGCAGCGACCCTTTATGTACTATTTCTGGTTCCTCGCCTTCCTTTCTGTGAACTTAGGCGTGCTTCAGTTCGTGCCGATCCCGCTGCTCGACGGCTGGCATTTGCTTGTCATCGGCATTGAAAAACTGAAAGGCAGCCCCCTGCCGCAGCGCTTTCTGGAATACAGCCAGTACGCGGGGATATTAATTATCTTGGCCCTGCTCGTGTTGGCTTTGAGTAACGACATCAGGCGGATGTTCTGAGCGCTCTCCGGACGAAACTGGCGCATGGCTCGCAACGGCGAAAAGACCCCCGGAGCACCACCGCCGCCCGCGCCCCCGGGCGGACCCGCGAAAGATCGCGAGGCGCTGAAGCAGGCCGCCGCAATCGAGAAAGCCGCTGCGGGCGCCGCAGAGGCCAAGGAACTCTATCTCAGCGAGACCGGCGAGGTCGAACAGGACGTTATCGAGATCGCCGCGCGCGACATCGAGCGCAGCCACCATCACGAGGAACGCCTCGCGAAGGAGAAGGCGGTCAAGAAGGAGACCTTCTACTCCGACTTGATCTTCACGCTCACCAATCTGCGCTACGACGAAAAAGAGGCGCGCGTGCTCTGGGTCAACCTGCTGACGCATAAGATGGAGATGTCCGACCGGCTCGACCGCAACGTCGGCATCCGCGTCGCGGCGCTCGACTACTTCAAGAATATTCTGGGCGCCCTCGACGACGTGAAGATCATCGACGCCTCATCGTACATCGAGACCGCGCAACTCGCGGTTACCGACGGGCTGACCGGCGTCTTCAACCACCGGTATTTTCAGGATCGCCTGCTGCGCGACCTCAACCGCGCGAAGGAAGAGGGCGGGTTCGTCAGCCTGCTGATGATCGATATCGACTACTTCAAGCAGTATAACGACGTGAACGGCCACATCGCCGGCGACGTGGCGCTCAAGGAAGTCGCGGCCGTCTTGCGCCGCAACCTGAAGAAGGACGATCTGGTCGCGCGGTACGGTGGCGAGGAGTTCGCCGTCATTCTGGTTGGCCTCTCCCGCGACCAGGCGCGCTTCGTGGCCGAGCGCATCCGCGTGGTCATCGAGCAGATCGACTTCCCCAATGAGAAGATCCTGCCGACCGGGAACCTGACCGTCTCCATCGGGCTGGCCGAATTCCCCGGCGACGCGGAAGAACGCGGCGACCTAATTGCCGCCGCCGACCGCGCGCTGTACATCGCCAAGCGCTCCGGCAAGAACCGCGTCCATCTGTCTCCGCGCGAACAGCGCCGCGAACGCCGTCTCTCCAAAATCCTGAAAGTAACCTATCGCCGCTCGGAACACGCCGAAGAGCCCGCGCAAGAGGCCCTCACAGCGGACATCTCGCTCGGCGGGATCTGCCTGATGGTCGGCGGTGGGACGGCCGTGGGTCAAGTGCTTAGCTTGGGTCTGGAAGGCATCGATGACGGCCGGCCGCTATTGGGCCGCATCGTCTGGCAAGTCTCCCAACCCAACGGCCAGTCCAAGATCGGCGTGAAGTTCGTGGGCCTCAAACCCGGTGATGCCGAAGCCCTGCGCTCATTGGTCGGCCTCACCTGAATTTGGTGGGGCGGGCCTCCGTGCCCGCCGTAGAATGTGCGGCGCTGCCGCGCCTTGTAGTAGGCCCCATTTCCAACAGGCTGCTTACGGAATTCCTTAATCTTCGTGCCCGGTCGGTCGATGCTAGGCCGGGGGATTGCTTCGATGACGACCGTTACGTCCGCCGTTCCGGCTTTGGAACGGGCGTATTTAGTTCGCTTCTCTGCTGAGACATTGATTCTCCTGGCCGGCGGCGTTCTGGCGCTGGTAGTGGCGGCGTTCTTTCTGGGTCGCAAGGCCGAGCAGACGCACCAGAAACTTTGGGGGCCGCGGGCCGAGCCCGGCCAGGGCCGTCCCGAGCCGCTTCCGGAGGTCCGCTGTCTCCCGCCCAGGAGCGTTCCGGCTCCGAGTAAAGTTGCCAGTTCCCGCTAGCGTTTCGCTTAACGAAAAAGGCAGGCTTAACATGCCTGCCTTTCTCGCTTCGCATGCCATTTCAGCAATGGATCAGAAATCAGGCTCTTTGGTCTTCGGTTCCGTGCTGGGTTCCGTCTTGCCGATTCCCACCGGGCCTTGCGGCTGCGGCACGATAGTCTGGTAGCGGTAATAGACCTCCAGGCTGAGCGTGCTGAGCGTAGTCGTTCCGATCCGGCCCCAGCGGAACGGTGCCGAACCTTCGCGATAGTCCCAGGAACCCGTGTTGGCCGCCTCTTTGGACTGGTGCGTGAGCAGCGAATCCTTCAGGGCCGCGTTCCAGCGTTGCCACTCTGCGCCGCCTTTCGAGAACGTCAGCAGCGTCGCGTGGTACCAGGAGACGCTCTCGTCGCCCAGGCCCTCGTTGTTCCACGCCGGCAGTTTCTGCGCAGCCGCGCCCGCGAGCCGTCTCACGGTCGCATCGTCGACCTTGTATCCGGAAAAGATCCGCGCGATGCCCAACCCCGCGGCCACCTCGGCTTTGTTGGTTTTCGCGACGGCCTCGGCTTCCTTGGCATCCAGGAATTGCACGGCCCGTTGCAGCGGATCGTCGTCGCCGATGCCCGGCTGCTTCAGAAGACCGCAGACCTTGGCGCTCTTTAGGGCCATCACGGCCCACACCGTCGGATCGATGCTGTTCCCGCGGCCGTCGTTGGGGCCGGCTTCCAGCCATCCGCCGCCGCCCCCTTGGCGCGCGAGCAGATCTTTGACGGCGCTCTCGGCGGATGCCTGGTTGGCCTGCGCCATCCCATAATTCTCGCACAGGACCAAGGCGCGCAGCGAGGCCTGCGTGACGTCCGCGGGCGCATCGTGGGTGCTCAGCCAATCGATGCCCTTGGCCACCGTCCCTTTGTACATGCCCGTCTTGGACGTGTGTCCGGCGCCAAGAAAGGCCAGCACGGCCAGGGAGGTCGTCGCGGCGTTCTGGCCTTCGATGCCACCATGTTTGCGGCAGTCGAAGTGCCCGTCGGCCTCCTGCGCACTTAGCAGCCATGAGTGCGCGGCGGCGATGCTTTGAACCACGAGCGCGTTCTGCCGCGCCTGTTCGCGCTTGGCTTCGGCAAGCTGCTTTGGATCGGCGGACGTCTCTTCAGGCCGCGCAGGCGGCGCGCTTTTCTTTTCGGCGAGGGCTGGCCCTGTGTGCAGGGCATCCCGGTTGGCTCGGAGTTTTTCGAGGCGGGCTCGGATGGCGGCGGCTTCCGGTTCAGGCAACGTCGCCAATTGCGCATCCATCGAATGAATGCGGTCGTCAAGATCCGTCTTGCTCAGGGTGGAGGCCTTCCCATCCAATTCTCGAAGCGCTTGCTCCAAGCTCGCGCGCGCGGACGGGTTCGCACGATCGGACTTAGACGGCGGGGCGGAGGTCCAGAGCAGCACGCCCGCCACCACGGCCACGCCGGCTGCAACGGCGCTCCATGCAACGTAAACGGAACGCCTTGGCGGTTCCGGTTCGCGGCGTGAGGGAGCATCTAAAGGCACTCGGGTAGTGAGAGGTCTCATGTTCGTGTCTGCCTTTTGATTTGAGGGTTGGGATGATGCCGCAGAGATGCCTGTTCGCACCTGCGCGAGGATCCGGTCGCGCAGTTCCGGCGTCAGGTCGCCGCCGGCCTCGAACGTCTCGCGAAGGGCGCGCGCAGTGCGTGCCTCTTCGCCTTCCTGGCCGGATAGCCCGGCTCCATGCTCCATAACCTTGCTCATAGGGCGCCCTCCATCTTAATTCGCGTGTCGAGCTGCTTCCGCAGCCGCGCCAGGGCGCGCGCGAGCGCCGACATTACGGCCGTCTCGCTCAGCTTGAGCCGTTCCGCCAGATCTCGCACGGATCGGCCGCGCACGTATTTATCGAGAAGCAGTTCTTGCGCATCCCAATCCAGTTCGGAGAGCGCCTCGCCCACCAGCGCGCGCAGCGATTCGGTGAGCGCCGCTTCCTGGCGGTCTGCGTCCCTAGCTTCGTTGCTCAGAAGGCCCCGCAAGCGCAGGCGCTCAACCTCCGTCAGGTCCGAGAACCGCACTTCCCGACGCGCCTGCCGGCTGCGGTAAAAGTCCGCGAGCTTCCGCCGCGCGATGCCGTTCAACACCGCGCCCACTTCATCGTCCGGAAGAGGCGGCATGCGCCAGAGCGCCAGGAAGACCTCGGCACAGATCTCCGCCGCAGTGGCCTCGTTTAGGCCGGAGCGAAAAAAGACAAACCGGTAAAGGGGAGCCGCGTTACGCGCGTATAGGTCTTCGAAGCGCGCCGAATCCCACGTCAGGCGGGCTGGAGACGAACCCGTTTCGGCCGTCATCGCGATTCGGCCTCGTGGCGCTGCCGTAACGGCAAGGGTGTCATGCATCGAATGCTAATTCGAGGCAGGGCTGAAATCTGTCGCAAGAATACTTAAGAAAGGGAGGCGTTTAGTCGCAGAGGACCTGTTGCAGTTCGTCCACCAACGACCATATGCGCGGTACGATAGAGAGCGGTGAAAGGAAGGCGGCAAGCGTCCTTTGGTCCAGCCCTTCCAAGCACTGGCCTTCGAAGAAGTTCACGACCGTCTTGATATCCTCTTCGCGCCCATTGGGAGGCGTGAAGCGGACATCGGTGAAGTAATGCTTTCCGTGCTTAGAGACGATACGAAACTTAAATTGATCCACGTCGTTGGGCTCAAGCGGAGACCCGCTTGGGCTCGTACGCCGTGCAAGGGCGGCCTTGGAAGGCTTAGCGCGGTTAGACGCGCGCTTTGCGGTGGAACCCTTGGAAGGTTGAGCGACGCTCATTGTGCAAATGTTTCCAGTGCTGTTCATAACCTTAGTTAAAGTATCTTCTGGTTTCAGGTTGTCAATGCTTTCCTATGATAATAATGAAAATTGTATATTTCC
Source organism: Planctomycetota bacterium (assembly GCA_016200135.1). Lineage (GTDB taxonomy): Bacteria > Planctomycetota > SZUA-567 > H5-PLA8 > H5-PLA8 > JACQFI01. The sequence continues at coordinate 142,561 of JACQFI010000008.1, forward strand.
CTTCGGTACGTAAGAAAACCATGCGCCTAATCCTATTTTAATAAACTTTACGAATGTTAAACGGCCTCCTGAGCACTTTGTGCAATTCGTTGTACTCAAAGGAGTAAGGTAGCCAATTTCTTTACTTCGTGGCGGTCTAGCGTTTGCGCGTCGATTACAATAGCGAGCCCTATCGAGGAAATACCTATGAGCAATGATCAGGCCGTTGTCGCTCCAGCATCCGAATCTGTACAGGCCGTCACCAAGCCGCGCAGGCGCTGGCTGAAGGTTCTTGGAATTGTGGTCCTGCTTTTGGGCATCACCGGATGGTATCTCTGGACGTTTGAAAGAACGAGCCACAGCACACCTACAAAGGACCCAGAGAAAGTAGCCGACAGCGGCGATAAGTACCTCGACGCCATCAAGCGCGGCATCGAGTACCTCAAGGTTCACCAGGAGGCCGACGGCGGCTTCTCGCGCGGCATTCTGGACCCCAAGCCGGCCTTCACGGCACTGGTCGTCGAATCGCTCGCTCAGGGTCCCGTGCCTTACCGCGAAAAGGATTACGACTTCATCCGTCAGGCCGTCGAGTACATCCTTAAGTACCAGCGCGAGGACGGTTCCATCTGCACGCCGGCATTCAATCTCGACGTGTACTCCACGGCGGTCAGCCTGCGCGCGCTCAAAGCGCAGGACAATCCCAAGTACGCGGAGGCGATCGAGAAGGCCAAGAACTACCTGGCCACCACGCAGAAGCCCATCGAGGGCGGCAACCCCAACGGCGGCGGGGTGGGGTATGGCACTTCCTGGGGCGATGTCTCCGGCGACGTCTCGCAACAGTGGGTGGAAGCGATGAAGGTTGCGGGTGTGAAGAAGGACTCCGAGGCCTTCAAGAATGCGACCAAGTTCTTCAGCCGCATCCAGAACAATCCCGAGACCAACGACCTGGCCACGAAAGAGAACGTCAAAATGAGCGACGACGGCGGATTTATCTATCGCGCCGGCGGCGGCGGGGAAGGGAAGCCCTACGAGAAACTCCGCGACGGCACACAGGTCGCCCAGAGCTACGGCCTGATGAGCTACGCCGGGCTGAAGAGCTTTCTCTACATGGAGGTGGACAAGAACGACCCGCGCGTCCAGTCCGCCTGGAAGTGGGTCTGCAACAACTACACGCTGGACGAGAACAAGAACCTCGGCTCGGACGGGCTCTACTACTATTACCTGACCATGGCGAAAGCGCTGGCCGCCTACGGCGAACGCCAGATACCCATGGAGAACGGCAAGCGCAAGGTGGACTGGGCGCAGGAACTGATGGACCGCGTCTTGAGCCTCCAGCATGGCGACGGCTCTTGGAACAACAAGAAGAGCCAGAAGTGGATGGAGGGCGACGGGGTGATGGTCACGGCTTTTGCCATCCGCACCCTGGCCATCTGCCGCGAGTTTATCAAGGACCACCCACTGTCCGAAGAGGCCAAGTCCGCGGCTGAATCTGCAAAGACGGTGACTCCCGCCAAATAGCACTTCCCGAATGCCGGGAATTCGGAAAGAATTGAGGGTATCCTTTTATTCAACGGGCAGGCACTCGTGAGAGCCTGCCCGCGTTGCGGTTTTCTATGGAGGCTAGCGATGCCTAATGCACATGCTCTATCAGGCGCCGGTTCGCGTATGAAGCCCTGGTTTCTGTGCGGTCTTCTTGGCGTAGTGGCTTTGTTCGTCCCGTGCAATGCCTGGGCGGCGCCGGTCTCCGCCGGTGACGCCGCGACCGCCGGCCTGGGACTGGCGATGATCCTCGCCATCGTTTTAGGCGCATTCCTGATCGGCTTCTTCATCCAGGCCATCTTCATCCACATCGCGGCCAGTCTGATGGGGCTGCGCGGGACATTTGGCGCGGCGTTTAAGGCCTCGATTATCGCGTGGGTTCTCGGCCTGCTCTTCGGCGTGCTCGGCACGGTCCTTTCCAACTTCGTGACGCCCACCTTGGCCGGAGGGCTCAATACCGCCGCCTGGCTCCTGGCCGGAACGCTGGCGATCAAGTCCGCCTACGAGACCGGCTTTATCTCAGCGCTCGTGACCTATTTCCTAAGTTTGGTTGTAACCATTGCAATCCTGGTGGCGCTCTGGTTCTTCTTCTTCGCCGCCCTGGTGGCGGGTACAAAAACCGTCTGATCGGCCGGGCTTCCTTGACGGCGCGACGCGCCTTTGGCAAGTTAGGCGCATGAACGCAAATCCATCCGAGCCCGCCGGCGTTCCGGCGCCCGTTGCTTCGCACATCGTCCGCGTTAGCCTGGGCGAACGCAGTTACGAGATCCAGATCCAGGCCGGGCTGCTTGCCGACCTGGGCTCGCGCCTGCTGCGCATCGCAAAGGGCCGGCGCCTGCTGGTCGTCACCGACCGGACCATCGGCCCGCTCTTTGGGCCCGTGCTGGCGAGATCACTCCAAGCCGCGGGATTCGACGGCTCCCTGGCCGAACTGCCGCCCGGCGAAGGCGCGAAGAGCCTCGACGTGGCCAAGTTTCTCTACGACCGCTGCTTCGACGCGCAGCTCGACCGCAGTTCCTGCCTGGTCGCGCTGGGCGGCGGCGTGATGGGCGACCTGACCGGCTTCGTCGCCGCGACCTACATGCGCGGAATCGACTTTGTCCAAGTTCCGACGACGCTGCTGTCGATGGTCGACGCTTCCGTCGGCGGCAAAGTCGCCGTCGACCATCCCCGCGCTAAGAACGCCATCGGTGCGTTTCACCAGCCGCGCGCGGTCTTCATCGACCCGCTCGTGCTGGCCAAGCTTCCCGACCGCGAGCTGAAGGCCGGGCTCGCCGAGGTGATCAAGTACGGCGTGCTGGACGACCGGACCTTCTTCGAATTCGTCGAGTCCAACGTGGGCAAGCTGCTGCAACGCGACGCCGCAGCGCTCAGCAGCGCCATCGAGAAGTCCTGCGCGATCAAGGCGCGCATTGTCGGAGAGGACGAACGGGAACGTGAAGGCGGCCCGCGCGCGCTGCTAAATCTCGGGCACACCTTCGCGCATGCCATCGAGACCTGCACGAACTACCAGGGCTACCTGCACGGCGAGGCCGTTGCGATTGGGATGGCGATGGCCTGTGAGCTCTCGGTGGCGCGCAAGCTGCTCTCGCGCGGCGACGCGGACCGCGTGCGCCAATTGATCGAGCTGGCTGGATTGCCCGTGAAGTTGAAGGCCGGCGATCCACCGGCGGACGATCTGCACGCGGCCACCTTCCGCGACAAGAAGGCTCGCGGCGGCAAACTGCGCTTTGTCCTCGCCACGTCGATCGGCACCACCAAGGTCTTCGACGACGTGCCGGAAGAAGCTGCCCGCAAGATCTGGGACCTTCCCCGCGATTGAATCGCCCGCGCGCAGTTGTGCCCTCCGAAAATCGCGGCAGAATAGGCGCATGTCCGCCGGTGCCGAAAACCTGCTCGATACCTTGCGCCTGACCCGCGCCGAAGGCGTGGGTCCCGTCACCTTCCGCCGGCTCGTGCGCGTCTTCGGTTCGCCTGCGGCGGTGCTCGCGGCGCCCAAGGACCGCCTGGTCGAGATTCCCGATATCTCGGCCCGTATTGCCGACGGCATCCGCGCCGCGCGAGTTGATACGTGGGCCGAGGAGGAGGCCGCGCGCGCCAAAGAACGCGGCGTGCGCCTGGTCTGCCTCGGAGATCCCGCCTATCCCAAGCCGCTGCTGAATACCTACGACCCGCCGCCGGTGCTTTATGTCCAAGGTGAGATTCAGGAGACCGACGGCCTCGCCGTCGCCATCGTCGGCACGCGAAAATGCAGCGCCTACGGCCGCGCGCAGGCGGAGAAACTTGCCTCGGGCCTGGCGCTGGCGGGCTTTACCGTCGTGAGCGGGCTCGCGCGCGGCATCGATAGTTCCGCGCACGCGGGTGCGATGGCGCAGGACGGCGGGCGCACGCTCGCGGTGCTCGGCACCGGGCTCGACAACATCTATCCGCCGGAGAACAAGAAGCTCTTCGAACAGATCGTCGCCGGGCACGGCGCGGTCCTCAGCGAACTGCCTTTTAACAGCCCGCCCTCGAAGGAGCACTTTCCCCGCCGAAATCGAGTCATCGCAGGTCTCAGCTTGGGCGTGGTTGTGGTGGAGGGCGACGAGACCTCCGGCGCGCTCATCACCGCGCGCTTCGCCGTGGATATGGACCGCGAAGTCTTCGCGGTGCCGGGCAGCGTCGAGAACCCCAACGCGCGCGGCCCGCACCGGCTCATCAAGTCGGGCGCGAAGCTCGTCGAGAGCGTCGAGGACATCCTGGACGAACTGAAAGGCGTCGCCGATCCGCTGGTCAAGATGCCCGCGCCTGATGCGCGGTTGCGAATCCCATCGCCTAGAGAAAAGGCACGGACCGCGCCGCTGCTCGAAGCCGCCGGCGTGGCTCCGGACCGTCCCGCGACGGCGCCGGATGTCCGGCCCGATACCACCGACCTGCGCGCGGTGAATCTGAACCCGCGCGAGTCCGCCGTCTTCAAGCTGCTGGATTCCAGCGAGCCGCGCGGGATCGATGCGCTGATCCATGCGAGCGGACTAAAAGCCCACGAGGTCAGCGCGACGCTGCTGGTGCTGGAAGTCCGCCGTCTCTGCAAGCAGCTCCCCGGCAAACGCTTCGTCAAGGCATAGCGCATGGGCCTGCTCGACCTCTGGGATTACGTTCGCGCGCCGGGCGACGCGCGCTTGCGCCGCCAGGGCTATCCCAGTTCCGGCATGGGCCTGCTCGAACGCTTCCGCCGCTCCAGCGCCTTCTGGCAGCCGCACCTCGACCGCAACCGCGCGAACCTTCGCGCCATCGCTGCCAAGTTGTCCGAACGCGGCGGCACTTTGCTGGTGCTCGGCGCGGGCCGGCTGCTGGACGTGCCGTGGGAGGAACTCTTCCCGAAGTTCGAGCGCATTGTTCTCTTCGATGCCGATGCCGGTACGGTTCCTTTCGTCGAACGCTTGCTCGCCGCATCGACGACGCCGGGCCTACCCAAGCCCGCGTTCGAGATCGGCGACTGCACGGATGCCGTGGTGAACGTGGCCGCATGGACCGACCATACGCTTCAGACGACGCCTTCGGCCGATGCCGCGGCGCGTCTGCTTGAAAAGGGCTATCGCGAGGCCGACGCGCCGCCGCCCGCATGGGCGCGGAACTTCACCGACGTGCGTCTCGCGGTCTCGACCAACCTCCTCAGCCAACTCGGGCATTTCCCGCGCCAGCACATCCAGGCGGCGTTCAAGAAGCGCTTCGATAAAAAGCTGCGCGACGATCTGGGCGCTTCGGAACACCTCGAGCGCTTCTTCTGCCGCGTGCGCGCGCGCCACATCCAGTCCCTGGCAGGATTCGCGGGCGCGTGGGCGTATCTCTCGAGCGACGTCGAAGTCTGGAACTACGAACTGCAGGCCACCGCGCCGCAGACCGCTTTCAAGGAACCGCTCCCGCCGGACGCGGGCGTGACCTTGGACGAGCGCGGCGCGCCGAAATTTCATTGGCCGGTTTCGCTCGAGCGCGGGCTTGACCCGTTGCACGATCAGCGCATTCGCGACCTCTGGCCCAAGGGCGCGCCGCTCGATCCGCCGCAGCGCTGGGCGTGGCACATCATCCCGCAAAGCAGCGAAGACGCGCACCGCGGGCACGGCCGCATTCATATCGTGGAAGCCTGGACCAAACGCCCTCGGTGACCCGCCGCCTTGGAACGGGTTAAAGGTTGGAGATTCCCGCGAACGCCGCATACGCTTGAGAACTTTCCCGCTAAATTGGGTGAAGCCTTGATGCGTTGGACGAAACGGAAATGGTTCTGGGTCCTCACCGGCCTTCTCGTGGCCGCGGACGCCGGCTACCGGCTGACACGCACCGCGGAGTTCATTGCGCGCTTCGGCTCCGACCGCGCGCGCGCCAACCTCTGCCGCGCGCTTCCTGCGCTTAGCGCCTCGCGCCAGGAAGCGCTGCTAACGCGGCTCCTGCAGGATCCCGTGGAAGACGTGCGCCTCGCCTGCATCACGGCCTGCGCGAAAAGCTCAGCCGCACCGCCCGTGGACGACCTGCTCGATTGCGCG